>NZ_JACART010000006.1:0-614017 GCF_013386445.1 Pseudomonas sp. P7759
ATAACACCCAAGCAATTTGAGTCGAAAGGCCAGATTGCGGTGTGTGAAGACGATAGAACCGAAAGTTCGAATCTCACAAAACACCGAAAGCTGTCACATACCCAATTTGCTGAAGCGAGGCACATGCCACGACTCAGTACCCGAATTTCTTGACGACCATAGAGCATTGGAACCACCTGATCCCATCCCGAACTCAGCAGTGAAACGATGCATCGCCGATGGTAGTGTGGGGTTTCCCCATGTGAGAGTAGGTCATCGTCAAGATTAAATTCCAGAACCCCTGTCTGCTAACGCTGACAGGGGTTTTGTTTATGTAGAAGCTCATGAATTTCACCGGTACGTTGCTCACTCAACGGACTGGTACACAGAATTTCTTGACGACCATAGAGCATTGGAACCACCTGATCCCATCCCGAACTCAGCAGTGAAACGATGCATCGCCGATGGTAGTGTGGGGTTTCCCCATGTGAGAGTAGGTCATCGTCAAGATTGAATTCCGAAACCCCTGTCTGCTAACGCAGACAGGGGTTTTGTCGTTTAGGGCCAAAAATTTCCACGTTTGGTAACCCCATCGCATAGGTGTACCGCTGGTCGGTTTCCTACATAAAAACAGGAAATGCCTCACAAATACCTAAGATTTGCCAAACCTTGGCCGAAAGCCTGACGAGCCATGCGTGCACCGAAATAGAGCGGCCCGAGAAGCCGCCTATACCGCTACATGGAATGTTCCACTCGGCACGCTCACCCCCCTTTGGCAAAAGAAGTCGATGAAATGAATCTCAAGTTCAGTCATAAAATTCTGTTGGCCGCGTCAGGCGTCGTGGTTCTGGCCTTCGCGTTATTCACTCTCTACAACGACTACCTGCAACGCAGCACCATCAAGCAGAACCTGGAGTCGTCCATCCAACAATCCGGTGAGCTCACCGCCAGCAGTGTGCAGAACTGGCTAAGTGGTCGAATACTGGTGCTTGAAAGTCTCACGCAAAACGTCGCTCACCAAGGCAGTGGAGCTGATCTACCTGGCTTGGTCGATCAACCGGCATTTACCTCAAACTTCCAATTCACCTACGTTGGCCAGACCAACGGTGTGTTCACCCAGCGTCCGGACGCAAAAATGCCTGACGGCTACGACCCCCGTCAGCGTCCCTGGTACAAGCAGGCAGTGGCTGCGGACAAACCCATGCTCACTCCGCCCTACATGGCAGCAGTGGGCGGGCAGATCGTGACTATCGCCATGCCGGTGAAAAAGAATGGTGAATTGCTCGGCGTGGTCGGTGGCGACCTGAGCCTGCAGACCCTTGTGAAGATCATCAACTCGGTGGACTTCGGCGGTATCGGCCATGCGTTCCTGGTCAGTAGCGACGGCCAAGTCATCGTCAGTCCTGATCAGGACCAGGTGATGAAAAACCTCAAGGACATCTATCCCGGCACCCAGGTACGCATCGAGAAGGTCAGTCAGGACGTCGTCCTCAATGGGCAGGATCGCATTTTGTCATTTACCCCGATCAGTGGCTTGCCTGGCGCAGATTGGTACATCGGCCTGTCGATTGATAAAGACAAAGCCTACGCACCGCTTGGCAAGTTCCGCACTTCTGCGCTGATTGCCATGTTGATCGCCGTGGTCGCGATTGCCGTACTCCTGAGCTTGCTGATTCAAGTCTTGCTGCGCCCGCTCACCACCATGGGCGTAGCGATGCAGGACATTGCCCAGGGCGAAGGTGACCTGACCCGCCGCCTCGCTGTGACTAGCAAGGACGAGTTCGGCGAAGTCGGCAGTGCCTTCAATCAGTTCGTAGAACGCATCCACGCTTCGATCTCGGAAGTGTCTTCCGCAACCCGTCAGGTCCACGATTTGTCCCAACGCGTAATGGCCTCGTCCAATGCCTCGATTATTGGTTCCGACGAGCAAAGCGCGCGTACCAACAGCGTGGCTGCCGCGATCAACGAACTGGGCGCAGCCACCCAGGAAATCGCACGCAACGCCGCCGATGCTTCACAGCATGCCAGCGGCGCCAGTGAGCAAGCCGATGATGGGCGCAAAGTGGTGGAGCAAACCATCCTTGCTATGTCAGAGCTGTCGCAAAAGATCAGCCTGTCCTGTACCCAGATCGAGACCCTCAACGCCAGCACCGACAACATCGGTCACATCCTTGATGTGATCAAAGGCATCTCCCAGCAAACCAACTTGCTGGCACTCAACGCAGCCATTGAAGCGGCACGCGCCGGTGAGGCCGGTCGAGGCTTTGCAGTGGTCGCTGACGAGGTGCGTAACCTGGCTCACCGCACTCAGGAGTCAGCCGAAGAGATCCACAAAATGATCACGTCGCTGCAAGTGGGCTCGCGTGAAGCGGTCACCACCATGAACGCCAGCCAAACCTCCAGCGAAGAAAGTGTTGAGGTCGCTAATCAGGCCGGTGAGCGCCTGGTTAGCGTGACGCAGCGGATTGTCGAGATCGACGGCATGAACCAGTCCGTCGCAGCAGCCACTGAAGAACAGACGGCCGTGGTGGAAACCCTTAACGTGGACATCAACCAGATCAACCTGCTGAACCAGCAGGGCGTGGCCAATCTCAACGAAACCCTGAAAGATTGCGATGCACTGTCGCAGCAGGCGAATCGCTTGAAGCAATTGGTCGACAGTTTCAAGATCTGACCCGCTGATTGATCCGGCAGGAGCGATTTATCTCGCCCCTGCCGTTCAGCCAAGTATCCGGCGGACATTTTCCAGGGCGTTATCGGCGAAGCCCTGCACAAATTGCCCAAACTCTGTGTCTGCCCTGTCGACGGGCTCGGCAATAATTGTCCATATCACCTTGGAACGCTCCGCTCCAAGGGCCTCCACATGGATCGCTGCCCATAACCTGGCCACACCGAGGGTGTTGTAGATCGTGGTCCAGGTCATCTGCATGGCGTGCTCGTCCCGGCTATTGAGTTGCTCCACCACACAGTTGCCATCGCGGAAAAACTTTGTGCGCAAGGCGCCCACGCCTGCGCCCATCATTTCGATATGCGACAGGTCGGGAATGAACACATCGAAGCCGGCAAATTGTCCCACCATGTCCCACAGGCGAGGGGCAGGACAGTCGACCACGGCACATGCCACTATCGGTGGACCGTTCGGGTTGCGAATTAACGTATCGGGTTGCAGTGCTTTCATAAAGTCGTCCTGAGGCGTTCAAAGAAAGCCGATGGCTTTGAGGTAGTTGCAACCCTTGCTCAAGAGGTCCGGGTCTTTTTCGGGATAGTGGGCTCCCATCTGCTGGACGCCCCGTTGCGCGTTGTCGTGGCGAATCATGGAGGTATCGCTGATGTCTTCGTCTAGACGATCGAGATAAAAGCCAAGCACGCCAAACAGTGCGTTGTCCTGGCTGACCGTTCGTAGCGACTGTTGCCATTGCGCCACGCTTACCCGCTTGAAACAGTGTCCCGCGCGGCTGAAGGCATCCAAGTAGTGCGCCCAGCTCAACGGCTGTGGGTTGTGCAGGTTGAAGACACGCCTATCGGCTTGAAAACGGCCGCAATGGAACGCGATGAAGCGAGCAAGGAAGTCCACTGGCATCAGGTCGAAGTTCAACGTCAGTCGCGGTAGCAGACCCAGCTGCAGTGATCCCTTGAGCATCAGCATCAGACGGTTTTTCTGCGGCTGGCAGACGCCCGTGAGGCTGTTGAAACTGATGTTGCCGGGGCGATGGATGTTCACCCAGGCTCCGCGCTCCACTGCCCGTCCCAATTGCCGCTCGGCGACCCATTTGGACAGGTTGTAGCCATTCTTGATGTACAGCGGCAGTGTGGTCGCGGCGGGCGCTTCGAGGACATAGCCTTGGGCGTCGACGCTGCTCGAAGCTGACAGCGTCGAGATGAAGTTGAAGACTTTCTTGCAGTGCGTCTCGCACAGGCGCAGGCATTCGAGTATGGGGTCAACGTTGTCCTTGGTCAGTGACGCGTAGTCCCTCACGTGGTTGACCTGAGCCGCGTTGTGTACCAACACACCAAAATTTTTGGCGAGGGTCTCATAGGTATCGTTGGCCAAACCCAATCGAGGCAGGCTGACGTCGGCAGCAAGTACGTTCACCCTGCTCAGGTCCAGGTGTTCCAGGCGATATTCGCGCAATGCTTGGGTGAATCGCGCCATTGCCGATTGTCCGGGTTCATCGCGTACCAGGCACGCCACTTCAGTTGCTCCAGTGGCCAGCAATGCTTCGACGATATGGACACCCACAAAGCTGTTGGCCCCTGTAACGATCACTTTGTGCGGATCGCCCATGCAAGCATCGGGCAGCGTAGTGAGTGGCCACTCTTGTTGAGCGTCGCAGATCGCTTGGTTGGAGGGGGCTTCGGGTCGTTCGCCGTTTTCCACCCATGTTGCGAGCGTACGAATCGTCGGAGCCTCAATGAAGTGGTTCAACGAGAAGTTACGCCCGAACTGTTCGCGAAAACGCAGTAAAAGAGTCGACAACAAAATCGAATGGCCACCGAGGTCGAAGAAGCTTTCGTCGATAGACAATTCACCTACGGGCAACGCCAGCAGCTCAATCCACAAATGGGCCAGCTGAAGTTGCAGCGGAGTTTGTGCAGCGCTGTGTGAAGTCGGCACCGTGGGTTGGAGAGGCAGCGCCAGCAACGCGTCGCGGTCGACTTTACCGTTGCTGGTACACGGCATACGAGGCAATACCTCCCAGAAGCTGGGCTGCATGTAGTCAGGCAGCCACTGTCGCGCGTGTTGCTGCAGGGCCGTCAGGGTGGCGCCTGATTCAGGTTGGGCTACAAAGCCACGGATCCTGCGGTCACGGTCGATCACCACCGCTACCTGGCGATACATCCGGCTGTTGCGCAAGCACTGTTCAATCTCCCGGGGTTCGACCCGGAAACCACGGATTTTCACCTGATCATCACACCGCCCTCCCAATGCGATTCCAGCGGCAGTCCACTGTGCCAGGTCGCCGCTACGGTAGGCCCTCAGGGGCGGGCATCCGGGTACCGCCAACTCCACGAAAGAACTGGCAGCCTTTGATGGGGCGTTCACATACCCCAGGCTTACTCCTGGCCCGATGATATACAGCTCACCCAGCACCTCTTCATCCACTGGTTGCAGGTGTTCATCGAGGATCAGCACCTGGCTGTTGGCGATGGGGAGGCCGACGTTGCGATTGCTGTCACTGGGATGCAGCATCCGATGGGTGACCAGCACCGTGGCCTCCGTAGGCCCGTAGAGGTTATGGAACTGGCACTGCGCTGACAGGCGTTCGATTACATGCGGCTCGCACATATCTCCACCCGTCAGCAGGTGCATCAGGCCAAGCGGCCGATCAGGCGGCAGGATGCTCAGTAGCGCTGGCGGAAGAAAGGCATGGGTGATGCGCTGCCGATGAAGCAAATCCAGCAGCTGTAGAGGGTCTTGTCGTTGCTCTGCACTGGGGATAATCAGCGTGGCGCCCGCGATCAGCGCGGGGAAAATATCGATCAGCGATGAATCGAAGCTCAATGGCGAGAACTGCAGGACGCGGCTCTGTTCATCCAGGCTCATACAGGACCTGAACCAGGCGGTGAAGTGTGCCAGGTTGGCTTGGCTGAGCAACACGCCTTTGGGTTGGCCCGTGGTGCCTGATGTAAAGAGCATCATGCAGGGGGCATCGACATGAGGCTGAAAGTGCGCCAATGGGCGTGTGATCCGGGCGTTCCGGTAGTCGCTGCTGCTGACATCCAATGAAGCCAAACTGCCGCGTAATGGATGCCGGCCGGCGTCGAGCAATACCCGAGCGCCTGCGCTTTCGAGCAGGGTCTGATGGCGGTGGGCAGGGTGATCAGGATCCAGCGGTAGGTACACCGCGCCACAACCCAACACCGCAAGAATGCTGGCATACAGTTCGACAGATTTTGCCAGGCACACACCGACCACTGCTGACGGCTGCGCAGTCCCCAGCAAGGGGCGTAACCGCTGCTGGATCGCCGAGGCGTGAGCATGAAGCTGACGGTAAGTCACCTCGCTGGCGCCTATGTTCAGTGCAGAACGATGTGCGAAAGCGTGAAAGCTCGCCTGCAACCGATTGATCAATGACAACCGGGCTTCCTCAATCACTGCTGGGTCTGCTGTATGGTTGAACCGGTGGACGAATGCCAGCGCCTCAAGCACTTCCAGGCCTTGTTCAGGCCAGTCGTTGGCGACGCCGCTCAACGTGAAATGTCCAGGATCCCGTGAGAAGCCACTGATGTGCAGCGCGACCCATTCCACCAACGCTTGGGTTACCTGCCGATGGAGCCGCTGGCCATTACCTGTGGGCTCGTCGGCGATGTTCAGTACTGCCATTAACTGCCGGTCAGGCCCATAGGCGCGCAGTTGCAGGGCGGGTAGCCCGAAGTCGGTTACTGGTCCGACACCCAGGCGCAGGCTTAATACTGTAGCGTGATCGGTCTGGTCCCGTAGCGACTGACTGCCGTCGTCGATACACAGGTCAATGTCTTTATCGCTCGAGATATGCCCATACTTTTCCAGTTCCTGCCTGACTGCGCGCAAGGCGCTGGTGTCGCCGGCAAAGCGGATGGTCAGTCGCCTCATGTCATCCTCCCGGACACTGGCAAGTAATCGTTCATCGTTTGCGCCACAATCGGTGTTTGCAGCAAACCGCTTTGCTGCAGGAAGCCAAGGATATTGCCCATCAATGGATGCTGGCGGGTGATGGGGAAAGCCAGCGCAGCGACTTCATCCTGTAATGCGCCGCGCAGGCGGGCGCCGATGTCGAGATGTTCGATCAAGTACAGGTCGAAGTGTTTTTGCAGGTCGTTCGTCAGGTACTGGGCCAGGAGAGTCGGTAGCACCTTGGCAATGCTATTGCGGTCTTCCGCGCTCGCGGCCTGCCAATACAAGCGTACAAGCCGAACCCAGAACTGCGCGTGGCGGCCTTCATCGAACAGGTGATCGGCCATCAAGCCGCGGATGGAGGCTTTGACGCTGGTGTCTTTGGAGAACGCGGCCACGTCGTGGGTCACAGTGTTTTCGGCAATGGCCACACCAATCAGCGCGACGGCATCGCGCAGGTGAGCTGGCGCCTGTGCCTGTGCCGCGGGCAGCGCACGGCTCAATTCGATTTCCCTGGGCAGTTCCAACGGTTGTATACCGGTCATGGCCACGGTTTGCTGCAGGAAATCCAGCGCAACCAATGCGTGGTAGTCCTCGTCCACCACGACGGTCATTGCATCAACGCGGCAGATCAGCGGGAAGTGCACCGAGAAGCGATTCTTGGCGATGCTGCGTGCAGTCTCGTCGACGATCTCGGTCTCGAATATCACCACGTCGTTGATGAATTTGTAGAAGCTCTGCACCAGTACAAAATCGCGCCACTGCGAACAGTGTTCAAGAAAGGTCGCAGTGAGTACCAAGGGCTGGCGGCACAGGGGATAGATCAGCTTGTCATCGCTCTCCAGCAACCGGCGCGGTCGTGTGCGGATGGTTGCGCGGCGCTCCCACTCGTGGGCAATGGGTTGGTAGTCGCTGGTGTTCATGGGTGCACCTCTTGCAGCGAGGCCCGAAGCTCATCCCAGAACACGATTCGGCTTTGCACGGCCGCGAGTGCGGCGTCGTTGGCCTGTTGCGGATATGTCGGGTCAGCGCTGGCGAGGTGATCGAGCAACCGCACCGCCGCTGGCCCGTGATCCTTGGCGTCCAGTTCGACGTGGCGCTTGAGGTACGCGTACAAGGTAGGCGCCTGGCGGTGGATGAACTCATCAGATTGCAGGATGCGCTCGAACATTCCTGGGATCACATGCTCGCGACCGTACAAGAATGTGGCCGCTACACAATGGGTGGGCGCATTCAACGCAAGGTGCATTGTGTCGTTGACGAAGCGGCTCACGCCGGGCAGCACCTCGACCTCTTGCAAGGCGGCCGTGGCTCCAAGGCCTTGACGTTGCAGCGCAACGAAGTGGCTGATGGACGAGGTACTGGCGCCCACTTCCACCATGGACTCCAAATACAGTTCGAAATGGCTGCAATAGCCTTGCACGGGGTGTTCGTCTGACTCTTCACTCAGCACGATCTCGTTAATCAGCCGCGCTGCCTGCGGGTCTGCAGGTGGCAGCCAGGGCAGGCGAGTACAGGTCAGGTCCTGTTGCAGGCGCTTGGCGAGCGTCATGAAATCCCAGACTGCAAACACATGACTTTCCATAAAAAGTTGCAACTTGCGCAAGGAAGTTATTTCTGAAAATAACGGATGGTTGCATAACTGCAGTGTTGCTGTTTCAAGTAACGGTTGATGCATGGTTGATGCCTATAAATTGTTGCGTCTGCTGTGGAAAAAACAGCGATGAGTGTGTTGTGGCTAGAAAGTGTGCAGGTACAAGTCAGCTGCCGACGCGCGGGAACGCCCAAGGTGAGCGCTGCCACGCCGAACGGAGTGCTTTAGTAATAAAAGATGATAAACGTATTAGATAAGTTGGCGAGCATATAAATATGTTAGAAGTTTTTCTAAATAATATATGTTGTAAGTTGGTTGCTGGTGTCGCGGTGGGAAGTTTCTTTTGTGGGGCACTAACTTGAGTTAGTGCCCGGCACTACTGGTGGTCGGACAGGAGCGTTCAAAACGTTACTGCGTGACTTTCTTGCCGTGAGCATCCAAGCCATTGAGATACGCCGTGATCACTTCCATGCCTCGCATCAAGTGATTGCGCAGCGTCAGGATGCTTTCCTGGGTTTTCTTCTGCGCCACCAAATTCAGCAATTCACGGTGATCCTCCTGGGACGTCTCGCCCAGCCCCATAGCCTCAAGGTTGTAGCGCAGGAAACGCTCTTCCTCGTTCAACCCGTGCTCGACCAATTTCAGCAGCCGCTGGTTCGGCGCTTTGCCATAGAGCGCCATGTGAAACAGGCGATTGAGGCGTCCAATTTCGGCGTAGTTCTTTTCCTGTTCGAGGGCACAAATGAAGGCCTCCGCTTCCACGATATCGGCTTCGGTGAGCAAGGGAATCGACAGGCGCAGCGCTTCAGACTCCAGCAACATCCGCAGTTCATAGGTCTCGGCTGAATTGTCTTCGATCAACGGTGCAACAACGGCGCCCTTGTGCGTCACTACATGCAGCAGTGACTGGGCCTCCAGCTGGCGCAAGGCTTCACGCACCGGCATGCGGCTGACCCCGAACAGGCTGGCCAACTCCTGTTGGCGCATGGCAGTACCGCAGGGCAACCGGCCATCCAGGATGGCGTTGCGCAAGGTTTCTTCAATCACGGAACGCGCGAGATGGGCGGGAATAGGTCCGCTGATCTTGATGCTGTTCAAAGGGGTCGGCTTCTGCGTCACGGTTACGCTATCCTCCTTATTAGAATGGGGGTGGCTAATTGGATCCAATGCACACTAGAGACTGGCCGCAAGCTTGTCAAACGGGCACAGTTTCGGCTTGTAAGCGTTTCAACAAGGCGCTCCCGGCGCCCACAGCCAGCATTAATGACACCTTACACAGCCAGGTTCATCCAGCCTGCTTCAAGCGCCGATAATGGCCGCATCAAGTGCTATGGACTGAACACTTCGCCGCCGTGGTTTATTCCCCCTTAGCCAATTCGACATGGGGGCGGGCAGGAACATTCCCGCATATCGATATTCATTAACGGTATTTAAATAGCCGTTCTTATATCTATAAAGTCACTCTCCTGTCTGACCGGGAGTGACCTCATGTCCGCCACCTCTACTGTTCCAACAGCGACCGCTGCCGCCCAAAGCTTCGAGATTAGTCCATTGCCCGGCAGTGTTGGCGCCGAGATCATTGGCCTGGACTTGTCGCAACCAGTCAACGACCAGGATTTCGCGCGCATCCACCGTGCGCACCTGGACCATCATGTCGTGGTGTTCCGCGACCAGCGCATCACCCCTGAGCAGCAAATCACCTTTAGTCGCCGCTTCGGTGTGCTGCAGATCCACGTGCTCAAGCAATTCCTGCTGGCCAACCACCCGGAAATCCTGATCGTTTCCAACATCATCGAAAACGGTCAATCCATCGGCCTGGGAGACGCCGGCAAATTCTGGCATTCGGATCTGTCCTATAAAGAACTGCCGAGCCTGGGCTCGATGCTTCACGCCCAAGAGCTGCCCTCTGAAGGTGGCGACACCTTGTTCGCCGATATGCACAAGGCTTGGGACCAACTGCCCGAGCACCTGCGCAAAGCCGTGGAGGGCCGCAACGCCGCGCATTCCTACACCGCGCGTTACAGCGAAACCAAATTCGAAGGCAACTGGCGCCCCACACTGACCCCCGAGCAGCTTGCCCAGGTTGCGGAGGTGGTGCACCCCATCGTGCGTACCCACCCGGAGAACGGCCGCAAAGCGCTGTTCGTCAGTGAGGGTTTCACCACACGCATTGTCGGTCTGCCGGAAGACGAAAGTCGCGACCTGCTGGCCCAGCTTTACGCCCACAGCGTGTTGCCGCAAAACATCTACCGCCACCAATGGCAGCCCCACGACCTGGTGTTCTGGGACAACCGCTCGCTGATTCACCTGGCTGCCGGTTGCCCTAGTCATCTGCGCCGCAAGCTGTTTCGCACCACCATCCAGGGCGACGCGCCTTTCTGATTCGGAGCATGACCATGTCCAGGAAAATACCCTTCGCACGGCTGGCCGCGACTGTCGGCCTGGGTGTCAGCCTGCTGGCTGGCAGCCTTGTTGCACCGACAGCCGCGCAGGCCGAAGGCGAGATCCGTATCGCCGAACAGTTCGGCATCGTGTACCTGTTGCTCAACGTGGTGCGCGACCAGAACCTGATCGAAAAATACGGCAAGCAGGAAGGCATTGACATCAAGGTCGACTGGACTCAGCTGTCCGGCGGCGCCGCCGTCAATGACGCGCTGCTCTCCGGTTCCATCGATATTGCCGGTGCCGGCGTCGGCCCGCTGCTGACCATCTGGGACCGCACCCACGGCAAGCAGAACGTCAAGGCCGTCGCGTCCCTGGGTAACTTCCCGTACTACCTGGTAAGCAACAATCCCAAGGTCAAGACCATCGCCGATTTCACTGAGAAGGACCGCATTGCGGTGCCTGCGGTCGGCGTTTCTGTGCAGTCGCGCTTCCTGCAATACGCCGCCGCCAAACAGTGGGGCGACAAGGAATTCAATCGACTCGACAAATACACCGTTGCCGTCCCGCACCCGGATGCAACCGCCGCCCTGATCGCTGGCGGCACCGAGCTGACCGGGCATTTTTCCAACCCGCCGTTCCAGGACCAGGCCCTGGCTAACCCGAACGTGCATGTGGTGCTGAACACCTATGACTTGCTCGGCCCGAACTCACCGACGGTGCTGTTCGCCACTGAGAAATTCCGCAATGACAATCCGAAAACCTACAAGGCATTCATCGAGGCGTTGACCGAAGCCGCGCAGTTTGCCCAGAACGACAAAGGGGCTGCGGCCGACACCTATATCCGCGTGACCAAGGCCAAGATCGACCGTGCCGAGCTGCTGAAAATCATCGACAACCCGCAGTTCGAATTCAGCGTCACGCCCAAGAATACTTATCCGCTGGCGGAATTCCTCTACCGCGTCGGTGCCATCAAGAACAAGCCTGAATCGTGGAAGGACTACTTCTTCCAGGATGCCAAGCCCCTGCAAGGAAGTTGAAATGAACGCGCCCTTGCAAGGCCACACGGCCAGCAACCTGAACACCGCCTTGCCGTTACTGGCGGTGGATAACGTCAGCCTGGAATACCGCACCCCCGAGCGCGTGGTGCGGGCCACCCATCAGGTGAGTTTCGAAATCGATCCCGCCGACCGCTATGTGCTGCTCGGTCCGTCGGGCTGTGGCAAATCCACCTTGCTCAAGTCCATCGCCGGGTTTATCAAGCCCTGCGAAGGTGAGATCCGTCTGCTGGGGCAAAAGGTCGAGCAACCGGGCCCGGACCGCATCGTGGTGTTTCAGGAGTTCGACCAGTTGCCGCCGTGGAAAACCGTCAAGCAGAACGTGATGTTTCCACTGGTGGCCTCGAAAACCTTGAAGCGCGCCGAAGCCGAAGAGCGCGCGCTGCACTACCTCGACAAAGTTGGCCTCACGGCGTTTGCCGATGCCTATCCCCACACGCTTTCCGGCGGAATGAAGGCCCGTGTCGCCATCGCCCGTGCCTTGGCCATGCAGCCGAAAATCCTGTTGATGGATGAGCCCTTCGCCGCCCTCGACGCCCTGACCCGGCGCAAGATGCAGGAAGAACTGCTGCTGCTTTGGGAAGAAGTGCGCTTCACCTTGTTGTTCGTGACTCACTCCATTGAAGAAGCGCTGGTGGTGGGCAACCGTATCCTGTTGCTGTCGCCTCATCCGGGTCGCGTGCGCGCGGAAATCCACAGCCATCAATACGACCTGCACAGCCTCGGTGGCGTGGAGTTCCAGGCGTCGGCGCGACGCATTCATCGCTTGCTGTTCGATGAAGCGCCCGAGGCCGAGCGCGAGCTGGGTTTCGCTGACATCCGCATCGCGTATTAAGGGGAACATCCATGCGCCAGGAATATGAAATCACGCTCGAACCACTGCTCAGCGTTCCCGTGGAGCGCGAGCTGCCCCTGCGTCAACGCCTGTGGCAACAAGGCTGGCTGCGCAAGGGCTTGATCCTGATCGTGCTTGCGGTCCTGTGGGAAGCGGTTGCGCGATATCAGAACAATGATCTGCTGTTGCCGAGCTTCCTGCAGACATCGGCTGCACTTTATGACGGCCTGCTTAGCGGCGAACTGCTGAGCAAGGTGAGCATTTCGCTGGTGGTACTGATCAAGGGTTACCTGATCGGCATCGTGCTGGCGTTCGCCCTGACCACCTTGGCGGTGTCGACCCAACTGGGCCGCGACCTGCTGAGTACGCTGACCTCAATGTTCAACCCGCTGCCCGCCATCGCCTTGTTGCCGCTGGCGCTGCTGTGGTTCGGCCTGGGGCAGAACAGCCTGATTTTCGTGCTGGTGCATTCGGTGTTGTGGGCGCTGGCACTCAATACTTACTCGGGGTTCCTTGGCGTGTCCGAAACCCTGCGCATGGCCGGGCGCAACTATGGCCTCAAGGGCATGCGGTTTGTGCTGTTCATCCTGATTCCGGCGGCGCTGCCGTCGATCCTGGCGGGGCTCAAGATCGGCTGGGCATTTGCCTGGCGCACGCTGATCGCCGCCGAGCTGGTCTTCGGCGCCACCAGCGGCAAGGGCGGCCTGGGCTGGTACATCTTCCAGAACCGCAACGAGCTGTACACCGATAAGGTGTTTGCCGGGCTGGCGGTGGTGATCCTGATCGGTTTGTTGGTGGAAAACCTGGTGTTTGATACCTTCGAGCGTCTGACAGTGAAGCGCTGGGGCATGCAGCGTTGATTACGCGCAATCGTAAGAATCGTCGTTTTTAAATAGGAATGGTTGCTCTTTGCCCTGTCCGGCTTTGATAATCCCGCCCGAATTCGGCGCCGCGATGGCGTCGAACCGGTTTAGTAAAGGGATTTACGACTATGCGTTTTTTTGTCTTGGCAGCGGCTTTGTTGTTATCGACCTCGGTGTTGGCCGAGTTCGTCCCCGAAGCGGTGTCCATGCCCAAGCCCACCTACCCCTCGTACTTGATCAGCCTCCCGGGGCACGCACGCATTAACTTGAACATCCACAGCGACGGTTCGGTCAGCGATGTAAAAGCGCTTAGCGCCACCAAGCCTGAGTTCGGCGCAGCCGCCGTGGAGGCGGCCAAGCAATGGCGTTTCAAACCCTGGACAGTGAATGCCGACCAGCCAGCGGTGATCAACGCGTTGAACGAGATGATTTTTACGCCTGAAGCGCCCAGAACGAAAAGCTCCCAGCTTTCGTTCATGGAAACGACCTATCAATCCTGCAGCGCACTGAACGAAGAATTCAGTGCATTCCGCCGCGACCATCCCTCCCGCCCGCTCGTACAAATGAAGAGTTTTGCCATCACCCGTGTAGCAGTGATGTTCCCGGCGTTAAGCGGTAAAAGTGACTACAACGAAGGCCTGGTCAGAGCCGACGAGCTGGAAAACGCCTTGCCGGATATCGTGCGCAAGTGCCAGGCTCACCCCAAATCCACCTACGCGAAATACCTGCCCCGCAACCTGAGGCGCTACCTGTAAAGCCTGCTACGATTGCGCTCAATTCACGCCCCGTTGATCACGAGTGCTTGGCATGCAACTACCGGACATGAACCTGCTGGTCGCCCTCGACGCTTTGCTCGACGAAGGCAGCGTGGTCGGCGCTGCGCGCCGCATGAACCTCAGCCCGGCGGCCATGAGCCGCACCCTTACGCGGATCCGCGAAGCGGTGGGTGACCCGATCCTGGTGCGCGCCGGTCGCGGCCTGGTGCCGACGCCCAAGGCACTGCAACTGCAAGGCCAGGTACGCAACGTGGTGGAGCAGGCGGCGCTGCTGTTCCGTTCGGCGGACCAAGTGGATTTGAGTACCTTGCGCCGTCGCTTCAGCGTGCGCGCCAATGACTTTTTCATCGGTGTGTATGGCGGTCGCCTGTTCGACACCATGGAGCGCATGGCACCGCTGTGCGAGCTGTGCTTCGTGCCCGAAGGCGACACCGACGACGAAGCCCTGCGTGAAGGCCGATTGGATTTGCGTGTGAGCAACACAATGCCGGTCACCCCCGAAGTGAAGGTGCAGAACCTGTTCTCCACCACCTTCGTCGGTTTGGCGCGGGAAGACCACCCGTTGTTCGATGAAGAAATTACCGCTGCACGCTTCGCCAGCTATTCCCATATCAGCATCTCGCGGCGCGGCATTGCCCGTGGGCCGATCGACACCGCGCTGAATGCCCAGGGCCTGGAGCGCCGCGTGGCGATGATCGCGCCTGGCTTTCACGGCGCGATGTTCATGCTGCCCGATTCCGACCTGCTGCTGCCGGTACCCAAGGAAGCGCTGTTGAGCGCCAATCGCCTGAAACTGCCTCTGCGCTCGTTCGCGTTGCCGATCTCCCTGCCGACGCTGGTCTTGGCCCAATCCTGGCACCCGCGATTCGACAAAGACCCTGCCCACAAATGGCTGCGCGAGACCATGCGCGAGAGTTGCCACGCCACCTGGCTTGAAGCGCAGCCAGTCTGATCATTGCGCCTGACGCACTTATATCCTTCCAACAAGTAACTTTTTGTCATGTGTGTGCCTGATTAAACTGCTCAGGTATTTAACATTTCGAGTTACCTGTTCATGACCTCCCTCGCTGCCCCCACCCTTGCGGCCGCAGCCACACCCACTGCCATGACTCCACCCGTATTCGGCCCGCGCATCATCATCGGGCTGATCGGCGTGTTGCTGGCGGTGCTGGTTTCCGGCCTCAACGAGATGGTCACCAAAGTGGCCCTCGCGGATATCCGCGGTGCGCTGTACATCGGTTTTGACGAAGGCACCTGGCTGGTTGCGGCCTACACCGCGACTTCCGTGGCGGCCATGGCGTTTGCGCCCTGGTGTTCGGTGACCTTTTCGCTACGTCGCTTCACGCTGTGCGCCATCGGCCTGTTCACCGTGCTCGGCATCCTGTGCCCGTTTGCGCCGAACTACGAAAGCCTGTTGCTGCTGCGTACCGTGCAAGGCCTGGCCGGCGGCGCGTTGCCGCCGATGCTGATGACCGTGGCCCTGCGTTTCCTGCCGGCCAACGTCAAGCTGTACGGCTTGGCCGGCTACGCGCTCACGGCCACTTTCGGCCCGAGCCTCGGCACGCCCCTGGCGGCGCTGTGGACCGAGTACGTCGGCTGGCAGTGGGCGTTCTGGCAAATCGTCGCGCCGTGCCTGCTGGCCATGGTTGCCGTGGCCTACGGCCTGCCGCAGGATCCGCTGCGCCTGGAGCGCTTCCAGCAGTTCAACTGGCGTGGCGTGCTGCTGGGCTTCCCGGCGATCTGCATGCTGGTCATCGGCATCCTGCAAGGCAACCGCCTGGACTGGTTCGAGTCGGGCCTGATCACCTTCCTGTTGAGTGGCGGCAGCGTAATGCTGGCGCTGTTCATGGTGAATGAATGGTCGCAACCCATACCGTTTTTCAAGCTGCAGATGCTTGGCCTGCGCAACCTGTCATTCGCCCTGATTGTGCTGGCGGGCGTGCTGATGGTGCTGACCTCGGTGATCATCATCCCGTCGAGCTTCCTCGCCCAGGTCCAGGGTTACCGTCCGCTGCAAACCGCGCCGGTGATGCTGCTGATGGCGATCCCACAGTTGATCGCGCTGCCGCTGGTTGCGGCGCTGTGCAACCTGCGCTGGGTCGACTGCCGTTGGGTGCTGGGGATCGGACTGGGCATGTTGGTGCTGTGCTGCGTGGGCAGTGCGCACCTGACCTCGGAGTGGATTCGCGACGATTTCTATGGCCTGTATCTGTTGCAGATTTTCGGGCAACCGATGGCCGTGTTGCCGCTGCTGATGCTTTCCACCGGCAGCATCCAGCCCATGGACGGGCCGTTCGCGTCCGCCTGGTTCAACACCATCAAGGGCCTGGCCGCCGTGATAGCTACCGGCGTACTCGACACCTTGACCACCCAACGCCTGCACTTTCACTCGACCATGTTGGTCGACCGCCTGGGCAATTCGCCCCTGGCCGACGGTGACGCGCCGGGCCTGGCGCACCGCCTGCACGAGCAGGCCGTGGTGCTGACTTCTTCGGATCTGTACTACGTCATGGCCGCGGTCGCGGTGGCGTTGATCCTGCTGATTTTCTGGATGCCCACGCGGATCTTTCCGCCCCGCGCACCGACTTGATAGAAAGGACTGTTCATGAAACGCAAAGACAAAATTGCCGTCTCCGTCATCGCCGTATTTGCCGTCGGCGTGTTGGTGTACCTGGTCGCGCCGGGCGTGCTGGGCAGCAAGCGCCAGACCACCAACGACGCCTTCGTCGCCGCTGACTTCACCCTGGTCGCGCCGCGCGTGGCCGGGTTTATCAAGGAGGTGCTGGTGGAAGACAACCAGCGCGTCAAGGCCGGGCAACTGCTGGCGCTGATCGACGACCGCGATTTCCGCGCTGCCGCCCAGGCGGCCGACGCCGATACCTTGGTCGCCCAGGCCCAACTGAAAAACGCCACGGCGACCCTGGAGCGGCAAAGTTCGGTCATCGCCCAGGCCCAGGCCACCGTCGCGGCGGATCGCGCCGAAATGGCCTTCGCCGAACACGAACTCAATCGCTACAACCACCTCGCCGGAGTCGGCGCCGGCACCGTGCAGAATGCCCAGCAAGCCAAGACCCGCATCGACCAGGCCACCGCGCGATTGGCCAATGCCACGGCCGTGCTGGCGGCGGAACGCAAGCAAGTGGAAATCCTCACCGCCCAGCGTGATGCCGCCGGAGGTGGGCTCAAACGCGCCCAAGCCGCGCTGGAACTGGCCAGTTTTCAACTGTCGTACACGCGCATCGTCGCGCCGGTGGATGGCATGGTCGGCGAGCGTGCAGTGCGGGTGGGCGCCTATGTGACGCCGGGCAGCAAGATCCTCGCGGTCGTGCCGCTGGAAGAGGCTTACGTGGTCGCCAACTTCCAGGAAACCCAGCTTTCCCATATGCATGCCGGCCAAGCCGTACAGGTGCGTGTCGACAGCCTCGACGGTGAATTGCTCAACGGTCATCTGGAGAGCCTCGCGCCCGCGACGGGCGTAACGTTTGCCTCGGTCAAGCCGGACAACGCCACCGGTAACTTCACCAAGGTGGTGCAGCGCATTCCGGTGAAGATCGTCCTCGAACCCAACCAGGCGCATATCGAGCGTCTGCGGGTCGGCATGTCGGTGGAAGCCAGCGTCGACACCTCGCCGGCCGCGCAGCAGCGCGAGGTGGCCCAGCAATGAAACGAGTGGCCTGGCTCACCTTGAGCCTCATCAGCCTGAGCGCCTGCACGGTCGGTCCGGACTTCCAAACGCCCCAGAGCCCGCAAGTGACCCAGTGGAGCGCGCCCCAGGGCCGCCAGGCCGCCAGCCGTGCGGTCAGCGATCCGTTGCAGGAACGCTGGTGGGACGTGTTCCACGATGAACAGCTCTCGGCGCTTACACGCCGCGCGCTCACCGATAACCTCGACCTGAAATTGGCGAGCAGTCGCCTGCAACAAAGCCGCGCGGTACGCCAGGTGACCACCGCCGAGCGTTATCCGAACGTCAATGCCACGGGTGACTACCAGCGCGAACGCAACAGCGGCAAAGGCTTGAGCGACCCGTCCGGCAACAATGGCCGTTCGGCGTTCAATCAGTGGGACATGGGCTTCTCCGCTTCCTGGGAGCTGGACTTCTGGGGCCGCGTCAAACGCGAAACCGAAGCCGCTGACGCCACCCTGCAAGTGGCCGAAAACGATCGTCGCGCGGTGCTGTTGTCAGTGTTGGCAGAGACCGCCCAGGACTACATCCAACTGCGCGGCGTGCAAAACACCCGCGCCGTCACCGAGCAGAACCTCGATGTTGCCCGCCACAGCCTCAAGCTGTCGCAGTTGCGCTTGGCGGACGGTGTGGCGACGGACCTGGACGTAGCCGAAGCCGCCGCTCAAGTCGCCGCCATCGAGGCGCGCCTGCCGGATCTGCAACAGCGCCAGGACCAGCTCATCAACGCGCTCAGCCTGTTGATGGGCGAGCCGCCACAAGCCCTGCACGCGCAGTTGTCCAAGGACGCCGCGGTGCCGCAAACCCAGCGCCAGATCGCGATTGGCTTGCCGTCGGAGCTGGCCGAACGCCGTCCGGATATTCGCCAGGCCGAGGCGCGTTTGCACGCCGCCACTGCGAGCATCGGTGTGGCCAAGGGCGATTTCTACCCGCGCATTACCTTGTCTGGCAGCCTCGGCTCCCAGGCCATGCAACTGTCGGATTTTGGTTCCTGGGGATCCCGCGCCTTTGCCTTCGGCCCGCAGTTCAGCTTGCCGCTGTTCAATGGCGGGCGCCTGCAAGGCATGTTGAACCTGCGTGAAGCCCAGCAACAGGAAGCGGCGCTGGCGTACCAGCAAACCGTGCTGCGCGCCTGGCATGAAATCGATGACCAACTGACCCGCTACAACGCCAGCCAACTGCGCCGCGACAGCCTTGCCGAAGCCGTGCGCCAGAACCAGATTGCCCTGCGCACCGCGCAGCAGCAGTACGTTGAAGGCGTGGTGGATTTCGTCAACGTACTCACCGTGCAAAGCGCGCTGCTGGCCACGCAAGAGCAGTGGGTGGAAAGCTCGACGGGCGTGTCGCTGGCGATGGTTGGCCTGTACAAAGCGTTGGGCGGCGGCTGGGAATCGGTGTACCCGCTGCAAACCGCCGGACGCTAAGTACAAAGAGTTTTTGTCAGTCGCTAAATAAACTGTAATGATAATTGCTCTCAATAGTGTATCTGAGCTTTTTCATGGACAGCGCGACTGACGGCCAGCAACAGCTTCACCTCCTGTACCGCGACCATCACGGCTGGCTGCAAGGCTGGCTGCGCAAGCGCCTGGGCGATCGCGAGCATGCGGCTGACGTGGCGCAGGACACCTTCCTGCGCCTGCTGGTGTCCGGACGTTTCCCCGGTGACAAGGAAAGCCGCAGCTACCTGGCGCAGATCGCTCGCAACCTGGTGATCGACCAGTGGCGCCGCCTGCGCATCGAGCGCGCCTACCTGGAAAGCATCGCGCACCTGCCCGAGCCGGAATCGCCTTCCCTGGAAACCCGCGCGCTGATCCTCGAAACCCTGATGCAGATCGACGCCATGCTCGACCGCATGCCCGACAACGTGCGCCAGGCGTTTTTGCTGTCGCAGTTCGAAGGCCTGAGTTATGCACAGGTCGCTGAGCGCTTGGATGTCTCCATTAGCTCGGTGCAGAAGTACATGACCCGCGCCATCGTCGCCTGCTACCAAGTGGCCTACGCCGAATGAGACACGACGCACCCATCGCCCCGGCGATTGTCGAGCAGGCCAGCGAATGGCTGATGCTGCAATGGGGCGGCGACCTGCAAGGCGAACAACGCCTGGCCTTTGCCCGTTGGCAGGCTGCCGACCCGGAGCATCGTCGTGCCTGGCAGCGTTTGCAGCAGCTGCAGCACACCCTCGGCAGCGTGCCTGCCGACAGCGCCCGCGCGGTGTTGCGCGACACCCCGGATACGCAGCGCCGCGCTGCGCTCAAGCTGCTCGGCCTGCTGTTGGTGGCTGGTGGTAGCGGCTACTTGGTGCAACGCAGCGAACCCTGGCAAGCCGCCTTCGCGCAATACCGCACCCGCACCGGCGAGATTCGCCACGTCACCCTCAGCGATGGCACGCGCCTGGACCTCAACAGCGACAGCGCGGTCGACCTGCGTTTCAGCGCCAGTGAGCGGCGTATCCGCCTGATCCGCGGCGAGATCCTGTTGACCAGCGGCCACGACCCCGTCCGCCCGTTGATCGTCCAAACCCCAGTGGGCGATGTGCAGGCGCTGGGCACCCGCTTTAACGTGCGCGAACTGGCCGATGGCAGCCGTGTCGACCTGTACGAAGGTCGCTTGCGAGTGACCCCGATACAGGGCGTAGCCGTGCAGATGAACGCCGGTGAAAGCCTGTGGTTCAACCAACGCCAAAGCGCGTCGCAGGCGGCGGTGAGCGCCAATGCCAGCAGTTGGACCGAGCACCGCCTGATCGCCGAGCGCCAGCCGTTGGGCGAATTCGTGGCGCAACTGAGTCGTTACCGTCCGGGGCTGCTGCGCTGTGATCAGGCGGTGGCCGGTCTGCTGCTGACGGGCGTGTTTCCGCTGAACGATACCGACGCCATCCTCGCCGCGCTGGAGCGATCGTTGCCGGTCCAGGTGCAGGCGGTCACGCGCTACTGGGTGACGATCAAGGCACGGGCCTGAAAATTTTTTCACCTGCGCTTGTCGGTTTTTGCATCCCGCTCGGGATACCTCTTGAAAGCCAATCAAGAAGCGATCTCACGGGGAGTCCTGCAATGCCGCACCACCCAATCCAACCCTTGGCCCGCGCCCTGCGCCGTGGCGTGTTTGTCAGCCTGTTGGCGACGGTGCCGATGGTGCCGACGCTGGTCCATGCCGAAGAAAGTACCGAGGCGCAGCGTAGCTACAACATCCCGGCCGGCAGCCTCGACCAGGCACTGAATCGCTTTGCCAGTGCGTCGGGCATTTTGCTGTCGGTCGACGCGACGCTGACCGAAGGCAAGCGCAGTGCGGGCCTGCAAGGGCGCTATGGGGTCGGGTCGGGTCTGGAGCGGCTGCTGGCGGGCAGCGGCCTAATGGCGATGCAATCCCAGGGTGGTTGGTCGTTGCAGGCGGTTTCCAATGGCGGACCTTTGCAACTGGGCGCCACCCAGATCAGCGGCCAGCCAGCCCAGGAAAGTGCCTGGGGCCCGGTGGACGGGATTGTCGCCACCCGCAGTGCGTCCGGCAGCAAGACCGATTCGGCACTGGTGGAAATCCCCCAGACCATCAACGTGATCACCGCCGCCGAGATCAAGGCGCGCGGCGCGCAAAGCGTCACCCAGGCGTTGCTCTACACCCCTGGCATGAGTGCGGGTGGTTTCGCCGACCGCGTGAAGCTGTTCGATGAACCGACCTCGCGCGGCTTCTCACCGACGCCCCTGTACCTCGATGGCCTGCACTTGCCCTACGGCGGTGGCAGCACCGGCGGCGCGTTGCAGATCGAGCCGTATTCCCTGGAACGCATCGAAGTGCTCAAGGGCCCGGCCTCGGTGCTGTACGGGCAGAACCAGCCCGGCGGCATCGTCAACATGGTCAGCAAGCGCCCCAGCGAAACGCCCATCCACCAAGTGGTGCTGGAAGCGGGCACCTACGAGCACAAAAGCGCGGCCATCGACCTGAGCGGTCCCCTGGATGAGCAAGGGCAGTTTCTGTATCGCCTGACCGGCTTGGCCAATGACGGCCAGGACGAAATCAATTACGTCGAAAACAAACGCCAGTTCATCGCCCCCAGCTTTACCTGGCTGCCCGACGACGACACCCGCGTGACGGTGTTCGCCCAGTACCAGAAAGACAAAGGCGTGCCCGAAGCCCAGGGGTTGCCGGCGTCCGGCACGCTGTGGGCCAACCCCAACGGCAAGATCAAGCGCGACCTGTTTATCGGCGAGCCCGGCGTCAACCAGTACAACCGCGAGCAATACGCGCTGGGCTACGAGATTTCCCATCGCTTGAACGACACCTGGACGCTCAAGCAAAACGCGCGTTACGCCGAGGTCGACGACCGCTACACTGCGCCGTTGCACGGCTACCGTTTCGTCGCCAACCCAACCACTGGCGTACAGGATCAACGCTACCTGCAACGCTTCGGTGTGGACTGGGCGCAGAACAACAAAGTGTTTGGCGTGGACAGCATCGCCCAGGCGGAATTTGATACCGGTGCCTTCTCTCATACGATGATCTTCGGTCTGGACTACTACCATTCCAACTCGCAGTTCCACGGCTTGTACGACCGCAATCCGCCGATCATCGACCTGTTCAAGCCGGTCTACGGCCAGCGCCTGAATTTCGGCCAACCGTACCGCTGGGACCGCACCATCACCCAGACCGGCCTTTACGTGCAGGACCAGATCAAGTGGGACAAATGGGCATTGGTACTGGGCGGGCGCTACGACTGGGCCAACGTCGTCAACAAAGAGCCCTTGGCCGACACCCGGTTCGCCAGCAAAGACCAGGCCTTCACGGGCCGTGCGGGCCTGGTGTACCTGTTCGATAACGGCCTGGCGCCGTTTGTCAGCTACACGGAATCCTTCCTGCCGCTGGCCGGCACTGACGCCAATCAGAAGCCCTTCGAGCCGTCCACCGGCAACCAATATGAAGTCGGCGTGAAGTACCAACCGCCTGGGCAGAAGAGTTTCGTGCAGGTCTCGGTCTATCAACTGGATCAGGAAAACGTGCTCACCACCAACCCGGTCGATACCACCTTCAGTACTCAAAGCGGCGCCATGCGTTCACGCGGCGTGGAAGTGGAAGCCAAGGCCGTCCTCAGCGATGCCTGGGATATCGTCGCGTCGGCTTCGCGCAACGACATCAAATACACCAAGGACAACGACGGCCGCGAAGGTCGCCATCCCGCCGGTATCTCACCGCTGACCGCGTCGATGTGGGTCAACTACAGCGTAATCGGCGACACACCGCTAGCCGGTCTCGGCGCAGGCTTGGGCGTGCGTTACGCTCGCCAGAGCCTGGGTGACTACTACGAAGGCGCCTTTAGCGTGCCTTCCTACAGCGTCTACGACGCCAGCCTGAGCTACGACCTGAGCCGCTCGCCGCTGAAACTCAAGGGCGTGAAACTGGCGATGAACGTGCAGAACCTCACCAACAAGACCTATGTGTCGCAGTGCACCAGTGACCTGGATTGCTACTACGGCGAAGGGCGTACGGTGGTGTCGAGCCTGACCTACGACTGGTAGGCAGTCGGTTGTAGGACACGTCCTGATTGAGTCGGGTGTGAACTTTAAACGTCTCGCGAGCGTTAGCTTTTGGCTGGCCACCCTCGCGAGATACGGCCTATGTCTGTCGCTGAAGATCCCTATGCCACACCACGTTCCCGCCTGAGCTGGATGCCGGTTCGCGAACCGGTATTCCTGGTGGTCGCCCCGCGCAAACTCCTCGTCTTGGTGCTGCTGACCCTGGGCGGCTACTTTGCCTACTGGCTCTACCAGCAATGGACGCTGTATCAGCAAGCCAGCGGCAAGACGCTGTGGCCCTGGGTTCGGGTGATGTTTCCGGCGTGCTACTTCTGTTCGCTGATCCTCAGCGTGATGCGAGAACTGGAGCAGGGCGAGTCGGCCTTTTACTGGTGGCCTCGCTGCCTGGCGGCGGCGATCTTTCTGGGAGGGTGCTTGCCGTTCACCGTGCTGTGGCTGTTGTCACCGTTTGTCGCACTGGCTGTCGTTGCATGCATCGCCGTGTTGCAGGTGGCGTTGGCGTTGCAGCTGCAGTGCGCGATCAATCACTTGGAGCAGGATCCCGAGGGAGAGGGAAACGCACGCCTGACGCGCGCCGAATGGCTGGGAGTAGGTGTCGGGCTACTGGGATGGGGGTTGCTTGTGACAGTCTGGGGCGCCGGATAAGAGAACGGCGTTTCAAGGGTTTTGCAAAAACACCACATACCCTCGAAACCACTCGCTCGTTTGCAAATACTTCGGTTCCTCCCACGTCCCGCCTTGAATCAAGCCGATCTTGAACGGCAACCCCAACCGATTCATTCGTGGCAAATACGCCGCGTAATCCGGGATGCTGTGGCGCCCCTGGTACGTCTGCACCACCACTTCATCCACCACGCCCTTGAGCTGGGCGATGGCGGTGGGGTCGGCATTGCTGCTCCAGTCCATCAGGCCCGTGATGCTCAGGCGCAGGTCGGCGGGCAGGCGCTGGCGCAGGTCGCGCAGGAAGTCGGCGTATTCGTGCAGGTACTGGGTGCGGGCGTCGAAGTCGATCTGAATGCCGACCACCGGATTACCTGCATCGCGCCAGCGTTGTACCTGGCCGAACAGTTGGCGGTAGACCGGCTCGGGCCAGTGCAGGGTGTGGGCGCGGTAGACGATCCAGATGTCGCCCTGGGTCAGGCGTGGCACGCTGATGCCTTGGGCGATCATCTGCACGCCGCGCCCTGGCGCGCGGCGCGTGGAGTTGATCTGGCCTTGGAGGATGTACAGGGTTTTCGCCTGCTTGAGCACCGGCTGTGGGGTGATGCCGCTCCACAGCCAGAAAGCGTCATAGTCGCGGGCGTCGACGGCGCCGAAGGCCGGACTCGCCAGCAACAGCAAGCCGAGCCACAGGTGCCTCACCAGTAGTACTGCAGCGATTTGCCCCACTGGGTGTCGGCGTAGCTGGTTTTCAGCTGGCGGAACCAGGCTTTGCGCACAGCCGGCTCCACGTCGACGCCGCCGCAACTGTTGTAGCCCGAAGGCCCGTAGCAATTGATGGCGCGGAACAGTGCGTAGGCCTTGTCATTTTTCGGCGCCTTGGCGTTGCCGATCACCTGTTTGTAGCCATCCAGGCGCGAGAAGGTTTCACCCTTGAAGTCCGATGCACTGCTGCCCAGGCTGCCGGCGGCGCGTGCCTGCTCCAGCGGCATGCCGTCCAGGCCATTGCGCAGGATGAACTCACCCAGGCAGTTCAGGCCCTGTGGGTTCTTGGCATCGGCTTGCAAGGTCGCGGCGATTTGCGTGATGCTCGGGCAGGCGTAGCCGGACTCGGCTTTGTCGCCGTTCCACTGGAACAGTTTCAAGGTCTGGCTGGCGCTGTAGACGTAGCCCAGGCTGGTGCCCAGTTTGTCTTCCGGGGCGGAGGCTGGCAGTTGCTTGAGGTCGTCGGCGAACGTGGCGTACTGGCCGCGCAGCAGGTCTTTGTAGAGCAACACGAATTGCGCGGTCTGGCGCTCCAGCGGGTCGCTGGCCCCGGCGATCTGCTGGCGCAGCAATTCAGGACCGGCGACGTTGCGCAGCAGGATGTAGCGCACCGGCTTGGCGCTGATCGGTGAATCGCTGGCAAACACCTTGGCCAACTGGCCGCTGCGCTCGTAATTCATGGCCAACGCCAGCTCAAGCTGGTCGCGTTGCAACGGCAGTTTCGCCAGTGGTAGCAGTTGCAGCCAGAGCGCTTCGGCGCCTTTCCAGTCTAGCTTGGCTTCCAGGGCCAGGGCGCGCAGGGTCTGCTGGCTGAAGGCGAAGTAATTCAGGCTCGACGGCACGCTCTGGGGCAATTGTTTCAGCGCGGCATCCGGCTGATGCTCGGTATACAGCGCAGACACCGCGAGCAAGTAGTCATACAGCTGCGGCGCGCCGGCGAACGCCGCTTTCTGCTTTTCCAGGTCGGCGCGAGAGAGGGCGGGCTGGTTGCCACCGCGCATCACCATCAGGTCACTGACAAACTGGATCATCGGCGTGCTGACGGTTTCGCTATTGACCATCAACAGCTTGAGGTCGGCTTCCTCCACCAGATCATCCACCGACACATTGCGCTGCGCGTCAGTCGCTTCGGTCATCGCCCAGCCGAAGGCCTCGGCGAGTTTGGTGTTGTCACCGGCCAACCAATAGACGCGACGCAACAGGCCACGGGCGGAGGCCAGGTAGTCGCCCTGTGGATAAGATTTCAGGTAACCGAGGAAGCCTTCTTCGGCATCACTCAGGGCGGACTTATCTACATGCTCGAGCTGCGGCATGCCGTACTCGTCAAAGGCTTCAGCCTGCGCCTGGTTCAAGGAGGTACGTGCGGTCATGTACAGCGCGGTTTCCTTCAGCCAAGGCACCTGGCTGATGCTGGCGGCGGCAAAACCTCGTTCGGCGTCTCCGAAGCGACCGCTGTAGAAGTCGGCGGCGGCTTGCAGGTAGGTACGGAACAGTTGGCCGTCGTGGGACTGGATCTGCTGGGCGTCCACCACCTGGCCTTCCCACGAACAGGCCTTGAGCAGTTGCAAGCGCGCCTTTACCAGCAACTCACGCTCGGCTGCCGGCATGTCGGCCTTGATCACCTGGCTGATAAAGGCCGTGGCGCTGTCATCATCGTTGCTGCGGCAACGGCTGCCCTCGCCAGTCAGGAACGCTTCGCCTGCGCTCTCGTACTCGTCGCGCTGAATGCCCAGGGGCTTGAGCAGCGTGTCGAGTTCGGCGGTGCGCGAGTTGTCCGGCTTGTTGTCGGGCTCATCGTTTGTCGCGGGAATAGGCGCCAGGCGATAGACCGGGAAGGGCACCAGGCCGAAGCCCTGGGACAGATCATCTTCGCTCAGGGCGTTGGGCGTGAGCGGTTCGGCCTTTTTGTCCGCCAGCAGCAGGCGCAGGTTGACGCGACTGTCGTTGCTGGGGCTCAGGAAGGGCACGTTGCTGCAGGAATCGAGGCTGTCACGCGAGACGCGCCAATCGGGGTAACACGAGTCGTCAGAGCTGGCCTGGGCCTGTTGGGTGATGCCGGCAAGCAGTGCCAGTGCCAGAGGTGACAGAAAACCGATGCGCATGACGTGTCCTTGATCCTGAGTCCTTGGAGGGGGGCAATAATAGCGTGTTCCTACGGTTGCTTCGGAGAAGCCCTGCACAAATTGCTGATTTGTCTGATTCCAGCAGCCAGCCTGGATCTTTTGTCCTAGAGTGGCGATGTTTGCGCTTGGGCAATCAGGGGAATCGAGGTGCGTCGGTCTGTGGTAGAGCAAAACGAAAAGGTCGGGACGTTACCCGCACTCAGTCGCCTCAGTTGGGAAGGTGCCGGCTGGATCAGTCGTCTCTGGTGGGTGCCGATCCTGGCGCTGGCCATGGCCCTGCGGTTTTACAACCTGACGTCGGCGGCGATTTGGGGCGACGAGGGCTCTAGCCTGCTGCTCAGCGAATATGCCCTGGGCGACCTGTGGTTCCACGCCGCGCACGACGTGCACCCGCCGCTGTATTTTTTCCTGCTGCGCGGCTGGATCGAACTGTTCGGCGACAGCATCTGGTCGATTCGCGGCATGAGTGCCATTCCCGGTGTCATCGCCGTGGGCCTGGGCGTTTGGCTCACGCGGCAACTGTCCACCCGCCGTGCGGCGGTGCTGGCGGGGATCCTGCTCGCGCTGTTGCCGACGGCGGTGCGCTACAGCCAGGAAGTGCGCATGTATTCGCTGCTGGGCGTGTGGCTGCTGGGCGCCACGCTGGCGCTGGTGTACTGGGTGCGCCAACCCGAGCGCACGCGGTATCTGGCGGTGTATGTCGTCTTGATGACGGCCGGTTTCTACACCCATTATTTCACTGCACTGTGCGTGTTGGTGCACTGGGCCTATCTGGGTGTGTTGGCTGGCACGATGCCGCGTGACCAGCGGCTTATCACACGCCCGGCCTGGTGGGTGGCCAACGCCACGATTGTGTTGCTGTACCTGCCGTGGCTGCCGAACCTGCTGGACCTGGTGCAGCATGTGGAACAGCTCAAGGTGGGTGGTGATATTGGCTGGGAAGAGCCGGTCAGCCTGTTCTCCCTGCCGTCGATGATCTGGCAGTTTGTGCTTCAAGATGAAGGTGTCGGTTTCTGGTCGCCGCTGTTCTGGCTGTTCCCGTTGCTGCTGGTGGCTGTCGTCGTTGCCACCGCTTGGTGTGACCGTGAGCGTTATCGGCCGGCCAGCCTGTTGGCGCTGTTTTTCCTGTTGCCACTGCTGTTGGTCTACGGGGTGTCATTTATTTCCCCGGTGTTTATCGAACGTTACCTGACGGTGTATGCCCTGGGTTTGCCGATCCTGCTGGCCATGGCCATCGATCGTCTGCCATCGCGGTTTTCATTGCTGGGGGCGGCGCTGTTCGTGCTGTTTGTCGGCGTGGAACTGGTGGGGTTGAAAAACAATTTCACCGTGGATGAGCACGACCAATTCAACGTGCCGGTGGAGTTCGTCAACCGCAATTACCAGGAAGACGACCGCATCGTCCTCAGCGACATGATGTGGTACCTCAGCTACGTGTATTACGACCAGACCGACGCCCAGTTGCAGCTCTACACACCGCCCAAACCCGACGGCACGCCCACCCGGCCGAATGCCTACGGCTTTGGCACGTTGGTGGACCAGGACGGCGGGCGCATCTACCTCGACCACCTGTCGGCACTCCCCGCCGAGACCCGTCGCGTGTGGCTGATCAGCAGCAACGAAGCCCCCGACGATTTCGCCCCGCTGCCCGAAGGCTGGCGCGAACTCAGTCGCCAGGATGGCGGCGGCGCGCGTGCGCGGTTGTTCGTGCTGTGCAACGTACCGTCGGCACAACCCGAGGGCTGCCGCTAGACTGGGTTGATACTTTTCTATCAGGAGCCCGCCATGGAATCGCCCGTGCATAGCTTGCCGTCATTGTTCAAACAGCTGGGTTTGCCGGATGACCCGGTGAGTATCGAGAAGTTTGCGGCGGTTCACTCGCCGCTCAAGCCGGAGCTGAAACTGGCGGATGCGTTTTTCTGGACGGACAGCCAGAAGGCGTTTTTACGCGAGGAGATTCTGGAGGATGCGGATTGGGCTGAGGTGGTGGATGAGCTGAATTTGATGTTGCGGGGTGGGCGAGGGGTGTAAAAAAAACTTTGCTGAAACACGATAATGTAAAAAAAAATGGTGAGAGGTAAAAAAAACTGGGCTTTAATCGCTCAAGTGAATTTTTTCTGGGGAAGCTCACCTTGGCGACAGTCGGATATGCCTATCTCTGCGAATCGCTGGATTTAAAGGTCATCCCGCCTCAGCGCGTCGCGATGATTAAACCCGTGACCAGAATCACCTTGATCGGCAACTGCCTGGCGGTTCCGCATGCCGTCGCACCTGCGCAACATGCCCTGTTTGAGCACGTGCTGTTCGCACTCAAGCATGAGGGTGTGAATCTCGCCATACTTGCCCAGGTTTTTGAACGTCTTGGTCCGGAGCCATTTTTGGCCGGTTTGGCGGAGTCCCCCCATGGCGCCTTTATCCGTAAAGCCTGCTATTTGTGGGAAGGATTTACCGGGCGAGCGCTTGATTACGCACTACCTGTTCGGGGGCGTGTTGTTGCCTTGTTTGATCCCGAGCGCTATGTGACTGGCCCAAGCATCCGCAACAGTCGTTGGCGAATTGATTTTAATGGCCTGGGCTCTCTGCATTACTGCGCGACGGTGGAGAGAACGCCTGAGTTAGAGGCGTTGTTGGCGCTTGATGTGTTGGGTCACGCCAGATCTTTCATGGCAACCCTGCCTCCAGAAATGATGGACCGCGCGATCCAGTGGGCCTATCTCCACGAAACTCGCGATTCATTTGCTATCGAAAAAGAACAACCCAGTGAAGAAAAATCCCGACGCTTTGTCCAGCTTTTACGCCAGGCTCACGAAGGGCGGCTGCTGACAGAGGACTACTTGGTCGAGCTGCAAAACAGCACCGTCTCCAACCCGTTCGACAAAGCCGTCGCATTCCGCCATGAACAAAACCACCTGCACAACGGCCTGCGTGGTGCAGCGGGTGTCAGCTATGTGCCGCCTGCTGCGGCGCTCTGTCAGGACCTGATGGAAGAATTGATGGCGTTCGCCAACCAGCCTGTGAGAGAGGTTGATCCATTGGTGGCGGCTGCCGTCACGGCTTTCGGCTTTGTGTTCCTGCATCCGTTCATGGACGGTAATGGGCGCCTGTCTCGCTTCCTGATCCACCAAACACTCTGCCACTACGGCGCGCTGGAGAACGGGCTGTTGTTGCCTGTTTCCGTTGCGATGAAGCACGAAGAGGCGGGCTATCTGGAGGCGCTCAAGGCGTTCTCCCAACCCAGGCGGGAATTCTGGAGCGTGACTTGGCTGGATGGCGATGAAATGGCCTTCGAGTTCATCGGCCACCCGTCGATTTACCGCTACTGGGACGCCACCCGCTGTGTCGAATTCACCCTGCAAATGGCTCGACGCGCATTGGAGGTGGAACTGCGTGAAGAAACCGAATTCCTCGACCGCTACGACCGCGTGATCAAGGCCGTGAACCAGCGTTATGACGTGCGCGGCAGTGATCTGTCGAAGCTGGTGATGATGTGCCTGGACAACGAGGGCAAGGTTTCGAAACATCGGCGCAAGCAGTTTCAGTACAGCGTGGCGGAGGAGGTGTTTGAGTTTATCGAGGAGGAGGCGGGACGGGTAAACGAGGATGAAAGTGCTCAGCCGCCGTTCGCTTGAGGCATCAATGGGGTGCGCCACTTTCTGGAGGCCACTGGCGAGCGGTATGCACCAGAGCCACAATCCTCACCACGTTTGGCTCAAGTTGATAAACGAGCCGGTAACTCGGATGGGGAATGACCTCGCGCGTTCCAGAGATTCGACCTGAGGGGCCAATTTCCGGGTTTTGGGCCAAGCCAGCTGCTGCGATACTAAAACGCCGGTCCATGTCGGCAGCGGCCTGCGGGTTTTTATCGAATAGAAAATCCCAGATTTCTCGACGATCCTGCCCGGCCTCGGGCGTCCAGGTAACCCTCACTCCAGGTTATCTACTTGAGCGCGCCTCGCTGCAAATTCGGCCTCCAGGTCTTCGTTGGAAATCTCTCGGCCTGCCCGAATGGACGCGCGTGAGGCATCTACTTTGCGTTGTAAGAATTCGTCATATTCCCGTGTCTCCTGTTGAGACTGCACAAACTGACGCATCATTTCGCGCACGATTTGCGACGCCGGGCGATGCGAGGCTTCGCACTCTGCCATGAATTGGTCGCGCAACTCTGATTCCAGTTTCATAGTGAAGACGGCTAATTTGGTCACAGTTGAGGCCTCGAAATGGTATGTACAAAGTATATACATCGTAATTACCAATAGAAGTGAGGTCAGGCAGGAGGCGACTAACGGTTTAGAACATTTCGGCCGATTGCACCCTCGTCGCTTCTCATCAAAATCCGGCACCCGCGCCCAAACCCGCTTTACTTACCCCTACCGCCCACCACCCATCCGCTAAATTGTTTCAAAACTTGACGCATTTGGATCCATCCACCATATTGATAGTTAGCAAACTAACTGTATGCGAACTATCCAGTGCCTCAATCCCTCGAACAAATCCAGATGAACCTCAGCAGCAGCATGGTGGTGGGTGCCCGTAACTGGCGCAAAATCTGCCAGACCACGCTGGTGAGCTATGGCATCTCCGAAGCCTGCGCCGTGCCGTTGTTGATGATCGGCCGCTTGGGCGATGGTGTGCATCAGGTCAAGGTCGCCCAGGCGTCGGGAATGGAAAGCCCGTCGCTGGTGCGCTTGCTCGACCGCCTGTGCACCGACGGTTATGTGTGCCGCACCGAAGACGTGCATGACCGTCGCGCAAAGGCGTTGAGCCTGACCGAGCGCGGCCGCGAGCTGGTGCAAGCGGTGGAAGTGCAACTGGTGCGCCTGCGTAAGGAAGTGCTGGCCGATATTCCCCACAGCGATATGGAAGCCGCGCTGCGTGTGCTGCGCGCCTTCGAGGCGGCCTCGCTTTGAACGGATTTTTTACCGGTTTCCCGCCCGCCCGTGATTGGTTCTACGGGGTGCGTACCTTTGCGGCCTCGATGATCGCGTTGTACATCGCCATGCTCATGCAAATGCCGCGTCCGTACTGGGCGATGGCCACGGTGTATATCGTTTCCAGCCCGTTTGTCGGCCCTACCAGTTCCAAAGCGTTGTACCGCGCCATCGGCACGTTCATGGGCGCGGCGGCGGCGGTGATTTTTGTGCCGATGTTTGTACAGTCACCTTACATGCTGGTGGTGGTGATTGCCTTGTGGACGGGCACGCTGTTGTTTCTGTCCATGCACCTGCGCACCGCCAACAACTACGCGCTGATGCTGGCCGGGTACACCTTGCCGCTGATCGCCTTGCCGGTGGTGGATAATCCGCTGGCGGTGTGGGATGTGGCCGAGGCGCGCACCGAAGAAATCTTCCTGGGTATCGCAGTGGCAGCGGTGGTCGGCGCGATGTTCTGGCCGCGCCGCCTGATGCCGGTGTTCGATGGCTCGGTGGCCAAGTGGTTTGCCGACGCTCAGGTCTATAGCCAACGCTTTCTGACGCGCAACGTTGAGCCTGAAGAAATCAGCACCCTGCGCGGCGGCATGGTGGCCACTTTCAACACCCTTGAATTGATGATCGGCCAGTTGCCCCATGAAGGCGCGCGGCCGCAGACGGTGCGCAACACCAAGGAACTGCGCGGGCGCATGATTCACCTGTTGCCGGTCATCGATGCGCTGGATGATGCCGTGTACGCCATCGAGCATCGCGCACCGGAGTTTCTTGATCAGCTCAAGCCTTTGTTGGAAGAGGCCAACGCCTGGCTGGAAAGCACCACCGAGCAAGCGCCCCTGGAACGCTGGCGCGTGCTGCGCGACAAGGTCGACGCCGCTCAACCCCAGGGCGAAGCGCTGGACGACCGGCACACGCTGCTGTTCTCCAACGCGCTCTACCGCCTCGCAGAGTGGATCGACCTGTGGCAAGACTGCCGCAGCCTGCAAGCCGCCATCCAGTGCGAAAGCCAGGATACCTGGCGCGCCGTCTACCGCCATTGGCGCCTGGGCCGGCTCACGCCGTTCCTCGACCGTGGCCTGATGTTCTACTCGGCCTTTTCGACGGTCACCGCGATCATCGTTGCCTCGGTGCTGTGGATCCTGCTCGGTTGGACCGACGGCGGCAGCGCGGTGATCCTGGCCGCCGTCGCCTGCAGTTTCTTTGCCTCGATGGACGACCCGGCGCCGCAGATCTACCGGTTCTTTTTCTGGACCGCCATGTCAGTGCTGTTCGCCAGTCTCTACCTGTTTTTGGTGCTGCCCAACCTGCATGATTTCCCGATGCTGGTGCTGGCGTTCGCCGTGCCGTTTATCTGCATTGGCACGCTCACCGTGCAGCCGCGTTTTTACCTGGGTATGTTGCTGACGCTGGTGAACACCTCGTCGTTCATCAGCATCCAGGGCGCCTATGACGCCGACTTCCTCAACTTCGCCAACGTCAACCTGGCGGGGCCGGTGGGCCTGCTGTTTGCCTTTGTGTGGACGCTGATCGCGCGGCCCTTCGGCGCAGAACTCGCGGCCAAGCGCCTGACCCGTTTCAGCTGGCGCGACATCGTCAGCCTCACCGAGCCCGCGACCCTGGCCGAACACCGGCACATGGCCGCGCAGATGCTCGACCGCCTGATGCAGCATCTGCCGCGCCTGGCCTTGATCAATCAGGACACCGGCACCGCCCTGCGCGATTTGCGCGTGGCGCTGAACCTGCTTGATCTGCTCGCCTATTCGCCGCGCATCCTCGGCGTGCCACGGGTGCTGCTCAACCAAGTCGTCGAAGGTGTGGGCGGTTACTTCAAGGCGTGCCTCAAGGCCGGTGAACGCTTGCCCGCGCCGAGCGGTCTGCTGATGACCCTGGACCGCACGCGCCGCGCCCTCAACGGTCAGGGCCTGCAAGACGAAGACGACACCCGCCTGCATCTGCTGCATGCGCTGGCGGGCTTGCGCCTGTCGCTGCTGCCGGGCGTGGAATTTATTGGCGGCACCGAGATGGAAGCGCCGCTACCTGATGGAGCGCCTTTATGATCGGTGATCTGGATATCAGCGGGGTGTTCCTGCCCACGCTGCTGGTGCTGATGGGCATTACGTACGTGCTGTTCCTGGTGGTGCACGGGTTGTTGACCCGTCTCCACTTCTATCGCCTGGTCTGGCACCGGGCATTATTCAATGTGGGGCTCTACGCGCTGTTGCTGGGCGCGGTGGACTCACTCAGTCGATACCTGATGACATGAAAAAACCTTTTTTGACCATCGGCCGTGTAGTCCTCACGCTGTTGATCGTGACGTTTGCGGTCGTCGTGGTGTGGCGCATGGTCATGTACTACATGTTTGCCCCGTGGACCCGTGACGGCCACATTCGTGCCGACATCGTGCAGATCGCGCCGGACGTGTCCGGGCTGATCCAGCGCGTGGACGTACGCGACAACCAGTTGGTGACCAAGGGCCAAGTGCTCTTTGCCGTCGACCAGGACCGCTTCAAGCTGGCGTTGCGCCAAGCCCAGGCTGCGGTGGCCGACCGCCAGGAAACCCTGGCCCAGGCCCAGCGCGAGTACAAACGTAACCGCGGTCTCGGCAACCTGGTGCCCAGCGAGCAACTGGAAGAAAGCCAGTCCCGCGTGGCCCGTGCCCAATCGGCCCTGGCCGAAGCCCAAGTGACGGTGGATTCCGCCCAGCTCAACCTTGACCGCTCCGTGATCCGCAGCCCCGTGGACGGTTACGTCAACGACCGGGCGCCGCGTACCCAGGAATTCGTCACCGCCGGGCGCCCGGTGTTGTCGGTGGTGGACAGCAACTCCTTCCATATCGATGGTTATTTCGAAGAGACCAAGCTCGACGGCATCCACGTCGGCATGGCGGTGGACATCCGTGTGATTGGTGACAACGCCCGCCTGCGCGGCCATGTGCAAAGCATCGTTGCCGGTATCGAAGACCGCGACCGCAGCAGCGGCTCCAACCTGCTGCCCAACGTCAACCCGGCGTTCAGCTGGGTACGCCTGGCCCAGCGGATTCCGGTGCGCATCGCCTTTGATGATGTGCCGGCGGACTTCCGCATGATCGCCGGGCGTACGGCCACCGTCTCGATCATCGGCGATAAGGTCAAAGACGGAGACCAGCCATGAAGCAGCTGTTGGCCACCGCCGCGCTGGGTTTGCTGCTGTCGGCCTGCCAGGCGGTGGGCCCGGATTACTCGCTGCCGGATAAAGCCGCGGTCAATCGTGGCGACCTGCAAGGGACGATCGCGGGTGAGGGCAACAACGTGGTGTCGGCGCCGGTGCCGGTGGATTGGTGGCGGTTGTACAAGGACCCGCGCCTGGATGAGCTGGTGCGTCAGGCGATGGCCTCCAACACGGATCTGCGCGTCGCCGCCGCCAACCTGCAACGCTCGCGGTACCAGGTGCAGCAGGCCGAATCCGCTGGCGGCTGGAGTGCCGGCGCCAAGGCCGAGGCCCAACGCCTGCAGGAATCGGGCGAGGCATTTTTGCTTGCGGACAAGGTGCCGGTCGCCAATATCGGCAGTGTCGGTATCAGCACCTCCTATCAGTTCGACCTGTTCGGCACCCTGCAACGCGGCATCGAAAGCGCCCAGGCCAGTGCCGACGCCGCGCAAGCTGCGGCGGATATCGCGCGTATCACCCTGGTGGCCGACGTGGTGCGTTCCTACACCCAGGTGTGCGCCGCCAATGAAGAAAAGGCCATCGCCCAGCATTCGCTCGACCTGCAAGCCGAAGGCACACGCCTGACCCAGCGCCTGCGTGACGCCGGCCGTGGCGACGAAACCCAGGTCACCCGTTCGCAAACCCAATTCAAGTCCTTGCGCGCCGATATGCCGCGTTATGACGCCGCGCGCCAGGCCGGGCTGTTTCGCTTGTCGATGTTGCTGGCCAAACCGGTGGACCAATTGCCCGCCGGCACCAGCAGCTGCGCCGAGTTACCGCATATCGCCCAATTGTTGCCGGTGGGGGATGGCGCCGCCTTGCTCAAGCGCCGTCCCGATGTGCGCCAGGCCGAGCGCCAACTGGCCGCTGCTACGGCGCGGATCGGCGTGGCCACCGGCGCGTTGTACCCAGACATCAGCATCGGCGCCACGGTCGGTACGGTGGGTATCCTCGACAACCTTGGCGAGCCCGCCACCAACCGCTGGGGCTTTGGCCCGCTGATCAGTTGGACGGTGCCGACCAACGGCGCCCGAGCCCGTATCCATGAAGCCGAAGCCGCGACCCAGGGTGCCCTGGCGCACTTCGATGGGGTGGTGCTCAACGCCATTCGTGAGACCCAGACCGGGCTGGCGCAATACACCGCGTTGCTGCAACGGCGCGATGCGCTGGCCGAAGCCGAAGCTTCGTCGGAAGAAGCCGCCGACCAAACACACCGCTTCTACCAGGCGGGCCGCGCTTCGTTCCTGGCCGATCTGCAAGCCACCGGCACCCACACCAGCATGCGCGCCCAACTGGCCGCCGCCAACACACAGGTTGCCATGAGCCAGATCGATCTGTTCCTGGCCCTGGGCGGCGGTTGGGAAAGCGGACGAACGCAACCTGCGCCGGCCAGCAAACCCTGAGCAAATAGCTATGCTTTGACAGGCGGATCGCCGTGACGATTCGCCTGACACTGCTCGCGTTTGCTCATGGGGATTCCAATAATGAAAAACCCTTATGCTCCCGCTTTCTGGTGCGTGCTCTTCGCACTGGTGCTGTTATCGGCTGCTTATTTCTACGGCGTCATGCTGGCTCACCAACTCGATAAGGCGATGGTGTTTCTCGACAGCGCCTGCCTGGTGATCGGCACCCTGTCCATCGGCGTCGTGGCCTGGGCCTCCTACCAGAACCAGCGGGTGAAGAAAAAACTCCTCGAACAAGGCAAGACCCGCGTGGCGATCTGGGACACCAAGGTCGCGTTGCGCAGGGTCGAGACCGTGTTCGACCGCTACTTCTGGGGCAGCTACTGGCAACCGGGTCGCACCTTCCAGGAAGTCATGGGCGACCTGACCGGCACGCCCCTGGAAAAAAGCCTCGAAGTCCTGAAGAAACAGTGCGTGGCACTCGATCAGCAAGTCGCGGACGGTAGGCACTGGCTGAATAACGCGCGGGAATTGTCCGACGTGGCCACGCAAATGGCCCGCGAGCGCTACCAACTGGATTTCTGCGACCCCAAGGCCGACACCCCCGGCAATGCCGTGATACACCGCGAGTTTGAGGTGCTGGTGTACACCTGGACGGCACGCCTGAAGAGTTTCGACCACCAGTTGGATGAAATTGAGCTGGAGTATTCCTGAACTAGTGCTGATCTGATCCCTCTGAAAAGCTGGGCCGTTCGCGGCCGCCAGTGCTAATCTTCCCCCGTTTTCGGCGGGCTTGAGCCAATCCCCCTCGGGGTTCAAGGAAGACAGCCCACTTCTCACAGGATTTGATCAGGTCACTTCATGAATAAGCCAGCCGTAGTTCTTTTGGGTTTCGTTGTCGCCGTCGGCGTCGTCAGTGCAGGCGGTGCCTGGTACACCGGTAAGCAGCTGGAACCGGTGCTGCAAACGGCGGTGCAGGACGCCAACAAGGAACTGCAACGTTCCATGGCCGGCGTCGACGGCACCGTTGCCCTGGAGCTGGTGTCCCTGGACCGTGGCCTGTTCAGCAGCACCGCGCACTATCGCCTCAAGGGCCAGGGCTCGTTCTTCGGCGAGCAGAACCCGAACCCCGAGCTGCTGTTTGTCGACCATATCGAACACGGCCCGTTGCCGTTCTCGCGCCTGGTGTCGCTGAAGTGGCTGCCGGTCATGGCCACCAGTCACTATGAGCTGGAAAAAAACGCCACCACCGAAAAATGGTTCGCCGCCGCCAAAGACGTGTCGCCGCTCAAAGGCGTGGCCAATATCGGCTACAGCCGTTCGGTCACCGGCAACCTCGAATTGCTGCCGCTGGAGTTCAAGGACGAGACTTCCTCGGTAAGCTTCTCCGGTCTGAACCTGGATTTCGACAGCACCGCCGAAGGCAAGAAGGTCAAGGTGGATGGCTACATGAATAGCCTCAAGCTGGACGTAGTCGATGCCAATGGCGCGCCATTCAACGCCGAGCTCGCCGGCCTGACCGTGGCCAGCAACCTGGAAAAATCCACCTTCGGCTTCTACACCGGGCAGAACACCGTAGAACTGAGCGATACCAAGCTCACCTTCGGCCCGCAGAAAGCCGTGCTGACCCTCAAGGGCTTCGAGCAGAAAGACACCAGCGAAATCACGGACAACAACATGTCCGGCCGTGTCGACTACAAGATCGACGAGATTGGCTACCAGGGCAAACCCGTGGGCTCTGCCGCCATGGCCCTGAGCTTGAAGAACATCGACGTACCGTCTGGCCTGGTGCTGACCAAGCTGTATCAGGACAAGATGCAGCCGGTGCAAGCCGCTGCCGCCGCCGGCCAACCGGTGCCTGAGCTGCAACTGACTGAAGCCGAGCAGACCCTGGCAGAAGCCAACGTCAATCAGTTGCTGGCCGCCAAGCCGCATCTGGCGCTGGAAAACCTGTCGCTGAAAACCACCCACGGCGAAAGCAAATTCAACCTGGTGCTGGACCTGGCCAAGCCAACCTCCATGGAACTGCCTCCGGTTGAGTTGGGCAAGCAAATGGTCTCGTTGCTGGACGCCAATCTGACCCTGTCCAAGCCAATGATCGCTGACGTTGCCGCCCTGCAAGCGCAGGTCGGTGGTGTGACCGATCCTAAAGCCATCGAGCAGCAATCCCAGATGGCCAGCGAGATGGTCAGCGGTATGGCCGTGGGTACGCAACTGGCAACCCTGGTCGGCAGCGACGTCGTGTCCAAGCTGCACTATGCCAACAATGAAGTGACCTTCAATGGCCAGAAAATGACCGTCGAGCAATTCATCGGTTTTGTGATGGCCAAGGTCGGTGCGGTCAGCGGCGCGCAGTAACGGTTTCGCCATCGCCCAGAAATAATTAATGGGGGAGCGGGGTTGCCCGCGATAGGGGTCAAAAGGTCGACGTTCATGTCGATTAGCCACCCTTCATCGCAGGCAAGCCCGCTCCCCCATTGGTATTTCAGATTTGCCGGGCAATTCTGAACAATTGTTATGAGTTGTCCTTTTTCATAGGCGCGTCGGAGATAGTTCATACAGGAAAGCTAGGTCGGGTCACGAGACGCCGACGCCCTGATGCAAATTGCTCAGGACCACCTATCGTTACAGCTTTCCGTGTGTAAGGAAGCTCACGATATGCTGCGAAACCTCCCACTCAGTGCCTCAGGCCGGTTACGGCTGCTCATCGGGGTAACCTTGTGCAGCCAGTTGCTGATGCCCACCTTTGCCATGGCCGACCCGGCTTATGACGCCCTGATCATCCAGGCGCGCAACGGCAACTTCACCCCCGCCCTGACTCAACTGCGCCAATTGCCTGCCGAGCGCCAGACGCCAGGCCAGATCAGTGATCACCTGGTGATCGCCGGTTGGGCCGGCCAGGATGCGGAGGTGCTCAAGGTGTACGAGGCACAGGGTCAGAACCGCAACCTGACCGCCCAGGCGCTGGCCACGGTCGCGCGGACTTATCGCAACCAAAAGCAGTGGGCACAGGCCGAGGCGGTCTATCGCAAGGCGCTGTTGCGTGAGCCGAACAATGTCGACCTGCAACTGGGCCTGGCCCTTACCCAGGCTGACGGCGGCAAAGCCAGCGAAGCGGTGCAACGCGCTCGCGCGCTGGTGGCTGCCAAACCGGATGATCCGAATCGACGCATGGCCCTGGGCTATGCACTGACCCGCGCGGGCTTGCAGTACGACGCGCTGCACGAATTCGACCAGGCGTTTGTCCGCGCAGGCGACAAGCCGGAAGTAGCCCGCGAATACGTCGTTGCCTTGCAAAAGGCGCGTCTGCCCGAGCCTGCACTGCGCCTGTCCGCCCAGCGTCCCGGCCTTGTCGATCCGGTGACCCAACGTCGCCTGGAAGGTGACCTGGCCGCCGAGCGCGTGCGCATGGCCGAGTTCGCCACGCGTACCGAGAAAGAACGCTATGTCATCGCCGATCGCGCGTTGCAGGGTTATGACCAGCTCCTCACCCGCTGGACCCCGGACCCCACGGCCAAAGACGACGTGGTGCGCTGGCGCATCGACCGCCTGGGTGCGCTCAAGGCTCGGGCACGCACCGCCGAGGTGATCCGCGAATACGAAACCCTCCAGGCCGAAGGTGTGCAGTTGCCCACCTATGCAGTGCGTTGGGTGGCCGCGTCCTACCTCGACCAGCGCCTGCCGGAAAAGGCTGCGCCGTTGTATCGCCAAGCGCTGAGCGCGCCCGACGCGGACGTGGGCGATCGCGTTGAAGACAGCACCGCTTTGTTCTACGCCTTGCTCGAAAACGACCAGGTGGATGAAGCGCGGGCGGTTGCCAAGAACCTGGCCGACAACCAGAAACCGCGTGTTGAACTCAAGGGGCTGCCGATCGGCAACCCTAACGATGAATGGATGGACGCCCAACAATTGGCCGCCCAGGCCGGCACCTATGGTTCCGATCTGCCGTCCAGTGAGAAGGCGCTTGAAGATCTGGTCGGCAAGGCGCCTGGCAGCATCGGTCTGCGCCTGGCGCAAGCCGAGATGTACCGCGCCCGCGACTGGCCACGCCGCGCCGAGCGTTCACTCAAGGAAACCGAAGCGCAAAGTCCGCGTGACATCGGTCTGGAGATGTCCCAAGGCTTCACGGCGTTGGACCTTCAGGAATGGCGTCAACTCGACATCCTCACCGACGACGTAGTGGCCCGTAACCCGGACAACCGCCAGGTGCAGCGCTTGCAACGCCTGCGCGATGTACACGACATGGCCGAGCTGCGGGTCGAGGCCTACACCGGCAAAAGCTTCGGCGGCGGCAACAACGGCGATGCCGGTGCCGTCTCGGGTAGTCGCGACTGGGGCATTGAAAGCCGCATCTACACGCCGCCCATCGATGAGGATTGGCGCGTGTTCGCCGGTGCCGGCTATGCCACTGCCGACTTTGAAGAGGGCACTGGCCATCACCGTTGGCAAGTGGTCGGCGTAGAGCGCCGGACCCGCGACATGACCATTGAAGCCGAGGTCTCCAACCACTCCTACGGCGATGGCTCCAAACAAGGCGCCGCCGTGTCGATTGCCCGCGACATCAACGATAACTGGCAGTACGGCGGTAGCCTCGGCTACCTGCTGTCCACCACGCCATTACGGGCATTGAATGACGGGATCACGGCCAACGGCGGCAGCGGTTTCATCCGCTGGCGCGGCAACGAAAGCCGCGAGTGGAAACTGACCCTCAGCCCCTCCCATTTCAGTGACGGCAACGACCGCTTCGAAGCGTTGCTCAGCGGCCGCGAAGGCCTCTACAGCTCGCCGAAAGTGCAAGTGGACCTGGGCCTGGAAGTCGGCGCCAGCCGCAACAGCAAGGAAGACACGGTCTACTTCAACCCGAAGTCAGACTTCACCGTGTTGCCTGTGCTCAATATCAACCATGTGCTCTATCACCGCTACGAGACCCAGTGGAGTCAGCAGTTCCAGGTCGGTGCGGGTACGTATAGCCAGCAGGATTATTCCACCGGTGGCATTGGTCTGGTGGGCTACGGCCAACGCTATCGCTGGAACGATGTGCTGGAAGCCGGCGCCAACCTGAGCCTGATCAGCCGACCTTACGACGGTGATCGCGAACGCGATCTGCGTCTGCTCGTCGACCTCACTTACCGTTTCTAAAAGAGCCTGACCATGACCGTCCTCAGCCGTTGCTTGTTGATTCTGGGCGTAATGCTGGCCAGTGCCTGTGCCCAGCAACCCGCGCCTTTCACTCCACCCGCCGAGCGGCCGACACCGGCCAACGAAGCGCCGTGGCCGAAAAACCATTTCCTGGGCATTGCCTACCACGACGTCGAGGATCGCGACCCCGATCAGGCGGTGGTGGCGGTGCGCACCGAGCGTTTGATCGAGCAGTTGGCCTGGCTGCGCGAGAACGGCTACAAGGCGGTCAGCGTCGACCAGATCCTGGCGGCCCGCAACGGTGGGCCTGAGTTGCCGCCCAAAGCGATCATGCTCAGTTTCGACGATGGCTATTCCAGCTTCTATACCCGCGTAATGCCGATCCTGCGTGCCTATCGCTGGCCGGCCCTGCTGGCGCCGGTGGGCTACTGGATCGACACGCCGATGAACCAACCGGTGGACTTCGCCGGCCAGCCACGGCCGCGTGGCGAGTTCCTGACCTGGCAGCAGATCCGCGAAGTGTCCCAGTCGGGCCTGGTGGAAATTGCCGCGCACACCGACAACAACCACAAGGGCATCCTGGCCAACCCCCAGGGCAACCTGGAGCCGGCAGCGACCTCGCTGCGTTTTGATCCGGCCACCGGGCGTTATGAAAGCCAGGCGCAATTCGATGCGCGGATGCGTGCCGATGTGGTCGCAATCTCCAACAAGATCCAAAGCGTCACCGGCAAGAAACCACGGGTGTGGGTATGGCCTTACGGTGCCGCCAAAGGCACCTCGCTGGCGATCATTGGCGAGCAGGGTTACCAGATGGCCCTGACGCTGGAAGATGGCCTCGACAGCTCCAGTGACCTGATGAACAGCCCACGCTTCCTGGTGGCCTCCGATCCGGATGGCGAGCATTTCGCCAACAGCATGGTCGCGGTACAAACCAAGGCGCCGATGCGCGTGTTGCATGTGGACCTGGATAACGTCTACGACCCGGACCCGGCTCAACAGGCACGCAACCTCGACCAGCTTGTGCAACGGGTGGTGGACATGGGCGCGGGCACCGTGTTCCTGCAAGCCTTCGCCGACCCCAAGGGTGACGGCCTGGTGCATTCGGTGTACTTCCCCAACCGCCACTTGCCGGTACGCGCCGACCTGTTCAACCGCGTCTCCTGGCAATTGCACACCCGTGCCCATGCCAGCGTGTATGCGTGGATGCCGGTGCTCAGTTTCGCCCTTGATCCCAAGCTGCCACGCGTAACGCGTTGGGACCCGGAAACCGGCCAGGTCGGCCTCGACCCAGACCAGTACAAACGCCTGTCGCCGTTCGACCCGCAGGTGCGCAAGATCATCGGTGAGATCTATGAGGACCTGGCGCGCAACAATGCCATCGACGGCGTGCTGTACCACGACGATGCGGTGTTCAACGATTTCGAAGATGCCAGCCCCGCCGCGCTCAAGGCCTATGCCGCTGCGGGCCTGCCGGGCACGATCGAGGCGCTGCGTGCCGACCCTGCCGTGATGCAACGCTGGACGCGCTTCAAGATCCGCTACCTGATCGACTTCACCAAGGAACTGACCGCCAAGGTTCGCGCCATCGGTGGGCCGCAAATACTGACCGCGCGCAATATCTTCGCCGAGCCGATGCTTAACCCCGGCAGCGAAGCCTGGTTTGCGCAGAACCTGGATGATTTCCTGCAGACCTACGACTGGACCGCGCCCATGGCCATGCCGTTGATGGAAGGCCAGGAGTACAGCAACTCCAATGTCTGGCTGGAGAAGCTGGTCGCCACGGTCAAGGCACGCCCCGGTGCCATGGGGCGCACGGTGTTCGAACTGCAAGCCAAAGACTGGCGCACCAAGGCCGCGCCGGATATCGACAGCGCGCAGATGGCTGAATGGATGGGTGTACTCAAGCGCCAGGGGGTCACGAGTTTTGGCTACTACCCGGACAACTTCCTGGAAAACTCCCCGGACCTGAAGACTGTGCGTCCGGCCCTTTCCAACCAATGGAACCCTTGACCATGTTCGATAGAATCCTGGCTTTATTCGTGCTGGCATTGGTATTGGGTGTGCCCCTGGGCCTGATCTTCCTGGTCACCGGGCAGTTCCTGATGGACTTTGTGTTTTTCTACCCGCTGTTCATGTCGGCGCTGTGGATCGCAGGCGGCCTGTATTTCTGGCTGCACTGGGAGCGCCACTGGCCCTGGAAAGAAGATACCCCGGCCCCCGAGCTGGCCGGCAGCCCACTGATCTCGATCATCATCCCTTGCTACAACGAAGGGGATAACGCCGCCGACACCATGCATGCCGCACTGGGTCAGGTGTATCCGAACATCGAAGTGATCGCGGTCAACGACGGCTCGACAGACAACACCGCCGCAGTGCTCGATGCGTTGGCACTGGAGCACCCGCGTCTGCGCGTGCTGCACCTGGCGCAGAACCAGGGCAAGGCAGTGGCCTTGCGCATGGGCGCCGTGGCGGCACGCAGTGAATACCTGGTGTGCATCGATGGCGATGCGTTGCTGGATAAAAACGCGGCGGCCTATATGGTGGCGCCGATGCTGGATAACCCGCGCCTGGGGGCGGTGACCGGCAACCCGCGTATCCGCACACGCTCGACCCTGATCGGCCGCGTGCAGGTCGGTGAGTTCTCTTCGATCATCGGCTTGATCAAGCGCACGCAACGGGTGTTTGGTCGGATCTTCACGGTGTCGGGGGTGGTGGTCGCGTTCCGTAAAAAGGCGCTGGACCGCATCGATTACTGGAGTACCGACATGATCACCGAGGACATCGATGTCAGTTGGAAGCTGCAACTCGATCACTGGAGCATCTTCTACGAGCCCCGTGCTCTGTGCTGGATCCTGATGCCCGAGACGGTCGGCGGCCTGTGGAAGCAACGCTTGCGTTGGGCCCAGGGTGGCGCTGAGGTGCTGTTCAAGAATATCCGGGGTATCTGGCAATGGCGTCATCGCTACCTGTGGCCGCTGTTGTTCGAATACTGCCTGTCCACCGGTTGGGCGTTTACCTTCCTGTTGTCGGTGATCTTCTACGTGCTGGGCAAGTTCATGGTGTTGCCACCGGCGATCACGGTGGACTCCCTGGTTCCGCCCGCGTTTACCGGCCTGGTACTGGCCATGGTGTGCCTGTTGCAGTTCGCGGTGAGCATCATGATCGACCGCCGCTACGAGAAGGATCTGTGGAAGACCCTGTTCTGGACCGTGTGGTACCCGATGGTGTTCTGGCTGGTCAGCCTGTTCACCACCCTGGTCAGCTTCCCCAAGGTGCTGTTCAACCAGCACCAGAAGCGGGCGCGCTGGGTCAGCCCGGATCGCGGCATCAAACCTACTGAAGAGGAGGCGTGATCATGAAACTGGTGAGAACCCGCCAACGTAAGGTGATGTGGATCATCGATGTGCTGCTGACCCTGATGGCCTGGGCCGGTTTGATCTGGCTGCTGGCCCGTGGGATCAACTCGATGCTGGAGACCCACGGTGGGCCGCGTATCCAGGCGCCGATCTTTGCTGCACTCAATACCTTGCAGGTGTACCTGTGGATTGCGTTGTTCAACGCCGTGATCCTGGTCACCTGGGCGCGCTACCAGCAACGTAAAGGGCGCAAGTTTGCCCAGCGTCGCGCCGAGGCCAAGGCGCTCACCGACAAGAACCTGAGCGAGAGCTTCAGTCTGGGCGAAGGTGACTTGGAGCAACTGCGTCGGCCTGGGGTGCTGGTGATCCACAACGATGAGGAAGGCGGTGTGGCGCAGGTCAAATCCCATGTTTCCCGTGATGTGGAAAAACCCGGGCTGACCCTGGTGCCCGGCAAGGACCAGAGCAAAGACGCCAGCTGAGACGGTGCTGGAAGATCGTTCCCATGCAACGTGGGAACGATCCGGTTTAATCCCGACAAATGGGATCCAATTCACAAAACCTTCGCGAACTTTTCTGCTTTTTCCGGTACTAACCTATCTCGGTAATAACTTGATGGCCAACTAATGGCAATTTATAAGTTATCCGACGAATCGCGATCAATAGTGCTGCCGCTTGTCGGAATAATATTTCCAGTGACAGGCCATGTATCTTTTTGATTATTTTTTGTTGTTATTAATCAACAGCTTGCATGATTAGCTAGTACAAGTGTCCAACTAACTGTTCTTTTTGAGTTGGCGCAAGTTCGATGTTAGTTTGCCGGCCCTTGATTTTCGATGGATCGAACATGTCTTCGTTACTGCCACGGACTCGGTATCTGCTGTGCACTTTCCTGCTCGCCTATTTGAGCCTGAACAGCGCCACGGCCGCTCCTACGCCAGGGGATCAAGACCTGATCCGCGACCGCCAGAACCGTCTCCTCGAAGAGCAGCGCCGGCGCTTGGAAGAACTTCAGGACCTGCCCGGCAAAGACGCCAAGCCCCCAGCCCCGGCGCTGCCGGCGGATACCCGTTGCTTTCCCATTCAGGACATTGAACTCAAGGGCGCTGACAGCCTTTCCGCAACTGACCGCACACGCCTACTCAAACCCTACATCGGCCAGTGCCTGGGCGTGGCGCAGCTTAATGAGTTGCTCAAGGTCATCACCGACTATTACATCGCCAAGGGCCGGGTCACCAGTCGCGCGTACTTGCCGCAACAGGACCTCTCCAGCGGTCATCTGCAAGTGCTGGTGGTCGAAGGCAAACTCGAAGGCTTGAAGGGCGCCGAGGGCAGCAGTGTGACCGATCGCGAATTGGCCATGGCGTTTCCTGGCAAGGTAGGCGAAGCACTCAACCTGCGCGAAGTCGAACAACTGGTGGACCAACTCAGCCGGTTGCCCTCCAAGCAGGCGCAGATGGAACTAACCCCTGGCAGCCAAATCGGCGGCAGTGAAGTACGGGTCAAGAACACGCCACAAAAGCCCTGGCGCGCCAGCCTGTCACGCAACAACGACGGCCAGAAAAGTACCGGCGAACAGCAATGGGGCGCGGGCCTGGAATGGGACAGCCCGTTAGGCCTGGCCGATCAGCTGATTCTGCGCGGTGGCCACGATGCCATGAGCGACCACCAGAAAACCTCGAAAAGCAGCATGTTCTATTACAACCTGCCGTGGGGCTGGTGGAACTTCAGCTACAGCTACAGCGAGAGTGAATACCGCACCTTCGGCAGGGTCGATGACTTCAAGTTCAAGCAGAACGGCGACAGCCAGAACCACCAACTGCGCGCCGAACGCGTGATCCATCGTGACGATGTGAGCAAGACCTCGGTCAACGTCGGCCTGACGCACCTGCGCACCAACAACTACGTGCTCGACGCACGCCTGCCGACCAGCAGCAACCGCCTCAGCGAGTTCCAGGTCGGCCTCACCCACGGGCGGCGTATCGGCAATGCCTTCGTCAACCTGGATGTGGGCATGCAAAACGGTATCGGCGCGTTTGACGCGCAAAGCAATCGGCAAGAGCGAGACGCCCAGGGCAACCTCACGGCGACGCCGCGCTATCGCAAATACACCGCCACCATGAGCTACCTGCAGCCCTTTACGTTGTGGGGCGAGTCGTTGAGTTTTTCCAGTCTTGCCACCGGGCAACGCAGTGAAGACGTCCTGTATTCACCGCAACGCATGAGCCTGGGGGGCTCCTACTCGGTGCGCGGTTTCAAGGACCAGCAACTGAACGGCGACAGCGGTGGCTACTGGCGCAACGAAGTGCGCTGGGCGCGACCGGTCACCCTGGACTGGATGCGTCCGGCCTTCGCCGAATACGGCGCCAGCGTCGGTTATGACCAGGGCGTGATTCGCAACGATCGCTACAACGATGACGAGCACGGGCGGGTATCGAGCAATTCCGTCGAGCTGTTCGCCCGCGGCAAATACGTCAGCACCAGCGTGACGTTTGCCCATTCCCTGGAACGACCTGGGGTGGTGACCGAGCGCGAAGCGCCGATCTATTTCCGCCTGGATTTGTTCCTGTAATTCAACGCCGCTGCCTTGAGATTTAAGAATATGGATGTTCGCCCTGCTGCTGCCCTGAAAAGCCTGACTCAACGTGGACTTGCGCTGGTCCTGGCCAACGCGCTGTTCTGGCAGCCATTGCTGGCCAATGCCGACGGCATCGTGGTCAGCGGCCCGGGCACCACGGTCGGCCAGGCCGGCAACGGCGTACCGGTGGTGAACATCGCCACGCCCAATGGCAGCGGCTTGTCCCATAACCAGTTCAAGGACTACAACGTTGGCCCCAATGGCGTGATCCTCAACAACGCCACGGGTGCGCTCCAGAGCACGCAGCTGGGCGGGATCATTATCGGTAACCCCAACCTCAAGGGCGGCGCGGCGAACGTCATCCTCAACGAGGTCAACGGCGGCAGCCCCAGCCGGTTGCGTGGCTATACCGAAGTGGCGGGGCAGTCGGCCAAGGTCATCGTGGCCAACCCTTATGGCATCAGTTGCAACGGTTGCGGGTTTATCAACACCCCCAACGTCACGCTGACTACCGGCAAACCGGTGATCGACAAAGTCGGTCGCCTGGATCATTACCAGGTGGATGGCGGTGCCGTAACCATCGACGGCAAAGGCCTGAACGCCAGCAACGTCGACCGTTTCGAGATCATCACCCGTTCGGCCAAGATCAACGCGCAGATCAACGCACGCGAACTCACCGTGATTGCCGGTCGTAACGACGTCGATGCGCAAAGCCTGAAAACCACTGCACGCGCCGATGACGGCAGCGCCAAGCCGGAACTGGCTATCGACTCCTCGGCGCTCGGCGGCATGTACGCGGGCGCCATCAAGCTGGTGGGCACCGAAGCCGGTGTGGGCGTAAAGCTCGACGGTACGTTGGCGGCCAGTGGTGGCGATATCCAACTGGATGCCAACGGCCACTTGAGCATGGCCCAGGCCGCCGCCAGCGGCGCGGTGGACATCAAGGCGGCCAGCCTTGAGACCAAGGGTGCGATCTACGCCGGCACCACGCTCAAGGCGCAGACCAAGGGCGAGCTGAAAAACCGCAAGACCCTGGCTGCCCGCGACAGCATCACCCTGGCCAGCAACGGCCGGTTGACCAACAGCGGCATCATCGAAGCCGGCGTCAACGCCGATAACACGCGCAATGCCGGTGGCGATGTCACGCTCGACAGCCAGAACATCACCAACACCGGCCGGGTGATCGCCAATCGCACCCTCACCGCCACCGCCGCACAAACACTGGATAACCAGGGCGCCACGATGAGTGCCAAGCAGGCGCTGAACATCACCGCCGCCAGCGTCGACAACCGCAACAAGGGCCAACTGCTCAGCGACGGCGCACAAACCCTCAACGTCAGCGGCCTGCTGGACAACAGCCAGGGCGGCATTATCGATAGCACGGGTGCATTCACCCTATACGGCAACCGACTGGACAACAGCGCCGGTAACCTCACGGGCGCAAGCTCCATCAACCTGGATTTGCTCGGCGACCTGATCAACCGCAACGGCAAGCTGGCGAGCGTCGGCCCGTTGCTCGTTCAACGCGCTGCCCATGTGGATAACCAGGGCGGCAAGCTTGCCAGCCAGGGCCTGCTGACCCTGTTCGCCAACAGTGTCGATAACCAGAGCAGCGGGACGCTGGCCGCCAACGATGGCCTGGCGCTTACCACCACCGGCCTGCTGCAAAACGGTGGCAACGGGCTGATCCACAGTGAAAAGGCTGGTGTGACGATCACCGCCGGCACCCTCGCCAACAACGGCGGGCGCATCGCTGCCAAAGCCGGCGATGCGGTGATCGATGCCACCGATTTCAACAACGGCAGCGGCACGCTGTTGGCCCGTGATCGCATTCGCCTCAGCGGCTTGAATGTGGATAACGGCGGCGAGATCGCGGCCAACCAGATTGACCTGAAGCTGCAAGGCGCCCTGACCAACCGTGGCTTGATCGAGAGCGCCACGACCCTGGATGTCGACACCGCCAGCCTGACCAACAGCGGCCAGATGCGTGCATTGGGCCAGGCAGGTAAAACCCGCTACGCCATCGGCGGCTTGCTGAACAACAGCGGCAGCCTGGAAACCGCCAACGACCAGTTGAGCCTCGCCGCCGGCACCTTCCAGAACACCGGCGGCAAGGTGCTGCACGTGGGCACTGGCGTGCTCGATCTGGGCGGCATCAGCCTCGACGACGTCGGTGGCAGCCTGGCGACCAATGGCGACTTGACCCTCGACAAAACCAACTGGACAAACAGCACCGCAATCCAGGCCGGACGCCTGACCGTCAATGTCGACAGCCTGAATCAGACCGCCACCGGCAAGCTGCTCGGCACCCGTGCACTGGTCGGTAAAGGCCTGGACTGGACCGTTGGCGGCATCGTCGCCAGCCAAGGCAGCCTCGACCTGTCCGTGGGCAACCTGCTCAATGACCATGGCCTGATCTTCAGCGGCGGCGATATGAACCTGCAGGTCGATCGTCTGAAAAACCTCGCTGCCAACATCTACGCCATGGGCAACCTACGCGTTGATCGCGACGGGCAGGGCGGGCTGGCTTCCAGCATCATCAACAGCTCGGGCACTATCGAAAGTGAACGCAACCTGGCCCTGGCGGCCAGCACGATCGATAACATCCGCACCGTGCTCACCACCGAGTCGGGCATCTACAGCGCTTCCATTACACCCGTCGCCTGTATCGATGGCGTGACCGGCGGAGACTGTGAAGGTGGCAAGCAGAACCGGCCGTTCCAGATCACCCAGCGTGACCATTTCATCGTCACCGACGCCACGGCCGGCGCCAGCATCACCTCCGGCGCCAACATGCTGCTCACCGGCGGCACGTTGCTCAACAGCAGCAGTAGCATCGCTGCCGGCGGCGGCATGACGGTGCGTGTCGACCAACTGACCAACGTCGGCCTGGTGACCCATGACACTCAATACGATCGTGTCTTTACCTCTGAGCGCGAGCGCAAGCCGGCAGGCTGGTACCGCGAGGCGGCGGCATTCACTGCGCGCTATTCAGCGGGCAAGAACATGGACGGGGTTGAGGCCGCCATGGCCGCGTTCATCGGCAAAATGGAAGGCGAAAAACCCGACCTGCGCAAAACTACCCAACTGTTGGTGCCGGACCAAAGCTACGCCGCCGTCATCCAGGCGGGTGGCGAAGTAGCCGTAAACGCCCAGGAAGGCATCGACAACCGCGTCGTGAAGCGTGGCTACACCTATGTCGGCAGCGGCGCCAACACCAACGCGCCGGGTTTCTCGACCGAGATCAGCCTCAACCCCCAACTGCCGCCGGACGTTTCCCAGCAACAGGTCAACCCACTGGGCCTGCCGGGCTTCAACCTGCCGACGGGTGAGAACGGGCTGTTTCACCTCAACGATGGCAAGGGCGTGAATGGCCTGCCGACCAGCCAGTTCGCGGCTAACCCGCACAAATACCTGATCGAAACCAACCCGTTGCTCACCGACATGCGTCAGTTCCTGAGCTCGGACTACATGCTCACCAAGCTCGGCTACGACCCCGACACGGCGCAGCGTCGCCTCGGTGATGGTTTCTACGAGCAGCGTCTGATCCAGCAAGCCGTGCTCGCGCGTACCGGCCAGCGTTTCATCGACGGCCAGACCAGCGATGCCGACCTGTTCAAGCACCTGATGGACAACGCCATCGGCAGCAAAAGCGCGTTGAACCTGTCGGTCGGCGTGAGCCTCACCGCCGAACAGGTCGCGGCGCTGACCCACGATATCGTGTGGCTGGAAAACGCTACCGTGGCCGGGCAACAGGTGCTGGTGCCCGTGCTTTACCTTGCCCAGGCTAGCAACCGCCTGGCGCCGAATGGCGCGTTGATTTCCGGCAGCGACGTCAACCTGATCACTGGCAGCAACCTCAATAACGCCGGCACCCTGCGCGCCACCGGCAGCCTGTTGGCAAACGTCGGCGGCAACCTCGCCAACAGCGGTCTGATGCAAGCGGGCGGGCGCCTGGACCTGCTCAGCGGCAACAACCTGAGCAACCGTGCCGGTGGCGTGATTGCCGGTGGCGACGTCAACCTCGTCGCCGGTGCCGACCTGATCAATGAGCGCAGCGTGACCACTCACGAAAGCGCGAGTGCCTATCGCACAGAACGCAGCGACTTTGTCGACAATGCCGCGCGCATCGAATCCGCTGGCGCGCTGGCGTTGAAAGCCGGTGCCAACTTCAACAACGTGGGTGGTGTGCTTAAAAGTGCTGCAGATACCACGGCACAAGCTGCTGGCGACGTGAATATCACCGTGGCGCAAACACTAGACAGCGGCGCTGTCGGCACCCGCTCGAACTTCAAGAACATCGTTCAACACGGCTCCGTCGTGGAGGCGGGCCGCGACCTGCACGTGATCGCCGGTCGCGACATCAGCGCCGTCGCCAGCCAGGTGGAAGCCAAGCGCGATGTGAACCTTGTCGCCACCCGCGACCTCAACGCCATCGCGGCGGCCAACGAGCAACACTCTTCGTTCAATTCGAAAAAAGTCACCCGCATCGAGGACCACGTCCAGCAAGTCTCCAGTGTGATCAAGGCCGGTGGCGACGCCACTCTGAGTGCCGGGCAAGACCTGCAACTGGTGGCCAGCCAGGTGAATGCCGGTAGCGAGGCTTACCTGGTGTCCGGTAAAAACCTCAGCCTGCGTACCGCCGAAGACCAGGACTACAGCTTCTACAGCAAGACCAAGAAAACGTCCCAGGGCAAGAAATTCCGCCTCGACGAAACTGACGTGGTGAACAACGTCGGCAGTCTTGTCAGTGCAGGTACTCACAGCACCGTCGTAGCCGGTGCAGACCTGCTGCTGGCTGGCAGCGCGGTCACCGCCGAGAAAGGCGCGACGCAATTGGTCGCGGGCCAGGACGTGAACATCCTGACCGTGAGCAATTCCGACAGCGCCCGCCATGAGCGCAAGGAAAGCAAAAGCAGCTGGGGCGGGCTCAAGTCAAGCAAGGTCCAGGACAAAGTCGACGAAAAACGCACCACCGCGATGGGCAGCATGGTCTCCGGCGAAACCGTCACTGTTGCCGCCAAGCGCGACGCTACCGTCACCGGTTCCAACCTGGTCAGCACCGGCGACCTCGCCGTGCAAGCCGGTCGCGACGTGACCATCGACGCGGCGCAAAACACCTTCGCCCGCACCGACATGCACAAGGAAAAAAATCGCGACCTGACCGGTGTGCTGACCGGCAACAAGCTCGGTCTGGATGACATGACCGGCAACCAGAAGCTGTACATCAACAGCTCCAAGCACAACGGCACGGCCAATGAGATGACCTTGACCGGCAGTACCGTTGGCTCGAGTGCGGGCAATGTGTCGTTGACGGCGGGGCGTGAGTTGACGGTGGTGGCCAGTGATCTGGTGAGCACCAAGAACATGGAGTTGAGTGGTGCCAATGTCACCGTCACCTCGGGTGTGGAGACTGCCAGTCAGACCAGTAAGGACAGTTCGAAAAGTCTGGCAGTAGGCCGTGTTGTCGCGGGCTCTGTCGTCGATACCGCCAACAGCATTCGCGACGCCGCAGAGGCCGCTCGCAGTGCCGACGACCCGCGCCTCAAAGCGGTAAAAATCGCCCAGGCGGCGCTGTCGCTCTACAACCTCAATAACCAGGGCGGCGAGCTCAATAAGCAGAGCACCGGCTTCAAGAACAAAACCGGTGGCTCCGCCGGCAACGGTTCGCTGATCAAGATCGGCACCGAACTGGCTAACACGCGTACCAAGAGCAGCAGCGAATACGCGGCGCAGACCGTTCACCAGAGCAACCTCAACGTCGGGGGCAAACTGTCGATCATTGCTGCGGGCGACGCGCCGGGCACGTTGGGTGACCTGACGATTACCGGCAGTACGTTGAAAGCCGACAGCACGTTGCTGTCCGCGAAAAACAACATCCTGATGCAAAGCGCGCAGAACACCACCGACCGCAAAAACGATGGCTCACGCAATCGCACTGCCATCGGCGCCAGCTTCAACATCGGCGAGCAAAATGGCTTCACCCTCGACCTTGGCGCACAAACCGCCAAAAACTTGGGTTCGGGTGGCTCGGTTACCCAGGTCAACACCACGTTGGACAGCGGCTCGCTGGTACTGCGCAGCGGCCAGGACACCAGCCTGATCGGGGCACAGGTACGGGCTGATCGTATCGATGCCGACATCGGCGGCAACCTCAACATCCTGTCGCGCCAGGACACCGATACATCCAAGAGCAAGCAGGACAGCGCGGGCTTTGGTGCGAGCATCTGCGTTCCACCGTTCTGCTACGGCTCAACCGTGGCAGCGTCCGCCAACCTGGCGGCGTCGAAGATGAACAGCGACTACCAGGCTGTCACCGACCAGAGCGGTTTCTATGCCGGCAAAGGTGGCTACACCATCGACGTGGCCAAGAACACCACCTTGCAAGGTGCAGTGATTGCGAGTGAAGCCACCGCCGATAGAAACCTGTTGCTGACAGATCGACTGCTGGTCAGCGACATCAAGAACAAAAGCGAGATTGAGAGCAAATCGGCGGGCGTGAGCGTCTCCGGTTCATACAGTGGCGGCGTGGGCACGCTGACTCCAGGTGCCCTGTATGGCATGGCGCTTAATGATTCGGATCACAGCTATACGCGCAGCGCTGTCAGCGAAGGCGCGATCCTAGTGCGCAACCCCGAGGGCGCTAACGACCTCGTCGGTTTGAACCGCGACACAGCGAATGCTAACCAGCGCCTCGACAAGCCTGATGAAAAGGCCATGCAAGAGCGCATGGACTTGGTCAAAAGCTCGATGGAGTTGACCAAGGGGATTGGCGACGCGATTGCTGCGGCGAGGATCAAGGCCGCTGACGACCCTAATAGCGACGTCAACAAAGCGACCCGAGAAAAGCTCGTGCAGGAAGGGGTTGCTAACCCGACGCGGGATCAGATCAACCAACGTGCCCAGCAGGATTATGGCGTAGGGAGCAGCTTCCAGAAGGCCAGCCAGGCGGTAACGGCTGTGGTGCAAGCGGCCATGGGCGGTAGCGTCGGGGGCGCGTTGGCGGGGGCGGCGGCGCCGTATCTGGCAGAAACAATCAGGGACAGGACCAAGGGCGACCCCACAGCCAATCTGATGGCCCATGCGGTACTGGGTGCTGTGCTCGCCAAGGCTGGCGGTAACTCAGCACTTGCTGGCGCAGCCGGTGCTGTGGCGGCGGAAGAAACCGCCAGGCTGATCAAGGAGCATCTGTATGGCGTCGTCAGTAATGAAAGCCTGACCCAAGAGCAAAAACAGACAATCGCCAGTCTTTCGACCTTGGCGGGTGGCCTTTCTGGATCGCTGACCGGCAAGGGCGCGCTGGATGCGGTGGCAGCGGCGCAGGTTGGGAAAAACGCGGTTGAAAATAACCTGTTGAGCCCGGCTAACGAGTCTTTGCTACAAAAGGCTCGCGACGCGATCAAGCACAAAAAGTACACCATCGAGGACGCAAAGACGCTTATCGCGCTCGATCAGCAAGATCAGATTTCAGATGCCTTGGTTGAGCGCCTGCGCCGCAATTCAGACTCGATGTCGGCTGCCGATAAAGCCGCAGCACAGGCGTACCTCACGGATTACGCAAACGCACTCGTTGCGGCGTATGGACAGGGTGAGGCTGATCGCCGCATCTACGCGCTTATGCGGCCCGGTCCTCTGCGACAAAGCAACGATGTGGCGTACGCGGCTGGGAGCTTCAATAAAGACGCTTCGCTAGAACGGCTCTATCCCGGCGATTTGTTGGCGCAGATGAACCGCTTTCCTAGCGAAAACGAACAGCTTTACCGCGACGCGCAACAGAAAATGCTCATTAACCAGCACTACGAAGGGGAGGCTGCAATTGGCACGCCTGCTTTGTATGTGCTGGGCGGGGGCGTGGGGTTGGCTGTACGGTTGGTGACCGCTGAGAGCGGCGTATTGCAGATCACTTATGGTGGCGTGCAGGCCTATAACGGTGACTCAAGCGACGGCGCCAAGAACATTTTCCTTGGGGCTTTGAACGCATCGGCTGCCGGTTTGCCGAGCGTGTTTAAAGGACAGTCGGTCGCCGGGTCTACTAAAGGTGTGGTAGCCAAGAATGAGAATGCTTTTGGGGGGCAGGGTGACTGGGAAACGAGTGTTCTGGTCGAAAGAAATGTTATACCGGCGACCCCAAAACCAATGGTTGATGCCGATGTTGTCACCCTCGCCAACGTTAACTATGGGCGTAGTCCTTTCTCAGAACTGAACGGCGCAATCGGCGAAGCGCGTGGATGGCACCAGACATTGGAGTCCGGCCAGATAGGCGTCTCCGGTCCCGGAAAAGCATCGCTACCCGGTGCAGATTTCATTACGTATGATCCGTCGATTCGTTCACTGATTGTTTGGGACGCTAAGTATCGAGCGGAAGGGGGACGTTATCCTTCATCGGTGCCGGCTTCAAAACTGCAGGCCTGGCAAACCGAGATCGTAAATTCGGTCAAAAATATGCCAGAGGGACCGCATAAAACGGCAGCTGAAAATGCACTCAAGGCTGGCAGGGTCGAAGGCAAAATATTCAAATGGCCGCAATAATTCTGGAGGGTGTGGTGATGATTCCTTGGTCGTTGTTGCTTGAGCAAAAAGCAGGTGATGTCCTTGATACATCCGGAGCGGCACTTTCACTCATCGATGAGGGTGTTTATGGAACTTGCGATAATCAATTTTGCTTGGCCGACACCGTTAACGAGGATGGTCAGGACAAACTCCGATTAGTTTCTTTTTACTGGGCAACCAGCGAGGCAGCGTTTCGTCGAGCCTATTTCAGAGAAGTTGAACGTGATGACATGGCTGTCAGTAGTCCCCCTGCGGAATTGATACCAAAGACGGCAGGCACGACCTATGGTCAAATCAAGCAAGCGTTGAAGGCCGTGGGGGACGTTATGGAACATGCCTCTTACCGCATAATGTCCGATGGTGCCTTTGTTCACAAAAGCCTCGAGAACGCGTCAGTGGTCTACTATTTTCGCTCGACAGACATATTGGATGACGAGCTGCCCTATGCCATTTTGTGGAAATGTCGCGGGCTTGGTAACTATTAAAAAGCAGCAGGGGAAAATAGGGGGCAGAACACGATTACTGCTAAAACTTATATTGGTGGTCTGACCCCTATTTTCCACATTGACCTTGCGAATAGTAAGCCCGTTATTGCAGCTGGTGAGGTGAAAATTGTGCGCGGGGAAGTTAAATATATAGATAGTACTTCTGAGCATTATGAACCTTCCGGTCGCGCTGCACAGATCGCAGCAGAAAATGCGTTCTCTCAAAAAGGACTTGATGTGACTGGTAAATACATAGAAAAAGTCTGGGTGCCAGATCTTGGTAATCCAAGAAAAGTTGCTTGGGTGCCAAAATGAATGACATTATTAAACAGTTTGATATTCTTTGTGATGTGGCTATGGCCGCTTTTAGTGAAGAGCTGGAAATTTCCTATGAGATGTCATTGTTAAATATTTTAGAGTTTGTAAAAAAACATCCGGACTATAGAGAGTGGTTTATAGATAGATTTAAACTGATTTTAACATCTAGGAACTCGCCATTTGAAGCTGTGGCATTTTGCATGCGTGAGTTGCAGTGGCCTGAAATAAAAGAATTTGTAATTTTAAAAATGAACCCTTCAGAAGATCCTCGTAGTGAGGCCCTTCGAAGTATATTGACCACATATGATGAGTTTTGGCCGGATTCGGATCTTTATAGTTATTATAGTATGAGTTAGTTTGTGTAAAGATAAAGGGAGCGGATTTATTTAAATGTGACGCTGATCGGTAGGCTATTAATAAATCTGTCCCCTTTAATTCTGATACCTTTGCAGGCCGTGTTGAAGGCCTACGACAATATGCCAAAAGTACCATGTGCCGACTCTGATCCTGCTTTACGCGATGCTTTGCAAGCGGCGTTGGATTCAGGAAAAGCCAAGGTTCAAGGTGTAACAGTCAAAGTCGGTGTTCCCGCTTCCAGTAAAACAGGTATAGCAGAATTTAAGGTGGAACCATGGACCAAGAAGTAATTCAGTGCGAGCGTTCGGGCGTAAACTCGGAATGGCCCTCCTACAAAAGTGTGCTGGGGCGCATAGTCAAGGGGCCACACGTCTCAGATGAATACGAGTTGAATGGCATCCGTGAATATGTTGAGCGCGGCGATGCATTTGCGAAGCCATCAATGCCTGTACCGAATAGTGACAACGTTACGCGTAGTAGCTCCGAATGGATGGCCGTCACACGAGCCCACAAGGTATTGGCAAACGCACCAGATAATCCGCAATGGCTTCTGGAATTGGCCCATTGGCTGCGCTATTACCAAGTAGGAATTTGGCAGTTGTTCTTCTGGGCGGGCCAGTTCGACATTATTGCCAAAGCGGCAGGCAATGATCGACGCCGCCAAAACTACAGCATCCAAACCGCCACCAATATGATGGCCGCCATGGCGGTCCTAGGCTGGAAGGATGCCGTCATCCATCAGGGCTATCTCACCCATGCGGCTCTCAACCGTGGGCATCAATTAGTGATTGAGTACGAAGAGCAACACCGCCGCGCCCAAGCCTTTATGCTGCGCATGTTTGCCGATTGGGTGGGCGATGTCTCGCATCAATGGCCTGCTTATGCTTACGACGAACCCATCTACGAAGCCTTGTTGACCAAGTGGCGCACTCCAAGCCCCGACGATCTGATGCCCTGCCTGTTGGCCGCGTGTGACCGCCACACTTGGCAAACCGGCAAAGAGAGCCAGAAGAATTCCTACGACTTCAATCGGGACTGGCACTTGGAGCGCGTGCCAGTGGAAATTCTCTATATTCTGCGCCTGCGCCAGTGGGAAGGTTTAGCCAATCCGCAGAAGATTGATCATCCGCTGCTGGCCGCGCCCTTTGACCAATTGCCGCCCGAGCAACCAGTGCCTGAGTTGGACGAGTTGATGCGAGGTGTGCTCAAACGCGCGAGGGAAGACTGGCCAAAGTACGATGAAGTGTTGTCGTTGCCAGCATTGAGGAGTTGAATGGTGCAAAAGGTTGAGGCTCAGGCTAAAGCTTTCATTCGGTCCAATGGTTTCGATAGCATTGTTAGTACTGGGACAAGAACCCCATGAGTGCAGCAGATATAGAATTATAGTTTTACGCGTGTCCTGATAAAATGCTATCTATAAATCAGCGACATGCTGAAGTCATGGATAGGATGTCTCGGAATGGTGCTCCTTTAGGGTTTGCAGGTCTTTAGCTTCCGGCTACCCCGAGTTGTGGCGACGGGTTAGTCGCTACTTATACGGTTAAAATTCCCATCACAGGGGGATCGGGGTCAGACCACGTTTTCAGCGAAATCCATACAAGGGTTTAACTTTTTTTGTGATGTTTCATTAACGTATATAATGGTTTTCGCTATTTATAACGACTTGTGCTCTTTAAAAATTTTATTTATTTAATTGAAATCATTATTTTTTCTTTGCTTTTGTTGCAGGCGACTAAGCTGATCTCTTTCAGAAATCAAGGGGTTGTTATGGCTCGTTGTCCTCGGTTGTTGGTACCAGGTCTTCCGCTGCACATTATTCAGCGCGGAAATAATCGTTCGGTTTGTTTCTATTCAGAAGATGATTAAATTTTTTTAGATCCACCTCTTATAGCTTTTGTCGGAAACTCATGATTGCAAAATTCACGCGTGGTGTCTCATGACGAATCACATGCATGTATTACTGACTCCAACTACCCATCTTAGTGCTGGTTCGTTAATGAAAGGGCTTGGTCAGCGTTATGTCCAAAATATAAATCGTACTTATCAACGCACAGGTACTCTGTGGGAAGGTCGTTATCTTTCTTGTATCGTGCAGCACGAAAGCTATTTGATGGCCTGTTATCGGTATATAGAAATGAATCCGTCAGAGCGGGAATGGTGGATCATCCCGCTGAGTATCGTTGGATGAGCTACCGTGCAAATGCATAGCTGGAACCTTCAGCCCTTATAACGCCTCATGATTGTTATAAAGAATTGGGTAGTAATGTCGATCAGAGAACTGAGGCGTATCGTCGTCTCTTCAAGGATGAGCTTCAGCAAGAAGTAATCGACCAAATCAGAGGTGCTACAAATAGACATTACGTGTTCGGAACGGGAAAGTATTCGTCGCAGATAGCACAAGCTTTGGGTAAGCGAACCGTTAGAGGATTCGCTGGTCGCCCAAAGAGATGACTTTCAAATGTCAATGGTGGTCTGACCTCTATTTCCCCGGATCAACACCAAGGTGGCATCCACCGCGCCGGAAGCGTAGCGCGAGAAATTTTCTCAGACAAAAAATAGAGAGGTGGTAATGGAGAACTTTGAAGCCCTGATGCGCAAGAAAAAAGATGAGCATTTTTTAGATGGGCTCGTTGTTGTGGAGGAAGCTGTTTTACGTGCGATCCAAGCAGCTTTTCAGGATGTCCCCGAAGATTATTTGGCATTCTTAAGAACGTTCGGAACTGGGGAGATTGACGATGCGGGCATCATGCTTTATGGCGGCTTTTTAGAGGCTGATGAAATTTTTGATGCAGGTACAGCGATAGCGCTACGGGATATTCGATTTTTCGGAGATGACATGCAGGGACGGTGTTTCGGCTTCGATGTGAGCGACAACTGGGCTGTGGTAGAGGTAGACTCTTCGGACATGAGTGTTAGAAAATTATGTGATAAGTTTTCTTATTTTTTATATGGTTTGCTGAGTTGAGCTGTTGTGCATAGGAAAGCCGAAGATCTGATTTTGAAAAAATGATAAAAAAGGCGGCGATCCCCGCAGATGAATTAGTCGGAAAGTGATAGTGGAAAACACACTTGAAATCCGTGAGCTCATCAAGCATATCACCTCTGCTGAACTATATAAGGGTGATTACAGGAATTGCTTGACTGATCGTCAAGCCATACTAAATAAATCCGTCCCCTTTTTTAGTCGGATTGTTGGAGTTTGTGGGCTCGTAGCGTAGAGCAATTAGACGTGGATTATTCGAGAATAATTGATCTTATTGAAGAGTCGGATTTCGTTGGGTTTGCTGATTAAGGTGACGGGATTGCTGATGAGTGGATTTGTAAAGCTGAACTCGTCTTGGGTTGAAATTTCCAATATGGCTTGCAGTTGATTAATGAATATGAAGAAAAGCGCGGTCTGTAAGGTGGGTAAAGTGTAAAGAGGATGGACTTATTTATTTTAATTAGTCTGTTCCTTGTTCTCGAAGAAAAGAGACGGTAATGCGAAAAAATGAACCTTGGTGGGTCGCTGTCTATCTTCCTTGCGCCTGTGCGTTCGGCCTATTATTTATGTGTGTGTCCTTTCAGGTTGCCGGGTATTGGGTGAGTGGTGGCGAGGACGTGGCCTTACTTATAAGAGAGAATATGCCGCTTTATCTGAAAATGGCTGGAGTTGGCTTTATTCTAGGTTTTGTCTTGTGGTTGTCTAATGTTCGTTGAACGTCGGATTTACTTGTTTTATAGATGCTTTTTACCTCTTCAAGGATGATCAATGAAATCCGTAAAATACTCGCTCCTGGCCTTCCTCATGTCCTGCCTGGTGGCCGGCTGGGGCCTGGTGTATGTCGGCCGTATCAAGTGGGGTATCTGGGTCGCCGTGTTGCTGTATGGCGGTTTCGCGTTGTTGGGGGCGCTGGGGCTGGTCGCTACCCCTATTGGGCTGTACGGGCTATTTGCCTTCTTGATCACCGTCAAACTGGGCTCAGCCATCCTGTCCGCCGTGCTGGCTCGTCGCTACAACGGACCGCCCAATGTGCCACGCAAGCGTTTCCATGTCCTTTACGTCGGGGTGATGGTGATCGCGGTACTGATGCTCGATGTATTGCGGGTACCCGTGCTGGGGTTCAAAAATTACTACATCCCATCCGGGTCGATGGTGCCGACGCTGTCCATTGGCGACTACATCCTGACCGACCTGCGCGCGGGTCCGCCCAAGGTGGGGGATATCGTGGTGTACCGCTGGAATGGCACTGAAGCGGTCAAGCGCGTGGCGGGTGTTGCTGGGGATACATTAGCCTTGGTGAACGGTGAACTGATCCACAACGGCGAAAACCTCGGGTTGTTTCACGCACCGGCCGACCGCGTAAAAGGGCCCGAATCCCTTGAAATGGCACCGGTCACGGTCGAGCCAGGGCACCTCTTTTTGCTGGGCGACAACCGCTGGAGCAGCAACGACAGCCGCTTCATGGGCCAGGTCGCGGTTGAGGACGTGGTGGGCAAGGTGACGGGCATCTGGTTCTCAAATGACCGGGCGCGTATCGGGACGACGTTCCCATGAGCCTTTCGAGTGGGGCGTGTCGGGTTGTGCAGTGGTTGTGCCTGCTGGTGATGTGCGGCAGCGCCAGCGTATTCATATTGGCCTGGCTTTACCTCGATCGCAGCGCGTCAGTGCTGGGCGTGGCGGCAGGCGCTTTTGTGTGGTGCGGCATTGGCCTGTTGTTTGCGTTTGTGTTTGAACGGTCTCGCACTGCCGCAGCCACGCTCCGGTTTATGTTGACTCGGACAGTGGCGCTGCTGATGCTTGCGGCGGTTGCGGCCTATCTGGTTGGCCTGCTGTGGGTCGAGCCGGAACACGATTTTATGGAGGCTCAGTTAAAAGGGGCATCGTGCGGCAAGTACACGGGTGTGATTGAAAAAGGGTGGGAGCAAATCTGCGCTGATTCAAAGCAGCCGCAAACGCCTTGAAGCTGGCTGGGCTTGGATAGGCAGTCAGTTTGGTCCTTTTGGTTTTTCAAACTTCGTTGAGCGTTTTTGATGATGAATCGATATGAAGGAAAGCCCTTCCTCCGCCTTCTTGAATGCTACGTCCTGTCGGCCATTGGTGCGCTGTCCGATCAGCAACGCGCCGATTTGACGGCACTCGAACCCAAGTTGCACGAACTGTATGGGACGCAGGGCAGTTGGTCTGATGTTGTCGCCACTCAGATGGATTTTCCGACTTCGTTGGAGGAAAAAATCAGAGCAGTGTGGCGCACAAATTCGGAAAAATTCGCCCAGGCCGGTGTGCCGATAATCGCCGAAGACTTTGCCAGAAACTTTGTCGACACCAATTTTCCGTCTTAAAGCTGGAGCAACACCGCATGGACGCAAGCAACACCGCTAAACGCCCGACCATCCTGGCCAGCATCGGACGCCGCCTGGCCGCGCGCCTCATCGATTGCGCCCTCGCGGTGCTGATCTTTTTCGTCGTCAAATTCGCCGCCGGGGCGCTGTCTGTCTACGTTCCTGCGGTGACGCCCAAGGCGGGTTTTCTTTGCGCGTTTTTTGCGGCCTTCGCCTACTTCCTGCTCGCTGATGCGCTCCCCAACGGCCAGAGCCTGGGCAAGCGCCTGCTGAGCATTGCCACCGTCGACCGCAAGACCCGTAAAGGCTGCAGCATTTCCCAGTCATTCACGCGTAATTCCGGCGCGCTGGTGGTGATCGATTGGGTGTGGATCTTCATGGAATCCAGGACGCGCCTGGGCGACATGTTCGCCAAGACGATTGTGATCAACACGTGAGCAGGGCTGCGTTTCACACCGATCAAAGTGAGCGGGCTTGCTGTTGCCAGGGAGCTTGCTGTGGCGAGGGAGCTTGCTCCCGCTGACTGCGTAGCAGTCTCCGGCTTTTGAAACCCACTCATCACAGCAGTGACACAGCCTTTACAGCAACTTACGCTGTACCGCCTCATCCAGCGTACTGCGCGTCAACGCCTCGACCACTTCCCTCGTGTCAGTCTGGAACGGCAGGCCCACGATCAACACCAAGTGCACCCAAGTGCGTACCGACTCACTCTTTTTGACCCGGCCCAACTCCTTGCCGTCCTTGTCCTTGAATACGGTTTCAAGGGTAAAGACGTTCTTCGCAGTGGTCGGGATGATGCAGAACGTGAAGCCGGTGATAAACGCCGAAACCGGGCTGTACTCTTCATTGTTGTGCAGCGTGGCATCCACATAGAGGTCCGAGTCGACCTTGTCGGTGCTGACCCGCGAAAAGCGATTGGACTGTTGGAAGGTGTCGGCCACCGCCTTTTCCCACAGCACGACCGGGGCACCGACCGCCGCGTTGCCCGGGCCGCCGTTGACGTGGTTTTGCGCCGTGGTGCGCACGTACGCCGTCGGTTTTTGCGCGGGCGCATTTGCAGTCGGAGGCCAGGTCTGCACTGCTGGCAGTTCGTGTTGTGAGTAGGACACGCAGCCAGTCAACAAGACCGCCGCGAGTACCAGGCAGTGTTTGATCAATCCTTTCATGTGTTGCTCCTGAAACTAAGGTTTCGCCAGGTTGGCGGTAGCGGTGTCGAGTAGTTGTGTGACCAGTTTGGTCAGTTGCTGGCCGCCCATCGAAGGCGCCCAATATTGGCCGCTGTACAGCCCGACATTGTGTTCGAACTTGATCGACTCCTTGGCCGACGCCAGTTCTTTGCCATTGCGATCAACGATGACTAGGTCACCGGCGACGTCAAAGCTGTCTACGTAGATCGGCCCGTTGACCCAGATCCAGATGGTCAGCGTCAGCAGTGCGCCGGGTACGTACGCCGGGTGCGGGGCGCGATGACCTTTGAGGGAGGTCATGTTGAATTTGAGGGTGACGTCGTGCTCGCCCAGGCGTACCGGATACTCGGTGACCTGTTTGAAGTAGCCCGCCGTGCGCACGTACTGATTGATCTGGGCTGTGAGGGAGCGGCTGATGGCCGTTTTGTTGGCCTCGTTGACGTCGGTGGCAGTCACCGTCACATCGGCGACTTGCGCACTGCGTGGGCTGCTGGTGGAAGCCGGATGAAGCGGTGCGCCGATTGGGCCGGTGACGGTATATGACACACAACCGGTCATCGATAACGCGGCGACGAGCGCCGTCGCTCGGAGAAGGGTTTTCAACACGCAATATCCCTATAAATGAATGAGCCAAGCCACTGTCTCGTCCCTTGGGGGCATAACTTGAGCACACAATATTATTTGCTGAATGAAGGCCAATAGCCATCATTCTTTTTGTTTTCCTGACAATGCCTTAGCGCATTTTGACTGGGCGTTTGGAGGTGAGTGCCAGTAAAGCGGCGCCACGCGGGCGTCAAAACAACTTGAGAACGCCTTTCAACTCCGTAAAATGCCGCGATTGTTTAAGGCTCGACACTTTTCAGGGACGACTTCATACATGCGTGTGTTTGCCGTATTTCTCACGGTCTGCCTCATGGCGGGCTGTGCTTCCAAGCCGGATTACTACATCTCCCCGGCGCCTGTGACCATTCCCAAGACTGCGACCTACTGGCTCGACACCTTCGACGTAGAGGTGGTGGGCAAGAACGAACGCTTCCTGCCGGATGACAAAGTGCGCCAGCAACTCGGTGTCGATCTGGTCGACCGCCTGCTCAAGTCCAAGCGCTACGCCAGCAGCAAGGACAAGGCCGATTACCTGCTGGATGTGAACGTCATCTATACCCGGCGCATACAAGACACCCAAGGCGGTTTCATGACGGCCATCGTCGATGACAAGACCATCCTCGCCAGTGTCGACTTCAACTACCAGGTCAAGATCAAGAAAGCCGGCGCCGAGGTGCTGCATTTCTCTCAGGCTCGCCAAGGGCTGATGCCTGGCGGGTACAAGGGCGACTGGCAGAACATGAAAACGATGGCCGGGGTGCTGACCAACTCTGGCAACTCCAGCGTCGAGACCTTCTACACCGGTTTGTTGAGCCGATTTATTGTTGACGACCTGCGTGGCATTCCGTCTCGCTAGCGTTAGCTGCCGCACCCGTTTTCCCACTTAGGAGCATCCTGTGAAAACACTGTCCAAAATCCTGCTGTCCGGCCTCACCGCCGCAGCGCTGCTGACCGTGGCCGGTTGCGCCACGGAGAGCAACCGCGCCATGCCGGTGGAACAAGTTGCCAGCGCCAACGTCGCCTATTCCGGCGTGCGTGTACCGATTGCCGTGGGCAAGTTCGACAACCGTTCCAGCTACATGCGCGGCATCTTCTCCGACGGCGTTGACCGTCTCGGCGGCCAGGCCAAGACCATCCTGATCACTCACCTGCAGCAGACCAACCGCTTCAGCGTGCTGGACCGCGACAACATGGGCGAGATCTCCCAGGAAGCCGCGATCAAAGGCACCGTGCAGAAGCTTAAAGGCGCTGACTACGTGGTGACGGGCGACGTGACCGAGTTCGGTCGCAAAGAAACCGGCGACCGCCAGCTGTTCGGCATCCTCGGCCGTGGCAAGACCCAAGTGGCCTACGCCAAAGTCGCGTTGAACATCGTCAACATCAGCACCTCCGAAGTGGTGTATTCCACCCAGGGCGCCGGTGAGTACGCGCTGTCCAACCGTGAAGTGATTGGCTTCGGCGGCACCGCCAGCTACGACTCCACCCTCAATGGCAAGGTCCTCGACCTGGCCATGCGTGAAGCCATCAATCGCCTCGTCGACGGCATCAACGCCGGCGCCTGGAACCCACGCAACTGATCAGCAGCACCTCAAGGAGCAGTACAAGGATGAGCAAGGCAGTCAAGTTGGCGCTGATGCTGACAGCAGTGGCGACGGTCGCCGGGTGCCAGACGGCGCCCCAGCCGCTGTACCAATGGGAAAGTTATCAGCCGCAGGTTTACGAGTACTTCAAGGGCGAGCCCAAGGAGGCGCAGGTCGAGGCGCTGGAGCGGGATCTGCAGAAGATCAACGCCAGTGGCCGCAAGGCCCCGCCGGGTTACCACGCCCACCTGGGCATGCTGTACCTGAGCATGGGCAAGGATGACCAGATGGTGCAGGAATTTCGCACCGAGAAGGCACTGTTCCCTGAGTCCGCCTCGTACATGGACTTTTTGCTGAAAAACGCCAAGACCGGAGTCGCCACTAAATGAGCCTGTTGAAACTCACTGGCGCCTTGCTGGCCCTGGCCTTGCTCGGCGGTTGCGCAGCTCCCAAGACCATTGATTACACGGCCTATAAACAGGCACGACCGAAGTCGATCCTGGTTCTGCCGCCGATCAATGAATCGCCGGAAGTGCAGGCGTCCTACAGCATGGTCTCGCAAGTGACCTACCCGTTGGCCGAAGCCGGCTACTACGTGTTGCCGATTGCCCTGGTGGACGAAACCTTCCGCCAGAACGGGCTGACCACCGCCAACGATATCCAGGCGGTGCCACCGGCGAAGCTGCATGACATCTTTGGTGCGGATTCGGCGCTGTACATCACCGTGACCAATTACGGCACCAAGTACATGCTGATCTCCAGCGACACCTCCGTGACGGCCTCGGCCAAACTGGTCGACCTGCGCACCGGCACCACCCTGTGGACCGGCTCGGCGCATGCGTCCAGCGAGGAAGGCAACAACAACGGCGGCGGTCTCGTCGGCATGCTGATCACGGCGGCGGTCAAGCAAGTGATCAACAGTTCTACCGACGCGGCGCATCCGATTGCCGGCATCACCAGTGCGCGCCTGCTGTCGCCGGGCCAGCGTGCGGGGATCCTGTACGGTCCGCGTAACCCGAAATACGGCACTGACTGATTGAACGGTTCGGCGGGGCAGGTGTTTCTGCCCCGCCGAACGGTTTAACCCGAACAGCCAGCGCCTTGCGTCTGACCTTGTGAACGGATCATTCATTCACGAGGTTCAGCCCATGTCCCGTCCTCTGCTCTTCCTGCGTCCTGCTGCCCAGGGCTTTGCCGTTACCTTGCTGGTGACGCTGGCCGGTTGTGGGCTGTCCTCTTCCCACGATGTGGCCAAGCCTGACGAAGCGGCACCAGTCTTCGAGCTGCAAAGCGCTCCAGTGCAAGGCGCTCTGGTTAAACGCATGCCGATGCCTGCGCCCATGAGCGCACGAAGGGTGATGCAGGAGTCCGTGGCGATGGACTACCGCAGCGAACCCCGCGAACAGTACGAAAACCTGCCGGACAACCCGGTGCATCGCGTGGCTGAAACGCCGGTTTCAACCTTCAGCGTGGACGTTGACACCGGCAGCTACGCCAACGTAAGACGCTTCCTCAACCAAGGCAGCCTGCCGCCTGAAGGCGCTGTACGACTGGAGGAAATGGTCAACTACTTCCCCTACCACTACGCGCTGCCCACCGACGGCTCGCCCTTTGGCGTAACCACCGAAGTGGCCGCCACACCGTGGAACCCTCACACCCAGTTGCTGCGCATCGGCATCAAGGCCTCCGACCGCGCCGTGGCGCAACTGGCGCCGGCCAACCTGGTGTTCCTGGTGGACGTGTCCGGCTCCATGGACCGCCGCGAAGGCTTGCCACTGGTGAAAAGTACGCTGAAATTGCTGGTGGACCAGTTACGCGATCAAGACCGTGTTTCTTTGGTGGTCTACGCCGGGGAGTCCCGCGTAGTGCTCAAGCCTACTTCGGGTCGTGACAAAGAGAAGATCCGCAACGCCATCGACCAACTCACTGCCGGCGGTTCAACGGCGGGCGCATCCGGCATTGAACTGGCCTACCAGATGGCCCGCGAAGGCTTTATCGACAAGGGCATCAACCGCATCCTGTTAGCCACCGACGGTGACTTCAACGTGGGCATCAGCGACTTCGACAGCCTCAAGCAAATGGCGGTAGAGCAGCGCAAAAGTGGCGTTTCCCTGACCACCCTCGGCTTTGGTGTGGATAACTACAACGAACACCTGATGGAGCAACTGGCCGACGCGGGTGATGGGAACTACGCCTATATCGACAACCTGCGTGAAGCCCGCAAAGTGTTAGTCGATCAACTCAGCTCGACCCTGGCGGTCGTGGCTCGGGATGTGAAATTGCAGGTGGAATTCAACCCGGCGCGCGTCAGCGAATATCGCCTGCTGGGTTATGAAAACCGCGCGTTGAAGCGTGAGGACTTCAACAACGACAAGGTCGACGCGGGTGAAATCGGGGCCGGGCATACGGTCACTGCGCTGTACGAAATTGTGCCCAAGGGCGAGAAAGGTTGGCTGGAGCCTTTGCGCTACGCTGCTGCGCCGGCCGCCGAGGATAAATCCACTGAGCTGGCGATGCTGCGTGTGCGCTACAAGCCGGCGGCGGGTGGTGACAGCCAGTTGATCGAGCGGCCCATCAGCACTGTGTCGAGCAAGGCCAGCGATGACCTGCGTTTCGCCGCCGCAGTGGCCGCTTTCGCCCAACAGCTCAAGGGCGATGGCCGCTACACTGGCAGCATGAGCCTGCAGGACACTGCCGCACTGGCCCGCTCGGCCCGAGGCGACGACCCCTTCGGGCTGCGTAATGAGTTTGTGCAACTGGTGGAATTGGCGCAGAGCCTTAAACCTGTGGCCAAACCGTGAATAAAGGGAGTTAGCCGTCGATATGCCCGCTCCAGACGTCCTACCCAGCGACGAATCACTGCTGGCCCGCTACCGAACCGGCGACAGTGCCGCGTTCGAAGCCCTGTACGCCCGGCACCGCCAGGGCCTGTACCGATTCCTCGTGTCCTTGAGCAACAAGACCGAACTGGCCGAGGAAATCTACCAGGAGACCTGGCTCAGCCTGATCCGCAGCGCCACCCAGCCACAAGGCCGGGCGAGTTTTCGTACATGGTTGTTCCAGATCGCCCGCAACCGCCTGATCGATTACTGGCGCAAGCACGGCATCCACAACCCGCTGCACGACAGTTACGACGAGCAACTGCACGCCCAGGCCGACGACAGCGCCGGCCCCGAGCAGCAGCTGAGCCTGAGTCGCGACCAGGCGCGGCTCGACGCTGCGCTGCAAGACCTGCCCGAAGACCAGCGTGAAGTCTTCCTGCTGCGCCTGCACGGCGACCTCGAAGTCCCGCAAATCGCCGCCCTCACCGGCACCCCGCTGGAAACCGTCAAAAGCCGCCTGCGTTACGCCCAGCAGAAACTGCGCCGCCTGCTGGCCGAGGAGATACCCGCATGACCGACTCCCGACACACCCCGGACCCCGACGACATGCTGCTCCAGCACATGCGTCAACACAGCACCGGCGAGCCGCCCGCGTCCCTCGACGCCTTCATCCTCAACACCGCCCGCCGCGAAGCCCCGGCACCGCAACCGAACCTGTGGCAACGCTGGTTGCAAGCCTGCCAACGGCCACGCTGGCAAATGGCATTCGCCACGGTTGCAGGCTTGGCCCTGATGATCGGCGTGGTGATGCGCTCGCCCGTGCCGCAACCCGAAATCTCCACGGCGACCTTCTCGGCGCTGCATGAGCAAGCCGCGCCTGCCGCTGCGCCGCCAATGTCCGCGCCGGCACCCGTGGCCCGACTGGCCATCGCGCACAATGCCGAACGTGCGCAAGTCATGGGCTCGATGGCGGATGAGTCGAGCGCCAAGCTGAGTAAGCGCGCGCCGGTGGCGTTACCTTCGTTGGAGGAGGGGTTGCAGGAAATCATCAACCTGCGTGACGTTGGGGAGACCAGAGCGGCAGATGAGAAATTGTTGGCCTTGCATCAGCGCTTTCCTGAAGTGGACTTGCCAGCGCGCTTGGAGGCGTTGCAGAAACACTGAGTCGTCGCTCACAAAAAAGCCCCAGGCCTTTCGACCTGGGGCTTTCTCATCATATCTGGTGCACCCGGCGGGATTCGAACCCACGACCCCTGCCTTCGGAGGGCAGTACTCTATCCAGCTGAGCTACGGATGCTTGTGCGGGCGACATCATACCCATGTCGACCTTGGGCGTCCATGCTGGTCTTTGGGCGTTCACGTGTAGGAATTTGCCGTACAGAGGCCCTAAGCCGGGCACCACCGATCAGGGCGCGGGAACCCGAGCCATCTACGCTGATCAGATAAATCCGATAGAAGCGTCGTTTTCGTTCTTTTTTTCGAACAGACTATTGCCCTGTACCCCCATTGATCCTAGGATTCGTTTGAGATTTCAAACGCTCTGTCTCCCGCGTGCGCTTTCACTCCTTTTGCGCGCTGGGGCTGATTTCCCTGACGGCAGCCCACAAGGCGCCTTTCAACAACTCTAATTCGCTCCGCGTGCGCGCGGTGCTGTTAAGGAAAGCCGACATGCAGCTTAAAGATGCCCAGTTGTTCCGCCAGCAAGCCTTTATCGATGGCGCTTGGGTCGATGCGGACAACGGTCAAACGATCAAGGTCAACAACCCTGCCACGGGCGAGATTCTCGGCACCGTGCCAAAGATGGGCGCCGCTGAAACCCGCCGCGCCATCGAAGCCGCCGACAAGGCGCTGCCGGCCTGGCGTGCACTGACCGCCAAGGAGCGCGCCAACAAGCTGCGCCGCTGGTTCGAACTGCTGATCGAAAACCAGGACGACCTTGGTCGCCTGATGACCCTCGAGCAAGGCAAGCCGCTGGCCGAAGCCAAGGGCGAAATCGTCTACGCCGCTTCCTTTATCGAGTGGTTCGCCGAAGAGGCCAAGCGCATCTATGGCGACGTAATCCCTGGTCACCAGCCCGACAAGCGCCTGATCGTGATCAAGCAGCCGATTGGCGTGACCGCTGCGATCACCCCGTGGAACTTCCCGGCCGCGATGATCACCCGCAAAGCCGGCCCGGCCCTGGCCGCCGGTTGCACCATGGTGATCAAGCCGGCTTCGCAAACTCCGTTCTCGGCCCTGGCCCTGGTTGAGCTGGCGCACCGTGCCGGTATCCCAAAAGGCGTGCTGAGCGTGGTGACCGGCAGCGCCGGCGACATTGGCGGCGAGCTGACCAGCAACCCGATCGTGCGTAAATTGTCCTTCACCGGCTCGACCGAAATCGGTCGCCAACTGATGGCCGAATGCGCCAAGGACATCAAGAAAGTCTCCCTGGAGCTGGGTGGCAACGCGCCGTTCATCGTGTTCGACGACGCGGACCTGGATAAGGCCGTCGAAGGCGCGATCATTTCCAAGTACCGCAACAACGGTCAGACCTGCGTCTGTGCCAACCGCCTGTACATTCAGGATTCTGTGTACGACGCTTTTGCCGGAAAACTCAAAGTGGCCGTGGCCAAGTTGAAGATCGGTAACGGTCTGGAAGACGGCACGACCACTGGCCCTCTGATCGACGAAAAAGCTGTGGCCAAGGTACAGGAACACATTGCTGATGCCCTGAGCAAAGGCGCCAAGCTGTTGGCCGGTGGCAAGGTGATGGAAGGCAACTTCTTCGAGCCGACTATCCTGGTCGACGTGCCGAAGGACGCTGCCGTCGCCAAGGAAGAAACCTTCGGCCCGCTGGCGCCGCTGTTCCGTTTCAAGGACGAAGCCGAAGTGATCGCGATGTCCAACGACACCGAGTTCGGCCTGGCCTCCTACTTCTATGCCCGTGACCTGGGCCGTGTGTTCCGTGTGGCTGAAGCCCTGGAATACGGCATGGTCGGCGTCAACACCGGGTTGATCTCCAACGAAGTGGCGCCGTTCGGCGGCATCAAGGCCTCGGGCCTGGGTCGTGAAGGCTCCAAGTACGGGATCGAGGATTACCTGGAAATCAAATACCTCTGCCTGGGCATCTAATCCGTCCGGCAAGGCATTGCAGTAAACGCAGAGGGCACGAGAGCGCTGACCCTTTGCGTGTTTCACCCCGTTATTCGTAGTGGCCGGGAACGCTGTGGCAGTCGATCATCGCATGCTGCCGCAGTTGCCTCCCCGCCACGTATTCCTTGGACCACGCCACCCGATGAGTGGCGAATGAGGACTTTATGAGCAAGACCAACGCATCCCTGATGAAACGCCGCGAAGCCGCTGTCCCGCGCGGTGTTGGCCAGATTCACCCGATCTTCGCCGAATCCGCGAAGAACGCCACCGTGACCGACGTTGAAGGTCGCGAGTTCATCGACTTCGCCGGCGGTATCGCCGTGCTGAACACCGGTCACGTGCACCCGAAAATCATCGCGGCCGTGACCGAGCAACTGAACAAGCTGACGCACACCTGCTTCCAGGTACTGGCCTACGAGCCTTACGTGGAACTGTGCGAAAAAATCAACGCCAAGGTCCCAGGTGATTTCGCCAAGAAAACCCTGCTGGTCACCACCGGTTCCGAAGCTGTCGAAAACGCCGTGAAAATCGCCCGCGCCGCCACCGGCCGTGCTGGCGTGATCGCGTTCACCGGCGCCTACCACGGCCGCACCATGATGACCCTGGGCCTGACCGGTAAAGTCGTGCCTTATTCCGCTGGCATGGGCCTGATGCCAGGCGGCGTGTTCCGCGCGCTGTTCCCGAACGAACTGCATGGCGTGAGCGACGACGATTCCATCGCCAGCATCGAACGCATCTTCAAGAACGATGCCGAGCCGCGTGATATCGCGGCCATCATCATCGAGCCGGTGCAGGGCGAAGGCGGTTTCTACGTCGCGCCTAAATCCTTCATGAAGCGCCTGCGTGAACTGTGCGACAAGCACGGCATCCTACTGATTGCTGACGAAGTGCAAACTGGTGCCGGTCGTACGGGCACCTTCTTCGCGATGGAGCAGATGGGCGTTGCCGCCGACCTGACCACCTTCGCCAAGTCTATCGCTGGCGGCTTCCCGCTGGCCGGTGTGTGCGGCAAGGCCGAGTACATGGACGCCATCGCGCCAGGCGGCCTGGGCGGCACCTACGCCGGTAGCCCGATCGCTTGCGCCGCGGCCCTGGCCGTGATGGAAGTGTTCGAAGAAGAGCACCTGCTGGACCGCTGCAAGGCTGTCGGCGAGCGTCTGGTGACTGGTCTGAAGGCTATCCAGGCCAAGTACCCGGTGATCGGCGAAGTGCGCGCTTTGGGCGCAATGATCGCGGTCGAGCTGTTCGAAGGTGGCGACAGCCACAAGCCAAACGCCGCTGCCGTTGCCGCCGTGGTGGCCAAGGCGCGTGACAAGGGCCTGATCCTGTTGAGCTGCGGCACCTACGGCAACGTGTTGCGCGTGCTGGTCCCGCTGACCTCGCCGGACGAGCAGTTGGACAAAGGCCTGGCGATCATCGAAGAGTGCTTCTCCGAGCTGTAAGCGGAGGCTGACCTGATCGACAGGAAAACCCGCTTCGGCGGGTTTTTTTATGCCCATTGCCGCACATTCAGGCCCTGTTCATTGTACGCAGGCGTCTGCATTGTCTAAGGTTGCAGCATTGCCGATGGAGCGTGCTGGATGACTGCTGTTGATTTACCCGCTGTACCCCGCGTGTTGATTGCCGAGGCGGACCCCTGGTCACGGGACCTGCTCAAGCAAGTGTTGTTGAATGTGCGCTGCGACGCGCGGCTGGATGTGTGTGCCGATGGTCAACAGGCGGCGACGTTGCTGCGAGAGAAAGCCTACGACCTGATCCTGGCCGATTGGGAGCTGCCGGGCATCGATGGCTTGAGTCTGCTGCGCAGCGTGCGCCAGAAGCGCCGCTCGCCCGCGTTGCCGTTCATTCTGCTGAGCAGTCGCAACGACAGCGCCAGCGTGCGCGAAGCCTTGCCCCTGGCACCCACGGCGTACTTGACCAAACCCTTGAATATGGAAGGCCTGACCCAGCGCCTGCAAGACCTGCTGCTCAATGAAGGCGAAACGGTGTACTGCGAGATTGCGCCGCTGTCACCGGGCATAACCTTGCCGGTGTTCCTTGAGCGCCGCCGCGAAGCGTCCGATGGCGCACCCTTGAGCGTCGATGTGAAAGCCGCCGTGCAACACAGCCTCGGGCCCGATGGCCTGGACCTAAAGCGCCTGGAAGACCAGGTGCGCATGGACCCGCAAATCACCGCTGTGCTGATCGCCGCCGCCAACAGCGCCGGCCATCACGGCAACCCCGTGCAAACCCTGCCTGCTGCCTTGCAAAAGCTGGTGCCGGGGCAAAGCATGAACTTGATTCTTGGTCTGGCGCTCAAGCACAACGTGGTGCTGGGTGACCCGGCCCTGTTGGCCTATGCCGAGCGCCATTGGCGATTGTCCCAGGACACCGCCGACTACGCCCGGCGTCTGGCACGCATGTTGGAGTTGGACCACGAACGCTGTTACAGCGCCGGTATCCTCCATCGGCTCGGTGACCTGGCGTTGTTGCGCTGCCTGGAAGACTGGCGCCAGGGCGGTGGTGCATTGTATGACGAAGCAATTGGTGAATCGCTCTACACCTTTGGTGCCGCCTACGGTTCGGCACTGCGCACGCGTTGGCGTTTGCCGCTGGAACTGCGCCAATTGATCGCGGCGATTTATTCGTTGGAGGGCGGTGTGTATGCCAGGGATGCATTGGTGGTGAACCTGGCGGCGCAGATGGCGCGTTTGACGGAACATGAAGGCTTGGAAGAGCTGGCCAGGGGCAAGACTGCGCGATTGCTCAAGGTCGGCTTGTCGGAGCTGACGCGGATCCGCAAGGCGTAGCGTCAGCCCGCAACGACGCGATTTTTGCCCAGGCGCTTGGCCTCGTACATCGCCGCATCGGCGCGGGCGAACAGGCTGTCCAGGGTCGAGTCTTGTTCCGTGAGGCTGGCCAGACCCTGGCTGATGGTCACATTGAACGCCTGGCCCTCATAGCTGAAACCCAGCGCCTGGATCTCTTTGCCCAGCCGCTCAGCCACTTGCAAGGCCATCTCCGGTGCGCAGCCGGGCAGTACGGCGGCGAATTCTTCGCCGCCAATGCGCCCGAACAGGTCGCCACGGCGCAATACCCCGCGACCGCTCTCGGCGATACGGCGCAATACTTGGTCGCCTTCCAGGTGGCCGTAGGTGTCGTTGACGTCCTTGAAGTCATCGATGTCCAGCAGCAGGAAGGCCAGCGGCGCCCCTTGGGCACAGGCCGTGTCAAAGGCCTGGTTGGCGCATTCGAAGAAATGCCGGCGATTGCTGCTCTGGGTCAGCACATCGGTGGTGGCCAGGCGATGAAGCTCCAGCTCCATCTGTTTCTTTTCGGTAATGTCCTCGGCCATGCCCACCACGATCAACGGTTCGCCGGGTTCGACCTGCTGGTTGATGTAGCACTTGTCGCTCAACCAGCGGATCTGCCCGTCGGCGGTGATGATGCGGTACTCGCGATCCTCCACGGCGCCTTGTTCCAGCACGCGGGCCAGGCTGTGTTCGGCGTAGTCGAGGTCTTCGGGGTGAATGCTGTTGCGCCACTCCCGATGATCAGCCAGCAGCAGGCCGGCGGAACGGCCAAAAACGCGTTCATAGGCCGGACTCACGTACAGCACGCGGCGGGTTTCCCAGTCGATGGCCCACAGCACGGCGTTCACGCTTACCAGCATCGAACTCAGCAGTTGCTCACGTTCGCTCAACCGTTCGACTTCACCCTGGGCATGCACCAGTGCCAACAGGGTTGCAGCGGCAGCCGGGCGCGGATGTTCAGCGGTGGGCGGATCGGGCAAGTAGGGATTTTCGTGAACCATCGGCACAACTCTCTCTGGGCGCGCCGCAGGCTGGAACAGCGGTCGCTACAAGGGGCCACCATGATGGCGAAGTGTTCATTGAGAGAGGGTAATTGCAGTGAAGTTCCGTCAACAGGACCGATTGCCGGTGCCCGGTAAATGACGCCAAAAAGCTGATAGGTGGGAGAGCAAGCTCTCCCACCGCACCATCAGACCGCCGCAGGACGCAGCGAATAAGTCTTCAATTGGTGAGCAAAATCCCGCAGGGACTGGATGCCGCTGGCCTCGGCCTCATGTACCCATTCCTTGATGGCCGCCAGCATATCGTGGCCATTGGAACTGGTCTTGAGCCAGATCTGCTGCAGCGCCAAGCGCTTTTCGTAAATCACTTTCAGCGCCTGGCTGTGTTCCAGCATGCTCTGGATACGCACATGGTGGCGGTCATCCAGCAAACTGGTTTCTCGCGACAGGAGGCGCTTGGCGCGGTGGAATTGGTGGCGAACGGAGTGATCGACCTTTTCCAGCTCCTGCTTGACCAGTGGGCCGATCACCAACTTGCGGTACTGGGCCATGATCTGGAAGCGGTTGTTGAGAATCGCCATGGCGGTGTCCATGTCCAGGTGGCCCTTGCCTTCCACGCGGTGGGCGATGGGCGCGACGCGTTGCACCTTGGCCAGGCGCAGGAAGCTGAAGACTTTGATCCATGCCCAGCCCATGTCGAATTCCCACTTCTTCACCGACAGCTTGGCGGAGTTGGGGTAGGTGTGATGGTTGTTATGCAGCTCTTCGCCGCCGACGATGATGCCCCACGGCACCAGGTTGGTCGCCGCGTCACGGCATTCGAAATTGCGATAACCCACGGCATGGCCCAGCCCGTTGATCACGCCGGCGGCCCAGAACGGAATCCACATCATCTGGATCGCCCAGATGGTAATGCCGATGGTGCCGAACAGCAGCAGGTCGATCACGCCCATGATCGCCACGCCCAGCAGCGGGTAGGGCGTGTAGATTTTACGTTCGATCCAGTCTTCCGGGCAGTTCTTGCCGTAGATGCGCAAAGTCTCGGGGTTTTCGGCCTCGGCGCGGTACAGCTCGGCGCCTTTGCGCATCACGGTGGACAGGCCCTTGATGACCGGGCTGTGCGGGTCGTCGACGGTTTCGCACTTGGCGTGGTGCTTGCGGTGGATGGCAGTCCACTCGCGGGTGTTCTGCGCCGTGGTCAGCCACAGCCAGAAGCGGAAGAAGTGTTTCAGCCCGGCATTGAGCTCCAGGGAGCGATGGGCGGAATAGCGATGCAGATAGACTGTGACCGCAACGATGGTCACGTGGGTCATCAACAGAGTGACCGCCACCAGTTGCCAGGCTGACAGGTCAAGAAAACCGTTGTACCACATAGGCTGTATGGCCCTCAGATAAAGAAAAGAACAGCTCACGCATTATCACTAAGCCTACAGAGAAAACCAGCCGCCCTTTCAGATAGGAGTGACTGGATGTTTCTTATTCTATAATCCGCAGCCTTTGTAGGGCGATTCTGTTTTTTTGGTAAGGATTACTGACCATATGCTGTTTTCATACCGAGGTGCCCTGCGTGCGGGGCTGGTATACCTGCTGGTTTCCGTTCTGTGGATCGGCGTCACTCAGCGCGTATTGATCGAGTTTCTCGATAACCCGAGTGAGTTGAACCACTGGCTGCAGGTGCGCGGCTACGTGTGGGTGGCCCTCAGCGCCTTGGCGATTTACCTGATCTGCGCCCGGTTTGCCCGGGCCAACCAGCTGCAACAGCCCCTGAAAGAAAACCGTGAACGCCTGCGCCAGGCCGCCGCCGTGTTCGATTGCACCCGCGAAGGCGTGTTGGTCACCGACGCACAGGGGCTGATCGTGCACGTCAACCGGGCGTTCATGGAGATCACCGGCTACAGCCGCGAAGATGTCATGGGGCATCAGCCCAGCCTGTTCAAGTCCGGTCGCCATTCGTCGAATTTCTATCAACAGATGTTCCAGAGCCTGGAGCGCACCGGCGAATGGAGCGGTGAAATCTGGAACCGCCGTAAAAGCGGTGAGATTTATCCACAGTGGCAGACGATTCGGGTCATTCACGATGACCAAGGGCAGGTCAGCCATTACGTCGCGGTGTTTTCCGACATCAGCGCCATCAAGGACTCCGAGCACGAACTGGCCCACCTCGCGCACCACGATCCGCTGACCGACCTGCCCAACCGCTTGCTGTTCACCGACCGCGCCGAGCAGGCGCTGGCCTCGGCGCAGATCCACAAGCGCGGTTGCGCCCTGCTGTTGCTGGACCTGGACCACTTCAAGATCATCAACGACAGCCTGGGCCATAACGTCGGTGACCAGTTGCTCAAGCTGGTGGGCGAACGCCTCAAGGCGCTGTTTGGCCCTGGCGTGACCCTGGCCCGACTGGGGGGAGATGAGTTCGCGGTGCTGGCGGAAAGTTGTCCACAGGTGGCCCAGGCGGCGGGCCTGGCGCAGCGCATGCTGGACGCGATGAAACAGCCCTTTATCTTTGATGGCCACCAGCTGTTTATCAGCGCGAGCATTGGCATCAGCCTGTTCCCCAACGACGCGCTGAGCGCCGAGCAGTTGCTGCGTAACGCCGATTCTGCGCTGTTCAAGGCCAAGAGCGCCGGGCGCGAAGGCTACGCCTTGTACACCGAGGAGCTGACCGCCCACGCGCAGAATCGCGTGGAAGTCGCCAGCGAGCTGCGCCGCGCCCTCGAACAGCAGGAGCTCTGCGTCTATTACCAACCCGTGCACGACCTGCACAGTAGCTGTCTGATCGGCGTCGAAGCGCTGGTGCGCTGGCAGCACCCGGAACGCGGCCTTGTGCCGCCGGGCGAATTTATCCCGATCGCCGAGCGCACCGGGTTGATTGCCGAAATCGATGCCTGGGTGATGGACCAGGCGTGTCGGCAGATGTGCCAATGGCTGGCTGATGGCGCCCCGCTGAGTTTTATCGCCATCAATGTGTCCAGCCGTCTGTTTGCGCGGCGTGAGCTGTATGAACAGGTCGCCCAGGTGCTGCATGACACGGGCCTGGATCCGGCCTTCCTGGAGTTGGAGGTCACCGAGAGCGCGGTGATGGAAGACCCGGAGGTCGCGCTGGAGCAGATGCACCGTCTGCGGGAGTTGGGGCTGCGCCTGGCGATCGATGATTTTGGTACGGGTTATTCGTCACTGCTGCGCCTCAAGCGGCTGCCGGTGCAGAAGCTCAAGATCGACCAGGGCTTTGTTGCCGGACTGCCCTGGGACGAAGATGACGCGGCCATCGTGCGCGTGGTGATCGCCCTCGCTAAAAGCATGGGCATGCAGGTGCATGCCGAGGGGATCGAGCAGGTTGAACAGGCGCAGTTTCTGTTGGAGCAGGATTGCGATATGGGGCAGGGGTATTGGTTTGGCCGGCCGATGCCGGCGAGTGAAATCGACTGGAACCGAGCCCCTCCAATCCAGAATTGAAATGTGGCCAGAATGTGGGAGCGGGCTTGCTCGCGAATGCGGTGTACCAGTCGCCACCTGTGCTGGCTGACCCACCGCATTCGCGAGCAAGCCCGCTCCCACATTTGGATCTTTTCAAGGCTTAATTTCAGCGGCATCTCAAAAAATCTGCACGCAACCCCACGCCCCACCAGAAAATTCTTTCTGGTTATATAAACATTCTTAAATAGTATTTTTAAGAATATCCGCGCTTATCTACTATCGCTCTCACGCCGCAAGCAGTGCCGCCACTGCGAGGCACTATTCATTTCAGGAGCGAGACCATGAGCGCATCTCTACGTAGCGTCGACGGCCAGGACGAAGCAGCCATTTTGCGTGAGATCCAGAGCGCCCTGCGCGATCTGCGGTTTGGCGCGGTGGAAATCACTGTGCACAACGCGCAAGTGGTACAGATCGAACGCAAAGAAAAATTCCGTTTGCAGAACCCGGGTAACAAACCGAGCTAAGCAGTAACGGCGATAGACCCGCACTTAATAAGAAAAAGCCAACACCCCAGAATTTCAGGAGCTTCTATGTCGTCGATTCGCCGTTATGCCCTGGCCGCCCTGGCCAGCGCCGTGTTTGCAGGTTCCGCCGTTGCCAAGGACTACGAGTTGCTCAACGTCTCGTACGACCCGACCCGTGAGCTGTACCAGGACTACAACGCTGAGTTCACCAACTTCTGGAAACAGTCCCACCCCGGCGACAACGTCAAGATCCAGCAATCCCACGGGGGGTCGGGCAAGCAAGGCCGCGCGGTGATCGACGGCCTGCGCGCCGACGTGGTCACCCTGGCCCTGGCCGGTGACATCGACGAAATCGCCAAGCTGGGCAAGACCCTGCCGGAAAACTGGCAGACCCGCCTGCCGGACGCCAGCACCCCGTACACCTCGACCATCGTGTTCCTGGTGCGCAAGGGCAACCCTAAAGGCATCAAGGATTGGGGCGACCTGATCAAGAAAGACGTGTCCGTGATCACCCCGAACCCGAAAACGTCCGGCGGCGCGCGCTGGAACTTCCTCGCCGCCTGGGCCTACGGCCTGAAAACCGGTGGCAGCGAAGCCAAGGCCCAGGAATACGTGAAAGAACTGTTCAAGCACGTACCTGTGCTGGACACCGGTGCTCGCGGTTCAACCATCACTTTCGTCAACAACGGTCAGGGTGACGTGTTGCTGGCCTGGGAAAACGAAGCGTTCCTGGCGTTGAAGGAAGACGGCGGCGCCGACAAGTTCGATATCGTCGTGCCTTCCCTGTCGATTCTCGCGGAGCCGCCAGTGGCCGTGGTCGACAAGAACGCCGAGAAAAAGGGCAACACCGAAATCGCCACTGAATACTTGAAACACCTGTACAGCCCGGCTGGCCAGGAGATTGCGGCGAAGAACTTCTACCGCCCACGCGATGCGAAAGTGGCCGCCAAATACGCCCAGCAGTTCCCGAAACTGGACCTGGTGACTATCGACAAAGACTTCGGCGGCTGGAAAACTGCCCAACCGAAATTCTTTAACGACGGTGGCGTGTTCGACCAGATTTACACCGCGCAGTAAGCCGAGCAACAACCCGCCCACGGAGCCCGCATTCACCTGCGGGTTTTGTGTGTCAGTTCCCTTAACCAAGGACTCTTATGTCGCGTCGTATCTCCCCCGTCATACCCGGCTTCGGGCTGACGCTGGGCTACACCGTGGTGTACCTCAGCCTGATCGTACTCATCCCCCTCGCGGCGATGTTTGTACACGCCGCTCAACTCACCTGGGATCAGTTCTGGAACATCATCTCCGCACCACGCGTGCTGGCGGCGTTGCAACTGAGCTTCAGCACCGCGCTGTACGCCGCGTTGATCAACGGCGTGATCGGTACGCTGCTGGCCTGGGTGCTGGTGCGCTACACCTTCCCCGGCCGCAAGGTCATCGATGCGATGATCGACCTGCCTTTCGCCTTGCCCACCGCTGTCGCCGGTATCGCGCTGACCGCGCTGTACACGCCTAACGGCCTGGTTGGCCAGTTCGCCGCCGACCTGGGCTTCAAGATCGCCTACACCCCGTTGGGTATCACCCTGGCGCTGACCTTCGTCACGCTGCCGTTTGTGGTGCGCACGGTGCAGCCGGTATTGGCCGATATCCCCCGGGAAGTCGAAGAAGCCGCCGCCTGCCTGGGCGCCAAGCCGTTGCAGGTGTTCCGTCATATCCTGGTGCCCGCGTTGCTGCCCGCCTGGTTGACCGGTTTCGCCCTGGCGTTCGCCCGTGGCGTCGGTGAGTACGGTTCGGTGATCTTCATCGCTGGCAACATGCCGATGAAAACCGAGATCCTGCCGCTGCTGATCATGGTCAAGCTCGACCAATACGACTACCGCGGCGCCACGTCCATCGGCGTGTTGATGCTGGTGGTTTCCTTTGTCCTGCTGCTGCTGATCAACTTGCTGCAGCGGCGCATCGAACGTCCATAAGGAGGCGCGGAACATGTCCCAATCGTCTATTTCCGCCGCGTCCTCGGCCAACGCCGCCCGTCGTGGCAGTGCTGCATCGCGACGTATCCTGATCGGCCTTGGCTGGCTGGTGTTTGCGCTGTTTTTGCTGTTGCCACTGCTGATCGTGGTGACACAAGGTTTGAAGAATGGCCTCGGCGCGTTTTTTACCGCGATCCTTGAGCCCGACGCGTTGTCGGCGCTGAAGCTCACGGTGATCGCCGTGGCAATTTCGGTGCCGCTCAACCTGGTATTCGGCGTCAGCGCCGCCTGGTGCGTGAGCAAATACTCGTTCCGTGGCAAAAGCATCCTGGTGACGCTCATCGATTTGCCCTTCTCGGTGTCGCCGGTGATCGCCGGTCTGGTCTATGTGCTGATGTTCGGCGCCCAGGGCTTCTTTGGCCCGTGGCTGCAGGACCATGACATCCAGATCGTATTCGCCTTGCCCGGCATTGTGCTGGCAACTATCTTCGTCACCGTGCCCTTCGTGGCCCGTGAACTGATCCCGCTGATGCAGGAGCAGGGCACCCAGGAAGAAGAAGCCGCGCGCCTGCTCGGTGCGAATGGCTGGCAGATGTTCTGGCATGTGACCGTGCCGAACATCAAATGGGGCCTGATCTACGGCGTGGTGCTGTGTACCGCGCGGGCCATGGGTGAGTTCGGCGCGGTGTCGGTGGTGTCCGGCCACATTCGCGGCGTGACCAACACCTTGCCGCTGCACGTCGAGATTCTCTACAACGAATACAACCACGTTGCCGCGTTTGCGGTAGCGAGTCTGTTGCTGATCCTGGCGCTCTTCATCCTGCTGCTCAAGCAGTGGAGCGAGAACCGTATAAACCGCCTGCGCGCCGGTGCGGCTGAGGAATAAGTCATGTCGATCGAAGTCCGTAATGTCAGCAAGAACTTCAACGCCTTCAAGGCCCTGAACAGCATCAACCTGGACATCCAGAGTGGCGAGCTGGTGGCGTTGCTGGGCCCGTCCGGCTGCGGCAAGACCACCTTGCTGCGCATCATCGCCGGCCTGGAAACCCCGGATGACGGCAGCATCGTGTTCCACGGTGAAGACGTGTCCGGCCACGACGTACGTGATCGCAACGTCGGCTTCGTGTTCCAGCACTATGCGTTGTTCCGCCACATGACCGTGTTCGACAACGTGGCGTTCGGCCTGCGCATGAAACCGAAGAACCAGCGCCCGAGCGAAAGCCAGATCGCGGTCAAGGTGCATGAGCTGCTGAATATGGTGCAGCTGGATTGGCTGTCGGATCGCTACCCGGAACAACTGTCCGGTGGCCAGCGCCAACGTATCGCCCTGGCCCGCGCCCTGGCGGTGGAACCCAAAGTGCTGCTGCTGGACGAACCCTTCGGCGCCCTCGACGCCAAGGTGCGTAAAGAACTGCGCCGCTGGCTGGCGCGCCTGCACGAAGACATCAACCTGACTTCGGTGTTCGTGACCCACGACCAGGAAGAGGCCATGGAAGTCGCCGACCGCATCGTGGTGATGAACAAGGGCGTGATCGAGCAGATCGGTTCACCGGGTGACGTGTACGAGAACCCGGCCAGCGATTTCGTCTATCACTTCCTGGGTGACTCGAACCGCCTGCACCTGGGCGAAGACAAACACGTGCTGTTCCGTCCCCACGAAGTGTCGCTGTCACGGCATGAGCTGGAAGACCATCACGCGGCTGAAGTGCGTGATATTCGCCCGCTGGGCGCGACCACGCGTGTGACCTTGAAGGTCGAAGGCCAGAGCGAGCTGATCGAGGCTGAAGTGGTGAAAGACCACGACAGCCTGACCAATCTTGCACGCGGCGAGACGCTGTTCTTCAAGCCCAAGGTTTGGCAAAAAGCCTAAGAACCCGCCACCACGCTAAATGTGGAATGGGATCAAACTGTGGGAGCGGGCTTGCTCGCTCCCACATTCAGACCTTACTAAGCTTTAGATCGCGGCGTGCCATGGGCCCTGACCGGTCTTCAATCTGCTGCTTGAGCGCATGCCGCAGCCCCAGCAGAAACGCCAACTCCGCCACCACAAACAACGGCCCCACGATCAGCCCCGACACGTCATCCACAAACGCCGGCTTCTTGCCTTCGTAGTAATGCCCGACGAACTGAATCACCCAACCCACCACAAACATCCCAATGCCGCTGCTGAGCCACACCAGTGTGCTCTGTGCCGCCAGCACATGCCCGGCCCATACCGACAGGCCCATCAATACCGTCATCAGCACGCCCAGTACCAACTCCAGGCGCAAGTAGAACCACGCCGAAAACAGCGCGAGAAGAACGGCCGGTGAGATCCACAGCCCACCGACAGCCCATTCCGGGCGGGACAGCAGCACGGCCACCGCAACAACAATCAGCGGGATGCCGATAAAGTGGCTGGCGATGTTGCGCGGGTCGCGGTGGTAGGCGGCGTATTGACTGAGGTGATCGACGAGGCTTTTCATTGTTGTTCCTCCTGTAGGATGCTTGATCATGCCCTGTCAGCCGGTGGCGAACTGTCAGTTGGGCGACAATCTTAGGAGTTCACATGGACGCGGAACAATGGCGCTCGCGGTTGGCCACCGGTCATTGGTTCAGCCACCTGCCCGCGTCTTTTCAGCATAGCTTGCTGGCTAATTCCCGCGTGAGACAGCTCGCGGCGGGAGAGTATCTGTTCAAGCGCGGCGATCCGCCCTGCGGCTTGTATGCGGTGCTGGAAGGTGCCGTGCGGATCAGCGCGGTCAATGCCCAAGGCAAGGAAGCGGTACTGAGCCTGGTTGAATCACCTTACTGGTTCGGTGAGATATGCCTGTTTGACAGCTTGCCGCGCACGCACGATGCGCTGGCAATGGGTCCGTGCACACTGTTGCAGATACCGCAGGCGCTGATGCTCGAAATCCTCGACAAACACCCTGTGTACTGGCGGGATGTGGCGCTGCTGATGAGCCACAAATTGCGCCTGTCGTTGATCAATATCGAACAGATAAGCCTGATGCCCACGTCGGTGCGCCTGGCCCATCGGTTGCTGATGATCGCCGAAGGCTACGGTGAAATAGCCCAGACGCGCCGCGTCCTGCACTTGCCGCAGGAAGACCTGGCGGCGATGTTGGGCCTCTCGCGCCAGACCATCAACAGTCTGCTCAAGGCGCTGGAGCAGCAGGGCATCCTCGGCTTGAGTTACGGTGCGATTGAAGTGCTCGACCTGCAACGCCTGCGGCAAGCCGCAGGCGTCGACGGTTGAACTAGGAGCCGCGATACGTGGAGAACCCGTAAGGGCTGAGTAGCAGTGGAATGTGGTAATGCTGGTCGGCCTGCTTGACCTCGAATATCACCGGGACTTCCGGGAAAAATGTCTCGCGATTAGCCTTTTTGTAGTAGTCACCGGTCTTGAATACCACACGGTATTCACCCGGTGTCATGGCTTGGTTGGCCGGAAACAGTTCGGCGATGCGCCCCTGCTGGTTGGTGACACCTTCGGCCAGCGACTGCCAGTGATCGCCTACGTGTTGCTCCAGGGTGACGCTGACGCCGGCAGACGGCAGGCCGTTTTCCAGGTTCAAGACGTGCACGCTCAAGGGGTTTCCGGCCGACAGGGCCAGGCTGCTCAGGCCGCTGAGGCCGAGGGCGGCAAGGGTCATAGTCAGGGTTTTCATCGAAGTTTCCTCAAGGGGTGATTGTCAGGCCAAGTTGATTGGCCGCCTTTACCGCGCACGCTTCGTCCTGCTCGGCACCGCCGGCACCGGCAATGCCCAGCGCGCCCACCAGTTCAGTGTCGGCGAACAGCGGCACGCCGCCGCCGAGCAACAGCAACTCGGGCAAGCTGTTAAGGTTGGCGGCCTCGGGGTTGTTGCGGGCGCGTTCGGCAAACAGCCGGGTGGGGGTTTTTGTCGACAACGCCGTGTACGCTTTGCGTTGGCTGGCGATGCTGTTGTGCGGGCCTACGCCGTCGGCCCGCTGGCTCAGCAATAGATTGCCGCCCCGGTCGAGTACGGTAAGTGCCGCCGTGCACTGCGCGAGGCCGGCGTCTGCCAATTGGCGTGCGGTGTGCAAATCGAGGTCGGCGTGGCGCGGTAGGGTGGGTGCCGCCAGGACGCTGGCGCTGATGGCGAAGCTCAAGAATAGGGCATTGCGGTACATGGGAACGGCTCCAGAAAGCAGGCCGCTACCTTAGCCAGCGCTCTCGGTCAAAAGCCGAACAATTCGATTACAGGTTTGTAATGAACCAAGAGGTAGGCATGCAGGTGTTGTTAGTGGAAGACCAGCCGAAATTAGCGCAACTCATGGCCCAGGGCTTGAGTGAGGCCGGCTTCGCGGTGGAAGTCGCAGCCAATGGCATGGCAGCCCAGCGGTTTGTGGAAAGCACTGACTATGACTTGGTGATCCTCGATGTGATGTTGCCGGGGCTGAATGCCTGGAAGTTGCAGCAGGCGATTCGCAAGAAGGGTGAGACGCCGGTGTTGTTCTTGACGACCCCGGAAGGGATCGAGGATCGTCTGCGCGGGTTGGAATTGCACGAGGATGATTACTTGCTCAAGCCGTTTGAAGCCAAAACCTTGGTGGCGCGGGTAAAGAAGTTGTTGCGGCGTGACCGTGGGCGCTGACGGGGTGATACCTGTCAAGTTTGACAGTAGATAGGGCGTTATTGGCGTTGCACACTTGAACCGTCAATTTTGACACTCATGGAGTGAACGTCATGTCATCAATAAACGCGCAGCCTGCTCCTCGGGTCACTGCTCCGGTTTCAGATGTTACCTACCAAAGCCCAGTTAAATTTTCAGGTACTGGCATTCCAGGTTGGCGGGTCCATTTCATTAGAATCCCAATCGACGGCTCGGACTTCGGCGATGCCCTCGTTGACGACCTCGGATCTTGGGAATTTTTTGCTGATCTGGACCCAGGCTCTTACCGTGCGCGGGGTTTTCAAGAATATAATCGAGAACGCTCAGACAATACGGAGATCATCAACTTCACTGTGAGTTGAGGGCACTGTTACGTGATCGGGAAAAGATACACTCGGTTGTGTGTCTTCGCTACCGTAACCCATCCCTGAACTGCCCCGGCGTCATCCCCGTCCAGCGTTTGAACGCGCGGTTGAAACTGCTGGTGTCGGCAAAGCCGAGCAAGTGACTGATCTCGGCCAATGAACACTGCGGGTCACGCAGGTGCAACAGCGCCAGGTTCTCCCGGCACTCATTGAGCAGCGCATCAAACCTGCACCCCTCATCCGCCAGGTGCCGCTGCAAGCTGCGCAGGCTCAGGTGCAGCGCCTGGGCAACGCGCTCTGCGCTCGGCTCACCGTCGGGCAATTGCGCTTCGATCACGCGGCGTACCTTGCGCTCCCAGGTCAGCGGTTGCAGTTGGGCGAGGGTGCGCTTGAGCACGGTTTCGTTATGTTCAGCCAGTTCGGGGTTGGCATCGTCCAGGTGGCTGTCGAAATCCTGGGCGGTGAACTCCAGGCGGTCCTCTTCAGCGCCAAAAAACACCGGCGCGCGAAACACCGTGTGCCAGGGCTTTGGATCGAGCGGCTCCGGGCGCCGCAAGTACACGGCCAGTGGCGCATAGTCGCGGCCCAGGCGATTGCGGCAGGTGCGCACATAGATCGCCGCAAACGCATCGATGGCCTCGAACGCCGGTGCCGGGCTGTCCGGCGGTTGCAGCAGGCGAAAGCGATAACGCTCCTCCTCGCGACTCAGCTCCAGCGTCAGGGCATCACTGACCACCTGGTGATAACGCACGATGCGCTCGAACACTTCCCGCAAGCTGCCACTGGCCACCAGCGCATACCCCAGCGCATGAAAGGTGGTGGGGCTGACAAATCGCGACACCCGCAGCCCAATCGCCGGATCACCACTGGCCTGCACCGCCAATTCCCACAGACGCGTGGTGGCCGACAGCGGGTAGCGGGCGTTGGGATCGTCCATCTGCTGCGGGTCGAGCCCGGCTTGCTGGCACAACGCGGCGCTGTCGAGGCCCAAGGCATCGAGCTGCTTGCGCAGGGCGCGGGTCCAGCTGGCGAGGGAAGTGGGTTCGGTCATGACGATTGGCGCTTGCGGTCAACAGGTTGGCGTCCGGGGCTAGCGTCCTGCCAGATCGCTTGGGGCAGGATGGGCGCATCAATACACAAGAGGATGGGAGCTTGGACGGTACTTCTGCAAGTCCCCAACAGATGAACGCACAACAGCGCTCGGCGCATATCCGTGAAGTGGTGCTGGCCGAAGGCGTGCGCCTGCGCCAGCAACACCCTTGGTTGCTGCATCAGGATGCGTTGGGCGCGGGCATCCTGGCGTTTGCGCTGCTCGGCATGCTGGGCTCGGCGGCGCTCTATATCACGGGCCATATGGCCTGGTGGGTGTGCTTGTTGCTGAACGCGTTCCTGGCTTCACTGACCCATGAGTTGGAACACGACCTGATCCACAGCATGTATTTTCGCAAGCAGCGTCTGCCCCACAACCTGATGATGGGCCTGGTGTGGCTGGCGCGGCCGAGTACGATCAACCCGTGGGTGCGCCGCCACCTGCACCTCAACCATCACAAGGTCTCCGGCACCGAGACCGATATGGAAGAGCGCGCCATCACCAACGGTGAGCCCTGGGGCTTTGCGCGGTTGTTGATGGTTGGGGATAACGTGATGTCGGCCTTCATCCGCATCCTGCGGGCCAAGACCTGGAAGCATAAACTGGCGATCCTCAAGCGCTCGCTGCTGGTGTACGCGCCGCTGGCGCTGCTGCATTGGGGGGCGTGGTATGTGTTCCTCGGTTTTCATGCTGCCAATGGCGTCGCCAGTCTGTTCGGTGCGCCCATCGTGTGGTCTGCCGGCACCTTGCAGATGATGCAAGTGATCGATATCGCCGCCGTGGTGATCATCGGCCCTAACGTATTGCGCACCTTTTGCCTGCACTTTGTCAGCTCCAACATGCACTACTACGGCGATGTGGAACTGGGCAACGTGATCCAGCAGACCCAGGTATTGAACCCCTGGTGGATGTGGCCGCTGCAGGCGTTCTGCTTTAACTTCGGCAGTACCCACGGCATCCACCATTTTGTGGTGAAGGAACCGTTCTACATCCGCCAGATGACGGCCAAGGTGGCGCACAAGGTGATGGCGGAGATGGGCGTGCGCTTCAATGATTTCGGGACGTTTGCGCGGGCCAACCGGCTGGGTTTTCCACCGCCAGCAGGGTTTCGATCAGCGCCTTCGCCGCAGGCGACAAACGCACCCCAGCGCGGCTGATCACCCCGCAACGGTTGCTGAGGCTGTCCAACGCGTGCGGCAGATTGCGCCAGTGCAGGACCTGCAATTGGCCACTGGCGAATGCCTCGACGAAAGCCTCCTCGGCACCCAGGCCGATGGCGTCGGATTGCCGCACGATGGTGGCCAGCGCCGCGAACTGTTCAAGCTCGATGGCGGGTGCAAAGTCGATACGTCCGCTGAGGTTGGCCAGCAATTTGCGAATGCCGGGCGCAATCAGCGGCGTGGCCAGCGGGTAGCCGAACAAGTCGTTGGTGGAGAGGCTGTCCTTGGCCAGCAGCGGGTGTCCGGCGCGGCAGAAAAACACGCTGCGCCGAGGCGTCAGGGCCTGGGTCTGGAAGTTCGGGTCAGCCTCGAAGTGACGCACGTCGGCGATAAAGAACTCGATCTCTTCACGGTTCAGGCTGCGCCCGAGTTTCTCCCAGTTATCCACCTGCAAGGCAGTGCGCACCTTGGGGTAGGTGGAGACAAAGCGCGCCATCGCCTGGGGCACCAGGTTCACGGCAGCCACGGCGTCGCTGCCCAAGCGCACTTCGCCCGCATCGAGTTTGGTCATGCGCGTGACTTCATGGCTCAGCAACGCCGCGCCTTGCACCAGGCTCAATGCGTGTTGCAACACCACCTGGCCTTCGGGGGTGGGACGCAGGTCTTTATTCGCGCGGTCCACCAACACGCAGCCGAACTCCTGTTCCAGGCCCTGGATGCTGCGGCTGAACGCCGGCTGCGTGATGCCCATGGCATCCGCCGCGCGCACGAAACTGCGGTGCTCGTTGAGCGCGATGAAGTAGCGCAGTTGGCGAAGGTCCATGGTATGCCCGGCATCCTTTAGGGGAACCGGGATTTTAAGGTGACGGCTTATTCCGTCAATGAAGCATTATTGTTTTATCTAGATCTTAAATGCATATCTATAGAGCGGGCGCCGTGCGGTAAGTGGCGGGGCTGAATACCCGGGTCACCACCAGCATCGCCACCGCTGTCACCGTCAGCACCACCCAGGCACTGACAAAACTGCCGGTGAGTTCACGCAGCCAACCGGTCAGCCACGGCGAAATCGCATTGATCAAAAAGCCCACGCCCTGCACGAACGCCGCCAGTTGCCCGGCTTGGCGCGGGTCGCGGTGGTGGTCGAGGGTCAGCAGCAGGCTCAGGGCAAAACACGCGCCCAGGCCGAAGCCACACAGCGCCACCCACAGATGGGGAAACTGTAACGGCGCCATCAACAGGCCGAGATAGCCAATGGTTTGGGCCAGCAGGCTGATCCACAGCAACGGCCGCCGGTCGATCCCGCGTTGCGCCAGTACCGGCATCAACAGTGCTGCGATCACCTGGAAGATGGTCATGAAGGCCAGCAGCGAGCCACTGGGCAGCACACCCCAACCCAGTTGCTGGTAGTAGGCCGGCAGCCACGCGACCATGCTCATGTAGCCGCAATTCACCAGGCCGAAATACAGCGCCAGCAGCCACGCACGGCGATTGCGCAGACCCTTGAAGGCGGGGATGACGTTCGCGCTTTTTGCCGCGCCCAGTGGCAACCAGGCCCACAACAACAGCGCGGCCAAGGCCGGCAGCAACCACACACCGAGCCCGGCTTCCCACCGCTGAAAATGCGTGGCCACCACTGGGCTGATCAGCGCCGCCAGCCCACCACCGGCCATTAGCGAGGCAGAGTAAACCCCCATCGCCACCGGCACGCGGTGGTGAAATTCGCGCTTGATCATCGCTGGCACCAACGCCTGGATCAATGCGACACCGGCGCCACCGAACAACGCGGTCACCAGCAGCGTCGAACCCTGGCCCATCAGCCAGCGGGCCAGGCACGCCAGCAGGATCATCATCAAGCCCAGGGCAATGCCACGGCGTTCACCCAGTTGCGCTTCAACCCGCACGCCCACCAGCGCCACCAGGCCCATGCACACCACGGGCAGGCTGGTGAGCAGGGCGCTGCTCTGGAAGCTCAAGCCGGTAGCCAGGCGAATCTCACCGAGCAACGGGCTGATGGAGCTGAGGATCGGCCGCAGGTTGAGGCCCAGGACCACCAGCAGGCCCCAGCCAGCGAGGGATTTATTCAGGGGCATGCAGGTTTTTCCAGTGCTGGTACAGCGTGGTCATGGCCGCATCCGGCAGATGCTGGATCGGCAGGCGCTGCTCGCTCACTGGCAGGCCCACCTGCTGCCCGATCGCCGCTGTCGACAGGCCAAAGGGCTCGGCCATTTCGTTGCTGGCGGCAAACACCACCCGTTCCACACCGCACAGATACATGGCGCTCAGGCACATCGGGCAGGGTTGGCCGCTGGCGTAGATCACGCAGCCATCCAAGCGTGTACCGAGTTGCTGGCTGGCAGCGCGGATCGCTAACAATTCGGCGTGGGCGGTGGGGTCTTGGCTCAGGTGGATCTCGTTGACCGCCTCAATCAGCACGTTGCCGTTTTGCGTCAATACCGCGCCGAACGGCCGGCCGCCGTTGGCAACGTTGGTCCGGGCGAGTTGGATGGCGCGCTGCAGGTGTTGAACGTCGCTCATGGAGATCCCTCTGGGCAGGATGGAGGGTGAAGTATGGGCAGCCATCAGGGTATTCTGAAATTAAATATAACCATGCCAACCAGTGGCAAACGCAATGGTGACTGCCATGTTCGATCCTGTGTTGTTGCGCAGTTTTGTCGCCGTAGTGGATTGCGGCAATTTCACCCGCGCCGCCGAGCGTCTGCACCTGACCCAATCCACGGTCAGCCAGCAGATCCGCCGCCTGGAAGAGGCGGTGGCGTGTCAGTTGCTCGACCGCGATCAGCGCCGCGTGGTCGCTACGGCGGAAGGCGAGCGCTTGCTGGCCTATGCGCGGCGCATCCTGGCGCTGCATGAAGAAGCCGCCGACGTGTTGATCAGCCAGCAAAGCGACGGCGTGTTGCGCCTGGGTGTGCCGGAGGACTTTGCCTCCGAACGCCTCATGCCGCTGCTCTCGGCCTTTGTACTGGCGTTTCCAAGGGTGCGCCTGGAAGTCACCAGCGGCCTGGGCCCCGAGTTGCAGCGCCAGTACCGCAGCGGAGAGTTCGACGTGTTGTTGGTCAAGCAGATGGGCGACAGCGACGACTGCCTGGCCTCATGGCCGGAGCCCTTGTGCTGGGTGGACAGCCGCAGCACGCCGTCCCTGGGGCGTGACCCTTTGCCGTTGGTGGCATTTCCCGTAGGCGGCCTGTACCGCAATGAAATGCTGCAACACCTGGAAGTGGGCGGCTGGCGCTGGCGCATCGGGTACTCCAGCGCGAGCCTGGCGAGCGTGTGTTCGGCGGTGGCGGCGGGGTTGGGTATCAGTTTGTTGCCCCGTCGCGTCGTACAGGCAGGGCATAGCGTGCTGGGCCCGGACAGCGGCTTGCCCAGGGTGCAAGGCGTGCGTCTGGCGTTGTATGGCCGCAGTGGCTTGGGTGCGGCTGGGCAAAGCCTACAACGTCAACTGCTTGATTTGTGTGCAAACAGCCCTGCCTGATCAATGCCTTTACTGAATATTTCTTATGCCTGAAAGGCATTCAAAAACAACGCCTTTGCGCCAGCCCCCGCAGGCCGGGGCTTTGCCGTTTCCAAGTATTTCATTTATTCAATTTAGATCTATGTATAACTTTAAAGATTACTTTAAGAGATAAGCGTCTGGCCCCGATGATTCAACCCTCGACGGCCTTCCACGCAGGCCTGTCGGTTTTTTTGTTTCAAAACCGTAGGGAGTGAATCAATGGGCAATGTCCAGTCCGCCGCCAGTGCACACGAGGCGCAATGGCGCCAGGCACCGGGTGGTGAGTTGGTCGACCTTGGCCGGCCGCACCGCGCGCCGTTGGGGCAGTTGCGCACGCAGAAAACGCCGAAGCGTTTCTCCAGCCGTCGCGAAGGGATCCTGCTGGGTTTGCTGGTACTGGCCCTGCACGGTGCGGTGATCTACTGGGTAAGCCAGAAGCCGACGCCGGTGCTGCCGATCGTGCCGCCGGAAATTCCGCCGATGACGATCGAGTTTTCCCAACCCGCACCTCCCGTGGTGGAACCGCCACCGCCCGTGCCGCCGCCACCACCACCGCCTGTGGTCGAGCCACCGCCGCCGGTCGTGGATGAATTGGCCGCCAAGCCGGCGCCACCAAAACCGATTCCAAAACCCAAGCCCAAGCCGGTTCCAAAGCCTGAGCCCAAGCCCGCGCCGAAACCTGTCGAGCAGCCGCCCGCGCCACCGACACCGGCACCACCTGCGCCGCCAGCACCACCGGCGCCGGCCCCGGTTACACCCGCTTCGGCCAACGCCGCGTACCTGAAGAACCCGGCGCCGGAGTACCCGTCACTGGCTCAGCGGCGCGGTTGGGAAGGCACGGTGTTGCTCAGGGTGCAGGTACTGGCCAGTGGCAAGCCGGGTGAGATCCAGATCCAGAAAAGCAGCGGTCGCCAGCAACTCGACGACGCCGCGCTGGCAGCGGTGAAGCGCTGGAGCTTTGTACCGGCCAAGCAGGGCGATGTGGCCCAGAACGGCTGGGTCAGCGTACCGATCGATTTCAAGATTCACTAACTATTCGGCTGCGGTGTGTTGCACACGCCGCGACCTGCACAGAGGGAAAACATCATGGCATTAGCATCTCCACTTGAATCCATCGAAAGCGCGGTGATCTGGCTGCTGGTGGTTTTTTCGGTCGCCACCTGGGGCCTGGCCCTGCTCAAAGGCGTGCAGTTCGGTCGCCTCAAGGCGCAGGATCGCAAGTTCCACAAACAGTTCTGGGCGGCGTCGAGTCTCGACTCGGCCGCCGAGTTGGCGGAGACCCAGCCGGGCGCCGCTGCTCGGGTGGCCCAGGCTGGTTACGCCGCGATCCAGGTGGGCGAAACCCCGCACGCGGCCGACCTGAGCCAGGCGATCAACCACCAGGACCGCCTCGAGCGGGCCCTGCGCCAACAGATCGTGCGTGAACGCCGCTCCCTGGAAACCGGCCTGGCCGTGGTCGCCAGTATCGGCAGCACCTCGCCGTTCATCGGCCTGTTCGGCACCGTGTGGGGCATCATGGAAGCGCTCAAGGGCATCAGCGCTGCGGGCTCCGCCAGTCTCGAAACCGTGGCCGGCCCGATCGGTGCGGCACTGGTCGCGACCGGTGTGGGTATCGCCGTCGCGGTGCCGGCGGTGCTGGTCTACAACTATTTCCTGCGTCGTCTGAAGCTGACCGCTGCCGACCTGGACGACTTTGCCCACGACTTCTACAGCCTGGCCCAGAAGAACTCCTTCCGCGTGTTGCTGCACCCGGCCCTGAACAAAACCGCTGCCGGCAACCCGCAGAAAGTGAAGGAGGCGTCCTGAGATGGCCTTTTCCACGCAAGACAGCGATGAGGTGCTGAGCGAGATCAACGTGACGCCGTTGGTGGACGTGATGCTGGTGCTGCTGGTGGTGTTTATCGTCACCGCGCCGCTCTTGACCAACGCGATCCCGATCAACCTGCCCAAGACCGAGGCGGTCGCGCCGGTGGAGCAGAAAGACCCGCTTGTGGTGAGTATCGATGGCGCCGGCAAACTGTTTATCAACAAGGACGAAATCCAGCCGGACCTGCTGGAGTTCAACCTGCAGGCGGCCAAGGCCAAGGACCCCGATGTACGGGTGCAACTGCAGGCTGACGATGGCGTGAACTACGGCGAAGTGGCGCGAGCCATGGCGTCTATCGAGCGCGCGGGGATTACCAAGCTGTCGGTGATTACCGCACGTTAATTGCAAAAGCCTCGACAATTTTTTGGCCGTCTCCTTGGCAGGGTGCGGCCTTTTTTTTGCGTAAAATCCTTTTGTGATTTTGGTTATTAATAAATATCTTCTTATTCCTTAACGAATATAACCCCCGTCCCTATACTGTTCAGCAACGTTAAACGCTGCAGGAGGGCACACCCATGCACAGCGAGTCGATTCGTTATCTGATCGTGCCGGGCTGGCAAGGATCGCCAGAAGATCATTGGCAAAGTCACTGGCAGAACAGCCTGCCCAACAGCGCCCGCGTGGAGCAAGATGACTGGCTGACGCCACGTCGCGAAGACTGGGTCGCCGCGCTGGCCGAGGCCATCGCCGCCGACAGCACGCCGGTGATCCTGATCGCCCACAGCCTGGGCTGCATCACCGTGGCGCATTGGGCGGCCACCGCGCCGGTGCAGTTCCTGCGCCAGGTACGCGGCGCCTTGCTGGTGGCACCGGCCGATGTCGAGCGTCCTGCCTGTGCTCCCGCCTTGCGTAATTTTGCGCCCATCCCCACCGACCTGCTGCCGTTTCCGAGCCAGGTGGTCAGCTCCGACAACGACAGTGCCGTCAGCGCGCCTCGGGCCCTTGAGCTGGCCCGTCACTGGGGCGCCGAAGCCGGGATTCTTTCTGGCGCCGGGCATATCAATGTGAAGTCCGGTCACCAACGCTGGGAGCAGGGGTTTGCTTACCTGTACCGCCTGCAAAGCCGCCTTGAGCATCACGCCCGGCGCACTGCCTGAACACTTTTCAACGCCCCGTCCCTTAAGCGGATTGGGGGCGGGAGCCTGCCATGAGTTTGCATGAAACCTACGGCCAGCCGTTGCTGACCTTCCCCGATGCCGAAAAAAGCCCGTTGAGCATTCGCGCCAAGGCGCTGGTGTTTGTCGACCCCCGTTCGCGCCAATTGCGCGAAGACCTCGAAAGCCTCGCACCACGCGCCTTGCCCGTGTTGATTCGCGGCGAAACCGGCAGTGGTAAAGAGCTGCTGGCGCGCCACATTCACCGTGGCAGCGACCGTACCGGTTTGTTTGTCTCGGTCAATTGCGGTGCCATCAGCCCGACCTACGCCGATGCCGAATTGTTCGGCTACGCCGCTGGCAGCCACAGTGGTGCCGCCAGCAGCCGGGCCGGTTGGTTCGGTTCGGCGAATGGCGGCACGTTGTACCTGGATGAGATCGGCGATTTGCCGTTGCCAATCCAGGTAAAACTGCTGGCCGCCCTGGAAAACCACGAAGTCACCCGCGTCGGCGCCCATCAGCCCAGCCCGGTGGATGTGCGCTTGGTCGCCGCCACCAGCATCGACTTGGCCCAGGCTGTGGCGGCCGGCAAGTTCCATGAGCGCTTGTTCCATTACTTGAGCGAAGGGCGGCTGGACTTGCCCGCATTGCGCGAGCGCGTGGGTGACATCCTGTCCCTGGCCGAGTATTTCCTGGGTATCTACAGCCAGCGCCTGGACCTGCCGGTGCCGCTGATCAGCGATGCCGCCCAGCGGGTGCTGGAACTCCACAGCTGGCCGGGTAATACGCGTGAGCTGGAAAACGTCATTCACTTTGCGTTGCTGGTGAGCAGCGGCGATGAGATTTTGCCCGAGCATTTGAACCTGCCGGTCGCAGGTTCACCGTTGGAGCAGGTGCGGCGGATTTTCAACACCGCCAGCCCCGCCGAGCAGGAAACCCTGCTTAAATTCCTACATGAGCAAAATGGAATATCAACGTGAATAAAAGATATTGTTCGGGAATAAAAAATCTAGGTATTGTCCCTTCCACGCCGCGATAGCACTTCGCTGGCACACCACATAAAAAACGGTCGTCAGAGACGCCCCGGAATTCCGATAAGGACACTGCATGAAAAAGGTTCTGTTGTTTACCGCACTGGCGGCTGCCCTGACTGCAAGCTTCGCTCAAGCCAACGAAAAACTGGTGGTTGCCGCGACCCCGATCCCCCACGCCGAGATCCTCGAGCTGATCAAGCCGACCCTGGCCAAAGAAGGCGTGGACCTGCAGATCAAAGTCTTCACCGACTACGTTCAACCCAACACGCAGGTGGCCGAAAAGCGCCTGGACGCCAACTACTTCCAGACCCTGCCGTATCTGGAAAACTTCAACAAGGGCAAGGGCACCAACCTGGTGACCGTGGTCGGTGTGCACGTTGAACCCATCGGCGGCTACTCGAAAAAGATCAAGAACATCTCTGAACTCAAGGATGGCGCCACTGTGGCCATCCCGAACGAAGGCTCCAACAGCGGCCGTGCCCTGTTGCTGCTGCAAAAGAACGGCCTGATCACGCTGAAAGACCCGACCAATGCCCTGTCCACGCCGAAAGACATTGCCAGCAACCCGAAAAACCTGAAGTTCAAGGAGCTGGAATCGGCGCTGCTGCCACGCGTGCTGGACCAGGTTGACCTTGACGTCATCAACACCAACTACGCGCTGGAAGCGGGCCTGAACCCAGCCAAAGACGCGCTGATCATCGAAGACGCCAAGTCGCCGTACGTGAACTTCCTGGTGGCTCGCCCGGACAACAAGGACAGCGACGCGATCCAGAAACTGTCCAAGGCCCTGACCAGCCCGGAAGTCAAAGCCTTCATCGAGAAGAAGTACAACGGCGCGGTCGTGCCTGCGTTCTGATGTAACTCAAAACCCCCTTCAAGGTTTGAACGCCGACGGCTTGCATTGCGTCGGCGTTTTTTTTATTCCGGTTTTTTGATAAAGAAGAGATTTTAGATTAAAGGCGTTAAATAAGTTATTGGTCGGGGGTCACCGTTGAGTTCATCGGCTGGCCTGATGGATTGTGTCTGAGTGTATCTTTAAATTGTCTTACACTTTACGTTTTGCTTAGTTGGTTTAGTAGGGCCAAGCTTGCGCGTGTTGTAAGAGTCATCGCATGGAGGCGCCCGTGAGTTCTACCAACTTTTGGAAGCCAGTGTCATTATGATGAAATCCATTTCTCCTTACGATGTACGAACCCCTATGGCTGGCCATGTGAATGAAGCTACTCATTCGCCATCTGCTGCAGGATTTAAAGCAAAATACCCCGAAGATCAGTTCAAGCCAGTCCCCAATAATATCCACATGGTCTGGGTGGGCTCCAAACCGGGTTTGAACCAGGATACTTATTTACGCCAGTGGGCCACCATGAACCCGAACCATAAAATTATGTTATGGGTTGACTCTACTCAGTTTGATGCTTACGCAACTAATAAATCGGCTCAGGCAAAAGCCGAAAGTGTTTACCCAAACTACCAGTCAGAAAGACCCGTTCGAGGGTTGTTCAGTCAGCTTAAGACAGCAATCAATAACCCGCTGCAATGGCCTCGCAATCAAATCGAGCAGAAGCAAGTTATTGCAGAACTTAATAAAGAACTTTTGTCTTCAGGTAACAAAGCATTGAAGGAAGCATTGCTGCCAGAGGGTGGAAAAGTTACGCCCCAGAACGCCTCTCAAGTGCTCAGTGCTTTTGAGCGTCACGCTTCACGTACCGATGACAAGTTTCATCAAGCAGAAGCCACCATTCTTGACCAGACGACAAAGTCCTGGGACCGCTACGCCAGTAACCCTCCCCGTGACACGACGACCCTGGCGGCTTTACAGGAGCGTTTCAACGATCTGAAGAACGTGCAGATACGTGACTTGAGCAATCCTGCCGACATACGCCTGCAAAACAAGGACGTGTATCAGCATGAAATCATGGGCCGCAACGGCGGTTACGCCGCAGCTTCCGACGTCGCCCGATATGAAATCGTCAATCACTATGGCGGCACCTACACGGACATTGACCTGGAAAGTGTGCGCCCGCTTGATGGCGCCTTAAATGCCCACCCAGACCTGATGCTGGTCGGCATGGCTGCAGGCAAGAGTGAGGCAAGTGGCAACGCCACCCCCTATTTTGCCAACGCACTGTTCTCCAGCCACTCCCAGAGCGCGATGCTGAAGAGCCTGATTGATGACATCGGGGACAAATACCGTTCGATGAACGGCAATGAATACGCCGGCGATCGTTACTTCAGCCGTCCGAATAAAAGCACGATCGAAACCACCGGGCCCAATGCACTACGTGGGCATGTTGACAGGGTGATACAAGAAGCCAAAGGGCGACCGGAGCGGGCTCGCAACGACGCCGCCTCCTCCGCTGAACGTATCTGGGACATGGCAAAGCCACAGAATAAAGAGTACTGGGGCCTGGTGGATTCCCACTTCAAGTTCCCGGACAACTACGTCAACTTTGAGACTGAAGAACAGCAAAACAGCGCCACCAAAGCCATGGCGGGAGGTGCTGACCGGCGGCCATCCATCCAAGGTTGAGCCTATGAGAAAAAGCCTCACCACGGTGAGGCTATTGTTTTTTACAGCGCCTGACTACTGATCGCCCTGCGCAACGCCATCAACCACTTCACCAGTTCTTGCGGATCCATCGGTTTCACTTCCTGCATGGTTCAATCCCTCGAATCTCAGACCCACCAACCATAGCTGCCACCCGCCAAACCCGCGAACCCGGTGGTTATCTTTTTGGGTGATATCAATATGCTATTTGGGTATTTAAATTTTCTTTTTTATACCTTTAAAGTTCGCGCTACCCGGCGTTACCCACACCGGATCGGATTGCGCTCGCTGCATTACCCTTGCGGCGTCATGGACTGGAAATGACCTTCGATTTCGCTTTTATCCTCAGCACGCTCCCGGCGTTTCTGAAAGCCGTGGGCGTGACGCTTCAAGTGGGCCTGATCGCCATTGCCACCTCGTTGCTGGTGGCGCTGATCAACGCGGCGCTGCTGGTGTTCCGCACGCCGTACCTGTCGCGCCTGGTGGCGTTGTATGTGGAGCTGGCACGTAACACGCCACTGCTGATCCAGCTGTTCTTCGTGTACTTCGCGCTGCCGGCCCTGGGCTTCAATATTTCCGGGTTCTGGGCGGCGATCATCACCATGACCTTCCTCGGCGGTGCCTACCTCACCGAAGTGCTGCGTGCCGGTGTGGAAGCGGTGCCGCTGGCGCAGATCGAGTCGGGCAAGTCCATCGGCCTGTCCGACTGGCAGCTGTTGCGCCATGTGATCCTGCCCCAGGCCGGTATCCTCAGCCTGCCGGCGTTGTTTGCCAATTTCATCTTCCTGCTCAAGGAGACCACCGTGGTCTCTGCCGTGGCGGTGCCGGAGATTCTCTACACCACCAAGAGCTACATCGCCCTCTACTACAAAACCTACGAAATGCTCGCCGTGCTGACGCTGATCTGCGTGTTGCTGTTCTTGCCGCTGTCGCTGTTGCTCAGCCGCCTGGAAAGGAGGCTCCAGCATGGCCAGTTCGGGTCTTGAGTTGTTGTGGGTGTCGTTGCCGCAATTGGGCAAGGGCGCTGCGCAAACCTTGTCGATTTCATTCTTGAGCATCGCCTTCAGCACTGTCGGCGGCGTGTTGTACGGCGTGCTGCGCACCTTGAACAACCGGCTGCTCAACGCAGTGCTGCGGGTATATCTGGAGCTGTTCCGCGCGATCCCGGTGCTGGTGTGGCTGTACCTGCTGTTTTTCGGCCTGCCGATTTTCTTCGGCCTGAGCATTCCAAGCTTCTGGTGCGCTGTGCTGGTGCTGTCGCTGTGGGGCGCCAGTGAAGTCGGCGAAGTGGTGCGTGGCGCCTTGCATTCGCTGCCACGCGGGCAACGTGAAGCGGGGTTGTCGATTGGCCTCTCGGACCCGCAACTCTACGGCTATGTGTTGCTGCCCCAGGCCCTGAAACGCATGACGCCGCCGACCATCAACGTCTACACGCGCATCATCAAGACCAGTTCCCTGGCGGTGCTGATCGGCGTGATCGACGTGATCAAGGTTGGCCAGCAAATCATCGAACGCACCTATGAGTCGGTATTGATCTACGGCGTGCTGTTCCTGTTTTTCTTCTTTATCTGCTACCCGTTGTCGGCCGCCTCCAAGGTGCTGGAACGGCGCTGGGCCCAAGCATGAGCGCATTGATCGAGTTCCAGGGTTTCAACAAGTTTTTCGGCGAGGCGCAGGTGCTCAAGGGCATCGACTTGAGCGTGCAAAGCGGCGAAGTGGTGGTGATCCTCGGCCCCAGCGGTTGCGGCAAAAGCACCTTGCTGCGTTGCCTCAACGGCCTGGAAGTGGCCCACAGCGGCAGCCTGCGGTTTGCCGGCAACGAGCTGCTGGGCAAGCAAACCGATTGGCGCCAAGTGCGCCAGGACATCGGCATGGTGTTCCAGAGCTACCACCTGTTCCCGCACATGAGCGTGCTCGACAACATCCTGCTCGGCCCGTTGAAAGTGCAAAAGCGCGACCCGCGCGAAGCCCGCGAACAGGCCGAGAAGCTGCTGGAACGCGTGGGCCTGGCCGACAAGCGCGACGCCTTCCCGCGCCAGCTCTCCGGCGGCCAGCAGCAACGCATCGCTATCGTCCGTTCACTGTGCATGAACCCCCAGGTCATGCTCTTTGATGAGGTCACCGCCGCCCTCGACCCGGAAATGGTCAAGGAAGTGCTGGAAGTGATCCAGGGCCTGGCCCGCGATGGCATGACCCTGCTGATTGTTACCCACGAAATGGCCTTCGCCCGCGCCGTCGCCGACCGCGTGGTGTTTATGGAAGCCGGTCGCATCCTCGAACACAACACCCCCGAGGCATTCTTTACGAACCCGCAAACCGCACGCGCGCAGCAGTTCCTGGAGAAGTTCTCCTTTGTTTCAACACTGCCCAAAAAACCTAAGGAACTTGCGCTGATATGAAAAAGTTACTGCTGCCACTGTTTGCCGTCGCTTTACTGGTCGGCTGCGATAAAAAGGCCGAAGAGCCTGTAAAACCTGCCGCTGTCAGTTACATCGACAAGATCAAGGCTCGCGACAAGCTGATCGTCGGCGTATTCACCGACAAACCGCCGTTTGGTTTCGTCAACGAAGCTGGCCGTTACGTCGGCTTCGATACCGACATCGGCCGCCAATTCGCCAAGGACCTGTTGGGCGATGAAAACAAGGTCGAGTTCGTTGCTGTCGAGCCCGCCAGCCGCATTCCGTTCCTGCAAAGCGACAAGGTCGACCTGATCCTCGCCAACATGACCGTGACCCCGGAACGCAAGGAAGCGGTGGACTTCACCAACCCCAACCTGAAAGTCGCGGTGCAGGCCCTGGTGCCGAACGACAGCGCCGTAAAAAGCCTGGATGACCTGGCTACCCGCACCACCATCGTCACCACCGGCACCACCGCCGATATCTGGCTGACCAAGAACCACCCGGACTGGAAACTGCTCAAGTTCGAGAAAAACTCCGAGTCGCTGCAGGCGTTGTCCGCCGGCCGTGGTGATGCCTATGCCCAGGACAACCTGGTGCTGTTCAGCTGGGCCAAGCAGAACCCGGGCTACCGTGTGCTGGAAGAAAAACTGGGTGATGAAGCGCCGATCGCACCGGCCGTGAAGAAGGGCAATATCGAACTGCGTGACTGGGTGAATGCCGAGTTGGCCAAGTTGGGCGAGGAGAAATTCCTGCTCAAACTGTACGACCAATATGTGCGTAAAGAGCTGAGCGATGACACCAAGCCTGAGAGTGTGATTGTTGAAGGCGGGAAGTGGCAGGGCTGATTCAGCGCTGACTGTTCTACCGCTTTCGCGAGCAAGCCCGCTCCCACATTCGACCGAGTTCCACCTTTGGAATACGGACAAATGTGGGAGCGGGCTTGCTCGCGAAGAGGACAGTACAGGCGACGCCTATTCCGGCCAATGCCAAGCGGGTGCATCCAATATTCCCTGCCCGACGATCCGCGTCTCCCCCAACACCTTCTCCAACACAATCAAATTGCACCCCTCATCCTGCTGCAACGCCGCAATCAAGCGGCTGGCATGCGACACCACCCACACCTGGCACTGCCGGGACGCCTGGATGATCAAGCGCGCCAACGCCGGCAGCAGGTCCGGATGCAGGCTGGTTTCCGGCTCGTTCAGCACCATCATGGTCGGCGGTCGAGGTGTGAGCAGCGCCGCGATCAGCAGCAGGTAACGCAAGGTGCCGTCGGACAGCTCCGCCGCCGATAACGGTCGCAGCAACCCTTCCTGATAAAACTCAATCGCAAAGCGCCCGCCCTGCAATGGCTGGATATTCAGGCGCGCGCCGGGAAACGCATCGCTGACTGCGCGCTGCAATGCCTCGGGATCGCCAATTTCTCGAATCGTCTGCAATGCCGCTGCCAGATCGCGCCCATCGTGGTGCAACACCGGCGTGCGCGTACCCAGCTGAGGCTGACGCACCGGCGCGTCCACATCGCTGCGAAAGTGATCGTAAAAGCGCCAGCCACGGATGCTTTCGCGCAGCAGCAACACCTCCGGTGAACCGCGCAGGCTGCCAACCTGATCGAACAGGCTGTGGTAGTTCGGCGTGTGCTGGGCCAGCACATCCCAGGCGCGGCCCTCACGTGCCCGCACCATCGGCCCGGAACGCTGCACCAGCAGGCTGGCCGGGCGGTAGATGGGCCCGGCCCAGATGCATTCCTTCTTGACCTCGGGGTCGAGGGAGAAAAACGACTCGCTCGGTTCAGGCAGCCCCAAGGAAATGGCGTAGCTGAAATCCTCCCCGGCAAACCCCAGACGCAGGCGTTTCACTCCTTGGCGCACGGTGGACTCAATCGGCACCTCGCCGTTGTGCATGCGTCGGCTGATAGTCTCGGGCCCCGCCCAGAAGGTCGAATCCAGCCCACCCTCACGGGCCAGCGCATTGATCACCCCACCCTGGGCAGTCTCCGCCAGCAGGCGCAGGGCGCGGTACAAGTTGGACTTGCCGCTGCCGTTGGGCCCTGTCACCAGGTTCAGTCGGTCCAGGGGCACTACTAATTTGTTGATCGAGCGGTAATTGGCTACCGCGAGGGTCTTGAGCATGGGCATTCAGTCGGCTTGGGAACCATTGGAGTATGGGAGCCTCCATGCAGATAAGGAACCCTGAACTAAGCTCACAGTCGCATACACACTGGCACGTCGGCATCACGCACAAGGAGCCTGCATGGGCGGTCGCATTTGCACCTTTATTTTCGGACTTGGCCTACTGGCGCTGTTAAGCGGCTGTGGCGAGGAAAAGGCTGAGCCCAAGCAGCATTCTCGGGTATTTGTGCAGACTGTGCAGCCGGCGGACTTTGCCGCAGCGGTCACGTTGACGGGCGATATCCAGGCCCGTGTGCAAACCGACCTGTCCTTCCGCGTGGGCGGCAAGATCATCCAGCGCATGGTGGACGTCGGTGATCGTGTCAGTGCCAAGCAAGTGCTGGCCAAGCTCGATCCCAAGGACTTGCAGACCAACGTCGATTCCGCCCAGGCCCAGGTCGTGGCCGAGCAGGCGCGGGTTAAACAGACCGCTGCCGCCTTCGTGCGCCAGGAAAAGCTCCTGCCCAAGGGCTACACCAGCCGCAGCGAATACGATTCCGCCCAGGCCGCGTTGCGCAGCAGCCAAAGCGCCTTGGCCGCCGCTCAGGCCCAGTTGGCCAACGCCCGCGAACAGCTCGGCTACACCTCGCTGATCGCCGAAGCCCCCGGCGTGATCACTGCGCGACAGGCCGAAGTCGGCCAGGTGGTGCAGGCCACCGTGCCGATTTTCAGCCTGGCCCGCGATGGTGAGCGCGATGCGGTGTTCAACGTCTATGAGTCGCTGTTGGTGGAGCCGCCGCCAGAGGCGCCGATTACTGTCAGCCTCTTGGATAACCCGAGCATCAAGGCGGTGGGCAAGGTGCGTGAAGTCACGCCTGCCGTGGCCGCTAACACCGGCACCGTGCAGGTGAAAATCGCCCTGCAAGCGTTGCCCAAAGGCATGGAATTGGGCTCGGTGGTCAGCGCCACCGCCAATGGCCCGGCCAAGGCCAGCATCGAATTGCCTTGGGCCGCGTTGACCAAGGACCTCAGCGAACCCGCCGTGTGGCTGATTGACGGCGACGGCAAGGCGCAACTGCACAAAGTCACTGTGGCACGTTACCTCACCGGCAAAGTCATCATTGGCGATGGTCTCAAGGGCGGCGAAAAAGTCGTGGTGGCCGGCGGACAATTGCTGCACCCCGGCATGCTTGTCGAGATTGCCCAGCCAGGAGCCCAGCCATGAAGCGCCTGACGGTGTTGCTCGCCGCCAGCCTGTTGCTGGTGGCCTGTTCGAAGGAAGAGCCGCCACCCGAACCGGTGCGCCCCGTGCTGTCCATGGAAGTGAAAGCCGAGGACCAGGAAAACCTTGGCCGTTTCGCCGGCACCATCCAGGCCCGTTATGAAAGCAACCTGGGCTTCCGCGTGCCCGGCCGCATTGCCCGCCGCGCCGTGGACGTGGGCGCCGAGGTGGAGAAGGGCGCCTTGCTTGCCGTCCTCGACCCCACTGACCAACAGAATCAATTGCGCGCCGCCCAGGGCGATCTGGCTCGCGTGCAGGCGCAATTCATCAACGCCCAGGCCAATGCTCGCCGTCAGCAGGAATTGTTCAACCGTGGCGTCGGCGCTCAGGCCCAGCTGGATATCGCCCAGACCGACCTTAAAACCACCCAGGCCTCTCTTGACCAGGCACAAGCCTCCGTCAACCAAGCCAAGGACCAACTCAACTACGCCGAACTGCGTACCGACCACGCTGGCATTGTCACCGCGTGGAATGCCGAAGCCGGCCAGGTGGTCAGTGCCGGTCAGCAGGTGGTGACCCTGGCCCGCCCGGATATCAAGGAAGCGGTGATCGACCTGCCCGCCGGCCTGGCCGAGCGCCTGCCCCATGACGTGGTGTTCCTGGTCGCCGGGCAATTGGACCCGAGCGTCAACACCACCGCCATCGTGCGTGAGATCGAACCCCAGGCCCAAAGCGCCACGCGCACCCGGCGCGCGCGGCTGACCCTGGCGGAAACACCGCCTGCGTTCCGCCTCGGCACAGCGATCAGCGTAACCTTGAGCACCGCCATTGCGCCACGCATCGAAGTGCCCCTGAGTGCCTTGCAGGAGGTCGACGGCAAGACCCGCATCTGGCTGCTCGACACGCAAAGCCAGACCGTGCAACCGCGCGACATCAGCCTGATCAGCCGTGACGCCAACAGCGCCTTGCTCAATGGCGGCGTCAAACCCGGCGAGCGTATCGTCACCGCTGGCGTGAACAGCCTGAAGCCTGGGCAAAAAGTCAAAATCGACGAGGACAGCCCGCGATGAAAGGGAGTTTCAACTTATCCGACTGGGCCCTCAAGCATCAGTCCTTCGTCTGGTACCTGATGTTCGTCGCGCTGCTGATGGGCGTGTTCTCCTACATGAACCTGGGCCGCGAGGAAGACCCTTCGTTCACCATCAAGACCATGGTGATCCAGACCCGCTGGCCAGGCGCGACCCAGGAAGAAACCCTCAAGCAGGTCACCGACCGCATCGAGAAAAAACTCGAAGAACTCGACTCCCTCGACTACGTGAAAAGCTACACGCGGCCGGGCGAGTCCACGGTGTTCGTGTTCCTCAAGGACACCACCAGCGCCAAGGCCATCCCGGAGATCTGGTACCAGGTCCGCAAGAAGATCGACGACATCCGCGGCACCTTCCCCCAGGGTTTGCAGGGGCCGTCGTTCAACGATGAGTTCGGTGACGTGTTCGGCTCGGTGTATGCCTTTACCGGCGACGGCCTGTCGATGCGCCAGCTGCGTGACTACGTGGAGCAGGTGCGCGCCGAGATCCGTTCGGTGCCGGGGCTGGGCAAGGTCGAGATGATCGGCCAGCAGGACGAAGTGATTTACCTGAATTTCTCCACGCGCAAACTGGCCGCCCTGGGGATTGACCAGCGCCAGGTGGTGCAGAGCCTGCAATCGCAGAATGCGGTGACGCCGGCCGGGGTGATCGAGGCCGGGCCGGAGCGGATTTCGGTGCGGACTTCTGGGCAGTTCGCTTCGGAGAAAGACCTGGCCAATGTGAATCTGCGCCTCAATGACCGCTTTTATCGCCTGGCGGACATTGCCGATATCAGTCGTGGCTATGTGGACCCGGCGCGACCGATGTTCCGCTTCAACGGCAAGCCGGCCATCGGCTTGGCGATTGCCATGCAGAAGGGCGGCAATATCCAGTCGTTCGGCAAGGCCCTGCACGGGCGCATGGACGAACTGACCGCCGACCTGCCGGTGGGCGTCGGCGTGCACAAGGTGTCCGACCAGGCGGAAGTGGTGGAAGAGGCTGTCGGCGGCTTTACCAGTGCGTTGTTCGAAGCGGTGATTATCGTGTTGGTGGTGAGCTTCATCAGCTTGGGCATGCGCGCCGGCTTGGTGGTGGCATGCTCGATTCCGTTGGTGCTGGCGTTGGTGTTCGTGTTCATGGAATACAGCGGCATCACCATGCAGCGGGTGTCCCTGGGCGCGCTGATTATCGCCCTTGGCCTGCTGGTGGACGACGCGATGATCACCGTTGAAATGATGATCACGCGCCTGGAAAAAGGCGAAACCAAGGAGCAGGCGGCGACCTACGCTTACACCTCCACGGCGTTCCCGATGCTGACCGGCACCCTGGTCACAGTCGCCGGGTTTGTCCCTATTGGCCTCAACGCCAGTTCGGCGGGCGAGTACACCTTCACCCTGTTCGCGGTGATTGCCGTGGCGATGCTGGTGTCGTGGGTGGTGGCGGTGCTGTTTGCGCCGGTAATCGGCGTGCATATCCTTAGCGCCAAGGTGAAACCCCACGATGCCGAGCCGGGGCGAATTGGCCGGGCGTTCAATGGCGGCATGCTCTGGGCAATGCGTAACCGTTGGTGGGCGATTGGCATCACCGTGGCGCTGTTTGTGGCGTCGGTGTTCTCCATGCAGTTTGTGCAGAACCAGTTTTTCCCGTCATCGGACCGCCCGGAAATCCTGGTTGACCTGAACCTGCCGCAAAACGCCTCGATCAACGAGACCCGCAAGGCCGTCGACCGCCTGGAAGCGATCATCAAGGACGACCCGGACATCGCGCGTTGGAGCACCTATATCGGCCAGGGCGCGATCCGTTTCTACCTGCCGCTGGACCAGCAACTGGAAAACCCCTACTACGCGCAGTTGGTCATCGTGAGCAAGGGCCTGGAAGAGCGCGGCGAGTTGATCGCACGCCTGCAAAAGCGCCTGCGCGATGACTTCGTCGGCATTGGCAGTTTTGTGCAGCCGCTGGAAATGGGCCCGCCGGTAGGTAGGCCGATTCAGTATCGCGTGTCGGGAAAAGACACCGATCAAGTACGCAAACACGCCATCGAACTGGCGACCTTGCTCGACAAGAACACTCACCTGGGCGAGATCATCTACGACTGGAACGAGCCGGGCAAAGTGCTGCGCATCGACATCGCCCAGGACAAGGCGCGCCAGCTGGGACTGTCGTCGGAAGACGTGGCGCAGTTGATGAACAGCGTGGTCAGCGGTGCCTCGGTGACCCAGGTGCATGACGATATCTATCTGATCAACGTGGTCGGCCGTGCCGAAGATGCCGAGCGCGGCACGCCGGAAACCTTGCAGAACCTGCAGATCGTCACACCCAACGGCACCTCGATTCCGCTGCTGGCGTTCGCCACGGTGCGCTACGAGCTGGAGCAGCCGCTGGTGTGGCGCCGCGACCGTAAACCGACGATCACCATCAAGGCGTCGGTGCGTGATGAGATGCAGCCGACGGACCTGGTGAAACAGCTCAAGCCGGAGATCGATAAGTTCAGCGCCGGCTTGCCGGTGGGCTACAAGGTCGCCACCGGCGGCACCGTGGAGGAAAGCGGCAAGGCCCAGGGCCCGATTGCCAGCGTGGTGCCGTTGATGCTGTTCCTCATGGCGACCTTCCTGATGATCCAACTGCACAGTGTGCAGAAGATGTTCCTGGTGGCGAGTGTCGCGCCGCTCGGTTTGATTGGCGTGGTGCTGGCGCTGATCCCCACGGGCACGCCGATGGGCTTTGTGGCGATCCTGGGGATCCTGGCGCTGATCGGCATTATCATCCGCAACTCGGTGATTCTGGTGACGCAGATTCATGAGTACGAAGTGGCGGGCTATACGCCGTGGGATGCGGTGGTGGAAGCCACCGAGCATCGGCGCCGGCCGATCCTGCTGACGGCAGCGGCGGCGAGCCTGGGCATGATCCCCATCGCGCGTGAGGTGTTCTGGGGGCCAATGGCCTACGCGATGATCGGCGGGATCATCATCGCGACTTTGCTAACACTTTTGTTTTTGCCTGCGCTGTATGTGGCTTGGTACAAGATCCGCGAGCCCAAACACGAACAGAGCTGAACATGCCCCAGTTCCTGCGCCACAGTTGGTTGATCTGCACGGTGTTGCTGTCACCCATGGTTTTTGCCGGCACCGTTCTGGAAAACGCGTTGTGGCGGGTCGAACTCGACCCGGCCACCCTTGCGATCCGCGTGACCCCCAGCGGGCAACCGACGATACAAGCTTCCAACGGCGTAGCGGCGCGTGCCGTCAGCCAGCTTGCCCACAGCGATCAACAGGCCGATTGGCAATGGGATGATGGCGCCTTCCGTGTGAGCGCTACCCTTGAGCAGCGCGACCTGGCGTTGTCCATCCGTGCGCGTGCGCCGGGTGAAATTCCCATTCTTCAACAACCGGCCAGTGCCTTGGGCAAAGGCCTGATGTGGCCTTTGGCTGAAGGGCATTACGTACCCGCCGATAACGCCATCTGGAAGACGTTCCTGCTGGAGCAAGGCGACTTCAACACCACCCAGGATCTCAGCCTGCCGCTGTGGGGTGTCGACCACGGCGCGTTTACGCTCAACTGGTTGCTCACCAACCCCTATAACAATCGCCTGCGTTGGCAACCGGACCAGGCCCTGTCCTTGGCCCATGAATTCACCTCGCTCGACCCTGATGCTCCGATGACGTTGCGGTTGCACCTGGGCGATGGCGATCCCTTGGCCGGCGCCAAGCGTTATCGCCAGTGGTTGGTCGAGCAGGGGCGGTACGAGCCTTTGGCGGACAAACTGCGACAGACGCCCGAGGCGCAGAAGTTGCTGGGCGCCAGTCATGTCTACCTGTGGGGCAATGACCTGTTGGCGCTGGAGGATGTGCGGGATTGGCCGCTGTTGCTCCAGCGCTTGCGTAGGCATGAACTCAAAGGCTTGCTGGACAAGGAGTCTGCCAAGGTACTGGCGCAGACCACGGCGTTGAATCGTTATGAGCAGACGGTGCTGCTGCGAGGGCTGAACGCGGCGATCAACAAGAAGGCCCGGCAGAGTTGGCAGGTAGCAGAGCCTGATATGACACGGCTCGCTGCGCGCTACGGTGAATTGCGTGGCGAGTTGGCCGTGGACTTTGCCGGCGCCCTTAGTGAAAACCCGGCAGCCTGGGGCAACCCGGTGATTCAATCGCTGAGCAACGCCGGCCTGCCCCGTGTGTTGCTGACCCTGGGCGAAGGCTGGGAAGGCGGGCTCTGGCACCCCGAGGCGATTCGCGCCGGTGTCGATGCGGGCTTCCTGATGGCGCCCTACGACTCCTATGAAACCGCGTTATCCGCCACGGAAAACCCCGATTGGACCACCGCCCACCTTGGCAGTAATGCCTATCGCAACTGCGCGATTGTGTTGAAGGGCGGCAAGCTCAAGACCGGTTTTCAACAGTCCGGGCACTACACCGACCCGCGCTGTGTGCGGCCGTTGCTGGAAGCGCGGGTGCAGGCCGTGCAAGCCCAGGCAGGCTTCAACGCCTGGTTCCTGGATGCCTACGCCACCAGCATGGTGTTCGACAGCTACCGCGACAGCGCACCGATGACCCAGGCGCAAAACGCGGAGGGCAATATCGACGCCTCCCGCTGGATCAATACCGCGCGCAAGTTGCCCACCGGTTCCGAGGACGGCAACGCCATCACGGCCCAGGGCATTCTGTTTGCCCATGGCATGCAGACGCCGGTGATCGGCTGGGGTGATCCCGCGATGACCAAGGACAAGCAATCGCCCTATTACGTCGGCAACTGGTTCCCGCCGGAGCAGCCGGCGGTGTTCTTCAAGTCGGTGCCATTGAAGGAGCCGTTTCGCACGGTGTATGTCGAACCGACGATGCGCCTGCCGCTGTATCAGGCGGTGTTCCATGGCTCGGTGATCACGACTCATCACTGGTTGTTCGACAGCTTGAAGCTGAGCAATGTGCGGGTGGAAAACGAGCTGACCCAACTGCTCTACAACGTGCCGCCGCTGTATCACTTGAGTGCTGCGACGGTTAAGCAGCGGTTGCCGGTGATCCAGCGCCAGGATCGGTTTTTCCGACCGCTGCATCAGCGCTTGGCGACCCAGACGATGACCGGTTTTCGTTGGCTGACAGCGGATCGGCTGGTACAGGAGACCACGTTTGCCGATGGCACGCGGTTGGTAGCGAATTTTTCCAATGAGGAAAAAGCAGGGTATGCCGCTCGGAGTGTGACGGCGCTACTGGCGGGTGAAAAAAACCAGGTGTATCAGGTGAAATAACCTGTGGCGAGGGAGCTTGCTCCCGTTGGGCTGCGTAGCAGCCCCAAAGCTTGGGGCCGCTTCGCGCCCCAGCGGGAGCAAGCTCCCTCGCCACAAAAAGCAGTCAGGGTTTGCGCCAGACACTGGCCAACCAAGGCTGTTGATCCCTCGGCAACCCTGGCGGCCGGTAGTAATGCTCCAACTCCACAAAACCCGCTTCGGCCAACAACGCCTGCCACGCCGCCAAGTCGTGATAAGACCCATACCGCGGCCCGTTCCAGCCTTCCTGGTTCTCTCCCCGAGGATTGGAGCTGAACAACACGCCCCCAGGCTTCAACGCTCCCTGCAATTGCTTCAGCACACGCGGCAATTCCTGCTTGGGAATATGAAACAGCACCGCATTGGCGAAGATCCCGTCGAAACGTTCGGCGGGCAGGTCCAGTTTCAGGAAATCCTGCTGCAACACCTCGCAACCACTGTCCTCCCGCGCCATCTGCGCAAACCGCTGCGAGCCATCCAGCCCCACGGCGATATGCCCCATGCGCGTAAAGGTCTGCAGATCCCGCCCTGGGCCGCAGCCGAAATCCAGCACGGTAAAGGGCGGCGTGCCCTGTATCTGCCTCAACAAAGCATCGATGTTCTGGCTCACATCGTGATCACGCGTGCCTTCACGGAAGTCCTCGGCCACCTTGTTGTAGTGGCTGAGGGTGGTTGAGGTGATCTGGTCGAGGTCGTCGGGAGCAAGTTTCATAGCAGGGCGCACTGAGGCTGAGATCGTTGGACTATACCTCAGGGCACCGTCTGATTCAGTTGAAAGACGTGTGCGCTGTGTAGGGCAATTCAGTGCGTACGCAGCGTAAGCATCCGACATCCTGACCGCAGGATTCTGGGTACCATGCGCTTCTCATTGAAAGAGGCGTCATATACCCATGGATCAGACTCCCCAACCACCGGCTGATGAAGTCACTCAGCAAAACAAAATGGACCGATACGCCAATGTCTTGAGTAACGGCCTGTTATGGCTCAATGAACGCGCATGGCCTTTGACCGTGGGCATTTTGTCGGTAGCCGGCCTGTACCTGTACCAATACATCCAAGTGGAAAAGGTGCCGCTGAGTATTTTGTCGGCAGCCGCGTTCACCGCATTGCCGGCGATGTTCGCCATGTTGGTATTTGTCATCGGCATGATGGGGGCGTCGATCCTGATGCCGACGTTCATCTTGTTCCTGCGCCTGAACGCTAAGGGCACGCGGCTCAGCGATCAGCTCAATCTCAGTCGGCAATCGCCTGAGAGGACGGCTCAGCATCGTCGGTTATTGATGCATTGGGCGGCCAGTCTCGTGGTGCTGGCGGTGTTCTGGTTGTCAGCGGTGTACCTGTCCGCGAACGCCGAAAGCGGGCCGTTCCAGACTGTGTGCTGGGTAGTGTCGATCGCGGTGACGGTATTGGCGTATACCTGCATCATCATTCGCGCCCGGCCGGCAAACATCCCGCGGCGCGAGCTTTCCGTGGAGTTCTGGATCGCAAGTGCCAGTGCCGGCGTCATTCAGATGCTGGTTGTTCTCATGGTCACTGTGCCGGTCTCGCGTGCGTTCGGGGAATACTCCGACAGCGTCGTGCTGTTTACCCCGGTCATGTTTGCCGAAATAGTGGTGCTCTTTCTGATTCAAGGGCTGGGGGCGTGTCTTGTGGCGTATATGAACGATCATAAGAATCCGGTCGCATTGGCGTCTTTGGCTGCCCTTGGACTTCTGATCGCACTGGGGCTTTTCCCGGTGACAGGCGCTAAATTGGGAGGCCTGCCGCTGCAAGCCTCCGCATCGGGAGGGCGGATGTGTACCGTCATGACCTGGTCAGAAGGCGCCAAGGTTCCCGGCACGCTGGTGGACGCCAAAAAACCTGAGGGCAGCATCAAGCTGCGCGTCCTGGCGGACTCGGACGGCAGTTACATCGTGCGCCCTTGGCAGGCCAAGGAAAAAACCGTGACTTTCGTCCCCCACTCCAGCGTCGCCCAACTGGATGAGTGCCCATAACCTCAACGCTTGTTCAGGACCCGCGCCAGGCGATCACCGCCCAACTGAATCACCGCCACCAGCATCACCAGCAACACGATCACCGTCAGCATGATCTGCGTATCAAAGCGCTGATAACCATAACGGTAGGCAATGTCGCCCAAGCCGCCCGCGCCAATCGCGCCGGCCATGGCCGACGAGTTGATCATGGTGACGAGCGTGATGGTGAACCCGCCGACAATCCCCGGCAGCGCTTCCGGCAGCAGCACATGCCAGATGATGTGCCAGCGACGGCAGCCCATGGCTTGCGCAGCCTCGATCAGACCGTGATCGACTTCGCGCAGGCTCACTTCGGCGATCCGTGCAAAAAACGGCGTGGCGGCAATGGTCAGCGGCACGACGGCGGCCCATACGCCATAGGTGGTGCCGACGATCAGCCGGGTGAACGGGATCAACGCCACCATCAGGATCAGGAATGGAATCGAGCGGAACAGATTGACGAACGCCCCCAGCACGCGGTTAAGCGCCGGGGCTTGATAGATACCGCCTTTGTCGCTGGTCACCAGGAACACCGCCAGCGGAATGCCCACCAGCAGCGCGATCAATGACGACACGCCGACCATTAACAAGGTGTCGATGGCGCCCTGCAATAAACGATCAAACCACATAGCCCAGCACCTCTGCCTGTTGTGCCCAGTTGCCGGCGCGGTTGCGCAGCTCGCTAGCGTCGTGGGTCGATCCACTCACGGCCAGCAGCAGTTGCCCCAGGGCATGCCCCTGGATGCGTTCCACGCCGCCCTGCAGCAAACGCACGCGCCCGCCGAGTGCGCTGAACAGCGCGGCCAGGTCCGGCTCATCGGTGTCGCTGCCGGTGAACTGTAAGCGCAGCACCACGGCGCCGTCGGCGGATGCCGGTGTGGCTTGCAAACGGCTCTGCAACTCGTCCGGCAGCCCGTGTTGCAGCGGTGCCAGCAGGGTTTTGCTGACGTCATGCTGCGGGTTGCCGAACACTTGCCACACCGGACCTTGCTCAACGATGCGCCCGTGTTCCAGCACCACCACGCGGTCGCAGATTTCGCGGATCACCGCCATCTCGTGGGTGATCAATACGATGGTCAAACCCAGGCGCTTGTTGATCTCACGCAGCAGGCCGAGGATCGACTGGGTGGTTTCCGGATCCAGGGCCGACGTGGCCTCGTCGCACAGCAGGATCTGCGGGTCATGCACCAGCGAACGGGCGATGCCCACCCGCTGTTTCTGCCCGCCGGACAGCTGCGCCGGGTAAGACTTGTGCTTGTCCTGCAAACCTACCAGCTCCAGCAGCTCGCGCACCTTCTGCTCGCGTTGCAGCTTCGGCACACCCGCCACTTTCAACGGCAACTCGACGTTCTGCCACACCGTCTTGGCCGACATCAGGTTGAAGTGCTGGAAGATCATGCCGATGCGCCGACGCAGCTCCACCAGACGGTCTTCATCGAAGTCGCCGATGTCGACCTGATCGATCAGCACGCGCCCGCTGCTGGGTTGCTCCAGGCGGTTGATGGTGCGGATCAGCGACGACTTGCCGGCGCCGCTGCGGCCGATGATGCCGAACACTTCACCGCGCTGGATCGCTAGGTCGATGCCTTGCAAGGCATGCACGGTGCCGTCGTAGGTCTTGCCCAGGTTGATAAAACGCACGTGGGCGTGGTTCAGGTCAGGATGCAGCTCGGTCTGCTCGGCGTCCCTGGGCGGCAGGCCCAGGTCGCGCAGTTGGGCGTTGGCGGCGGTCATTTTTTATCTTCCCAGCCGACCTGGTAGAGCTTGCCGAGGGATTTATCCAACGCGGCGCGCACGACCGGCGAATGTTGGTAGATGTCGACGAACTTGATCACTCGAGGGTCGGTTTTGCTTTTCGGCTGGATCACGAACTGGATCACGTATTCCGGGTGGTCGAGGCCATCGAACAGCAGTGCCGATTCGGCATCGAAGGTCTTGGACAGGCGGATATACGCCGGGTAGCCCTGCACCAGGTCTGCGTCGTCGTAGGCGCGTACCAGTTGCACGGCCTCGACCTGCAGGATCTTGATCTTCTTCGGATTGGAAACGATGTCCTCTTCGGTGGCCTTGTAGCCCACGCCCGGTTTGAGAGTGATCAGCCCGGCCTTGGCCAGCAGTTGCAGGCCGCGACCGCTGTTGATCGGGTCGTTGGCAATCGCCACGCTGGCGCCTTGGGGCAGGTCGTTGATGCTCTTGTACTTCTTCGAATACAGGCCGACGTTGTTAATGATCCCCGGTGCGTACGGCACCAGGTCAAAACCGGCGGCGGCCTTGGCGTTTTCCAGGAACGGGATGTGCTGGAAGTAGTTCACGTCGATATCGCCGGCCGCGAGGCTGACGTTGGGCGCGATCCAGTCGGTGAATTCCACCAGTTCGACTTTCAGGCCTTGCTTGCCGGCTTCGGCGACGGCGGCTTCGAGGGGAATCGCAAAGGCCGCCGTGGTGCCGATTTTCAACGGCGCGTCGGCGGCGAACACCGCCGAACTGAACAATCCGAAAGCCAGGGCCAGTGCTTTGACTGGGTGAGCGAGCAATGTCTTTTTCATAGGGTATTTCCAGTCAGAGAAGCCGTTTGGCGGTAGGTGGAGCCGGTGTGTTGTTCGGGCAGGCGGGCGCCGCCGTGGAAGACTTTTTCGCGCAGCGTGCCGGTCTCGTACGCGGTCTTGTAGGACCCGCGCTTTTGCAGCTCCGGCACCACCAGGTCGATGAAGTCCACGTAGCTTTCCGGGGTGACAATGCGCGTGAGGTTGAAGCCATCCAGGCCGGTTTCGCTGATCCAGGATTCCAGCTCGTCAGCGACCTGCTCAGGCGAGCCGACCAGGGTGATGTAGCGCCCGCCCAGGGCGTGCTGTTCCAGCAATTTGCGCCGGGTCCAGTCGTTGTTCTGCAGGTTCTTGGTGGCCGACTGGATTGCGTTGCTCTTCACGTACTGGATCGGTTCGTCCAGTTCGTATTGCGCAAAATCGATGGCGGTGGACGCCGAAAAGTGCGCCACACCCGCTTCCGCGCTGGCATAGCTCAGGTACTCGGCGTGCTTCTCCCAGGCCAGCGCTTCGGTGGCGCCCACGATCACGTTGAGGCCCATGAACACCTTGATGTCATCCGGGTTGCGCCCGGCTGCCACGGCGCTGGCGCGCACCTTGTCCACCTGCACCTTGGTCGCCGCCTTGTTCTGCCCGCTGATGAACACGCACTCGGCATGCCGGCCGGCGAATAGCAAACCGCGATCCGAACTGCCTGCCTGGAACAGCACTGGCGTACGTTGTGGCGAGGGTTCGCACAGGTGATAACCCTCCACCTGGTAGAACTCGCCGTGGTGCTCGACCTTGTGCACCTTGCCCGGCTGCGCATACACCCGCGCTTTTGGATCGTTGAGTACCGCGCCGTCTTCCCAGCTGCCCTCCCAGAGCTTGTACAGCACCTCCAGGTATTCATCGGCCTGGTCGTAGCGACGGTCATGCTCGACCTGCTCGGTCAGGCCCATGGCCTTGGCGGCACTGTCGAGGTAGCCGGTGACGATGTTCCAGCCGACCCGGCCACGGCTCAGGTGGTCCAGCGTGGACATGCGCCGGGCGAACAGGTACGGCGGCTCGTAGGTGAGGTTGGCGGTGAGGCCAAAGCCGAGGTTCTGGGTGACGGCCGCCATGGCCGAAACCAGCAGCAACGGGTCATTCACCGGCAACTGGATCGACTCCTTGAGCGGTACGTCTATCGAGTTCTGATAGACGTCATACACGCCGACGATATCAGCGATGAATAAACCATCGAACAGCCCGCGCTCCAGCGTCTTGGCCAGCTCGGTCCAATACTCGATGGTCTTGTATTGGGTGGACGTGTCCCGTGGATGGGTCCACAGGCCGTGGTTGATGTGCCCGATGCAGTTCATGTTGAAGGCATTGAGCAGGATTTTCTTCTTAGCCATCAGATGGTCCCCCGCAGCGGCGGGTTTTCATCGTTGAGGTAGTAATTGCCCACCGCGTGGTACTTCCAACGTACCGGGTCGTGCAGCGTATGCACGCGGGCGTTGCGCCAGTGGCGGTCCAGGCCGTGCTCGGCCAGGGTCGCCTGGCTGCCGGCGAGTTCAAACAAGGTGCTGCCGGCGGCCAGGGAAATCTCGGTACTCAAGGCGCGTACTTCAGCGACGGCGATGGAGGCGGCGGCAACCGTTTCGGCATTGCTGTCGGCCTGGGCGCGGTCGAGGAATTCACCCGAGCGTTCCAGCAGCGCCTCGGCGGCGTGCAGGCGGATGCTCAGGCGTCCGAAGCTTTTCAGGGTCAGTGGGTCTTCGGTGGCTTTGTCGTTGCCGGAATCGATCCATGGACGGGTCTTGGTACGCACAAAGTGCAGCGCATCTTCAAAGGCCGCGCGGGCGATGCCCGTGTCGATGGCGGCGTGGAGGATCTGCGCCAGCGGACCGACGGTTGTGGGGCGTTCAAAGGCGCTCTGGAACGGGATCACGTCTTGCGCGGCAACCCACACGTTGTCGAACACCACCGACCCGCTGCCGGTGGTGCGCTGGCCGAAGCCGCTCCAGTCGTCGATCACGCTCAGGCCTTCGCTGTCGCGCGGCACAAAGGCGAGTTGCTGCACGCCCTGTTCATCCACCACCGACGTGGGGATGCGTTGGGCGTAGATCGCGCCGGTGGAGTAGAACTTGCGACCGCTGATACGGAAACCGTCACCGTCGCGGGTGATGGAGGTCACGCGGTCGTGAGCGGTCTTGGTGCCCAGTTCCGCCAGGGCGTTGCCGAAGCGTTGGCCGGCGAGGACTTCGGCGTAAAGGCGCTTTTGCTGCGCCGGGTTGCCGTTTATGCGCAGCACTTCCAGGGCATAAAAGTGGTTTTGCGGGATCTGGCCCAGGGAAGCATCCGCCTGGGCAATCAGTGCAATGACCCTGGCCAGGGTGACGTTGGACACGCCAGCGCCACCGTACTCCTTGGGCACGCTGATACCCCACAGGCCGGAGCGCGAGAATACATCCAGCTCAGGCAACGGCAGGCGGCGCTCGCGGTCGCGCTGGGCGCTGTCGCGACGGAAGTCTTCGGCCAGGTCGCTGGCGACAATAAGGGCTTGTTCGTCGCTGGTGATAACCGCGACGTTTGCAGAGAAAGTCATAGGTGTTCTCCAGAGGTCTGGTCGGTCAGATCCAGGAATGCCTGGCAGGCAACGTGCCGTTCAGTCGATAGGCGCCGATGGCGTGATATTTCCAGCGCACCGGATCGTGCAGGGTGTGCACGCGGGCGTTGCGCCAATGACGGTCGAGGTTGAATTCGGCGAGGGTGGCGCGGCTACCGGCCAGCTCGAAGAGTTTTTCGCTGACCAGCAGCGATACCTCGGTGGTCAGCACCTTGGCTTCAGCCACGGCAATCGACGCACGGGCCGCGGACTGCGCGGTGATCGGCGCAGCGCTGACCTGGTCCAGCACCTGGCCAGCCTTGCGCAGCAGGGCTTCGGCGGCGTGCAGTTCGATCTTCAGCTTGCCGATATCGGCGATTACATACAGGTCATCGCTGGCGCGTTCGACCTTGGCATCGATCCATGGGCGCGAGCGTTCACGTACGAACGCGATGGTGTCGTCGAGCGCGCCGCGTGCGATGCCCGCATCGATGGCCGCCTGAATCAATTGGGAGACCGCGCCTTGGATATTCGGGGTTTCGCCGATGCGCCAGTTTTCCACGACCAACTCGGCGTCGACCGGCACCTGGTTCAGCAACACGGTGCCGCTGGCGGTGGTGCGTTGGCCAAAGCCGGACCAGTCATCGACGATGCGCAGGCCTTCGGTGCCACGGCGCACAAACGCCATGACCTGCTTGCCGTCATCGTTGAGTGCCTTGACGGCAACCCAGTGGGCGAAGAGCGCGCCGGTGGAATAGAACTTCTGGCCGCTGATCACATAACCGTCACCCTCGGCGGTGATGCGCGCCTTGAGTTCCAGGGTATTTTTGGTGCCGCGCTCCGGGCCGCCATTGCCGATGCGCCAGCCGTCGAGGACGCTCTGGAACAGCTGCTTTTTCTGGCGCTCGGTGGCGGCACCTTGCAACAGGTGCAGGATGCCGAAATGGTTCTGCGGAATCTGCCCGAGGGCCGGGTCTGCCGCACTGATGATCGCGAACACCTCGGCCAGGGTCACGAAAGACACCTGCGGGCCGCCGTATTCACGGGGAATGGAAATACTGCCCAACCCACTGCGGGTGAACTGTTCGAGCTGTGCCCATGGCAGCTTGCGCTGCTGGTCGCGCTTGGCGGCCTGCAGGCGCGCAGCATGGGCGAGTTCATGGGCCGCCTTCAGCGCTTCTGCATCGTTGCGCAGCACGGCGGCTGGCAACAGCAGGGGGGCAATGTCCAGATCGCTCTGGGGGGGTGTTTGAGCCAAGTTAGACATCAGCGCCGCTCCTTGGCTGCACGTAATGCCCTGGCGTTGTGCACCGGGGTAATCCTGACCATACCGACCTCGCATTCAATGAAATAAAAACAGAAAAATCAGCGATGTCCGGTGGTCCGGTGCATATACCCTAAGCGTGTTAAATATTTAAATAAACTAACTTTTGGGAATATGCATAGAAGGTCTGTCACCCAGGTTCGCAGGGCGATCCCAGTGGGCGCGGTTGATAGATCAGCGCCGCCCCGGTCAGGCGGGTCGGCGCCTCGGCGGCAATGCGTAACATGCGGGCGGGCGCCCAGCGTGAATTGTTGCCGACGCGATCAAGAATGCAGTACGTCACTTCCAGCCGACAGTCTTCGCCAGCCTCGGTGATTACCGCGGAGGGCACCCATACCTGCACCGCCAGGCCGACTTCAGCGGCTTGGATCTTGGGCAAGTCAAGGCGTACATCGCCCCAACGCAGAGTGATCGCATCGCCGGTGGTCATGTTGAGATACGGCTCGATGGTCAGCGGGATACCGCGCCGTACTTGGCAGGCGTTGACGCCGTAGCGACGAATGGTTTCGGGCAAGCCCACGGGGGCGAGATTCTGGTTTTCGTCGCCGCACAGCGACGAGGGCTGGCCACCCGGAAAGAGCGTCTTCACCTGCACGAGCGTCACGGCCGAACGGGCAGGGGCGTGGCCCACTTGCATGACCTGGTAATGCACTTGGGTCGGGCCGTCCAGCACAAAACTCTCCGGCACCCGTAGATGGGTAAGTGTGCCGATCTTGCAGGCGGTCACCCGACGCGAAGCGGCAAAGCAGTTGTTCCAGAACAGCTCGATCAGGTCGCCTTCATCCATGCCGGGATACGGCGCGATGTCGACCTGCAAGTGTGTGGCGGCCAGGGCATTGATGCCATTGCCGATGGCCTGGGGCAGTGTCGGGGCGGTGAGCAGGGGGGGCGTCATAAATAATCTCCTTGATGCAGCCAGCAGCAATCGCTCCAGCCCCTTGGCGCAGGCAAGCGCGGTGGGCCGAACAGAACGATTCAGTGAGTAGCCGGGATAGGATCCAATCCTCTGGGCGCTAGATAAGAGGGTTGGGCACGGAGCGTCAATGGCGGCAAAGGGCTAAACGGCGGGTTTGGAGATATTCAGAAGGGTCTGACTGGTGCGGGGATTTTTGCGTGAGTGCGGCAGAGTGTTTTACGCGTGCCAGCGAGGAATTCCTGTAGGAGGGGCTTGAATGTGGGAGGGAGCTTGCTCCCTCCCACATTCAAGCGTTTCCAAGGGAGTGTCAGTGGGCGAGAAACTTGCTCAGGAACTGTTTGGTGCGCTCTTCCTTGGGGTTGGCAAACAACGCCTTGGCTTCGCCTTGTTCCACGATCACGCCCTTGTCGAAGAAGATCACCCGGTTGGCCACATCCCGTGCAAAGCTCATCTCGTGGGTGACGATGACCATGGTACGGTTTTCTTCGGCGAGGCTGCGGATGGTTGCCAGTACTTCACCCACCAGTTCCGGGTCGAGGGCCGAGGTGGGTTCGTCGAACAGAATCACCTCCGGCTCCATGGCCAACGCACGGGCAATCGCCACGCGCTGTTGCTGGCCGCCCGAGAGACGCCTTGGATACGCGTCTTCCTTGCCCGCCAGGCCGACCCTGGCGAGCAGCTTGCGACCCAGGGCATCAGCGGCTTCCCTTGGCATCTTCTTGACCACGGTGGGCCCTTCGATGACGTTTTCCAGCGCGGTGCGGTGGGGGAACAGGTTGAAGCTCTGGAACACAAAACCCACGTGCTGGCGCAGGCGCCGCACCAGGCTGGCCTGCTGGTTGATCGGCTTGCTGCTGTCGATCTCGATGTCGCCCACCTTGATGCGACCGCTGGTGGGTTGTTCGAGGAAATTCAGGCAGCGCAGGAAGGTGGTCTTGCCGGAACCGCTGGGGCCGATGATGGCGATGACTTCGCCCTCCTTGACCTCCAGGTCGATGCCGTTGAGCACCACCTGACCCTTGAATTGTTTGGTCAGTTTTTCAACCACGATCATGCTTCAGGACTCCAGGTCATGCCGGTTGACCCGGTCTTCCAGGCGATTCTGCAAATGCGCCAGGATGCTCGCCAAAATCCAGTAGATCAGGGCAGCGGAGAGATACATGGTGAAGATTTCGAAGGTCCGCGCCGACACCAATTGCGCCTGGCGGAACAGCTCGGGCACCTGGATGGTGGCGGCCAGCGCCGTGTCCTTGACCAGCGAAATGAAGCTGTTGCCCAGCGGCGGCAAAGCCGTGCGCATGGCCTGCGGCAGGATGGCCCGGCGCAGGGTCTGAGCACGGGTCATGCCGATACTGGCCGCAGCTTCCCATTGGCCGCGCTCGATGGAACCGATGGCGGCGCGCAGGATTTCACAGGCATAGGCGGCCATGTTCAGCGAAAAGCCGATCATGGCGGCCGGGATCGGATCCAGCTCGATGCCCACTTGCGGCAAGCCGTAGTAGATCAAGAACAGCTGTACCAGCAAGGGCGTGCCGCGAAAGAACGACACGTAGACTCGGGCGAGCCAGCTCACCAGCTTGAAGCGCGACAGGCGCATCAAGGCCAGGCCGAAGCCCAGCAGCAAACCGAAAAACATCCCGCCGAGGCTGAGGATCACCGTGTAGTACGCGCCCTTGAGCAGAAAGGGCGCGGAGTCCAGCGCGAGTTGGAAACCTGCTTCCATTATTGAGTGACGTCAGCGTTGAAGTACTTCTCGGACAGCTTCTTCAAGGTGCCGTCGGCGCGCAGTTTGTCGAGGGCCTTGTTCACCGCGTCGAGCAGTTCTGGCTCGCCTTTGCGCAGGGCAATCCCGGCTTCCTGACGGGAGAAGGCGTCGCCGGCTGCGGCGGTGTCAGGGGCTTTCTTGGCGTATTCCAGGGCGGCCAGGCGGTCGATCAGGATGGCGTCGATACGGCCGATGCGCAGGTCCTGAAACTTGGTCGGGTCGTCGTTGTAAGTCTTGATGAGGGCTTTAGGTTGGTTGTCCTTGAGCCATTGTTCGTAGTTGGTGCCCAGGCCCACACCGACTTTCTTGCCGGCCAGGTCATCGGCGGTCTTGATCGCGTCAACGTTCTTCTTCAGGACCAGTGCCTGGATACCGGAGACGGTGTAAGGCTTGGAGAAATCGTACTTCTTCTTGCGCTCTTCCGAGATGGTCACTTGGTTGACCACGGCGTCCAGACGTTTGGATTCCAGGGCAGCGAGGATGCCATCCCATGGGGTGGCCTGCAGCTTGACCTTCACGCCCAGCTCCTTGGCCAGCGCTTCGGACAGCTCCACCTCGAAACCGCTGAGCTTGCCGCTTTCATCGACGAAGCTGAACGGTGGGTAGGTGCCTTCCAGGCCGATCTTGATCTCGCCTGCTTTCTTGATGTTGTCCAGCTGTTCACCCGCGATGGCCTGGCCCATCAGGCCAGCTCCGAGTGCCAGGCCCAAAGTGCCAACCAACAACGTGCGACGGAATACAGAAATAGTCATGAAGAGCCCCTGTGTTTTTTATGGTGAGCGAAGCAGGTGACGCAGTAGTCGTATCCTGCCTTAAAGCGCGTAGCGCGTCTTCGCCTACGGCGCGACTATAAAGCCGGTTTTTAAGACTTGAAAATAATATTAAATCATTCGGTTATTCTTTTATGGAATATAATGGTCAGCTTTTTTAGAACGCCGAGTCATAAGCGAACAACGCTGGCGCGCCACCGGTATGCAGGAAAATAATCGGCCCGTCCTCAAAGCGTTGACGCCCGATGCCATCCAGCAAGCCGGCCATGGCCTTGCCAGTGTAGACCGGGTCCAGCAGCAGGCCTTCCTGGCTCGCCAGCAGCTTGACCGCCGCCAGGGTGCCGGCGTTCGGTTCGCCGTAGCGCGGGCCGAAGTATTCGTCCCACAGGATCACCTTGAAGGCCTCTGGAATTTTTACCCCCAGCAATTCGGCAGTGCGTTCGGCCAGGCCCTCTACTTTCGGGCGCTGGGCCTCTTCGGTGCGCGAGACAGTGACGCCAATCACGGGCAGGTTCGGCAATACTTCGCTCAAGGCCAACGCCAGGCCGCTATGCGTCCCCGCGCTGCCGGAGGCCAAGACCACGGCGGCGAACTCGATGCCACTGTCTTCGATCTGCCCGGCCAGCTCCAGCCCGGCGCGCACGTAACCCAATGCACCGAGGGCATTGGAGCCGCCGATCGGCACCAGGTACGGTTTTTTGCCGTTGCTGCGCAGGCGGTCGGCGAGGGCGTTGAGCTGGTCGTCGACGTTGTCGAGGTTCTCGACCAGCTCCACCTTGGCGTCGAACAGCTCCAGCAGCAGGCGATTGCCGTTGCCCAGGTAATTGGGGTCTTCAGTGCCGGTGGGGTTTTCCAGCAGGGCGACGCAGCCCAGGCCGAGCTTGGCGGCCAACGCGGCGGTCTGGCGCACGTGGTTGGACTGGATCGCGCCAGCGGTCACCAGGGTGTCGGCGCCTTGAGCGATGGCATCGGCGGCGAGGTATTCGAGCTTGCGCAGCTTGTTGCCGCCCATCGCCAGCGGCGTGGTGTCGTCGCGCTTAACGTAGATATCCCTGCCCAACCAGGCCGACAGCCGCTCGAGTTTTTCCAGGGCAGTGGCGCCACCCAGCAGTTCCAGGCGGTTAAAACGGTCGAGCTGTTGTTTGATCATGGCTACGCACGGTTGATGAGTATGGGGCGACTATAGGCAGGCACTTTTCATCGGGCAACCGTCAATCGCTTATTCCGGACGGTTCTTAGCATCACACCATTGGTTCTTAAGGGCGGCCAGGGTGCATACCGTAAAGTGATGACCATTTCGTCAGGAGTGAATACCGTGAGTGAGCGTTCCAGTCATTGGCAATTACAGACCATCGTCAGCCAACTGCGCAGCGCCCGGGACCAGTGGCGAACGCGCAATGGGCGCTTGAGTGGAGAGCATGGTGGTCGTGAGTTGCCGTCCCGCGAGGCGGTGGCGCAGATTCTCGAGTCGTTGTGCGGCGCGCTGTTCCCCATGCGCCTCGGCCCGGTTGACCTGCGTGAAGAAAGTGAAGATTTCTACGTCGGGCATACCCTCGATGTGGCGCTCAATGCCTTGCTCGGCCAGGCCCGCCTGGAGCTACGCTACGCCGCGCGACAGGGTGCCAAGGATGACAGCGAAGTCGACGCGCTCGCCATCCGCCTGATCCAGGATTTCGCCCTGGCCCTGCCGTCCCTGCGCAGTCTTTTGGACACCGACGTGCTGGCCGCCTACCACGGCGACCCAGCGGCACGCAGCGTGGATGAAGTGCTGCTGTGCTATCCGGGCATCCTGGCGGTGATTCACCACCGTCTGGCGCACCACCTGTACCGCGCCGGCCTGCCGCTGTTGGCGCGCATCAGTGCGGAAATTGCCCACTCGGCCACCGGTATCGATATTCATCCCGGCGCGCAGATCGGCCCGAGTTTTTTTATCGACCACGGGACCGGTGTGGTGATCGGCGAGACAGCGATCATCGGCGAGCGCGTGCGCATCTACCAAGCCGTAACCCTGGGCGCCAAACGCTTCCCGGCAGACGAAGACGGGCAGTTGCAGAAAGGCCACCCACGCCACCCGATTGTCGAGGATGACGTGGTGATCTACGCCGGGGCGACGATCCTGGGGCGTATCACCATCGGCCAGGGCTCGACCATCGGCGGCAACGTGTGGCTGACGCGCAGCGTGCCGGCGGGGGCGAATATCACCCAGGCCAACCTGCAACATGATGACGGCACGCAAAAGTGATGGCACTTCCAGTGAGCGCTGAGGACTAAGCTTGCCTTGGCTGGCGTAGGAAATGTCTACCACTCAGCCCTGCGATTAGTCCCAGACCGCCCATCCATGTTTAACTTGAATGCTCGTTCAAGTTAAACCCGGTGGTTCGCTGCCCGCTCACAACAGGAGGCTTACCTTTGCTGAGTCCGTTATTTACAGCCATATCCCTCACCTTCGGGGTGCATCGTTCATGAGTGCATCGTCCACCCCTACCAGCGGCCAGGTGCGCATGAACGCGCCGGTCTTCTACTTCGCCGCGACGTTTATCCTGCTGTTCGGCATCACGGTCATCGCTATCCCGCAACAGGCTGGTGCCTGGCTGCTGGCGGCGCAAAACTGGGCGGCCAACACGGTCGGCTGGTACTACATGCTGGCGATGACCCTGTATCTGGTCTTCGTGGTGGTCACCGCGTTATCGGGCTACGGCAAGATAAAACTCGGTGCCGACCACGACGAGCCCGAATTCAGTTACCTGTCCTGGGCCGGCATGTTGTTCGCCGCCGGGATCAGCATCACGCTATTTTTCTTCTGCGTCTCCGAGCCGCTGACGCACCTGGTGCAACCGCCCCAGGGCGCGCCGATGAACGCCGATGCCGCGCGCCAGGCCATGCAGATCCTGTTTCTGCACTGGGGCCTGCATGGTTGGGGCGTGTTCGCGTTTGTCGGCATGGCCCTGGCGTATTTCGCTTACCGGCATAACCTGCCGCTGGCGTTGCGCTCGGCGCTGTACCCGCTGATCGGCAAGCGCATCAACGGCCCCATCGGTTACGCGGTGGATGGCTTCGGCATCATTGCCACGGTGTTCGGGCTTGGTGCGGACATGGGCTTCGGCGTGTTGCACCTCAACTCCGGTCTCGACTACCTGTTCGGCATCGCCCATACCCAGTGGATCCAGGTGGGTCTGATCACGCTGATGATGGGCGCCGCGATCATCGTCGCCGTGGCCGGTGTCGATAAAGGCGTGCGCGTGATGTCCGACATCAACATGCTGCTGGCCTGTGCGCTGCTGCTGTTCGTGTTGTTCGCCGGGCCGACCCAGCACCTGCTCAATACCTTGATCCAAAACATCGGCGACTACCTGGGCGCCTTGCCGACCAAGAGTTTCGACGTGTACGCCTACGACAAACCCAGCGACTGGCTGGGCGGTTGGACGGTGTTCTACTGGGCCTGGTGGATTGCATGGTCGCCGTTTGTGGGCCTGTTTATCGCGCGCATCTCCCGTGGTCGCACCATCCGTGAGTTCGTGTTTGGCGTGCTGCTGATCCCGCTGGGTTTCACCCTGGCGTGGATGTCGATCTTCGGCAACAGCGCCATCGACCAGGTGCTCAACCACGGTATGGCCGCACTCGGTCAGTCGGCCATCGATAACCCGTCGATGAGCCTCTACCTGCTGCTGGAAACCTACCCGTGGAGCAAAACCGTCATCGCGGTCACGGTGTTTATCAGCTTCGTGTTCTTCGTGACCTCGGCCGACTCTGGCACCGTGGTGCTGTCCACCCTGTCGTCCAAAGGTGGCAACGCCGATGAAGATGGGCCGAAATGGCTGCGGGTGTTCTGGGGCGCGATGACGGCACTGGTCACTAGTGCGTTGTTGTTTGCCGGCAGTATCGATTCGCTCAAGTCGGCGGTGGTGCTGACCTCGTTGCCGTTCTCCATGATCCTGCTGCTGATGATGTGGGGGCTGCACAAGGCGTTCTATTTAGAGTCGCAAAAGCAGATCGCCCAGCTGCATTCACTGGCACCGATTTCGACGGCTCGCAAGGGACGCGGCGGCTGGCGCCAGCGTTTGAGCCAGGCCGTGCACTTCCCGTCGCGAGACGAGGTGTACCGTTTCCTCGACTCGACGGTGCGCCCGGCGATTGAAGAAGTGACGGCGGTGTTTGTCGAGAAGGGTTTGAACGTGGTGACGCAACCTGACCCCGCCAACGACAGCGTCAGCCTGGAAATCGGCCATGGCGAGGAGCGTCCGTTCATCTACCAGGTGCAGATGCGCGGCTACTTCACGCCGTCATTTGCCCGTGGCGGAATGGGCTCCAAGGAGCTCAACAACCGTCGCTACTACCGGGCGGAAGTGCACTTGGCCGAGGGTAGCCAGGACTATGATTTGGTGGGCTATACCAAGGAACAGATCATCAACGACATCCTCGACCAGTACGAGCGTCACCTACAGTTCCTGCACTTGGTGCGCTGAGGCTCAGGCCCTGAGGTACAGGGCCAGTGCCACCAGGGGCACGCCGAACACGCCACTGCCGATCACCAGCTCCGACACCAGGGGCTGGCCGGCAGTGACGACCCCTACAGCGCCATTGACCACCGCTACCCCCAACCAGATCGCCACAAAGCTGTAGGCCAGAATGGGCCGGCTCACGCCAAGCTTCTGCCCGATCAACAGCATCAGTGCCAACAGGATCAAGCCTGCGCTGATCACCAGGGTGGTGTGCATGTTCAGAGCTCCTTGCCCAGTGCGTTGTCCAGGGAATAGCGGCCGGCACCGCGAAACACCAGGTACAACGATAGCAGCGCCATCAGCACCGGGTACTCGATGCCTCGGTCGATCCACGGCCACGTCGGCCCCAGCAAGTAAGCAATGGTCAGCATCTGCACGGTCATCATGGCCGCGACCAGCCGTGTGCCCAGGCCGAGTATCAACAGCAATCCACCGACTGCTTCCAGCAAGGCCACCAGCAGGCCGATCAGCTCCGCCTGCGGCAAGTGCAGGCGGTTCTGGATCAAATTGATGGAGGCCGCCATCGGGTCGGCCATCGAACCATGGGCATTGCCCAGCAATTTGGGCAGCCCGTGGGTGAGCATGATCACCCCAAAACCTGCGCGCAGCAGCGCGTAGGCCAGGGGTTCGGCGCAGCGGTAAAGCGGGGCGAGTGCGGGGATCAACAAGGTTGGCATGATAGAGCTCCACAAAGAGAACATCGCTGGCCCGGATGTGTGACTTAGACCAGCCCGCCATTGGCGCGCAGGATTTGCCCATTCACCCAGCCACCGGCCGGGCTCACCAGAAACGCCACCACGCGGGCGATATCTTCCGGTTGGCCAAGGCGTTCCAGCGGCGGCATCTTGGCCATGCCCTGGATCTGCTCTTCGCTTTTGCCGTGCAGGAACAACTCGGTGGCGACCGGGCCTGGCGCCACGGCGTTGACGGTAATCCGGCGCCCGCGCATCTCTTTGGCGAACACTTGGGTCAGGGACTCCACCGCCGCCTTGCTGGCGATGTACACCGCGTAACCTTGGAAGTTGAGACCGACTGTACTGCTGGAGAAGTTGACGATGCGTCCGCCGTCATTCAGGCGGGTGGCGGCTTCGCGCAGGGCGTTGAAGGTGCCACGGGTGTGGATATCGAAGTTCTGGTCGTAGAGTTCGTCGCTGTGTTGAGCCAGGGGCAGCGTCTTGAGGATGCCGGCGTTGTTGATCAGCACATCCACCTTGCCCAATTGCGCTTCGGTTTCGTCGAACAGGCGCTTGATGTCGGCGGGTTTGGCGACGTCGCCTTGGATCGCTATGGCTTGGTGGCCGGCCTGGCGCAGTTCCACTACCAGCTTCGACGCCTCGGTGGCGCTGCTGGCGTAATTGATGGCCACGGCGTACCCGTCGGCAGCGAGTTGCTTGGCGATGACGGCGCCAATGCCGCGGGAGGCGCCGGTGATGATTGCTACTTGAGTCGTCATGATCTGGGTCCTTGAACGGGGTGTGGAAGCAGATTCACATGTTTACCCAGGCCGATAAATGCGCCAGAGTTGCCTTGACTGTTCAATAATCGCCAACAATCGGCGTGTAGGAGTGCAGCGTGGATCAAGTCAAAGCCATGAAGGTCTTCGTGCGGATTTACGAGCGTTCCAGCTTCACCCTGGCGGCCAATGACCTGAATCTGCCCCGTGCGACCCTGACCCACACACTCAATCAATTCGAGGCCTGGCTGGGCACGCGCTTGTTGGAACGCAGCACCCGGCGTGTGCGCCCGACCCTCGATGGCGAGGCGTATTACCAACGATGCGTGCAGTTGCTCGCGGAGCTGGAAGAGGCCGAGCTGGCGTTCCGCAGCGTGGCGCCCAAGGGGCGTTTGCGCGTGGACCTGCACGGCACGCTGGCCAAGTATTTTGTGGTGCCAGCGCTGCCGGAGTTCATGGCGCGTTACCCGGATATCGAGCTGTCCATCAGTGAGGCGGATCGCTTTGTCGACCTGATCGCGGAGGGCGTCGATTGCGTGCTGCGTGCAGGCACCCTGGGGGATTCCGCGTTGATTGGCCGGCGCGTCGCCAACTTGCGCCAAGTGACCTGCGCGAGCCCCGCTTATCTGCGCAAATACGGAGAACCCAAGCGCCTGGCCGAGCTGAGTGAACACCGCGCGGTGAACTACGTGTCGCGCACCACGGCCAAGCTGTTTCCGTTCGAGTTCATGGTCAATGGCGAGCTGCAGGAAGTGAGTATCGACGGTGCATTGTCGGTGTTCGGCGCGGAGATTTATTCGGCCAGCGCGGTGGCCGGACTCGGCATTATCCAGTGCCCGCACTACCGCATGGCGGAGCTGATCGAACAGGGTGTGATGCGTGAAATCCTGCGTGAAACACCGCCGCCGTTGATGCCGGTTTCAGTGTTGTATCCGCAGAATCGGCACATGTCGCCACGGGTGCGCGTGTTCGTCGACTGGCTCGCGGAAATCTTCGAAAATGCCCGCTAACCCGCGTAGTTAAAGGGTTTCATGAATTTAATTTCATCCGCCTACATCGCGTTTTGACGCGCAACTGTCATCTGGCCACTGCGTAATTGTGTGAAGCGTTTGACGCTTTCATTTCAGAACAGTGACGGAGACCGGTAACAATGAAGACGTTGATAAGCCCTATGGTGGGTGCCGCCATGGCGAGCTTTATGCTGTCCGCCCACGCCGATTTTATCGATGACAGCCACGCCGATGTGACCCTGCTCAACCGCTACCTCAACCAGCAGGGGCGTGATGTGGTGAACAGCAACGCCAAGGCTCACAGCATTAGGGATTGGGGCCAGGGGTTCGAGTTCAACTTCAAGTCCGGCTACACCGAAGGTCCGGTGGGTTTTGGCCTGGACCTGCAGGCGTTCTACGGGTTGAAGCTGGACTCCGGCGGTGACCTCAACGACAAGGAACACCAGGGTCGCTACCCCGGCAGCATGTTCCCGCTGGACAACGGCAAATCCGCCGACCAGTTCGGTGTGTTGAGCCCGACGTTCAAGATGCGTTTCGCCAAGGATGAACTGCGTGTCGGTACGCTCTACGGCAACAACCCGATACTCGCCAACACCGACGGGCGCCTGTACCAGCAGACCAATACCGGTGTGCAACTGGTGTCCAAAGACCTCAGCGACTTCACCTTCACCGGCGGCGATATCTTCAAGACCAAGATTCGCAACGAAACCGGCGACCAGGGCATGATCACCGCCGGCGGCACCAAAGAGAGCGATCGCTTCCTGTTCGGCGGTGCGGATTACACCGGCATCCAGAACACCACGGTCAGCCTGTGGTATTCCAACCTTGAGGATTACTACCAGCAGTTTTTCCTCGGTGCCAAGCGCCATGACGCGTTATCCGTGGGTGCCATCGACACCGACGTGCGTGTGTTCCGCAGCCTGGGGGTGGGCGGCAACGCCGACGGTGACAAGGACTACGCCGCGAGTGGTCTGTACGGCGACGGCGTGAACAAAGGCCGCATCAACCAGACCACCGCCAGCTTGCTTGAAAGCTACAGCCTCGACGGCCACACCGTCGGCCTGGGTATCCAGAAAAACAGCGGCGACAGCGACTTCCCGTACCTGGACTCCGGCCTGAACAGCGGCGACAACCGCCAGGGCCCAGGCTCAGGCGCCGACACCCCGGCGCTGACCAACATGCAGTTGAATAAATTTCAACACGCCGGTGAGCGCACTTGGCTTGCGCAGTACAAGTATGACTTCGGTAAGCTTGGCCTCACGGGCCTGACGTTCTCCGCTGCCTATGCCCACGGTGATGACATCCGCACGGCGCAAGGCACCACCAGCGAATGGGAACGTAACGTCGCCGTGGCTTATCAAGTGCCCACCGGCACTCTCAAGGGCCTGGGTGTGACCTGGAAAAACGCCCACGCCAGCCCGGACATCAGCGGTGCCACCGTGCAGGATGAAAACCGCTTCTATGTGAGTTATGTCGTTCCACTCTGGTAGGCAATTGCTGTAGAACGGAACGGCAGACTTAAGCGATTCAGCTGGTTAAAAGGCCTGGGAATAACCTTATTCCCAGGCCTTATTTGCCGACGTCCAAGAGAGGATTCGATGACTTACATTGCTGCCGAAAACCGCTATGAATCTATTCCGTACCGCCGCGTAGGCCGCAGTGGATTGGTGCTGCCTGCACTGTCCCTGGGCCTGTGGCACAACTTTGGCGACAGCACCCCGATCGACACCCAGCGCGCTCTGTTGCGCACCGCGTTCGACCTGGGCATCAACCACTTCGACCTGGCCAACAACTATGGCCCACCCTATGGCAGCGCCGAGATCAACTTCGGCCGCTTGCTGCGCGAAGACTTCAAGCACTACCGCGACGAACTGATCATCTCCAGCAAAGCCGGCTGGGACATGTGGCCCGGCCCTTACGGCCAGGGCGGCGGCTCACGCAAGTACGTGCTGGCCAGCCTCGACCAGAGCCTGCAACGCCTGGGCGTCGACTACGTGGACATCTTCTACTCCCACCGTTTTGACGCCGACACCCCCCTGGAAGAAACCGCCAGCGCCCTCGCCACTGCCGTGCAACAAGGCAAGGCGTTGTACATCGGTATTTCGTCCTACTCGGGCGTGAAAACCCGCGAAATCGCCGCGCTGCTCAAAGAGTGGAAAGTGCCGCTGTTGATTCACCAACCGGCCTACAACCTGCTCAACCGCTGGGTGGAAAAAGACCTGCTGGACACCACCGAAGAGCTCGGCGCCGGGGTGATCGCGTTCACGCCATTGGCCCAGGGTCTGCTGACCGACAAATACCTCAACGGCGTACCGGCGGATGCGCGGGTGAATCGTCCGGGCGGTGGTTCGTTGCAGGCCAAGCACCTGTCCGAAGCCAACATCGCCCACGTGCGTGCGCTGAACGAAATCGCCCAGCGCCGTGGCCAGAGCCTGGCGCAACTGGCATTGGCCTGGACCCTGCGTGATCCACGGGTAACCAGTGCGCTGATCGGTGCGAGCCGGCCGGAGCAGATTATCGAGAACGTGGGTGCGTTGAAGAACTTGAGCTTCAGTGCGGAAGAACTGGCGGAGATTGATCGGTTTGCGCAGGAGGGTGGGATCAACCTGTGGGAAAAGCCATCCACCGCTGAATAATCCGACGCCACTCGATCAAATTGTGGGAGCGGGCTTGCTCGCGAATGCGGAGTGTCAGTCAACAGATGTACTGACTGATCCACCGCCTTCGCGAGCAAGCCCGCTCCCACATTTAATCCTCGGCGGGAGTTAGAACGGCACATCCCCCAAAATCGTCGCCCGGTGCATCACCCGCCGCTGCGGCCGGTAATCATCCACCGCGTAATGTTGCGTCACGCGGTTATCCCAGAACGCCACATCGTTTTCCTGCCAGCGCCAGCGGATGGTGAACTCCGGGCGTGTCGCATGGGCGAACAGCAGCTTTAGAATCGCCTCGCTCTCCGCCGGCTCCAGCTCGTTGATCCTGGTGGTGAACCCATCACTGACAAACAGTGACTTACGCCCACTCACCGGGTGCGTGCGCACCACCGGGTGCGACAACGGCGGGTTCTTCTTGCGAGTCTCTTCCCAACGCGCCAGGTCTTCGGCGGTGTTGCCAAAGCGCTCCAGCGGGAAGGATTTGGTGAAGTCGTGGGTCGCGGTCAGCCCATCGAGCAAGCGCTTCAACGGCTCGGACAACGCCTCATACGCCGCAATCCCGCTGGCCCACAGCGTATCGCCGCCAAACGCCGGCAGCAGCTTGGCGCTGAGTACGGCGCCCAACGCCGGAGTCGGCAGGAAGGTCACGTCGGTGTGCCACACGGCGTTGTCGCGCACGTCGGTGACGGCGGTGTCGAGGATCAGCACTTCGGGCTGTTCCGGCACATTGGGGTAGATCGGATGGATATGCAGGTCACCAAAATTCGCCGCGAACCGCGCTTGCTGTTGCGGGTTGATCGGTTGATCGCGGAAGAACAGCACCGAGTGCTTGAGCAATGCCTGTTCAATGGCATCGCGCTCTTCAATGTTCAACGGCTGGGTGATATCGACGCCACTGATCAGGGCACCCAATGCGGTGCTGAGGGGGGTAACGGTCAGGCTGCTCATGCGGTTCTCACTCAATGTGCCTGGCCATGCCACGGCACTAATTTACGCTGCAGGGCACGCAGGCCCATTTCCATGGCGAAGGCGATCAGGGCGATGACCAGGATGCCCAGCACCACCACGTCAGTGACCAGGAACTGCGCCGCCGACTGCACCATGAAACCCAGGCCGCTGGTGGCCGCGATCAGCTCGGCGGCGACCAATGTCGACCAGCCCACGCCCAGGCCGATGCGCACGCCGGTAAGGATGTCGGGCAGCGCGCTTGGCAGGATCACATGGCGAATCAACTGGGCGCGGGTGGCGCCCAACGACTGTGCGGCGCGCAGCTTGGCCGGGTCGACCGTGCGCACACCGGTCGCGGTGGCGATGGCAATCGGCGCGAAGATCGCCAGGTAAATCAGCAGCACCTTGGACAGTTCGCCAATGCCGCACCAGATCACGATCAGCGGCAGGTAGGCCAATGGCGGGATCGGGCGGTAGAACTCGATCAGCGGGTCGAGAATGCCACGGGCGATACGGTTGGAGCCGATGGCGATCCCCACCGGCACGGCAGTCAGCACGGCAAAGCCCAAGCCCAGGCCGATACGGCTGAGGCTGGCGCCCAGGTGTTGCCACAGGGTGGAGTCCATGTAGCCGGTGGTCGCCAGCAGCCAGCCTTTCTGTAGCACTGCGGACGGCGGTGGCAGGAACAGTGGTTCGATCAAACCGGTGGCGGTCACGGCCCACCAGATAACAAGCAACGCGACCAGGGTCAGCAGGCTGATCCAGCGGGTGCTCAGGCTGCGACGCACCGGGATAACCGCGTGCACCGCCGGCTTGGCGGCCGTGACGGGAAGTTCGTAGCTGCTCATGCGGACACCTGCCGTTGGGAGAACACTTTGCCCAGCACGTGTTCGCGGGTTTCGATAAAGCGCGGGTCGGACTTGATCGCCCGCGCCGACTCACCGGCGGCGTAGCGTTGGCCGAAATCCAGGCTCAGGCGTTCGACGATCTGGCCAGGGTTGGGCGCCAGCAGGATCAGGTCGGTGGCCAGGAAGACCGCTTCTTCGATGTCGTGGGTAATCAGGAACACCGGCTTGGCCGTGCGCCGCCAGACTTGCAGCAGCAGCTCCTGCATCTGCTCGCGGGTGAAGGCGTCGAGGGCGCCGAAGGGTTCGTCCATCAGCAACACGCGAGGGTCGGCCGCCAGCGCGCGGGCGAGGCCGATACGTTGTTTCTGCCCACCGGAAAGTTGCCAGATGCGACGGCTGTCGAAACCGGCCAGGTCCACCAGCGCGAGCATTTCCCGAGCGCGCACTTCACGTTGCGCCTTTGGCACACCGGCCAGCTCCAGGCCGAAGCCGACGTTGGCCAGTACATCCTGCCAGGGCAGCAGGGCGTCGTCTTGGAACACCACGCCGCGTTCGGCGCTCGGGCCTTTGACCGGCACGCCATCAAGCGTAATGCGCCCGGCGGACGGTTCGACAAAGCCGGCAATCAGGTTCAACAGCGAAGTCTTGCCACTGCCGGACGGGCCGAGGGCCACCAGCAATTGCTGGGGCCCCAGGTCGATTGAAATGTCTGACAGTACCGGTTCTGTGGCGCCTGGGTACTGTGCGCTGATGCGCTCCAGTTGTAGCAAGGCCATCGCGATGAACTCCTGATCAGTTAGTAATGAACTTGGCGCTGACGTAAGGGGCGTAGTCCGGCAGCACGGCGTCGACCTTGCCTTGCTCCTTGAGGAACGCGGCGGTATCGGTCACGGCCTTGGTGGTCGGTGCGCCCAGCAGGGTCACCTGGTCGGCGGCCAGCGGGTAGACGTTGCCTTGCAGCAGCAGTGGGATGTCGCTGGGCTTGGCGCCGGAGAGTTTCACCAGTTTTTCGACGTTACCTTTGTCGGCGAGCCAGGCTTGTGGGTCTTTACGGTAGGCGGCGTAGGCATCCAGGGTGACTTTGGCAAACGCCGTGACGATTTCCGGGTGCTTCTCGGCAAAATCCTTACGCACGATCCAGGCATCGAAGGTAGGCGCGCCAAACTTGGCCAGTTCGCCGGAGGTGATCAGCACCTTGCCGTTTTCCTTGGCCACGCCCAGGGCAGGGTCCCAAACGTAAGTAGCGTCGATATCACCGCGCTTCCAGGCGGCGATGATCGCCGGTGGTGCGAGGTTGAGGATGGTTACTTTGGACGAGTCGATGTTCCAGTGCTTCAGCGCAGCCAACAGGCTGTAGTGACCGGTGGACACGAAGGGCACGGCGATTTTTTTGCCGATCAGGTCCTGCGGGCTGTTGATCCCCGAACCGTCGCGCGCTACCAGGGCTTCGGCGCCGCCGATCTGGGTGGCAACGAGGAAGGTTTCCACTGGCACTTTGCGGGTGATCGCAGCGGTCAGCGGGCTGGAACCGAGATAGCCGATCTGCACGTCGCCGGACGCGATGGCGGCGATGATGTCGGCGCCATTGTCGAATTTGCGCCAGTTGATCTTGGCGTTGGTGGCTTTTTCGTAGGCGCCGTCGGCCTGGGCGACTTTGGCCGGGTCCACGGTGGTCTGGTAAGCGATGGTCACATCCGCCGCCTGGGCAAACAGGCTGGCACCGGCCAGGGACAATGCGGCCAAGAGGCGCAGAGGGGTAAGCAGTTTCAAGGGGAAGCTCCTCAATCAGGCGGCCGAGGGTCGGCGTGTGAGGAGACTAAATGATCTAAGAATACGAAAATAAATAACATTTTCGAATTAGCTTATGAGGAGAAGTGAACGTGGATCCTGAGGCGCATAGGTCAAATGTGGGAGCGGGCTTGCTCGCGAATGCGGTGTATCAGTCAGCACATCAATCACTGACAGACCGCATTCGCGAGCAAGCCCGCTCCCACAGGGTTTGTGTACGACCTTTAGTTACTGATCGCCAGAATGCTCGCCTGGTACGAGCCAACAAACACGTCAAAATCACCCACTTCGTTCTGCTCAAGCTCCGCCTGCTGTGCCAGCGATTTGCGTGCCAGTTCTTCAAACTGCGCTTGCTCTTCGGCTGGCAGCGGCTCGCTGCGGAAATGCTCGGCGTGCAGTTGGCTCTGGTGCAGGGAGAACTGCGCAAAACTTTCCTTACGCTCGGCCATCGCCGCCAACACCTGGGCCGACGGGGTCAGGGACGAATCCTTGACCTTGGCCAACTGAGCATCCAGCGCCTGGCTGTGCTCGGTGATGCCGTGGCTTTCATCCAGCAAGGCGGCCAGTGGCGCAATCTGCTCCAGCAGCTCGGCAGCCCATTCCTTCATGTCCACAGGCTGGCCCTGACGCTGCAATTGCAGGCCGGGACGGCGACCCTCCTTGACCACGCTGAGGAAGTTGGAGGTGGCGTTGCCGCACTCGTTGTCGGCAAACAGCGGGCTGTCGTTCAACGCGCAGTACAGCAGGAAGGCGTCGAGGAAACGCGACTCCGGCAGGTCGATGCCCATCGGCAGGAACGGGTTGATGTCCAGGCAGCGCACTTCGATGTACTGGATGCCACGGGCCACCAGCGCCTGGATCGGCCGTTCGCCGGTGTAGGTCACACGCTTGGGGCGGATGTTGGAGTAGTACTCGTTTTCGATCTGCAGGATGTTGGTGTTGAGCTGTACCCACTCACCGTCCTGATGGGTTCCGATTTCGACGTACGGTGCGTAGGGCGTTGCCACCGCTTCACGCAGGCTGTCGGTGTAGCTGCTCAAATCGTTGTAGCAAGGCGTGAGGCCGGCCTGGGCGTTGCTCTGGTAACCCAGGTCGCTCATGCGCAGGCTGGTTGCGTAGGGCAGGTACAGCGTGTCGGCGTCGAGCACTTCCAGCTGGTGCGAGCGACCGCGCAGGAAGCCGGCGTCCAGAGCAGGGGATGCACCGAACAGGTACATCAGCAGCCAGCTGTAACGGCGGAAGTTACGGATCAGCGCGATATAGGCGGTGGACTGGTAGTCGCGATCGGTGCCGACAAATCCCTCAGTCTCTTTAAGCAACGGCCACAGCGCTTCCGGCAACGAGAAGTTGTAGTGGATGCCAGCGATGCACTGCATGGTCTTGCCGTAACGCAGGGCCAGGCCCTTGCGATACACGTACTTGAGCTGTCCGATATTGGACGTGCCGTAGTAGGCAATCGGAATGTCTTCCTCGGCCGGCAACGGGCACGGCATCGAGGGGCTCCACAGGTATTCGCTGCCCAGCTTGGTGTAGGCAAAGCGATGGATCTTGTCCAGGCTGCTCAGGGTATCGGCCGGGTTGGGCAGGGCGGGAGTGATGAACTCCAGCAGCGATTCCGAGTAGTCGGTGGTGATCTGTTCGTGGGTCAACGCGGCGCCCAAGGCTTCAGGGTGCGGCGTTTGTGCCAGTCGACCCTCACCGGTGACACGCAGGCATTCGCGCTCGATGCCGTGCAAGCACTGCTCTAGCAGGGAGAGGTGTTCGCGCTTGCCGAGCAGGGCCAGGCGGCGGTTGAGAAGTTCGCTCAAGTTGGATTCCTTCACGCGTCAGTCGCCCCAATATGGGGGTGGGCAGGACGGTCTACAAGGGTGAAGTTAAAACTGGCGTGATCGCCTGGTTTAGAGTCGATTTAACTCGCTCTGAATATGCCGACTTCACTCCATGAATTTGGCTACAGCGCAGCGAGAAAATTCCGACGCCGTGATTGCAGCGCCGAAATTAACTCAAATCGGGGGTGGGGAGCTATAGGACAGCGAAGGTGCCCTGTGCTTTTGCGACAAGTCTTTCGTCTTGATACACGTCTGCCTCGACCACCAGCGTGCGGCGACCGGCATGAATCACCCGGCTGGTGCACAGCACGTCACCGTCGGACACGGCGCGAATGTAGTTGATCTTGCACTCGATAGTCGCGCTCTGCTGGTCGAAACCATGGGAGCTGGAACAGGCCAGCCCCATCGTAATGTCCACCAGGCTGAAAATCGCCCCGCCATGGAGCTTGCCCGCGCGATTGCGCAGTTGCGGCTCCAGGGTCAGGGCCACCTCGGCAACGCCTTCCTCAAGGCGTTGCAGGCGGCAGCCGATCAGTTCGCTGAACGCGCTCTGGGTCAAACCGGCCGGGATTTCCATCAGCGTTTCTTCAACTGTTTGGCGTTGGCGAACAGCGAGGCCATGGCGTTGTTGCTTGGCGCTGCGGTGGCGGTTTCTTTGCGCGGTGCATTGTTCTGCGACTGGCGCGGTGCCGAACCCGGACGAGCACCACGGGCACCGTCGATTTTCTCGCCGGGGGTGTCGCTCATGCGCATCGACAGGCCAACTCGTTTGCGCGGGATGTCGACTTCCATCACCTTGACCTTGACCACGTCGCCGGCTTTGACCGCTTCACGCGGGTCTTTGATGAACTTCTCCGAAAGCGCGGAGATATGCACCAAACCGTCCTGATGCACGCCGATGTCCACAAAGGCGCCGAAGTTGGTCACGTTGGTGACCACGCCTTCGAGGATCATGCCCAGCTCCAGATCCTTGAGGTCTTCGACGCCGTCCTGGAACTCGGCGGTCTTGAACTCGGGACGTGGGTCGCGGCCAGGTTTTTCCAGCTCTTGCAGGATGTCGGTGATAGTCGGCACACCGAAGGTTTCGTCGGTGTACTTCTTCGGATCCAGGCGTTTGAGGAACGCAGCATCGCCGATCAGCGAGCGGATATCGCGGTCGGTCTCGGCGGCGATGCGCTGCACCAGCGGGTAGGCTTCCGGGTGGACTGCGGAGGAGTCCAGCGGGTTGTCGCCGTTCATTACGCGTAGGAAACCGGCGGCTTGCTCGAAAGTTTTCTCGCCCAGGCGTGCGACTTTTTTCAGTGCTGCACGGGTTTTGAACGCGCCGTTTTCGTCGCGGTGGGTCACGATATTCTGCGCCAGGGTGGCGTTGAGGCCGGAAATGCGCGCCAGCAAGGCGACGGAAGCGGTGTTCACGTCCACGCCCACGGCGTTTACGCAGTCTTCCACTACGGCGTCCAGGCCACGTGCCAGTTTCAGCTGCGACACGTCGTGCTGGTACTGGCCGACGCCGATGGATTTAGGATCGATCTTCACCAGTTCGGCCAATGGATCCTGCAGGCGACGGGCGATGGACACCGCACCACGGATGGACACGTCGAGGTCCGGGAATTCCTTGGAAGCCAGCTCCGACGCCGAGTACACCGAAGCGCCGGCCTCGGAGACCATGACCTTGGTCATTTTCATGGCTGGGTATTTCTTGATCAGCTCGGCGGCCAGCTTGTCGGTTTCACGGCTGGCGGTGCCGTTGCCGATGGCGATCAGGTCTACCGCGTGCTTGGCGCACAGGGCAGCCAGGATGGCCAGGGTCTGGTCCCATTTGTTGTGCGGCACATGCGGATACACCGTGGCGTGGTCCAGCAGCTTGCCGGTGGCGTCGACCACGGCAACCTTGCAGCCGGTGCGCAGGCCCGGGTCGAGGCCCAGGGTGGCACGCGGGCCGGCCGGGGCCGACAGCAGCAGGTCGTGCAGGTTGTGGGCGAACACGTTGATCGCCTCGGTCTCGGCGCCGTCGCGCAGTTCGCCCAGCAGATCGGTTTCCAGGTGGGTGTAGAGCTTGACCTTCCAGGTCCAGCGCACCACTTCACCGAGCCACTTGTCCGCAGGACGGTTCTGATTCTGAATGCCGAATTGTTGACCGATCATGCCTTCGCACGGGTGCATGGTGCCCGGCAATTCGTCACCGACCTTCAGCGCGGAGCTGAGAATGCCTTCGTTGCGGCCACGGAAAATGGCGAGCGCACGGTGGGACGGCATGCTTTTCAGCGGCTCGTCATGTTCGAAGTAGTCGCGGAACTTGGCGCCTTCTTCCTCTTTGCCGGCGATGACACGGGCGCTGAGGATGGCTTCCTGCTTCAAGTAAGTACGCAGTTTTTCCAGCAGGCTGGCGTCTTCGGCGAAGCGCTCCATGAGGATGTACTTGGCGCCTTCGAGAGCGGCCTTGACGTCGGCGACGCCTTTTTCGGCATCGATGAAGCGGGCGGCTTCGGTGTCCGGGGTCAGCGACGGGTCGTTGAACAGACCGTCGGCCAGCTCGCCCAGGCCGGCTTCCAGGGCGATCTGGCCCTTGGTGCGGCGCTTTTGCTTGTACGGCAGGTAGAGGTCTTCGAGGCGGGTCTTGGTGTCGGCGAGCTTGATGTCGCGCTCAAGCTGTGGAGTCAACTTGCCTTGTTCCTCGATGCTGGCGAGGATGCTGATACGCCGTTCGTCGAGTTCTCGCAGGTAGCGCAGACGCTCTTCCAGGTGACGCAGTTGGATGTCGTCGAGGCTGCCGGTCACTTCTTTACGGTAACGGGCGATGAAAGGCACCGTGGAGCCTTCATCCAGTAGAGCGACGGCCGCTTCGACCTGTTGTGGGCGTACACCGAGTTCCTCGGCGATGCGGCTGTTGATGCTGTCCATAAAACCACCTGAAATTCTGAAAAGCAGCTCGCAGGCCCGGAAAACAAGGCCCTGGGAGGCTGGTTGAGCGGCCCGACTGGCGCCGCTGCCTGGGTCAAGAGGCAGCCTATTGACCCTCGAAATCGAAAAAATCACACAAGCGGGTAAAAAAAGCCTCGGCAGCAAACGGTAACGATCTGAAGTTGCCCTGCACGACGGCGCCGCATTATAACCAGCGTTCTGTCCTTGGGGGGGATTGCGCCAACGGTTGTAGGGCGCGGGTTCGCTGGCAGTTGAGGAAAAATCTGCTAACAATGCACACGGTGCGTATAACGGCAGCTAGGCCATAATGCGCGCCGAGATAAGAGGAGCATCTAATGAGCAGCACTGCACAAACTGCTGAAGGCGAAAAAATTCTCATCGTTGACGACGACCCGGGGCTGAGCAGCCTGCTGGAGCGCTTCTTCAACTCCAAGGGCTACCGTGCCCGCGCGGTGCCGAACACCGAGCAGATGGACCGCCTGTTGGGGCGTGAAGTCTTCAACCTGGTCGTACTCGACCTGATGCTGCCCGGCGAAGACGGCCTGACCGCCTGCAAACGCCTGCGCGGCGCGAACAACCAGATTCCCATCATCATGCTCACCGCCAAGGGCGATGAGCTGAGCCGCATCAAGGGCCTCGAGCTGGGCGCTGATGACTACCTGGCCAAGCCGTTCAACCCCGACGAGCTGATGGCTCGGGTCAAAGCCGTGCTGCGTCGCCAGGCACCGCCGGTTCCAGGTGCCCCAGGCAGCGAAGACGAGAGTGTCACCTTTGGCGACTACGAACTGTCGCTGGCCACCCGTGAGCTCAAGCGTGGCGATGAAGTGCACATGCTTACCACGGGTGAATTTGCTGTGCTCAAGGCCCTTGTGATGAACGCTCGCCAGCCGTTGACCCGCGACAAGCTGATGAACCTGGCCCGTGGTCGGGAATGGGACGCTCTGGAGCGCTCCATCGACGTGCAGATTTCCCGTCTGCGCCGGATGATCGAGCCTGACCCGTCCAAGCCACGGTACATCCAGACGGTATGGGGCGTGGGTTATGTGTTTGTGCCGGACGGCAATAAAACCAGTTGACCGGTGATTTGCAGGGGCGGGCATCCTGGCGTTTGACTCCATGAGGGTCGACGGGATGTCCGGCGTCTGCAATTCTGCGAGCGCCGCTCGTTTCTGCAAGGTATCTAGCAGTCTTCTATGAAAACCCCGCTGTGGTTCCCCCAAAGTTTTTTCTCCCGCACCCTTTGGCTGGTGCTGATCGTCGTTCTGTTTTCCAAGGCACTCACACTGGTTTATCTGTTGATGAACGAGGACGTGCTGGTGGACCGGCAATACAGCCACGGTGTCGCCTTGACGTTGCGCGCCTATTGGGCGGCAGACCCGGAGAACCGCGAGAAGATCGCCAAGGCCGCGACCCTGGTGCGCGTCGCCGGTGCAGGCGTGCCGGAGGGCGAGCAGCATTGGCCCTACAGTGAAATCTACCAACGCCAGATGCAGGCCGAACTGGGTGAAGACACCGAGGTGCGGTTGCGCATGCATGTGTCGCCCGCATTGTGGGTACGTGCTCCGAGCCTGGGCGAAGATTGGTTGAAAGTGCCGTTGTACCCGCACCCGCTGCGGGGGCAGAAGATCTGGAACGTGTTGGGCTGGTTCCTGGCGATCGGTCTGCTTTCAACGGCCTCGGCATGGATTTTCGTACGCCAGCTCAACCAGCCTCTAAAACGCCTTGTGTTTGCCGCCCGACAACTGGGCCAGGGGCGCAGCGTGCGTCTTCCGGTCAGCGATACGCCGAGTGAGATGACCGAGGTGTACGGCGCGTTCAACCAGATGGCGGAAGACGTCGAACAGGCCGGGCGCGAACGCGAGTTGATGCTGGCGGGGGTGTCCCATGACCTGCGCACACCGTTGACGCGATTGCGCTTGTCTCTGGAGTTAATGGGCAACCATAGCGACCTCACTGACGACATGGTCCGCGACATCGAGGACATGGACGCGATCCTCGACCAGTTCCTGGCGTTTATCCGCGATGGCCGTGATGAAGTGGTTGAAGAAGTCGACCTGACGGACCTGGTGCGTGAGGTGGTCGCGCCCTACAACCAGAACGGTGAACAGGTACGTATGCGCCTGGAGCCGATCCAGCCGTTTGCGTTGCGTCGAGTGTCGATGAAGCGCCTGTTGAACAACCTGATCGGCAACGCCTTGCATCACGCCGGTTCCGATGTGGAAGTGGCGGCCTATGTGTCCGGCGACAGCGCTGCGCCTTATGTGGTGCTGAGCGTAATGGACCGGGGCGCAGGCATCGACCCGGACGAGTTGGAAGGCATCTTCAACCCGTTCACCCGTGGCGACCGTGCCCGGGGCGGCAAGGGGACTGGCTTGGGGTTGGCGATTGTGCGGCGGATTGCCTCGATGCATGGCGGCAATGTTGAGTTGCGCAACCGAGAAGAGGGTGGCCTGGAGGCGCGGGTGCGCTTGCCGCTTGGGTTGATGTTGCCCCGCGACGCGGTCTAAGCAACAACACAGGCCGAATGTGGGAGCGGGCTTGCTCGCGAATGCAGGGTGTCAGTCGATACATACTTGACTGATCCACCGCTTTCGCGAGCAAGCCCGCTCCCACACTGGTTTGTGGCGGTTGATCAGCCCTTGCCCTTGGTCCGAGTCATATTCGGCCCACCATTCTTCTCCAGATGCTGAATGATGATCCCCGCCACATCCTTCCCGGTGGTGGTTTCAATGCCTTCCAGGCCCGGTGACGAGTTCACCTCCATTACCAGCGGCCCGTGATTGGAGCGCAGGATATCCACACCCGCCACACTCAACCCCATCACCTTGGCTGCCCGCAGTGCGGTCATGCGTTCTTCCGGGGTGATCTTGATCAGGCTGGCGCTGCCGCCACGGTGCAGGTTGGAGCGGAACTCCCCCGGCTTGGCCTGGCGCTTCATCGCCGCAATCACCTTGTCGCCCACCACGAAGCAGCGGATATCCGCACCGCCGGCTTCCTTGATGTATTCCTGCACCATGATGTTCTGCTTGAGGCCCATGAACGCCTCGATCACGGATTCGGCCGCTGTCGCGGTTTCACACAGCACCACGCCGATACCCTGGGTGCCTTCCAGCACCTTGATCACCAGCGGCGCGCCGTTGACCATGTCGATCAGATCGGGGATGTCATCGGGGGAGTGGGCAAAGCCCGTCACCGGCAGGCCGATACCCCGGCGCGACAACAGTTGCAGCGAGCGCAGCTTGTCCCGTGAACGGGCAATGGCGACCGACTCATTGAGGGGAAACACCCCCATCATTTCGAACTGGCGCAACACCGCGCAGCCATAGAACGTCACCGAGGCGCCGATGCGTGGGATCACCGCATCAAACCCCTCCAGCGGCTTGCCCCGGTAGTGGATCTGCGGCTTGTGGCTGGCAATGTTCATATAGGCACGCAACGTGTCGATCACCACCATTTCGTGGCCACGTTCGGTGCCGGCCTCAACCAGGCGGCGGGTGGAATACAGACGCGGGTTTCGCGACAGCACAGCAATCTTCATGCAGCACCTGGGACAGAAAGAGTAGAGACCGGGAACACCGGCTTGTCTTGAACGTACTTGATGCCGGGATTGACCACCAGTTGGCCGTCAATCAAGGCTTTGGATCCCAGCAATAGCCGGTAACGCATGGCTTTGCGGCAGGCCAGGGTAAATTCCACCCGCCATACCCGATCACCCAGCGCCAACGTGGTGCTGATGACATAGCGCACCTGCGCATGGCCGTTGGAGCTCTTGATGGTTTTCATCGTCACCAGGGGCGCTTCGCAGCGGCGGTGACGCAGTTGCACAACGCTGCCCAGGTGCGCGGTAAAACGCACCCACTTCTCACCGTCGCGCTCGAACGGCTCGATATCGGTAGCGTGCAGGCTTGAGGTGCTGGCACCGGTGTCGATCTTTGCGCGCAGGCCTGCCACTCCCAAGTCGGGAAGTGCCACCCACTCACGTAGACCCACAACGGTCAAATGGTCAAATGTCTTCAATATGGATAACCGGTATTTCAGAAATGTTTCGTAGTTGTCGAGGACAGTAACGTCCAACGGCTCACGGAGTGTGACAATCCCTGCCATCACTGAGGCTAGGTGCCGAATTCGCGGTATTCACGCAGAATAATCGGCAAATGGCGACAGATATCTCTCAAGCTTCAATAATCAGTGATGCTTGGGCAAGGCACGCAAAACTCGAGGTGTCTGGCGTATCTTAGGTGAGCCTTGCGGTTTATGCGTTGAAGGGTTCCAAGAGTAAGGTTGCGACATTTTTCAGAGCGAGGAATTCAAGTGGCTCAAAAGCAGGAAGAGGAAGAAAAGGTCCGATTGGACAAGTGGCTGTGGGCCGCGCGTTTCTATAAAACCCGTGCGGTGGCCAAGGCCGCCATTGAGAGCGGCAAGGTGCACCATCGCGGCGAGCGCTGCAAGCCGGGCAAGGAGCCGCGTGTCGGCGATGAGTTCCAGATTCGTGTCGGGTTTGATGAAAAGACGGTCGTGGTTCAGGCACTCTCCATCGTGCGCCGTGGTGCGCCTGAAGCGCAGGCGTTGTACACCGAGACCGAAGCCAGCATCGCCAAGCGTGAAAATGCGGCGGCGATGCGTAAGGCGGGCGCCACGGGCATGACCACCGATGGCAAACCGAGCAAGAAGCAGCGCCGCGACCTGTTCAAGTTTCGCGGCAGTGGCATTGATGATTGACGGCGACAGTGGGGGAGCAAGCTCCCTCACCCTTGGCTATCACGTTGGGCGAACCACACTCAGTCGACTGATCAGCGGCATGTGCTGAAGCAGGCCGAACACCGGCGCCGTCACCCGCAGCAACCCACTCGAAACCTTCGCCGCAAACGGCGTGTAATACCCCCATCCCAACGCCAACAGCGCCAGCAACACCCCGCCAATGTAATCGTCCTGGCCCCAATGCGCGCCCGCCACCAGGCGCGGCATCATGAACAGCAGCGCCAGTCCCCAGATCACCAGCATCTGACCAATGCGCTTGGCGAACACCGTCATGAACATCCCCCAGATCAACAGCACCGATGCGTGATCCCCAGGAAAACTCTGACTCGATCGGTCCTTCAATTCCCAGGTCTTCTCCAACCCCGGGAAGTAGTCGCTCATCTGGATCGCGCCACTGATCACCATCGACGGGCTGCTGTGTTGCCAACCCATGTACGCCGCGAATTTGGAAAACAGCATGCGGATAAACAGCAACAGCAGCAGAATGCCGACAAAACCTAACAATGCCTGGCGCACCTGCACGGCCTTGAAGACCCAGTCGCCGCGAATCAGCAGCGTCAGCAGAATCACGCCGACCACCGCATCGAACGGCCGCAAACTGGCTACCGCCCACACGTGCAGCCAGGTCGAGTTGCTGGCCAGCGGGTCATTGAGCAGATGAAACAGCCACTCGTCGAAAAGCACACACAGCATCTGGCCCGTGGGCCACAGCCAAAAACACAGCAGTGCGATAGCGAGTAGATTGCAAAAGGCCCATCGCCCGAGGTTCCACTTGGCTTGGAACAAACCCGGATTGTTCATAAACTGTCCCCCACGGCTCCAGAAAACCGCACCAAAACGGTGCTAAAGCGTTTGATTCTATAAACCTTGTAATCAATTTGTCATCAATTCAGATACCCAGACCTATGACTGATCTACCGGATACCGACTTCACCCAACGCTTCATCTTTGACGAGAGCGACGCCCGCGGCGAGCTGGTCTCGCTGGAGCGCAGCTATGCCGAAGTCCTCGCCAAGCACCCCTATCCGGAGCCGGTCGCGCAACTGCTCGGGGAGCTGATGGCAGCGGCGGCGCTGCTGGTGGGCACCATGAAATTCGACGGGTTGCTGATCCTGCAGGCGCGTTCCGAAGGCCCGGTGCCGATGCTGATGATCGAGTGCTCCAGCGAGCGCGAAATCCGTGGGTTGGCCCGTTACGAGGCCGACCAGATTGCCCCGGACGCCACCTTGTCCGACCTGATGGCCAACGGCGTGCTGGCGATCACCGTCGACCCCACCGAAGGCCAGCGCTACCAAGGCATCGTCGACCTGGACGGCGAAACCCTGTCGGACTGCTTCACCAACTATTTCGTAATGTCCCAGCAGGTCGGCACCAAGTTCTGGCTCAACGCTGACGGCAAACGCGCCCGCGGCATGCTGTTGCAGCAATTGCCACCCGATCGCATCAAGGACGAAGACGAACGCACCGACAGCTGGCGCAAGCTGACGGCCCTGGCCGGTACCCTCACCGCTGAAGAGCAACTGGGCCTGGACAACGAAACCATCCTGCATCGCCTGTACCACGAAGAAGCCGTGCGACTGTTTGACGCACAAGGCCTGCACTTCAATTGCAGCTGCTCGCGCGAGCGCTCGGCCAATGCCTTGGTCAGCCTCGGCCTGGAAGATGCGCAAAACCTGGTGATAGAGCACGGCGGGCATATCGAGATCGACTGCCAGTTCTGCAACGAGCGCTACCTGTTCGATGCGGCCGATGTCGCCCAATTGTTCGCCGGCGCAGGCATCGACACCCCTTCCGACACCCGCCACTAAAACGTTTAAGCACAGGTAAATCACCTGACAAACGCCGGATTAGCGCAGTTCTGACGGGAGGGCCCTACTCTTTTTGGGCTTTTCTGGCATAATCCGGCCCACTTTTTTCGCGGTAGTAGTGCGCAACTTTCTACTACAAAACGTTTGGAGCACTCGGCCATAGGCCGACGGGGAACCTCATGACGCAAGCCAACAACGCCGTATACACCGATCTGAGTGTTGACGATCTGGTTAAAGAAGCCCTGCAGCGTGGTGAAGGCGTGCTCGCCGATACTGGCGCGCTGGTCGTCGAAACCGGTCACCGTACTGGCCGTTCGCCGGTCGACCGTTTCATCGTTGAAGAGCCTTCCACCCAGGCTTCCATCGCCTGGGGCCCGATCAACCGCAAGTTCCCGGCCGACAAGTTCGATGCCCTGTGGGCTCGCGTCGAGGCCTTCAACAACGCGCAAGAGCATTTCGTTTCCCATGTTCACGTAGGGGCTGCCGAAGACCACTACCTGGCCGTGAAAATGACCACTCAAACTGCCTGGCAGAACCTGTTCGGTCGTTGCCTGTTCATCAACCCGGCCCAGTACAACCCGGCCGGTCGTGAAGAGTGGCAAGTGCTCAACGTGGCCAACTTCGAATGCGTGCCAGAGCGTGACGGCACCAACTCCGACGGTTGCGTGATCCTCAACTTCGCCCAGAAGAAAGTGCTGATCGCCGGCATGCGTTACGCCGGTGAGATGAAGAAAGCCATGTTCTCGGTGCAGAACTTCCTGCTGCCGGCTTCCGACGTGCTGCCAATGCACTGCGCCGCCAACATCGGCGAAGCAGGCGACGTGACCCTGTTCTTCGGTCTGTCGGGCACCGGTAAAACCACCCTGTCCGCCGACGAAAGCCGTTACCTGATCGGTGACGACGAACACGGCTGGGGCGAAGGCGTGGTGTTCAACATCGAAGGCGGTTGCTATGCCAAGTGCATCGACCTGTCCGAGAAGAACGAGCCGGTCATCTGGAAAGCCATCAAGCACGGCGCCGTGCTGGAAAACGTGGTGATCGACGAGGCCAAGCACGCCGACTACACCAACGTCAGCCTGACCCAGAACAGCCGCGCCGCCTACCCGCTGGAGCACGTTGCCAAGCGTTCCGAGAAGAACCTGGGCGGCGAGCCAAACGCGGTAATCTTCCTGACCTGCGACCTGACCGGCGTACTGCCGCCTGTGTCGATCCTCAGCGAAGAACAAGCGGCCTACCACTTCCTGTCCGGCTACACCGCACTGGTGGGCTCGACCGAAATGGGTTCCGGCGGCGGCATCAAGTCGACCTTCTCCACCTGCTTCGGTGCACCGTTCTTCCCGCGCCCGGCTGGTGAATACGCCGAGCTGCTGATCAAGCGCATCCGCGGCTTCGGCTCCAAGGTCTACCTGGTCAACACCGGCTGGACCGGCGGCGGCTACGGCGTCGGCAACCGCTTCAACATCCCGACCACTCGCGGCGTCATCGCAGCGATCCAGAGCGGCGCGTTGATCGGTGCAGAAACCGAACACCTCGACACCATCAACCTCGACGTGCCACTGGCCGTACCGGGCGTTGAAACCGGCCTGTTGAACCCACGTAACACCTGGGCTGACAAAGCTGCCTACGACGAAGCGGCGAAGGCGCTGGCGGGTCTGTTCATCGAGAACTTCAAGAAGTTTGAAGTGAGCGATGCGATCAAGGCTGCGGGTCCTAAGTTGTAAGATTCGAGCGTTGTGAAAAAGCCGCCTCTTGTGGGCGGCTTTTTTGTGCGCGAACGCTTAGTCGGCGATGTGCAGAACCACCGCGCCGACCAGTACCAGCACAACCCCCACCACCTGCACCACCGACAACCGCTCCTTGAAAAACACAAACCCCAAAATCGCCGCAATACCGCCCGACAACGTACTGATCACCGTCACCACCGACACCGACCCCGCCATCGCCCCCCAGGAAAACGCCGAGAACCCACCCAGGTTCATCAAGCTTGCGCCGGTCAGCGTTGCGCAGTTTTTCAGCGGTGGGATTTTCAGGCCGTCCTTGATCTTCAGCACCATCACCACCAATACGCAGAGCCCCACCAGGTAACCGAGCCACAGCATGGTGATCGGCCCTAGCGCGGGCAAGGTATAGCGGCCTTGCAGCCAGAAACTGGTGCCATACAGCAAGGCGGCGAGCATGGCGTAGGCGATCGACTGGCGAGGGTTGTTTTGGGGGACGCCGTTGTCTTTATGAATGCTGGAGAGGATCACGCCGATCACGCACACGGCGATGCAGCCCAGTTGCGTCAGGCTGATGTGCTCGCCGCTGGCCCAGGACAGCAAGGTGGTCACCACGCCGTAGGACGTCACCAGCGGCGCGACGATGGCGGCTTTGCCAAGGGCGAAGGCCTTGGACAGCGCCAGGGCGCCGGAGACGGTGAACAGGGCGGCGGCGACGCCCAGGAGCCACACGCTCAGCGGGGCGTAGAGGGATTTGAACAGCACGCTTGGCAGAATGACCAACAGCAGGGTCATGATCAGGAAGCCGAGGGCTTGGCCGAAATACACCGCGCGTTTAACGCCCACGGCTCTGGCGTTGAGGCCCACGAGAAAATCCGTACCCCCCCAGAGCAGGGCGGCCAGCAGGCCCATTGTTACGTCCATGTAAGGTCCTTAGTGTTTCAGCTCAGGTTTTCCAGCGTCTGCGTGTCCCAGCTTTGAGTCTTGATGGCCAGGTAGAGCATGCCGAGGGTCAGCGGCACTTTTTCGCCGCGCCCCTTGGCGCGGCGTTTGAGAAACACATCGAACACCGGCGGGTTGAAGTAACGATAAGTGTCGAAGTCGCCCAGGTCGAGCGCAAATTCCTGCTCCAGCGCTTCCATCAGTTGCTTGGCCTCACTGCCGTCGCAGCCGAGGTCGAAGTTGATCGAGGTTTGCAGGCGGATCGTCTTGTGTTTGGGCAGGCCGATTTCTTCGTGCAGCAGTTGCAGGAGTTGCTGCATGACGGGGTCTTCGGGGAAGTTGGGCGCGAGATTCATGGTGGGGGCACGCAGGAGTGGGTGAGGGGAACGGTTGCGGCGAAGCGAGTATTCGTTTCGAGTGATGAAGAGTGCCAAGCCTATCAAGAATACGAAGACAGGGAGGAAGGGCATTCTGAGGATGACCGCCACATAGGGTAGGAGGAACGTTAAGGTGAGGCCTGTTGCGATAAAAATGAGAGCGAAGCGCTTTCTAAGGGGACGGTCAGTAATCTGATAATGAAGCAACAGGTAGAACCCGAGAAAACACACTAATTGCAGGCAGAAATTCATGGTTTCTCGTACGCCTTGGCTTCGAGTGTCCGGGTGTCCCAGTGCTTTGCTTTGACGGCCCGGTAGAGCATGTCGATGGTTAGAGGGCGCTTTCCCGTGCTGCCTTTTTCCACAAATCGCAAATAGGTATCAAAGCCGCGACGCTTGAAGTAGCGGTTGCTGTTGTAGTCACCTGGTCTCAAACCGAAATCCAGCTTCAGTATTGCCATCAATTGCTTGGCTTCGGCACGATTACATCCGAGGTCGTGGTTGACTGACGTGTTGAGGGAGATGGTTTTGTGTTTGGGCAGACCGACGCCCTCATGCAAAATTTGCAAGAGATGAAGCATGAGCGGGTCATCAGGAAAGTCCGGTGCAAGGTTCAAGGTCGGGGCGATGAATAAAGGGTGAGTGGTTTTAGCCCTGCAATAGATATTTTGGGTGCTCAATAAGCCTATGCCTGTCACGAAGGCGACTATCGGCAGGCTTTCAAGCCGTGCCTCTCTGATCCAAGAGGTGGCATATAACAGAAGTGTTGGGCCGGCTACCAATAGGCCGAGTCCAAGCCATCTTCTGAGCAAGGGCTGCTTTATTATTCTGTCGACGATGATGGCCAGTGCGAGAAGAGGCAGTAAGTTGATCCACTGAAGGTATTCATTCATTGCATTAGCCACCCTGGAACTGCCGGACCATGGCCGACAGTGATCGCTGGGGGCCAATTCCGCCGTTGACCTGGGCGTCGAGGCCAATTACCACATCACCGGCGTGATAGCTGCGAATGATTCCTTTAATAATCAGGCCAGCAGCTGCGCCAGCGGCGAACCCAACCGCAGGCGATGCCAGGCTCATGGGGGCTGACACGGCGCTGCTGATTAATCCTGCAACGATCTCCCCACGAGTGTTGAGTAAGTCAGCTTGTTGCCGGGTAAGCGGTTTGGAGATCGCAACCGTCATTTTGCAAGGCAGATCGCGAGCAAGCATTTTGCTGTAGAGATCTAGGAGTCTTTGGCGCACTTCGTTTGCAGACGTACCTGCTTCCAGCAGGCAAAGGTTTACCAGTGCAGAGTGATCGGCAGGCGGGACGACAAAACGCAGCACCGTGAAGGTAACCCCGTAGTGGCCGATATGTTGAGTCCTTTCGATGTTCACGGGTATTTGCCGGGGGCTGTTGAAAGGGCGCTAGTTTCAGTCAGAGAAAGGTGAGTTTTGTAGAGGGGCGGGCAGGAGTTTCAAGCAGTTTCGGAAGGGGATGTCGCGCCGTTTGGAGGTTTCTTACAGGGCTTTCCGGGATTTTTGGCTTGCAGTGACTTAACAGCAAAACAGGTGAGTGGTGTGGGTCGAGCTGGCGTGTGGTCAGTTGCCAACAGGCCGACTCACACACCGCTCAAAAATCGCCTCCAACCCCCGGTAATCACACGCCACCGCATCAATATTCGCCGGTATCCACGCCGCGTGTTTCACCAGCCACCAGTTCACCGAAAACCCGGCGTTGACGATGATCTGTTCGAACAAGATCCGTTGCGCCCGGCCGTTGCCTTCGCGGAAGGGGTGGATGACGTTGAGGTCGCCGTAGGCCTCGGCAATCCGCGTGATCAGCTCAGCCTGACTCACGCCCACATACCAGTTGGCCTCTTGCATACGCCGGATGATCTTCGCCGCTTCCGGTTGGATGCGTTCCGGGGTGCAGAACAGGGTGTCGCCTTTCTGGATGTTGACGCTGCGCAACTCGCCGGCCCAGTCGTAGAGGTCGCTGAACAGGGTGCGGTGGATGTGTTGCAGGCGGTCGAGGTCGTAGGGCGGAGGGAAGAGCGGGAGGTTGCCTACGGCGATTTCGGATAGTTCCCGCTCGGCTTGGTGCAGGCGGGCTTCGTCGTGCAAATCGAGGCGGTTGCGCAGCACGCTGCTACCGGGATAGCAGTACGGATCCTGGCCCACCCCGTATTTGTCGAGCATCAGCGTGGGGTGTTGCGGTACTTGGCGAGGACGGCTTCGCGGGTCGGCAAGGGTTTGTCGACGTCGGCGGGTTGGGTGTCGAACCCTTCCAGGCGCAGGCTGGCCAGGTAATTGGAACGGCGGATCTTGTGGTAGTGATCCTGTTTTTGCTCAAACGTCGGTTCGCTCATGGCAGCGTACTCCTGGGTAGCAAGGCTTTATTGTAGCGCAATGCTTCAGAGGGTAGCCCGGAGAAAAAATCACATCAACGCGTCCCGGTGGGGGCATTGTCTGTTTGCGCTATGGCTACGGGCGCGAGGCGGCGTCGAGGTCCATCAACCCCCGGCCATAGGCTTCGCTGTTGGCATAGATACCCGTTCGATTCGCCGTACTGAGCAGGCGCTCACGCACTTGTTGCGGTGTCATCTCGGGAAAGCGACTCTGCAATGCCGCCAAGGCACCACTGACCAACGCCGCGGCCGGCGAGGTGCCGGCGGTGGGTCCGTAGCTGCCATCCTTGTTGGTGGTCAATAACCCTGCGCCACCATCGCCCCCGGGCACCGCAATGCACCAGCGTGCCGCGAGGCCGCAATAATTGGATTTGAGATTGATGGCCGTGCCGTCGTTCTTGAGGGCCATGACGGCTATCCAGCCTTTCTCCAGTTCCGGCACCAGCGCTGGCAGGCCGGGTTCGGCGAGCGGCTCACGCTTGACCTCGTTACCTGTTGAAAAGACGAATACAGCACCTTCGCCCACCAGTTTTCTTGCCACGTCCAACGAGTCACCCATCAGGCGCTCATAGATGGGAACCTCGTTGGTGTTGGCTTCAATGGGGTTCGCCCATGAATTACTGAAAATGCGTGCCCCCTTGCTATAGGCCAGCTCCCAGGCCTGGGCGATCTCGCTGTCGAAATAGAACGGCTCCTTGTCATCACCGAAACGCATGGGGATCAGTTGGGCGTTGAAGGCGATGCCATGGATGCCCTGGTCGTTCTTGTTGGCGGCGAGAATGCCGGCCATCTGGGTGCCGTGGCCCTTGATGTCGAGGGTGCCTGGCTGCTGTGTCACGAAGTCATAGCCTGGATCGGCCACGCGCCCGTGGAACTCGGGCAGTGCCTGGTTGAGCCCTGAGTCGATCAGCGCGACTTTAACGCCCTGGCCGGTGCCGCCCCGCGCGTAGAGGGAGGATGCTTTTACAATGGGCAGGGCTTTTTGCTCGAAGTATTCGGGCGTTTCAAAACGCTGTGTATCCGGTTCAGCAGGTATTGGGGCGGAGGCGCCTGCGCAGCCCAGCAGCAATAACGACAGCGTGAACACGACGAGGTGTTGCAGTGAAAACAGTGTGCATCGAGACATCCACGACTCCTTGTCGGGGGTAGGTGATCTGGCGTGTTACTGTCTGCGTTTTTGCGCGGGCTTGCTGGTTTTCTCTGTATCAGTTTGTAGCGTTTATCCCCGACCTTTTCTTGATCGCTGATCTATGTTTTTGATTCCTTCAGCGGTCAACGGAGTGACAGCCTATGCACGACACCCTCCAGCAGGTTTTTGGTTATCCACAGTTTCGTCTGGGTCAGGAAGAGACGGTCAGCGCCGTGCTGGCCGGCCGTTCGGCAGCGGCTATTTTTCCAACGGGGTCGGGCAAGTCCCTGTGTTATCAGCTGTCGGCGGTGCTGCTGCCGCACCTGACGCTGGTGGTGTCACCGCTGTTGGCGCTGATGCAGGACCAACTGGGTTTCTTGCAGCGCCACGGTATTTCGGCGGGCAGTATCGATTCGGCCCAGAGCCGCGAGGACGCCAATGACGTGATGGCCCGCGCGCGTTCCGGCGAGTTGAAGATTCTGATGATTTCCGTTGAGCGCCTGAAGAACGAGCGCTTTCGTAACTTCCTGCAAAGCGTGCAGATCTCGCTGTTGGTGGTGGACGAGGCGCACTGTATTTCCGAGTGGGGCCACAACTTCCGTCCGGATTATTTGAAGCTGCCGGACTACCAGCGTCAGTTCAATATCCCACAAGCCCTGCTGTTGACGGCTACCGCGACGCCAAAGGTGATTGCCGACATGCAGGCGAAGTTCGCCATTGCACCGGACGATGTGGTCACCACGGGCTTTTACCGGCCCAATCTCAACCTGTTGGTGGAGCCGGTCAGCGGTGCGGACAAGCGTCGACGGTTGGTGCAATGGATGGGCGAGCGCGCCGATCAGCCGAGTATCGTCTACGTCACCCTGCAGAAAACCGCCGAGCAGATTGCCGAGCATTTGAACCGCAACGGCATCCAGGCCGAGGCCTACCACGCCGGTTTGCCTCACGATAAACGCGAGGGAATCCAGCAGCGTTTCATGGGCGGGCGCTCCAATTGCATCGTCGCCACCATCGCGTTTGGCATGGGCATCGACAAAAGTGACATCCGCAATGTGGTGCACTTCGACCTGCCCAAGTCCATCGAGAACTACAGCCAGGAAATCGGCCGCGCGGGGCGTGATGGGCAACCGTCCGATTGCCTGGTGCTGGCCAACCGCGACAGCCTCAATGTGCTGGAAAATTTCGTGTACGGCGATACGCCGGAGCAGGAGGGCATTCGCCGGGTGCTCGACGAGTTGCAGGCCGCGCGAGGCGATGGGCAGTGGGAGTTTTTGCTCAGGTCTTTGTCGGACCACAGCAACATCCGCGAGCTGCCGCTGAAGACGCTGCTGGTGCAGTTGGAGCTCAAGGGCGTGATTGCGCCGCGTTATGCGTTTTATGCCGAGTACCGTTTCAAGTACCTGATCGAACCCGAGGCTTTGCTCGCACGTTTTACGGGTGAGCGGCAGCAGTTTGTCGCGGCGATCATCCAGGTGTGCAAGCGGGCCAAGACCTGGGCGACGGTGGATTTTGACGCGCTTTATCAACAGCACAATGCCGAGCGTAGCCGGGTGGTGAAGGCGCTGGATTACTTCCAGGAGCAAGGCCTGATTGAGCTTGAGAGCAAGCAGATGACGGAGGTCTACAGCTTGCTTGATACCGATTTTGATCCACAGGCGCTGAGCACCGAGTTATACACAGGCTTCAAGCAGCATGAAGTGGGTGAGGTTGCACGGATTCACGCCATGCTCGATCTGTTCGCCACCGAGCGTTGCCTGGGTCAACGCCTGGCGCAGTATTTCGGCGATGAAAACGCGCCCCAGCGTTGCGGGCATTGCTCGGTGTGCCACGGCCACGTTGCGCACCTTCCGCCACCGCCAGGTTTGCCGCCGCTTGTGGATAAAAACTTCATGGGGCTGTGCGGTGATTTTATCCACAGGCATCATGAACACACCGGCCATTTGCCTGGGGCGGAACGCCTGACGCGTTTCCTCGGCGGCATCAGCGTGCCGTTGTTTACCAAGTTGAAGGCGCGGGGTATTCCAGGCTTTGCTGCGCTGGAGGATTATCCGTACGCCGAGGTCCGCGAGTGGGCCCAGGCCCATCTGAATGACCTGTAAACCCATTTCACGAGACTTGCCCATGTCTGATTCAGTGCCACAACGCGCCGATTACCCGCACTTCCAGCCGATCATTACGCGCTGGCACGACAACGATGTGTATGGTCATGTGAACAACGTGACTTACTACAGCTTTTTCGACACGGCGGTGAATACCTACCTGATCGAGCAAGGTGGGCTGGATATTCATGACGGTGAAGTGGTGGGATTCGTGGTGAGTTCGGCGTGCGATTATTTCGCGTCGATTGCCTTTCCCGAACGCATCGAGATCGGCCTGCGGGTTGGCAAGCTGGGCAATAGTTCAGTGCAGTACGAATTGGCGGTGTTCAAGCAGGGTGAAGAAGAGGCCTGTGCGGCGGGGCGCTTTGTGCATGTGTTTGTGGAGCGGGGTTCGAACCAGCCGGTGACGATTCCGGGGACGTTGCGCGAGGCGTTGCAGCGGTTGGTGGTGTAGACGCGAACGCCTACACCCTCAGGCCTTAGCGGTGACGGTAGTGATGCTTGTTCTTGCGATGGCCATAGGCATGACCGCGGCCACGGTGATCATCGCGGTCATAGCGACGGTTATCCCGCCCACGGGAGCGACGATCATCGTCATCGCTCTTGTTGCCCATGTAGTTACCCAGCGCGCCACCAGCACCGCCGCCGGCCGCTGAGCCGATCAGTGCGCCAGTGCTACCGCCGACACTGCGGCCCACTACGTTGCCACCGGCCGCGCCCAAGGCGCCACCAATGGCCGCTTCGCCACGGCTGCGTTTGTCCGCACCCACCGCGCTGCCGCCTGCGCCGCCCAGGGCTGCGCCGATGGTCGAGCCGGTGTTGCCGCCGATCGACTGGCCAACAACCGAGCCTAGAACCCCGCCCAATGCGCCGCCCACACCGGCTTCGGTGGTGCCACTGGCCATGGCTGCGCCACTGACCAGGCCAAGGGACAACAAGAGAATCGAGGAGAACTTCATTAGGGGAGACCTCAAGGGGATGACGGCGCGATCCTGAGGCTGTATCGGGGTGGTGACAATAGAAATCCGACCAGTAACACGAGTTGTACACAATTCGCTAAGTTACTGTTTTTGTTGGGGAACTTAAGTTGTTTTTGTGGGTCATTAACTACTTCGGAATGGCCGCTTTTATGCAAAAGCGGCCTTTTTTGTGCCCGAAGATTTATGCAGAGCGCGCCATGATCAGCCCATTGTCACTCGCCGCTTCCAAACGGATCGCCACGAACTTCGACGTCGGCGTATGGCTGCCATCCCCTGTGCTTTCCAGCGGCACCAGTGGGTTCACTTCCGGGTAATAGGCCGCAGCCTGTCCAGCCGGAATATCAAACGCCAGCAGGGTGAAGCCCTTCACGCGGCGCTCGCGACCGTCTTCCCACAGCGACACGATGTCGGCCTTCTGTCCCGGCTTGAAGCCCAGGCGGATGATGTCGGCTTCGTTGACGAACAGCACGTCACGCTGGCCCTTGACCCCACGGTAGCGGTCGTCCAGACCATAAATGGTGGTGTTGTACTGATCGTGGGAACGCATCGATTGCATGATCAGGTCGGGCACACGACCGGTCGCATGAGTGCGTTCGTGGATCAGGTCCTTGGGCAGGATGTTCGGACGGAAGTTGGCGCGGCCCGACGGGGTGTTCCAGCGGCGTGCGCCTGCGGAGTTGCCCAGGTAGAAGCCGCCCGGATTCTTGATCTTCTCATTGAAGTCCTTGAAACCCGGAATGGTGTCGGCAATCAGGTCGCGGATGCGCCCGTAATCGGCCACCAGCCAGTTCCAATCCACCGGTTTGCTGCCCAGGGTGGCGGCAGCGATACCGGCCAGAATCGCAGGCTCTGACTTCATCAGCTTCGACAGTGGCTGCAACTGGCCGTTGGAGCCGTGGACCATGCTGAACGAGTCTTCCACCGTCACCGCTTGCGGGCCGTCGGCCTGGATGTCGATGTCGGTACGGCCCAGGCACGGCAGGATCAGCGCGTCTTTGCCGTGCATCAGGTGGCTGCGGTTGAGCTTGGTGCTGATCTGCACGGTCAGGTCGCAATTACGCAGGGCTTCGAAGGTGCGCGGGCTGTCCGGCGTGGCTTGGGCGAAGTTGCCACCCAGGCCGATAAACACCTTGGAGCGGCCTTCAAGCATGGCGTGAATCGCTTCGACCACGTTGTGGCCATTGACGCGCGGCACCTGGAACTGGAAGCGCCGTTCCAGGGAGTCGAGGAACGCCACGGGTGGACGTTCGTTGATGCCCATGGTGCGGTCGCCCTGCACGTTACTGTGGCCACGCACTGGGCACAGGCCGGCGCCTGGGCGGCCGATGTTGCCGCGCAGCAGCATCAGGTTGGCGATTTCCTGGATGGTCGGCACCGAATGGCGGTGCTGGGTGATGCCCATCGCCCAGCACATGATCACGTTCTTGCCTTTGGCGTACATGCGCGCCGCTTGCTCGATCTCCACCAGGGTGAGGCCGGACTGTTCGACGATTTCATCCCAGGAGGTGTCGTCGATCTTGCCCAGGTAATCCAGCACGTTGGCGGTGTGTTCGTTGAGGAAGTCGTGGTCAAACACGGCTTCTTTGCCTTCGGCCTGCGCCTGGCGTTCCCACAGCAGCAGGAACTTGGCCATGCCGCGCAGGATGGCCATGTCGCCACCCAAGGCCGGGCGGAAGTAGGCGGTGTTGGTCGGTTTGTCGCCGTTGGTGAGCATTTCCAGCGGGTGTTGCGGATGCTGGAAGCGTTCCAGGCCGCGCTCTTTCAGCGGGTTGATGCACACAACCTGGGCGCCACGCTTGACCGCCTCGCGCAGCGGTTCGAGCATGCGCGGGTGGTTGGTGCCGGGGTTCTGGCCCCAGACGAAAATCGCATCGGCGTGTTCGAAGTCATCAAAGGTCACGGTGCCTTTGCCGACGCCCACGCTTTGCGCCAGGGCAACGCCGCTGGCTTCGTGGCACATGTTCGAACAGTCGGGGAAGTTGTTGGTGCCGTAGGCGCGCACGAACAGCTGATACAGGTACGCCGCCTCGTTGCTGGCGCGGCCCGAGGTGTAGAACTCGGCCATGTCCGGGCTCGGCAGGGCGTTGAGATGCTTGCCAACCAGGTCGAAGGCCGCTTCCCAACTGATGGGCGTGTAGCGGTCGGTTTCAGCGTCGTAGCGCATCGGCTCGGTCAGGCGGCCTTGGTATTCCAGCCAGTAGTCGCTTTGCTCCAGCAGGGCCGTCACGCTGTGTTTGGCGAAGAATGCCGCGTCGACGCGACGCTTGGTGGCTTCCCAGTTCACCGCCTTGGCGCCGTTCTCGCAGAACTTGACCATGCCGCTTTCCGGCGAGTCGCCCCAGGCGCAACCGGGGCAGTCGAAGCCGCCGTTCTGGTTTGTCTTGAGCATCATGCGCAGGTTTTTCAGTGCGTTGTCGCTGGTCAGCCAGGCCTGCGCCACGCTGATCAGTGCGCCCCAGCCGCCGGCTGCGCCCTTGTAGGGCTTGTAGCGCGGGGTCGGGGTTTGGTCGGCTTGGTGGTGCTGGCTCATGGCTGGTTCTCCATCGCAGGGCTGTAGACCCGCGGCGCACTTTTCTGCGGCAGGTGGATGAGATTGAGGTTATGCCGGCGGGCCCATTGCAGGGCCAGTCCGGTGGGTGACGACAGGCTGACCAGGGTCTGGATGCCCGCGCGCAGGACCTTCTGGATCAACTCCAGGCTGCAACGGCTGGTAACAATCGCCAGGCCGCCTTCGGTCGGAATCTTTTGGCGAATCAAGGCGCCGATCAATTTATCCAGGGCGTTGTGCCGGCCGATGTCTTCCCGGCCAAGCAACAACTCGCCCTGGCCGTTCATGAACACGGCCGCATGCACGGCGCCGCTGTATTGGCCCAGGGGCTGAAAGGCGCTGATACGTTGGCGCAGGCCATCCAGCCACTCGGCGGGCGGCAAGGGCGCGCCGGGCAATACCTGTAAGTCTGGCAGGGCCTGTTCAACGGCTTCCACGCCACACAAGCCACAGCCGCTGGTGCCGGCCAACTGGCGGCGCTGCTGCTTGAGGTTCCAGAAGGCGCGGCTGGAGATCTGCACCTGAGCGTATTGGGCTGAGCCCGAGCCGCTGAGTTTCAGATCATAAATATCGCTAACGTCGGCGATAATGCCGCTACCGATGCTGAAACCGACAATAAAGTCTTCCAAGTCCGTCGGCGTCACCAGCATCACCGCTTGGCTGATGTCGTTGTAGGCAATCGCCAACGCCACTTCTTCCGCCAAGGCTGTGCTGGCGGATTCTGTGTGTTCGAGATTGCAATACTGGTAGCTCTGGCTGGCGGCGGGCGCTGGCGTTTCGAGAGCGGGCGCCGCGCAGACTGGGCGCTTGGCGTTCATGGGGCAGTACCACCGGCGGATTGATCAGTGTTTAGACTAGGCGCGACAAAGCGTCGCGTCTAATTGCCAGTACTGATCTACCGATAGATGACGTCGATCAAGATTCGTTTTGCGATTTCTGATACAGCGCGAAACACGCCTCGGCCAGTGCTGAGCGCGGCGCGCTGCGGCGCATGATCAGCCCCAGGCGTGCGAGGGTGTGGGCGTCCTCGATCGGCTGCAGGCGCAGGTGTTCGGTGAGTGCGTCCAGGCCCCCATCCAGCGGCATCACCGCGCAACACAATCCACCGTGCACGGCTTGTAACAATTGATGGACGGCGTCGGTCTGCAGCAGCGGTTGCGGGTTGAGCCCACGGCTGTGGAAGTTGTGGTCGATGGATTGGCGAAAGTGCATGCCGCTGGTGAGCATGCCCAACGGCAGTTCGATCAGCGCCTCCCAGCTCAACGGCGTGTCACCGAAACTGAAGAAGCGCTGGTCGTAGAGCAGGCCCATGCGGGTTTCGCCCAAGGCCAGCGAGTCGAAGCGCTCGTTGTCCAGGCGTTCCAGGTAGGACACACCTAGGTCCAGCCGGTTACTCGCCAGTTGTTCCAGGATCTGCTCCGAGCTGAGCGCGGAGAGCTCAAAGCGCAGGCTGGGGTGTTCCATATGCAGTTGCTGCATCAAGGCCAAAGGATCAAAGCTCGACAGCGGCACCACGCCCAGGCGCAACGTACCCACCAGGTTGCCGCGACAAGCCGCCGCCTCGGCCTGCAGGCCGTCATACGCCGCCAGCACCGTGCGTGCCCACGCCAGCACGCGCTCGCCGGGTGCGGTAAAGCCTTCGAAGCGCTGGCCACGATTGACCAATGGCAGATCAAGCTCTTCCTCAAGGTTGCGCAGGCGCATCGACAGGGTCGGCTGGGTGATGTGGCAACGCGCCGCCGCCTGGCCGAAGTGACGGGTTTCGTCGAGGGCGATGAGGAATTTCAGCTGTTTGATGTCCATCTTCGCTCCAGGGCTTATTCCAATGGCGGGGGGATTCTAGCGCGTTTGGGTCTTTGGCCGGGCCGGAACCCAAATCCGTAGGACTGGTCTAGTCTTGGGCATCTGGAACTCAAATCCCAAGGAGAGCGCACTATGAGCATTTTCAGCTTTATCAAGGAAGCCGGCGAAAAGATTGTCGACCTGTTGACGCCGGGTAACGCAAACGCCAGCGAGCAGTTGAAGGACCACGTGTCCAAAGTGGGTCTGGGTAATCCGAATGTGCAGACCACAGTGGATGGCGACAAGGTGACCGTGACCGGTGAAGTCGCCACCCAGGAAGAGAAAGAGAAGATTTTGCTGGCGCTGGGCAATATCGCCGGTGTGGCCAGTGTGGATGACCAGATCACCGTATCCGGCCCGGCCGTGGCGGCCGCTCGTTTTGTCGTGGTGAAAAAGGGCGACACCCTCAGCGCGATTTCCCTGGCGGTGTATGGCAACGCCAACCAGTACAACAAAATCTTCGAGGCTAACAAGCCGCTGTTGTCGCACCCGGACAAGATTTACCCAGGGCAGACTTTGCGTATTCCTGAGTAAGCAGCACGCTGTAGGGGCGGGCGTGCCTGCTCCTACAACCCGATAATCAGCTCGCGATAATCCCCCACTGCTGCAAACTCCGCCGTGTCCTTTGGACCCTTCTGGCTGTCTGGCTCCTTCACCGCCAGCAAATGCCCGACGCCAAACGCCTGGGCGCTGCGCAGGATCGGCAAGGTATCGTCGATAAACAGACTGCGGGCCGGGTCGAAGTGGATGTCGGCTTGCAGGGCATCCCAGAACTGCGGGTTTTCCTTGGCGAAACCGTAGTCGTGGGAGCTGATCAACCGTTCGAAATACGGCGCCAGTTCAATGCGTTCCAACTTCAATGACAGCGAATCACGATGAGCGTTGGTGATCAGGATCACACGCTTGCCGGCCTGTTTGATTGCCGCCAGGAAGGTGTCGGCGTCCGGGCGCAGGGCGATCAGGTGGGCGGTTTCCAGCTTGAGTTCGCGTACCGGGATCTTCAGTTCCGCACTCCAGAAATCCAGGCAATACCATTGCAACTGTCCGGCGTTACGCTCGAACAGAGGCTGCAACTCCATTTGCGCCATGGCCCGGCTTACTCCGTGCAACTCGGCGTAGCGCTGGGGCAGGTGCTCCATCCAGAAGTGGTTGTCGAAATGCAGGTCGAGCAGGGTGCCGTCCATGTCCAGCAGGACAGTGTCGATGGCGTGCCAGGGCAAAGAAGGCATGGGGCGGTCTCATGTAAGTAAAAATATCCGACACAGACAATCGGAAAAGCCACGGTATAGTAACCCGATCACGCCAAGGAGCCGCTCATGCGCCAGAAACCCACCGTCCTCGCCCGCGAAATAGTCGCCAGTAGCCGTTTGTTCCGCGTGGAGGAAGTGCAACTGCGCTTTTCCAATGGCGTTGAACGGACCTACGAGCGCCTGGTGGGCCGCGGTGCCGGTTACGGCGCGGTGATGATCGTGGCAATGATCGACGCGGAGCATGCGTTGCTGGTGGAAGAATACTGCGGCGGCACCGACGAATATGAAGTGTCCTTGCCCAAGGGCTTGATCGAACCTGGCGAAGACGTACTGGCCGCCGCCAACCGCGAGCTCAAGGAAGAGGCTGGCTATGGCGCGCGGCAGTTGGAACACCTCACCGAACTGTCGCTGTCGCCAGGCTACATGAGCCAGAAAATCCAGGTGGTATTGGCCACCGATCTCTATGAAGAGCGCCTGGAAGGCGATGAACCTGAGCCGATGCGTGTGGACCGGGTCAACCTGCGCGAGCTGTCGATGCTCGCGCAAAACGAGCAATTCAGCGAAGGCCGTGCCCTGGCTGCGCTGTACCTGGTACGAGACCTGTTGACCCAGCGTGGAGCGTTTAGCGCATGAGCGAACTGTTTTTAGGCCACCCGTTTATTGCCCCTGTGATCGAACTGGCTCGCCAGGCCGGTGAAGTGATTTTGCCATACTGGCGTGCCGACGTGGCCGTGACCTCCAAGGCTGATGATTCGCCCGTGACGGCAGCGGATCTGGCTGCTCATCACCTGATCCTGGCCGGCCTGACCGCGCTGGACCCCAGCATTCCGGTGTTGTCCGAGGAAGACGCCGACATCGACCAGAGCGTGCGCGCCGGCTGGCAGCGCTGGTGGTTGGTGGACCCGCTGGACGGCACCAAGGAATTTATCGCCGGCAGCGAAGAATTCACCGTGAACATCGCCCTGATCGAGCAGGGCCGCGTGGTGTTTGGCGTGGTGTCGATGCCCACCAGCGGCCGTTGCTACTTCGGTGGCGCTGGCCTGGGCGCCTGGCGTTCGGATGTGAATGAAGCGCCCAAGCAGATCCAGGTGCGCGAGGCACCCGCAGCAGGTGAGTCGTTTACCGTGGTGGCCAGCCGTCGGCATACCAGCCCGGAGCAGGAGCGTTTGCTCGACGGCTTGAGCGAGGGCCTGGGCGCATTGAAGTTGGCGAATATCGGCAGCTCGCTGAAGTTTTGCCTGTTGGCTGAAGGCAGTGCCGATTGCTACCCGCGACTGGCGCCGACGTCGCAGTGGGACACCGCTGCAGCCCAGGGGGTGCTGGAAGGCGCGGGGGGCGAGGTGCTGGAGTTGAGTGGTGCGCCGTTCAGCTATCCGGCGCGGGCATCGTTGTTGAATCCGTTCTTTCTGGCATTGCCGGCGAAGGCGGCTTGGCGTGAGCGGTTGCTGACGCTGGCCCGTTCCTGAGGCCACAGCAGATCAAACTGTGGGAGCGGGCTTGCTCGCGAAGGCGGAGTGTCAGTCACTGAATGTGTATCTGACACACCGCTTTCGCGAGCAAGCCCGCTCCCACATTCGGTTTTGTGCAGTGGCGGCTAGCGGTGCAGGACGTATTGACCGGTGAAAGCCACTGCTCTTTCCTCACTGCCCTCATTCACAACCCACGTCTCCAGCGTCAACCGCGCGCGGCCATAGCGCTTGTAGGTCGCCAGAAACCGCTTCCATACCTTTTCCTCGGGTGCTGCGCAAATCGCGGTCGCATCCCGCGTGACCGGCAGCGGATAGCTGATCTGCCCTTCCTGAATCACGATATGCCCGTCTTCAATCCCTTCTTCCCGCAACTGCAAGTGCAGCCAGCCCCAACCCGCCAGCACCGCGCCGCAATACAGACTGCCGCCGAACATGGTGCTCTTGTGGTTGATGTTGGCTTGCAAGGGCAGATGCAGTTCCAGCCGCCCCTGTTGCCAGTCGAGCACCTTGAGGCCCATTTCCCGGGTGAGGGGGATGTCGTGGTGAAGGATGGATTCCAGGTAACGGCTGTCGCGGTTCATGGGGGCCTCTTGGCGGGTGGGGGCTGTCATTCGTCGTCGCTGCTTTGGTTGGCGAAGTTCAGGCCATGCTTGCGTAGCTTGTCGTGCAGGGTCTTGCGCGGTACGCCCAGGGCTTCGGCGAGGCTGCGCATGGAGCTGTGGGGACGGGTCAGTTCGGCGGCGATCAGGCTTTTTTCGAACTGCTCGACTTGTTCGCTCAGACCGCCGGGCGTGGAGGTCAGGACACCGGCCGATGGATTGTCCGGCGTATTGTCCAGCGCCAGTTCCAGGCCTAGCGCAAAACGTTCTGCAGCATTCTGTAGCTCACGCACATTGCCCGGCCAGCTATGGCGCAGCAGCAGCGCGCGCTGACCGGGTTGCAGTTCGTGCAGCGGCAAACCGTGGCGGCTGCTGGCCTCATCGGCGAAGTGCTGGAACAACATCAGCGCATCCTCGCCCCGCTCACGCAGCGGCGGAATACGCAGCGGCGCGACGTTGAGGCGGTAATACAAGTCGGCACGAAAACGGCCCTGATCGGCCGACTGGCGCAGGTCTTCCTTGGTGGCGGCGATGATGCGGATATCCAGCGGGATCAGTTGATTGCCGCCCAGGCGCTCGACCACCCGCTCCTGCAACAGGCGCAAGAGTTTGACTTGCACATCCAGGCTCATGCTTTCGATTTCATCCAGAAACAAGGTGCCGCCGTTGGCGAATTCGAACTTGCCGATACGGCGTTTCTGCGCGCCGGTAAAGGCGCCGGGTTCGTGGCCGAACAGTTCGCTTTCCACCACGGACTCGGCCAAGGCGCCTGCGTTGATCGCCACAAACGGGCCGCTGCGGCGGCTCGACAAATCATGCAGCGCGCGCGCCACCACCTCTTTGCCGGCGCCGGTTTCACCGAGGATCAGCACATCGGCCTTGGTCGCGGCCAGGGCACCGATCTGCTCGCGCAGGCGCAGCATTTGCGGCGAGTGGCCCACCAGGCGCGTGCTCAGTTGCTGGCGGTCGCTGAGAGCCAGGCGCAGGCTGCGGTTGTCCAGCACCAGCCGGCGCAGGGCCAGGGCGCGGCGCACGCTGTCGAGCAGGGCGTCGCTGGCAAACGGTTTTTCCAGGAAGTCATAGGCGCCGGCGCGCATGGCTTGCACCGCCAGTGGTACGTCGCCATGGCCGGTGATCAGCAGCACCGGCAGGTCTGGGTCCTGGCCATGCAGTTCGGCGAGCAGCTCCAAGCCGTCCATGCCGGGCATGCGGATGTCGCTGACCACCACGCCCGGCCAGTCCCGCGACAGGCGCGCGGTGAGGCCGGTGGCTTCGCCCAGGGTCAGGACCTTCAGCCCGGCCAGGTCCAGGGTCTGGCACAGGGCCTGACGCAGGTGTGGATCGTCGTCGATCAACACCACCTGAATCTGGTTATCGATACTCATACACTGCGGTCCTCGGACGGTTGCAGACTGACGCCCGGCGCACCGGCACGCAATTTCAAGGTTAACAGCGCGCCGCCTTCCTTGTGGTTGGCAAACAGCAGTTCGCCGCCAAAGGCACGCATCAGGGTGTCACAGATTGCCAACCCCAAGCCAAGCCCCTGGGTGCGGGTCTTGGTGGTGTAGAACGGCTCGCTGGCGCGGCCCAGGGCCTCCATGCAAAAGCCCGGGCCGTTGTCGCGAATGTACAGGTTGACGCCCTGTTCGGTGGTTTCGGCACTCAGCCAGAGCTTACGCGGCGGGCCTTTTTCGGTGAGGGCGTCGAGGGCGTTGGCCAGCAGGTTGCCCAGCACCTGGCGCAGGCGGGTTTCACCGGCCTGGACCCACAGCGTCGCTTCGGGCAAATCGCGGATCAGCTCGACCTCCATCGACCGCCGCCGCTTGGCCAGCAACGCCAGTGCATCATCCAGGGCCGGTTGCAGGGCCACACTCTCGGGCGCATGGCGGTCGCGGCGGGCAAAGGCGCGCAGGTGGGCGATGATCGAGGCCATGCGCCCGGTCAACTCGCTGATCAGCTTGAGGTTGCCTCGCGCATCGGTGGTGCGTTCATGGTCGAGCAGGATTTCAGCATTCTCTGCATAGCTGCGAATCGCCGCCAGGGGCTGGTTGAGTTCATGGCTGATGCTCGCCGACATGGTGCCCAGCGCCGACAATTTGCCCGCCTGCACCAGGTCATCCTGGGCGCGTACCAACTCCTGCTGGGCGTGCTCGCGCTCCAGCACTTCCTGTTTCAGGCGCCGGTTGAGGCCTTCCAGATCACTGGTCCGCTCCACCACCCGCGCTTCCAGCTCTCGACGGGCCTTGGCTTCGAACGCAATGCGTTCCAGGTAATGGCGGCGACGTTGCATCATCAGGCCCAGCAGCAACATCAACACCAACAGCGTAGCGCCGCCCACGGCGACCACCGTGCGCACCGGACGGTTGATCAGCGAACGCGGCGCGAGGATCTCCACGTTCCAGCCGGTTTCGGCGATGGCCGTGGATTGGCGCAGCCAGGCGGTGTTGCTCAGGCTCAGCGGCTGTGGGTCGCGGGTCGGGTAGGGCTGGATGGCGATGATGGCCTGGCGTTCTTCAGCCGTCAGTGGTCGGGTGGCACGGAATCGCCATTGTGGGCGTGAGGTCAGGATCACCACGCCATTGTGGTCGGTGACCAGCAGTTGCTCCGGGGTGTTGCCCCACAGGCTTTCGGTGTGGTCCAGGTCGACCTTGACCACCAGCACGCCGATGATCGTATCGCCATCGCGCACGGCGGCGGCGAAGAAGTAACCGCGCTTGGCCGAGGTGGTGCCCAACCCGAAAAACCGCCCCAGGCGTCCGTCCATGGCTTCGCTGAAATACGGCCGGAACGAGAAATTACGCCCGACGAAGCTGTCTTGCTTGTCCCAATTGGACGCCGCCAGTGTCTTGCCGGTGGTGTCCATCAGGTACATCACCTCCACCCCGGCCTGGGCGGCGACGTCCTTGAGCAGCAGGTTGGCGTTGACCAGGTTGGTGCTCACCCCAGGCGCATCCAACGCGGTGCGCAGGGCGGGCAGGTCGCCAAGAATCTGCGGCAACACCTCATAACGGTGCAGGGTGCCGAGCAGGTTGGCCACGTACAGGTCGAGGGTCTGGCGGTTCTGGCCGGCCAGTTCGCTGCGGTAATAACGCTCGGCCAGGTGCTCCAGCGGCCACAGCAGCGGTGCCAGGCACAACGCCAACAGGGCGAGGCTGCGCCAGCGGGGTCTACGCGGGAGGGGTGGAGTCATGGGAGTCGTGCGCCTGAGGGTACAGGCGCATTATGCCTAGTGCAGCTGTGCAAGACACTCGCGCAATGCGTCTTGCCAGTGGGGCAGGCTGACGTGCCATTGCTGCTGCAGGCGGCTGCAATCGAGACGCGAGTTCAGCGGGCGCTTGGCGGGTGTTGGATAAGCGCTGGAAGGGATCGGCTCCAGTTCGGCGCAGGCCTTGCCCTGTTCGCGCAGGTGCTCGCCAATGGCCTCGGCAAAGCCGAACCATGAGGTTTCGCCTGCGGCGCTCAGGTGATAAATGCCCCATTCCCCCGGTTCGCCGGCTTGCCAGCGCTCAATCAATGCGCGCGTGCTGTTGGCAATGCTGCCGGCCCAGGTCGGTGCGCCGATCTGGTCGGCAACGATGCGCAGTTGTGGCTTCTCCTGCAGCAAGCGCTGCATGGTCAGCAGGAAATTCTTGCCGTGGTTGGAGTAGACCCAACTGGTGCGCAGGATCAGGTATTGGCCGCCGACGGCCGCAATGGCCTGCTCGCCGGCCAGTTTGCTCTGGCCGTAGACGCCCAGCGGGTTTGGCGGGTCGGCTTCGGTGTAGGGGGCCGGCTTGCTGCCGTCGAACACGTAGTCGGTGGAATAGTGGATCAGCGGGATGCCCAGGGTCTTGGCTTCCTCCGCGAGAACGCCAGGGGCAATGGCGTTGATCGCGAAGGCGGCGTCCGGCTCGCTCTCGGCCAGATCGACAGCAGTGTGGGCTGCCGCGTTGATGATCAGGCCTGGACGATGGTTGCGCACTTGCTGGCGAATGTGGTCTACGTTAGCCAGATCAAGCTGGCTGCGGCCCAGAACCACGAGTTCGCCCAGGCCTTGGAGCCGAGTTTGCAGTTCATGGGAGACTTGACCGTGTTGGCCGGTGATGAGGATTTTCAAAGGCGCGGTCATGGAAACAGATCCGCATCTCTGAGGTTTTTGCCGTTTTGATCCTTGGCCGACAAAGTCGGGGCACCGCTGAGTTGCCAGTCGATATTGAGTTCTGGATCATCCCAGCGGATACAGCGTTCGGCAGCGGGCGTGTAGTAGTCGGTGGTCTTGTAGAGGAACTCAGCGTATTCGCTGAGTACCACAAAACCATGGGCAAACCCCGGAGGAATCCAGAGCTGGCGGCTATTGTTCGCCGATAACCGCACCCCTGCCCACTTGCCGAATGCCGGTGAACTGCGGCGGATATCGACCGCGACATCCAATACTTCCCCGGCAGTCACACGCACCAGCTTGCCTTGGGCGTGTTCGACTTGATAGTGCAGGCCCCGCAACACGCCTCGTTGTGAACGTGAGTGGTTGTCCTGCACAAACTCTTGTTGCAGCCCGGTAGCGTGGGCAAAGTCCCGGGCATTGAAACTCTCATAGAAAAAACCGCGTTCATCGCCAAAAACCTTCGGCTCGATGATCAAAACACCGGGCAACTCAGTGGCGGATACATTCATATGGATTATCCCCTGCGAGGGTGAACAAGTATTGACCATAGCCGGTCTTGCCAAAATATTTGGCCCGTTCCAGCAAGTGCTCACGATCAATCCAGCGATTCTGGTAAGCAATTTCTTCCAGGCATGCCACTTTCAGGCCCTGGCGATGTTCAATGGTTTGCACATACAGCGAGGCTTCCAGCAGGCTGTCGTGGGTGCCGGTATCGAGCCAGGCGAAACCTCGGCCGAAGCGTTCCACATGAAGGTCGCCGCGCTTGAGGTAGGCGTTGTTCACGTCCGTGATCTCCAGCTCGCCGCGGTGCGAGGGCTTGACTGCCTTGGCGATGTCGATCACGTCGTTGTCGTAGAAGTACAGACCGGTCACGGCATAGCGTGACTTCGGCTTGAGAGGCTTTTCTTCGATGGAGAGGGCGCGGCCGTCCTGGTCGAAATCGATCACGCCAAAACGCTCCGGGTCCTTGACCCAGTAGCCGAAAACCGTGGCGCCGGACGGGCGTTTGGCTGCTGCCCGTAGTTGATCGCCGAAATACGCACCGTGGAAAATGTTATCGCCCAGGATCAGGCAGACAGGGTCAGTGCCTATGAATTCTTCGCCGATGATAAATGCCTGGGCGAGGCCATCGGGAGAGGGCTGCTCCGCATAGCTGAACCGCACGCCAAACTGGCTGCCATCCCCGAGCAGGTTGCGGTACTGGGGCAAATCCACCGGGGTGGAAATTATCAGGATGTCCTTGATGCCCGCCAGCATCAGTACCGAGATTGGGTAGTAGATCATCGGCTTGTCATACACCGGCAGCAATTGCTTGGACACGCCCAGGGTAATGGGGTGCAAACGTGTACCGGAGCCGCCGGCCAATACGATTCCCTTCATCATGCAATCAGATCCTTCATGTCGGTATTGCCCAATCGTTCACCCTGATAACTACCGTCCTGCACCCTGCGGCACCACTCCAGGTTATCGAGGTACCACTGCACCGTCTTGCGTAGACCGGTCTCGAAGGTTTCCTCAGGAACCCAGCCTAGCTCACGTTCGATCTTGCTGGCATCGATTGCATAACGCTGATCGTGGCCTGGGCGATCTTTGACGAACGTGATCAGATCAGTGAATTTCTCGACACCGGCCGGGCGTTGCAGCGCCAATTCTTCCAGCAAGCCGCAGATACCACGGACCACATCGATGTTCTTCTGCTCGTTATGGCCGCCGATATTGTAGGTCTCGCCTACCACACCTTCCGTCACCACTTTGAACAGTGCGCGTGCGTGGTCTTCGACGAAGAGCCAGTCGCGCACCTGCAAACCATCACCATAGACCGGGAGCGGCTTGCCTGCGAGTGCGTTGAGGATTACCAGCGGAATCAGCTTCTCCGGGAAGTGGAACGGCCCGTAGTTGTTCGAGCAGTTAGTCAACAATACCGGCAGGCCATAGGTTCGATGCCATGCGCGCACGAGATGATCGGACGCTGCCTTGCTTGCAGAGTACGGCGAGCTGGGCGCGTAGGGAGTGTTTTCGGTGAACAGGTCATTCACGCCGTGCAGGTCACCGTACACCTCGTCGGTGGAGATGTGGTGGAAGCGGAATGCGCTTTTGGCCGGTTCTGCCAACCTGTGCCAATAAGCGCGGGCAGCTTCCAGCAAACTGTAGGTGCCGACAATATTGGTCTGGATAAAGTCCGATGGCCCGTCAATTGAACGGTCGACATGGGATTCGGCCGCCAAGTGCATGATCGCCTGGGGCTCAAAACGCTCCAGTACGGCGCTGACAGTGGCCTGGTCGATGATGTCGGCCTGGACGAACTCATAACGACTGCTGGACGCGATGCTGGTCAGCGATTCCAGATTGCCCGCGTAGGTGAGTTTGTCCAAGTTGAGCACTTCGTGCTCGGTGTGTTGAATCAAATGACGGATGAGGGCGGAGCCTATAAACCCAGCGCCGCCGGTGATGAGAATGCGCATGTCGGGGGCCTTTTCCTTAGACAGACATTAAGCGAATGAAGCATAGCTTGAGTTGTGCGGTGAGGTGGTGCAAGCGCGGCATGCCTCAGGGGTTGCCTAATCCCCCTGAACAATGGCGATATACACGCCTAAAAAAGCCGAGGCCAACCCCATGCTGCTCGCCACCCTGATCCATCGCGCCAGTCTACCCTGCCCGCAAGTAGGCCCCGACCAGGCGGCTCAACTGCTTGAGCAGCATTACGGCCTTACTGGCACGTTGCAATCATTGGGCAGCCAACAAGACCTCAACTACAAAGTCGACAGCCCTCGCGGTCGGTTTGTTCTGAAAATCTGTCGAGGTGACTACGCTGCCGTTGAACTGCACGCCCAACACGCCGCACTCAATAGCCTGCAGGCTGTACGCGTACCCAAGGTCATCAAGTCTTTGACAGGAGAGGAGTTGTTGACCCTGACCCTCGATGGCCAGACCCTGCACGTGCGGGTGCTGGGCTATATCGATGGCCACCCGTTGACCCATCTGCCTCACCTGGGGCGCAGGGTGATCGCCGGGTTTGGTGACCTGTGTGGGCGCATGAGCCAGGCGCTGGCGCGGTTCGAGCATCCGGGACTGGACCGCACGCTGCAATGGGACCCACGCCACGCGCAGGCTTTGATCACGCATCTGCTGGCGACGCTGGACAATCTTGCGCACCGCCCGGCATTGGAGCAAGTGGCCGAGCAGGTCGAAAAGCGTATCCGCCCCCTGGCCGATCACCTGCCGTGGCAAGCAGTGCATATGGACATCACCGACGACAACGTGGTGTGGCAACGTGATGCTCAACGTCATTGGCAACTTCAAGGCGTGATCGATTTTGGTGACCTCGTGCACACCTGGCGCATTGCCGATCTGTCGGTGACTTGTGCGGCATTGCTGCACCACGCCGACGGCGATCCCTTTGCAATCTTGCCGGCGATCCAGGCGTGCCACGCGGTGACGCCGTTGCAGCACGAAGAATTGCAGGCGCTGTGGCCGCTGATCGTCGCCCGTGCGGCGGTGCTGGTGTTGAGCAGTGAGCAGCAGCAACGCCTGGATCCGGATAACAGTTACCTGCTGAAAAACGCCGAGCATGAGTGGGAAATCTTCCACGTGGCGACGTCAGTGCCGTTTGAGTTGATGGAGGCGGCGATTCTGGGGTGTGTCGGTCTGGCGCCCGCACCGATCGCCAGCCAGGGTTTTGCGCCCTTGTTGCCGGGTTTGGTAGGGCGCGAGTTCGCGTTGATCGACCTGGGCGTCCTCAGCCCGCATTTTGAGGCTGGAAACTGGGAGCAGCCCGGCATTGATCAGCGCCTGTTACAGGAAGCAGCGGCGGTGCATGGCCTGGCGGCGAGTCGCTATGGGCAATACCGTTTGTCGCGTACCGAGCCCGACAGCGCGAATGAGCCAGAGACGTTCCCGCTGCATGTCGAACTGCACGTGCCGTTGGGTACCTCCGTCGAAGCACCATTTGCGGGTGTTGTGCAAACGGACGCCCACGGTGAGTTGCAGGTACACAGTAGCGAGGCACGCGTGCGGCTATGGGGCGTTAAAGCACAGTTGCAGCCAGGTGCTGCGGTGCTGAAGGGCCAGGTGATCGGTGAGGTCGAAGGCCCGCTCACCGTGCAGCTATGCCGTGCTGATGTACCCGCACCGCTGTTCTGCACACCGTCCCGTGCACAGGCTTGGCAAACGCTGTGCCCATCGCCGGCCGCGTTGCTGGGACTGGCCTGCGATGCCGAGCCCGAGCTGGACCCCGAGGCCCTGCTGGCCCGTCGCGACGCCAGTTTCGCCCGTTCGCAAAAGCATTATTACGTCGACCCGCCGCGTATCGAGCGTGGCTGGCGCAACCACCTGATCGACATGCAGGGCCGTTCCTACCTGGACATGCTCAACAACGTCGCAGTGTTGGGCCACGGCCACCCGCGCATGGCGGCGGTGGCGGCGCGGCAGTGGTCTTTGCTCAATACCAACTCGCGCTTCCACTACGCGGCGATTGCCGAATTTTCCGAACGTTTGTTGTCGCTGGCGCCTGAAGGCATGGACCGGGTATTCCTGGTCAACAGCGGCACTGAGGCCAATGACTTGGCGATCCGCCTGGCCTGGGCCTTCAGCGGCGGGCGCGACATGCTCAGCGTGCTGGAGGCTTACCACGGCTGGTCGGTGGCGGCGGATGCAGTTTCCACGTCGATTGCCGACAACCCCCAGGCATTGAGCAGCCGCCCGGACTGGGTGCACCCGGTGACCGCGCCCAATACCTATCGCGGCGAGTTCCGTGGACAGGACAGTGCGCCGGATTACGTACGAAGCGTGGAACACAACCTGGCGAAAGTCGCCGCGAGCAAACGCCAACTGGCGGGTTTCATCTGCGAGCCGGTGTATGGCAATGCCGGTGGTATCTCGTTGCCGCCGGGCTATTTGCAGCAGGTGTATGGACTTGTCCGCGCCCAGGGCGGCGTGTGCATCGCCGATGAAGTGCAAGTGGGTTACGGCCGGATGGGGCATTTCTTCTGGGGCTTCGAAGAACAGGGCGTGGTGCCCGACATCATCACCATGGCCAAGGGCATGGGCAATGGCCAGCCGCTGGGCGCGGTGATTACCCGGCGTGAAATCGCCGAGGCGCTGGAGGCTGAAGGGTATTTCTTCTCATCGTCGGGCGGCAGCCCAGTGAGTTGCCGCATTGGCATGGCGGTGCTGGATGTGATGGAAGAGGAAAATCTATGGGAAAACGCCCAGGTAGTTGGCGGGCATTTCAAGGCAAGGTTGGAGGAACTGATTGATCGTCATCCATTAGTCGGTGCCGTCCATGGTTCCGGTTTTTACCTCGGACTGGAGTTGGTACGCGACCGGCAAACCCTGGAACCCGCCACCGAAGAAACCACGTTGCTGTGTGATCGCCTGCGGGAGCTGGGGATTTTCATGCAGCCCACGGGTGATTATTTGAACATCCTCAAGATCAAGCCGCCGATGGTCACCTCCCGGCGTAGCGTGGATTTTTTCGTCGACATGCTGTCGAAGGTGCTCGATGAGCAACTGTGATTAATCGATTGTTATCGGCTAACTATTGTAATATTCACCCGCTATCATCTCATGTAGCTTCTAAAGCCGATTTTTATCCGTTATAAAATCGGCCTTCACCCCCCATTCGGAGTCCTGATCGCCATGACCACCCTGCACAGCACCCCCCGCGCCGATGGCTTCCACATGCCTGCCGAATGGGCGCCACAGACCCAGGCCTGGATGATCTGGCCGGAGCGCCCGGACAACTGGCGCCTGGGTGGCAAACCCGCGCAGGCCGCTCATGTGGCGGTGGCCAAGGCCATTGCGCGTTTTGAGCCGGTCACCGTGGCGGTTTCCGCCGGTCAATACGAAAACGCCCGCGCACGCCTGGATGTGCCGAATATCCGCGTGGTCGAGATGTCCAGCGATGACGCCTGGGTGCGCGACACCGGCCCAACCTTCGTGATCAACAACACTGGCGAAGTGCGCGGCGTGAACTGGGACTTCAACGCCTGGGGCGGTTTTGATGGCGGCCTGTATTCGCCGTGGAACCGCGACGCCCAGGTCGGCGGCAAGATCCTCGAAATCGAACGCGCACCGCGCTATCGCACCGAAGGCTTTGTGCTGGAAGGCGGTTCGATCCATGTCGACGGCGAAGGCACCCTGATCACCACCGAGGAATGCCTGCTCAACCGCAATCGCAATCCGCACCTCGACCGTGCCGAGATCGAGGCGGTGCTGAGTGCCAACCTGGCTGTGGATAAAATCATCTGGCTGCCGGACGGTCTGTTCAACGACGAAACCGACGGCCATGTGGATAACTTCTGCTGCTACGTGCGCCCAGGCGAAGTGCTGCTGGCCTGGACCGACGACCCGCAAGACCCGAACTACGCGCGTTGCCACGCCGCCATGGACGTGCTGCAAAGCAGCACCGACGCCCAGGGACGCCCGTTCACAGTGCATAAAATGCCGATCCCTGGCCCGCTGTACGCGACCGAGGATGAATGCGCGGGTGTCGATCCGGTTGACGGCAGCCAGGAGCGCAATCCGACCGTGCGGTTGGCCGGTTCCTACGTCAACTTCCTGATCGTCAACGGCGGCATCATCGCGCCGAGCTTTGACGACCCGCTGGACAGCCAGGCCAAGGCCATCCTGCAGGACCTGTTCCCGCAGCATGAAGTGGTGATGGTGCCGGGCCGCGAACTGTTACTGGGTGGCGGCAATATCCATTGCCTGACCCAACAGCAGCCAGCGCCGCACAAAAATTGAGTGCGGTTGTAACATCGCTATGAGGACGAACCGGCGCTGATCGGTTCAGGTGTCCACAACAAGCCCGCGACCCAGACAGGTCGCGGGCTTTTTTGTGTCCAAACGCCTATGGGCCCGAGACATTGGCATAGCTCTTGTATCGCCGTTGTGACAGTAGCTCAGGGTCATGACTGCGCAGTTCTGTCATAAACCTTGAGTAAGTTAGCCGCTCACGCAGTAGGAGAGAGCGCTGAAATGAATGCCGATATCAACCTGATGTACACGCGCACGTTCCACCCTTTGCGGGTGAACGGCGACGCGATCCATGCGCTGGCGCTCTGGTTGAAGGAAAACGGCTCGCGGCAGATCAGGCAACCGACTGACTTGCGCAGCGTGATGAGTGAACGTTACCCGGCGGGGTTGTTCAGTGAGGATGAAGTGCACGCGCTGTGTGAGTTAATGAATAACTAAAGGAACACCGAAATCAAATGTGGGAGCAGGCAAGCCAGCTCCCACACGGACCGCGTTCTTCAGAAGCTGTAGGTACCTGTCACCACCAGGCTACGTGGCTCTCCCGGCTGAATCTGCGCCACACTGGTCGCCGATGCGTAGTAATTTTTATCCGCGATATTGTTCAGCGCCGCCCTCACGTCCCATTCCTTCTGCCGGAACCCGGCCAGCGCATCCCAACGGCCATAACCCGACAACACCACGGTGTTGAGGCTGTCGGCATAACGGTCGCCCACCAGCGTCAGGCCGGTTTCCGCGTACCAGCCCATTTCCGGCTTCCAGGTGATGAACAGGCTGGCATTGCGCTTGGCCACATCGCTGACGCGCTTACCTTCGAAGCCGTTGTTGTCCTTCTCGACCTTGGCATCCTGCAGGCCGACACCGCCGCGTACATACCAATTGCCAACGAGCTTGCCGGTGGCGGTCAGCTCCACGCCCCGTGAGCGCTGCAAGCCGCTGAGCAGGGTGATGGTGCGGTCCAGCGGGTCGCTGGTGCGGCGGTTGTAGAGTTCCAGTTCGTACACCGCCAGGGTGGTGCTCAGGCGGTCGTCGAGCCAGTCGCTCTTGACCCCGATTTCCTTCTGCTTGGTCAGCTCGGGGCTCAGGTCGTTGACGCTGCCGGCAGCATTCGGGGTGATACCGATCAAGCCGCCGCCCGCAGGCGAGAATGTCTTGCTCCACGACGCGTAGAACGAGTGGTGCTCCAGTGGCGTCCACACCAGGCCGAAACGCGGGCTGGTGCTGTGGCTTTTGACAGCCTGCTGGGCGTGGGTCAGCTTGTTCTTGGTGTCGACTTCGAAGCGGTCATAACGCAGGCCTGCCAGGACTTGCCATTGATCATTCAGGCGCAGTTGGTCCTGTACATAAAGTGCGCGGCTTTCGACTTCGGTGTGATTGTTGCTCGACACGCTCATACGGCCGGTGTGGCTGAGGTTACGGTTGGGCTGGTTGAGGTCCAGGCTCGGCACGGCCTGGCCGCCTCGGCTGACTGCAGTGGCGGTATACAGCTTCGGATCGCGGCGCTGGCTGCCCAGTTCGAGGCCGGTGAGCAGGCGGTGCTCCAGGCCGTAGGTGCTGAAGCCACCTTCGAGCTCGACGTTGTTGAAGATATTGAGAGTGGTGAGGTCTTGCTGCCAGCGTTGGCGTGTGACGCTGTTGTTCGCCGGCACGTAGGCGGTTTGGTAGGTGTTGTCGAAATCACTGTCGAGCTTGAACACACCGAGTGTCTGGCGCAGTTGCCAGTTGTCGTTGAGTTCATAAGCCAGTTTGGAGCGCAGCGACTGGGATTTGTCGTCAATGTAGTCGCGGTTATCAAAGTAGGTGGTGCTGCGGCTTACGTCTGCTGGTCGGCCGTTGACGCCGGGAATGCCACGATCTGGCGTGCGGTTGTAGCGGCTGTATTCATATTGCACCAGCCAGTTCAGGTCTGGCGTGAGTTGCCAGCTCATGGACGGTGCGAACAACTGGCGATTGCCACTGACGCCGTCGCGGAAGCTGTTGTTGTCCTGGTTGCCCATGTTCAGGCGCAGGCTGATGTTATCGGTGGGGTCGGTGCTGAGGTCGGCGTACAAACTGCGCAAGTCGTTGCTGCCGCCTTGTGCCTCGATACTCGATTTATGCCCGGCCATAGGCAGTTTGCTCACGCGGTTGACGATCCCTCCCTGACCGCCTCGCCCGTAAAGCACAGCTGCTGGTCCCTTGAGCACTTCGATGCGCTCGATGTTGTGCAGGTCGCGCACATATTGGCTGTCGTCGCGAATGCCATCCAGATAGAAGTCGTTGCTCGCGTCGAAACCGCGGATGCGCAAGCTGTCGAAGCGCGTGTCGGCGCCGCTGCTGACGTTGGGAATGCCGCTCAACGCCTGGCCCAGGTCATTGGTGCCGTAGGACCGCAGGCTTTCGGTCTTTACCGAGTCGATGGCCTGGGGCACATACCGCACGGGGGTGGCGGTGCGGGTGGCGGTGCTGGATTCCTTGACGCGCGGATCGTCTTCATCAGCTTCGGCGCTGATCGACGTTTCGGGCAAAGTCGTGGCCGCACAGGCAAAACCGGCAGACAGCAGAACAGAAAGCCCAAGGGTGATGGGCGTCAGGCGAGGGGCAGGCATGGAGAAATGTATCCGAATTGTTTGGGAGGAAATTGCGCGTTAATGGTAATGCTTTGCATTTGCGCGCGTTATCCGTTATCAAACGTATCGGCTTTGAAATGTGTTACTAGATGTGTTTTTTGCCGTTTTGGATGCGGTTTCTTGTCGCTAACAGAACCGCTGTAGGCGCTTGCTTAGAATTATTTCGCCTAAATACAGACGATTCGCGAAATTGACACATAGTTCCGGGCGCGACTAGGATTGCGCCCAACGCCTGTGGCTAACCGCCATGACTCATCCAATAAAAAAGGCCCGCGGCCTGTTAAGTCGTCCGCGGGCCTTCTTTTTTCCGGAATCAGTCGACACCAGAAAAAGCAACACGGAGCCTGGTGTCACAGCGCGTACTCAACCAGGAATAAGGAATACAAGAAAATGTTGAAGCAACGGATGAGTCTGATCGCTCTGGGGATTTTGAGCGCATCGACAGCAATGGCAAACGACCAGGACCAGTCCAAGGGTTTTATCGAAGACAGCCACCTGAACATCGCCGCACGTAACGCCTACATCAGCCGTGACTACAAAAACGGCAAGCAAGACAAAGCCGAGTGGGGCCAAGGCTTCATCGGCAAGCTCGAATCCGGTTTCACCCAAGGCACCGTCGGTGTGGGTGTGGACGTGATCGGCCAATACGCTATTCGTCTGGACGGTGGTAAAGGCCGTGCTGGCGCCGGCGGTATCGACTTCTTCAAACCGGGTAATGGCACTGCCAACAACCCTGGCTCGGCACCCCACGACCTGGCCAAGGGCGGCGCTGCCGTCAAATTCCGCGTTTCCAACACCGTGCTCAAGTACGGTGATCAGTTCCCGGCCGTGCCTGTGCTGCAGTACGACAACTCCCGTCTGTTGTCGGAAACCTACACCGGTACCTCGATCGTCTCCAAAGAGATCGCCGGTCTGCAACTGGACGCGGGTCACTTCACCAAAGAAGCCCGCAAGAGCATGGAAGGCACCGACAGCGGTCGCCTGAAAAGCATCGACTACATCGGTGGTAGCTACAAATTCACCGAAAGCCTGTCGGCTGCGCTGTACGCCTCCGACATGCAGGACGTGCTGAAGAAGCAATACGTCAACGTCAACTACGTGCTGGCCCTGCCAGAGAAGCAGTCGCTGACTTTTGACTTCAACGGCTACAAAACCAAGCTGGACAAGAGCTTCGCGCTGGAAAACCAGAAAGACGAAAACGCGCGTGACAACAAAATCTGGAGCCTGGGCGCCACGTGGGCTGTTGGCCCGCACAGCTTCACCGTCGCTCACCAGCGCAGCACCGGCGACACTGGCTACCTGTACGGCGGCTACCGCAACGCTGGCGGCATCGGCGACGGTGGCAACACCATCCTGCTGGCCAACTCCTACTGGTCCGACTTCAACGGCAAGGACGAGCGTTCCTGGCAGCTTGGCTACGGCATCGACTTCGCCACCTTCGGCGTACCAGGCCTGACCTACAACGTTGCCTACGTTCGCGGTACCAACATCGACGACGGTACCAACCGTGGCGATGGCACCGAGCGTGAAATCTGGAACCAGTTCAAGTACGTGGTCCAGAGCGGTCCAGCCAAAGACTTGAGCCTGCGTGCTCGCGCCTCTTGGTTGCGTGTCTCCAACAACGCTGACCAGTACAACGTAGGCGGTAACGAAATCCGTCTGTTCGCCGACTACCCGATCAACGTTTTCTAATTGATCCGGCGTCGCGCCTGATTCCAGGCGATAAAAAACCCCGACTGGTTCGGGGTTTTTTTATGCCTGGCATTCCATCGCGTCTTGTTACACCGCAGTACGAATGAAGTACCCGGCCCCACCTTTATCCCCTCCCGACGCAAGCCTAAATTGGCCCCACTGCCAGCCCATCACCCTGATGGCCGGCCACTGGAGTCATCGCCATGCCTTTTGTCAGCCTGCGCATCACCCGTGACGGCGTTACCCCGGAGCAAAAAGCCCAGGTCATCGCCGAGTTCACCGAAACCCTCGAACGCGTCCTGCACAAACGCCCGGACCTGACCCACATCGTCATCGAAGAAGTCGATACCGATAACTGGGGCTACGCCGGCATCACCACCACCGAATACCGCAAATCCCAAGCCTGAATCCCTACTGGAGAACCCTCATGAAAAAAGTCGTCATCATCACCGGCGCGTCCCAAGGTATCGGCGCCGCCGTGGTCCAGGCCTACCGCGCCCTCGACTACCGCGTAGTCGCCACGTCGCGCTCGATCCAGCCGTCCAGCGACCCGGATATCCTCACCGTCGCCGGCGACATCGCCGACCCGGCCACCGCCCAGCGCGTCATTCGCGAAACCCTGGCCACCTTCGGGCGCATCGACAGCCTGATCAACAACGCCGGTATCTTCATCGCCAAGCCGTTCACGGCCTACACCCAAGAGGACTACGCCAATGTGCTCGCGGTGAACCTCAACGGTTTCTTCTACATCACCCAACTCGCCATTGCCGAGATGGAAAAGAACCACGCCGGCCACATCGTCAACGTCACCACCAGCCTGGCGGACCACGCGATTGACGGCGTGCCGTCGGTGCTCGCCAACCTCACCAAGGGCGGCCTGAATTCAGCGACCAAGTCCCTGGCGATCGAGTACGCCAAGCGTGGCATCCGGGTGAACGCGGTGAGCCCAGGGATCATCAAGACGCCGATGCACGGCGCAGACACCCACGCTGCGCTGGGGCAATTGCACCCGGTCGGGCATATGGGGGAGGTGAGTGACGTCGCCCAGGCGATCGTCTACCTGGAGAACGCCGGGTTCGTGACCGGCGAAATTCTGCACGTAGACGGTGGGCAAAGCGCCGGTCACTAAAGGTCAGGCTTTGGCCGGCGCCAGTTTTTTGCAGTTGTCTTTACGTGCCGGATATTGCTCACACTTGCGCAGCACGGTTTGTACCTGCTGCGCATTTTGCATTTGCTGGTTGGCCAACAGTTTCTCGGTGATGAACAGCTCTTCTGAGCCGAGGTGGCGCTCCGCCTTGTCGATCATCGCCAGCGCCGACTGCCCATCCCCGCGTTTGAGGTGATAGCTGATCATCAGGTCGTAGGTGGAGGGGCCCGCCAGGCTCCAGTCCTTGATCGCTTGCAGTTCCTTCAGCGCATCGCTGTTCCGGCCCTGGGCCAGCCGCACGGTGTAGGCGGTGCGCCGGATGCCTGGCTGATCTTTGACGGGGGAGGCCAAGGCTTTGCGGATGAATCCATCAGCGTCCGGGACTTTGTTTTTTTCCAGGGCATCGTTGGCGAAATAGGCATCCTTGTAACCCTGCATGGCCTTCGCCACTTGCGGGGTGTTCTTCATTTTCGTCCAGCTTGCAGTGCTGACGCGGGCGCGGCGTTCCTGCCGATATTCGCGTTGCAGGTACTGGCGTAACTCGGTATCGCGATCGGTTGCCGACATATGGGAGCGATTGAAGTACTGGGCCGTCGCAGTGATGCTGGTGGTCAGGCCGCCTTTGACCAGCACATCCAGTTCCTGGGTAAACCGGTTCAGGTTGAACTGCTGCAGCGAGTCTTGCATGGCATCTTTACGTGCGGTCAGAAAGCCCGTGAGCAACGGTTTCTGCTTGCCCTGAAAATCGTTGAGGCGCTCAAGGCTGTGGGTGGCGGCACGGGGCGCATAACCGGCGCGGATCATCAAGTCAGTGCCGAGCAGGTCGGCCTGGTCTTCCTGGGTGCGGCCCCAGGCGGTGCTCCAGACATGGTCGGAAAACGTGTTGGCCAGCGCGGTATACAGCACGGTATTGCCGATGGTCTTCTGGGTGCCGGCCGGGTCTTTGCTGAACAGTTTCATCGTGCCGGAACTGCGATCCACGCCCGTGTCGGCAGCCATGGTGGCCAGCGCGACCGTGGAGGCGACCGTGGTGAACATCTCTTTCTGCTGCTGGAAGGCGGCCATGCGGTCGTGGTGGTGCAGCAAGACGTGGCTCATCTCATGACCGAGCATCGCGGCAATTTCGTCTTCGCTCCCCACGTTATCCAGCATGCCCAGGGGCACGAACACATTTCCGTAAGGGTCAGCCGACGGGCCGAAGCTGTAGCTGTCGGTGATTTTTACCTGCAAGACCGGCAACTCGCCCGGCCAGCCCTTGGACAAGCGCGTGACAATGCCCTGCAGGTACACCTGCAGCATCGGAATATCCACCAGGTTCTGCTGGCGGGCCTCGGCGGCGGGGACTGCGCGTCCGTCATAGCTCAAGCGTTGTTGGCTCTGGCGTTGCGGGTCGAGTTTGTAATACGGGCGCACGTCTGTGTTATCCACATAATGGCCCTGGACCCGGGATTGGGTCGAAGGCCCCACCAGGTTCATGAACGCCTGATCGGCGCCCTTCAACGTCGCGCAGCCACTGAGTAGCGTGCTTGCCAGCAGGCTGGCCGCCCATAGAGATCCTTTCACCGAAGCGCTCCTTGTTATTGATTACAGCCGGCACCAAAGCCAATGGTGGAGTTGTTGCGGCTGTCTTTGGCCTGGCTTTTGGTCAGGCCTTGGCAGGGAAGATCCACCACGTTCAGCGGCGGCTCGATGCGCAGGTCCATGGTGTCCAGCCAGACCTTCTGGCCGGCCAGTTCCACCTGCACCAAATCCAGCGCCTGGTTGTACTGCAACACCGGCAAAGGCTGCGTAGGCGTCTCTTGCTTCGATAACTCGCGCTGTTGTTTACCTTGCTCATCCAGCACCGCGACCGGGTCGGCGAGGAAGGCCTTGATGCTGTGGGTTTCCGCCCAGGCGCCCTGGGTAAAGAGGGTGGCGAGCAACACAATGAGGCTTCTGTTCATCCTTGGGTTCCTTGAGAAAGACATCTGAGTGGCCCCTCAGCGATCGCGGTCGAAGAAGGCTTCGATCCGTTCGCTGAACAGCACCAATGACAGCAACACAATGCCCAGCACGTTGACCGGGGTGATGTGGTTGACGCTCAACAGCACACTCACCAGGACAAGTACGGACATCACCAATAGCCACGACGGGCACGGTGAAGAAAAAAATCGGATTTCCCTGCGGCGCCAACGGCTCCAGGTGCGGTGACCCGCCAGTCGTCGCGCATGCAGCGCCTTGAGCACGGCGATCAGCGCCAACAAGACAAGCTCCAGCAGGTCCAGCCAATTGAAGGGCAGGCCGGGAAAGTTGCCGGGCTCGTGGGCGTAGTCCATGCCTGAGTTGATCAGGTTGTCCAAGGCCATGGCGTGCAGGTACACGCCCGGTAGTTGGCCGTGAACCGGCGATTCAACCAGGTCGCCCGTGGAGGTGATATTGGCGCCGACCAGGACCAGGCGGTTGCGCAACAACTCGGTGAGCAAGGCTTGGTCTTGCGGGTCGCTGACTTCCAAGTCGCTGGCTGACACGGTCAGGGTATAAGGGCAGCGGGCCTGGGCAGAGTCGTCGAGTTTCCAGAACACCGCCTGGAAAAACTGCGCGAGCCCATCCAGGACAAAGTGCCGCGCCGAAGCGCAGTGGCGCACATCGGCAATACGCGCCTGCTCTGGAGCCAGCTTCAGCCCCCACTGCACGGCGATAGGCTGCAGCTGTGCGGCGGTTTGGGCATCCACCGGCGGCGACGGGCACTCTTGCGTCCTACAGTGCTCGCGGTAGAGCGCCATGGCCGGCGTTTCCATCAGCCCGAGTGGCGTTTGAACTGCCAACGGGTACTGATCGCCCACGCCTTCCCAGGCCACCAGGCCTGGGCTACTGACCTCGGCGAAGGGTTGCAGTGTGTTGGCCTGGCCCGCCTCGCCTCGCACGACGCCGGTATTGGCCAGCCACAGCGGGATGCCCTGGCGCTGATATCGCTCGAACACATTTGCCAGTAGCTGACTGCCCCGCGCCGGGTCGCCAAAAGAATGGTCATGGCTATACAGCAAATCGACGAAAACAGCCTTGGGCTTGTACGCCAGCAAGCGTTTGAACAATTTGCTTTGCTCGCCGTAGGGCATCGGCCAAGAGGTGCCGTTGCGCATCAAGTAGGCATCATCGATCACCACTACCGCCACGCGTTGTTGACCTTCGCTGGAGTAGTGGCTTGCGAACATCCGGTTCAGCCACTGAGCTGACGCCTTGTCGCTGGAGCTGGCCAGGCCGAAAGGGTCCAGGATCGCCAGTAGCACGATGATTGCCGCCAGCCAGTAGCGGCGGTGATTGAAAAGCGCAGGGGTCGACAAATCCATGTCTCGATAAAAAGCACAAGCAAGGCAGGGTTTTTAACGGAGCGAGGAGGGGGTGTCAATGAAAAAGGTGGCTAAGTGCCATAAGTGTGTGGCGCGCCCGCTGACTAAGCATTGTCCTCCCTTGGAGAGCGCCCGAAATAGGCTTTGTAGGCGCGGCTGAATGCCGCTTCAGACTCATAGCCAATCGCGAAGCCAACTTCTCCGATGCGGGCGTCCTGTTTGGACAGCATGGTTTTTGCCAGTGCCAGCCGCCATTCATTCTGATAACGCAACGGTGAGCGTCCTACCAGTGTGCTGAAGCGGTCGCAGAAATTCGACCGCGACATGCCCGCCATCTCCGCCAGGGCATCGATGCGCCACTGCTTGCCAGGCGTTTCGTGAATGACTTTAAGTGCCCGGGCGATCCGCGCATCCGACAACCCACCCAGCCATCCGAAAGCAAGCCCCTGGTGCACCCAGGTGCGCAGGATACGGATTACCACCAGGTCGATCAGCCGCGAAATCATCAATGCCCCACCTGGCTGCGTGTCGTGGGCTTCAAGCAACATGAAATGCAGGATGCCTTCCGACCAGGCGGCCGCGTCGGCATGCTGGATATGGATCAGCCGCGGCAGGGCAAACAGCATGGCCTGAAAGCTGCTCGCATCAAACCAGAAGCGGCAGATGACCACGGTGGCGGCCCCCTCCACTGCCGTCATCACCAAGCCCGCGGGGCTGTGGGGCAGCAGGATGACATCGCCCTGGTTGAGTGTTTTTGGCGGTTGGCCGGCAATCTCCAAACGCAGTTGGCCTTGCTGAAGCACACAGATGTGAGCGCTTTTTTCATCGAGTTCCAGGGGCTGCGCTTGCGCCAGCGTGCAGGCATAAACACGGTCACCCGTCAGGCGGATCTGCGCCAGGACCTGGGACAGCAGATCCCCTTTGGCCAAACCTTCGAGTTGCATTTCTGGATGAATGATCAAGTTTTCCAAAGGATCCATCATGTCGCGCCGACCCCATCCTGATTAAGCTGAGGCTCGAGATCATAGCGCGCCGCCGCCGTCTGGATGCACGTTTTCAGCGCCGCTCGTCTATGCACAACATCCAATTGCATGGGAACACTCAAATGTTCGGAATCTCCCCCCTTGGCTGGCTGCACACCCTCGGCAGCCTGCCGGCCGTTCCACTGGCCGCCTATATGTTTATCAAACACGGGCGCATTGTTCCTCGGTCGGTGCCGGGGTTGTTCTACTTCGTGTCGATGTTGATCGGTGGCTTGACGGTATTTCTGGTCGCGCATCAACCCGTCAGTCCTGTGATCGGTGTCATTACCCTTGCGCTGCTGTTGGCGGGCTACGGAGTCGAGTACGTCGTTTGGCTGGGAAGAGCGCGCGCGTACCTGGAAACCGTTTTCTTGAGCCTGACCGCGTTCTTTCTGATGGTGCCCACCGTATCCGAAACGCTGCGTCGTGTGCCGGATGGCCACCCTTTCGTGACCGATCTGAAATCCCCGGTACTGCTTGGCGCGCAAGCGATTATCGCCGTGATGCTGGTGGTTGGCCTGGCCGTACAGATGGTTCATTTGCGCAGAAAGGCGCGCCTTATCGCCAGCCACTGAAACTCAGCAAGACCTCCCCGCCAGTAAAGCCATTCCCCTCGGTATCCTGTATGCCGCCCGCAAAAATCCTCGGACGTCCTTGCCTTTTAGTGTGCTGATTGTGCCGCACGCTACAGGGCAAGTTCGGTCGTGCGGCGTGACCTGTGATCAATTAGTGCCGTCAATTAAATGACTTATTTTTGACTGAAACTGCCGTTTGGCGGCAAGTAAGACAATGCGTTGACAGTCTCTTGCGGATCCAACATTATTCGCGACGATTTTGATGGCTCTAAGCCATTAAAATGACATTAGCGACGCGCATTCGTCCCATGCTGTGGTTCTTCAAGATTCAGGGATAAGGCGGCTTGGACTCGGATGGCCAGGCGATGTTGGTCAGGGTAGCCCTTAAACACTGTCACCTTCAATTTGCGGGTCCGCTTCTGCGTGCCTGCGCTCGAGTCTTTAGGAAGCAAACTTCATGGCTGTAGGACGAATTCTGGTTACGGGTGGTGCAGGTTTTATTGGGTCACATCTGGTAGAGGCTTTGCTGGGTAAAGGCTACAAGATTCGCGTATTGGACAACTTGTCGACCGGTAAGGTGGCTAATCTGCCCGCCGGGAACCCAGAACTCGAGCTGATGATAGGTGATGTCGCAGACAGCGCCGTGGTCGAGCAGGCCATGCGTGATTGCAGCGCCGTCGTGCATCTGGCTGCAGTGGCGTCGGTGCAGGCCTCGGTAGACGACCCTGTCGCGACCCACCAGGCCAATTTCGTCGGCACGCTCAATGTGTGCCAAAGCATGCTCAAGGCAGGCGTGGCGCGCGTCGTGTTTGCCTCCAGCGCTGCGACCTACGGCAACAACGGCGAAGGCACAGCCATCGCCGAGGACACCCCAAAGTCCCCGCTGACGCCTTATGCCAGCGACAAGTTGGCCAGTGAGTACTACCTGGACTTCTACCGTCGCGAGCACGGCCTGCAACCGGTGATATTCCGTTTCTTCAATATCTTCGGTCCCCGTCAGGATCCGTCTTCGCCGTACTCCGGTGTGATCAGCATCTTCACCGAGCGCGCGTTGGCGGGTAAGCCGATTACCGTATTTGGTGACGGCGAGCAAACCCGCGATTTCGTCTACGTGCAGGATCTGGTGAGCATCCTCGTCCAGGCAGTCGAGACTCGCGAACCGGCACCTGAAGCAATCAACGTAGGGCTTAGCCGCTCGACCAGCCTCAACGACCTGATCGCCGAACTGGGCAATGCCACCGGCACCCCGTTGAACGTGACGTACCAGGCGCCACGCCAAGGCGACATACGCCATTCGCGCGCCGATAACACCCGTCTGTTGGAGCGTTTTGCACTCGCGCAACCGACATCCATCGGTCAGGGTTTGGCGCAGCTTTTGCGCAGTTTGTAGTTCGCCGGTCACTTCGCCCGACGTTTACGCAGTATTGGCTCAGTCATCTTCAAGAGTGAATTATGGAAATCGTTTTCCGCAGGACGCGTGTCCGCGCGATCGCTGAGCGGCTGTTCGCCGCTCTTGCCTTATTCGTCGGTGGGCCGGCTGTGCACGCTGCTGCTTTATCCCAGCCGAGCAGCGTAGCTTTCTGGTACGCCGAGCAACCCCCGCTGCCGGAACTGTCGCAGTTCGACTGGGCCGTGGTCGAGCCGGGCCACATGACGCCCGCCGATGTAAAGACCTTGCGGGCGCTGGGCAGCCAGCCGTTTGCCTACTTGTCCATCGGTGAATTCGATGGCAACAAGGCCGAGGTCGAGAAAGCGGGGTTGAGCAAAGCGGTTTCCCCGGTGCGCAACGACGCCTGGAACAGCCAAGTGATGGACCTCACGTCGACGGCCTGGCGCGAGCATCTGTTCGGGCGTGCCAAGGCGCTGGAAGCGCAAGGCTATGCCGGCCTTTTCCTCGATACGCTCGACAGCTTCCAACTGATGCCCCAGGCCTCGCGCGAAAGCCAACGCGTCGGCCTGGCCAGCTTGTTGCGGGAGCTGCACAAGCGTCAGCCAAACCTGAAGCTGTTCTTCAACCGTGGTTTCGAAGTGTTGCCCGAGCTGGACGGCGTTGCCGCCGCCGTGGCAGTCGAGTCGATCCATGCCGGTTGGGATGCTTCCGCCAAACGCTATCGCCCGGTGTCCGAGTCTGATCGCCAGTGGCTCGAAACCCACCTGCAACCGCTACGCGCCAAAGGCGTGCCGCTGGTGGCCATCGACTACCTGCCACCGGAGCGTCGTGAAGAAGCGCGCAAACTCGCCAAGCGTCTGCGCGATGAAGGTTTCATTCCCTACATCAGCACTCCCGACCTCAACACCCTGGGCATCAGCAGCATTGAGGTCCAGCCGCGTCGCATTGCGATGATCTACGATCCACGCGAAGGCGCGCTGGAGGATGCTGCCGGCCATAGCAACCTGGGCGGTTTGCTGGAGTATCTTGGCTACCGTGTCGATTATCTGCCCGCCAACAGTGACCTGCCGCTCTACGGTTTCAGTGGCTTGTACGCGGGCGTAGTGACCTGGATGACCAGCGGCCCACCGCAGGATGCGCCGGCGTTCAATCGCTTTATCAATGCACGCCTGGACGAACAGGTCCCGGTGGTGTTTTTCAGTGGCTTGCCGGTTGAAGACAAATTGCTGCTCAAGCGCCTGGGCCTCAAGCGGGATGCGCCGCCTGCCACTCAAGTGTTGACCGTCACCCACCAGGACAAAGCCTTGCTGGGTGCATTCGAGGCACCGGTGGTGCCGCGCTCGCGCGATCTGGCAGCGGTTTCTGTATTGCCCAACGGCCCAACCCCGGCGTTGTCCTTGAGCGGTGCCAATGGCGCCGTTTTCAACCCGGTGGTGGTCGGCAAATGGGGCGGCATTGCCCTTGCGCCTTACCTGCTTGAAATCAACAACGAGCGCAGCCGCTGGATTCTCGACCCGTTCGCATTCCTCCAGGCCAGCCTGCGTCTGCCGGCGCAACCGCGACCGGACACCACCACCGAAAATGGCCGGCGCATTGCGACCGTGCACATCGATGGCGACGGTTTCCCCTCCCGTGCCGAAGTGCGCGGCACGCCCTACGCCGGTCGTCACACCCTGGACGACTACATCAAGCCCAACCCGTTCCTGACGTCGGTGTCGATCATCGAAGGCGAGATCTCGCCGCGCGGTGCCTTCCCGTTCCTGGCGCGTGAGCTTGAGCCGATTGCCCGTGAGATCTTCGCCAACCCTAAAGTCGAAGTGGCCACGCACACCTACAGTCACCCGTTTTTCATGCAGCCGGACAAAGCCAAGAAGCGCGAGAACTTCAACCCGGAATACGGCTTGAACATGAAAATCGCCGGCTACGACAAAATCGATTTTCGCCGCGAGATCTTTGGTTCGCGCGACTACATCAACCAGAACCTGACCACCCCGCAAAAGCCGGTGAAAATGGTGTTCTGGCCAGGCGATGCACTGCCGTCCTCGGACACTCTCAAGCTGGCGTATGACGCCGGCCTGAAGAACGTCAACGGCGCCGAAACCATCATGACCAAGGCCAACCCGTCGCTGACCGGCCTCAACCCTTTGCTGCGTCCGACGCCTGGCGGGTTGCAATACTACGCGCCGATCATCAACGAGAACCTGTACACCAACCTGTGGAAAGGCCCGTACTACGGGTTCCGTGAGTTGATCGAGACTTTCGAACTGACTGACAGCCCGCGCCGTCTGCGTGGCCTGCACCTCTACTACCACTTCTATTCCAGCACCAAGCAGGCGTCGATCAAGGCCATGCACGAGATCTACGGCTACATGCGCGAGCAGCAACCGATGTCGTTGTGGATGAGTGACTACGTCGACCGTCTGCATGGCCTGTACCAGTCGAGCCTGGCGCGTACGGCTGACGGCGCCTGGCAGATTCGCGGGATGGACGCACTGCGTACCGTACGCCTGGATGCGCAAATGGGCTGGCCGGACTTGCTCAACTCCCAAGGCATCGCGGGTGTACGCGACTTGCCGCAAGGGCGCTACGTTGCCCTGAGCAGTGACCGGGCGTTGCTGGTATTGCGTGCCGACAGAGACCCCCGACCTGCACTGGAGGACGCCAACGTGCCGTTACTCGATTGGCGTTATTTGGACGATCGTCGCGTGAGCTTTTCCTTCGCCGGTCAGTTCGACCTGACCTTCTCCGTGCGCTCGGCCACCGCCTGCCGCGTGGAAGTCGATGGGCAACGATTCGCGGGCAAGGCTTCGGCCGGCCTTTGGACTTTTCAACTTCCTATGAAGCAGGTGAGTAATGGTCAACTCCTCTGCAACTAAAAGCAGCCGCCTGCTCAATCCATGGGCATTGGCGGTGGTCGCGGTGGCCGTGGGCGGCTTGCTGTGGGCAACCTTCCAGCGTGAAGAAGTGTTCCAGCCCGACGGGCGTGAACCCGACGCCGTGTCGGCCAACTATGCCGAGCTGTTGCTGACGGCGCACCCGGAGGACGACCACTTGCGTTTGCAACTGGTCGACCTGCTGATTCGCCTCGGTGACTACACCAAAGCGCGGCAACACGTGGATGCCTGGCCCAAGCCACAGCCGGAAATCCAGGCCTACTATCGCCTGGAACTGGATGCGCTGATCGCGGCCAGTGGCAACGACTTGATCGCGCAACAGGCGTTGGTCGAGCGTTTGCAAAGCTTCGATCATCGCAAGCTGCCGGTGGCCCAGCTGCAAAACCTGGCGAAGCTGGCGTTGACCCTGCAGGCGCCGGCATTTGCTGCCACGGTGTTCGAAGAGATCGCCGGGCGTGACCCGGCGCAACATACCGAGGCGCTCAAATCAGCCGCGCAGTGGTACCTGGCGGGTGAGCAACCGGCGCGCGCCGCAGACATCTATCTGCAACTCAAGCGTGAAGCCCAACAACCGAGTGAGCGACGGGAATACGCACAACTCGCGTTCAACAGCCTGCTCTCGGCCGGCCGTGACGAGCAGGCCGCGCAAGTGCTGGCGGATGAGTTGCCCCAGCTGAAGAACCCGCAAACCGACGTGGCATGGCTGGAGCAAGGCGTGGATATCGCCGTTGCGACCAAGCAGTTCGACTTGGCCCAGCGTGTGCTCCAGCAGTGGCATGACCTGGAGCCTGATAACCGCAAGATCCTGGTCAAGGAATTCCAGGTGCGTTTGTCTATCAATGATCTGGCGGGTGCATGGGAAACCGGTCAAGAGTTGGTCATCGATTACCCGGATGACACCGCGTTGCTGGAGCAAATGGCCAAGCTCGGTGAGTGGCGCGGCGATAACGAGGCCGCGCTGGACTACTGGATTCGCCTGCTCAAACTCAAGGAAGACGCAAAAACCCGCGAGCACGCCTGGCGTCTCGCCAGCCTGCAATTCGACTTTGCCCGCTCGATCCCGCTGCTCGCTGAGATCATGCAGCAGCGTCCGCTCACGGATACCGAACTGGATGCGTTGATCTACGGCCATGAATCACGCGGCACTCCCGCTGAAGCCGAGTCCTGGTTGCGCACCTACCTGCGCAAGTACCCGGCCCATCGCCTGGCTTGGACACGCTTGTTGCAGAATCTGGAAAACACCGGACAGTTCGCGGCCAAAGGCAAGCTCTACAAGGACTATGCCAAACGCTACAAGCTGACCACCGCCGAATTGGTCGATTGGGCCAGTACGGAAATGAAGCTGTTTGATGAGCAAGCGGCCTGGGAAGTGGTGAAGTCGGACGACGCCTCCATCGATGACCCTGAGTACTGGCGCACCCGTGCGGCGCTCGCTTGGGACCTGGAGCGCGACGAAGACTTGCGTGTCTCCCTGGAAAAGCTGCTGTCCCTCAACGGCAAGCTGACCAGTGGCGACGAAAGCCAGTTGATCACCCTGTATCGCACCAGCGATCCCCAGCGCGCCTTGAAGTTGATGGTCGACAGTTGGCACCGCGCCCAGGACCCGCAACGGCTGGTCGAGGCGCTGCAACTGGCCCAGGAGCTACAGGAATGGGACCAGGTCGTGGCCCTGCTGGAAGACGCCAAGAAATATCCGGCGGCCTACGAGCAAGCGCAGGTCCTGGCGGTACGCGGTGCGTTGGCAGTGGAGCAGGGCGATACTGCCGAGGCCGAGCGTCTCTATCTGCTGGGCTTGTCGCGCTACCCGGATGACAACCTGTTCCGCGAGCGCTTGACCTGGCTGTACGTCGACCAGGCCGACACGGCAAAGCTCAAGCCTCTGCTGACCAAGTGGCGTGCCTATGCACGGGAAGACCGTCTGCTCTGGCTGCCGTTCGCCAGTGCCAGCCAGCTATTGGGGCGCGATGCCGAGGCATTGGCCTGGTATCGCCTGTACCTCAAGCTCAGCCCGAACGACTGGCTGGTGCAGGCGGCGTATGCCGACGCACTGGAAACGTCCGGGTACCAGGACGCCGCCCAGCGCCTGCGCTTGAAGTTGCTGCGCAGCCCCGAAGCCGACAATCTGCAACCCTCGTCCCAGCGCTATGCGATCTGGCTGCGCCTGATGTCGAGCAGCTACTCGCCGCAAAAGGCCCAGCAAGAATTGCTGAAGTGGAAAGACGGTTCGCCGTCAATGAAACAGCTGTGGTTCGAGCGCCTGCTGGCCCGCCTGGATGCGACCAACCAGCAAGCGCAGAAAGACGACTGGCTGGCCTGGGCGCGTACCCAAGGTCTCAAGGTCGACCGTTACGAGCAGATCCAGGAAGCCTTGCGCAGCCGTAATAAAGCCCAGGTTGAAACCCTGTTGGCCAGCAGCGACCTGAACCCGGCGCAGCGTGCACAAGCGCTCAGCCGTTTGGGCCGTACCAACGAGGCCCTGGAAACCAGCCTGTCTGCACTGGGCGACGACCAGCAGGATTCGGTAAACGAGCAACTGCGTCGCCAAGCGGTGGAGATCCACGAAGCCACCCCGCAAGGTGCCTTGCTGTCGTATCAGAAACAGGACTTCGGTGGCTTGTCGTTTGACTCGCCGCGCCTGGAAATCGCCCACAACCTGGGTGACAACTGGTACGCCGATGTCGAGATGGAACACGGCAACTATAAAGGCGACGACGTCATCTCTTCGCGCATCGGCGACGAGAGCAACGCGGCCCTGACCTTGGTGCGCTCGGTGGAAAACGGCAGCTGGAAGCTGTTCGCCGACACCAGCCAGCGCAAGGACGACGACCGTAACGGCCTGGGCCTGTCGCGCATGTGGCAGTTGGGCAACAGCCACCAGATCGAAACCGGCCTGGACTGGCATCGCAAGAGCGACGACAGCGGCCTGATGCGCGCTTTCGGCCAACAGGACCGCGCCTGGGTCGGCGGTCGCCATGGCCTGACGGCACGGGACCAATTGAGCTGGGAAGTGGCACAGCGCTCGTTCTCGACCCGTGCCGGCGACTCGTTGGGCAATGGTCATGCGCTGAAGGTGGAGCTTAACCATACGCTGGAATTCGCCGGGCCTAACTGGACGGTGCGCAGTGGCGTGGATTACCAGAAGAACAACGTGAAGGATCGCAACCTGGACTACCTCTCCAGCGATTTCAAAGGACCGATTCGGGTGCCTGATGTCGCGCCGCCTGAGCCTGGTGATCCGATCGAGTTGCAGACCATCCCGTCGGGCGACCTGCTGCAAAGCCGCTACGGCCAACTCTACGTCGGCACGTCCTGGCGTCGCGGCATCCCTGGCGCGCTGGTGCGCAGCAAGCCGCAATACACCTGGCTGGTGGACATGACGGCGGGCTGGCAGTGGACCGACCAAACCTTCAACTATGGCATCAACACCGGCGTCGGCTTCGAAGTCCTGGGTGACGACGAACTGGCCCTCACCTTCGGCTACCAATCTGCGCCACAGGGCGGGGATGGCAAGTCCGGCGGCACACTGGGTATGAGCTACGGCGTGCGTTTCGGGCGCTGATTACAGAATCTACGGGAGAAAAACCTATGCAAGCAATTCGTAACCTGAGCCTGGCTCTGACAGTCCTGTTCGTCGCCGGCTGCTCCAGCTTCACCAGTGAAAACAGCCCGAACCTGCCGCGCAATGCGCAGTGGGGCATCGTGCCGATGATCAACTATTCGCAGACTCCGCAAGCGGGTGAGCGTAGCGAGCAGATCCTGCTCAGCGTGCTCAGCAGCCACGGCCTGCAACCTCGGGTCTACCCAACCAGCACCCAGGGCGAACAGGCGCTGATGGACGACAATGAGCGCCTCACCGGTGCCCTGGAATGGGCCCGTGAGCAGAAGCTCGATTACGTCGTTGCCGGCAGCGTCGAAGAGTGGCAGTACAAGAACGGCCTGGACGGCGAGCCAGCGGTGGGCATCAGCCTGCGTGTGCTGGAAGCCAACAGCGGTCGTGTGCTCTGGAGCAAAAGCGGCGCGCGCGCCGGCTGGTCCCGTGAAAGCCTGGCGGGCAATGCTCAGACGGTAATCGACAAATTGGTTGGCGCCCTTCGATTCGAGTGAACGCAATGAATTCTCCACACATGGATTACAGCCTGGCGCCTCGCGCCAGCGGGCCGGTGTCTTGGCTGGAAACGCTATTGGTGACGGGCTTGGCCATTGGCCTCGGCTTCTGGCTGACTCCCGAAGACCCGTTGCAGATGCACGGTGGTTTCCCCTGGCCAATCCTGGCGCCGCTGCTGTTGGGTGTGCGTTACGGTTTTGTGCGCGGCCTGTTCAGCGCTGTGCTGCTGGTGGCGGCGCTGTTTGCCCTGCGTTACACCGGGCATCAAGGTTATACCCAGCTGGAGCCGTCGTTCATCGTCGGTGTGCTGGTGTGCGGGATGCTGGTGGGTGAGGTCCGCGACCTGTGGATGCGCCGCCTGGAACGTCTGCAGATGGCTAACGAATACCGTCAGTACCGCCTCGACGAATTCACCCGCGCCCACCAGATTCTACGGGTGTCCCATGACCTGCTGGAGCAGCGCGTGGCCGGCAGTGACCAGAGCCTGCGCAGCTCGTTGCTGGGCCTGCGTGAAAAACTGCGTGGCATGTCGGTCGAAGGCGATGCATTGAGCGAGCTGGCCGACCCGATCGTGGCGATGCTCGGCCAATACGGCGCACTGCGTGTGGCGGGCCTGTACCGCGTCGACGACAGCGAGAAAAACGTACTGCCCCAAGCCTTGGCGATGATCGGTGTGATGGGGCCGCTGGAAACCGATGACGGTTTGATCCAGCTGTGCCTGGAGCGCGGCGAGCTTGTCAGCGTGCGTCAGGAACTGATCGATGCCGGCAACGCCGCGCAGTTTTCTTCGCTGCAGGCGTGCATCCCGTTGATCGATGCCGAAGGCCGCCTGCTGGCGATCCTGGCGGTTCGGCAGATGCCGTTCTTTGCGTTCCAGGATCGCACCTTGAGCCTCTTGTCGCTGCTGGCGGGCCACATCGCCGACTTGTTGCGCCGCGATTCGCAAGTGCTGCGCCTGCCCGATGCGGACGCCCAGCAATTTTCGTTGCAGCTCAAGCGATCGCTGGTGGATGTGGAACAGCACACGTTGCCTGCCGGGTTGTTTGCGTTCGAGATGACACGCGCCAACGACGAGCTGACCCGCCTGATGGCGCGCAGCCAACGTGGCCTTGACCTGCACCTGCCGGTGCGCAACAACCGCGATCACGCGCTGTTGCTGGTGCTGTTGCCGTTGACCAGCCCGGAAGGCACCCAAGGCTACCTCGCGCGTATCGGCCTGTTGCTGCACGAACACTTTGGCATCGACACGGATCTGGACAGCCTGGGTGTACGGGTCATGCCTTTCAATCTGGAGCCTGGCTGTGATCGCAACGGGCTGCGTAACTTCCTTTACAACGAGTGTGGCCTGAATGATCAGCAAGTGGCTGTTTAGCGGCGCCGTGTTGTTGGAGGCGGGCAGTTGGGCCAGTTTGTGGCTCGATGCGCCGCAGGTCCACCAATTGCTGGTATTCACCTTCAGCCACGGATTGGCCTGCCTGATGCTCTGCGGCGCCGTTTGGTTGCTGTTGCCGGCACGCTACCGCGCGCCGTTGCCGTGGAGCCCGCTGTTCATTTTCAGCCTGGCGTTCTTTGTGCCGGTGATCGGCACCCTGGGCGTGGTGGCGTCGATCTTCCCGGCGCTGTACCTGCCGCGTAAGCGCGACCAGCAAGCGTGGCAATCGGTCGGTATTCCAGGCCTGCCGTTCCGTGCACAGGCCCAGACGCGCACGCCGATCTTCGCCGATGGGGGGTTGCAGGACGTATTGCGTCACGCGCCCAACCCCGATCAGCGACTGGCCGCCCTGTTGGCGACACGCCGCATGCCTGGCAAGGACGCAGTGCCCATCCTCAAGCTGGCCTTGGGTGACCCCAGTGATGACGTCCGTCTGCTGGCGTACTCGATGCTCGACAAGCAGGAAAGCGACATCAACCTGCACATCCAGATGGCCCTTGAGCAGCTGGCGGGCGTCAGCCCTCGCACAGCCGGCCCGGTGCACAGCATGCTGGCGCGCTGGTATTGGGAGTTGGCCTACCTCGGCCTGGCCCAAGGCAGTGTGCTTGAGCACGTACTGAACCAAGCCAGTGAGCATGCCGAGCAAGGCCTGGCGGCCGGTGAGGGTGGTGAGCTGTTATTGCTGGCCGGCCGTATTGCCCTGGAGCGCGGTGAAAATGAGCGAGCCGAAGCGCTCTTGCATGAGGCCGAGAGAAACGGCTTGGGCGCGGCTCAGTTACTGCCGTTCCATGCCGAGCTGGCGTTCGAAGCGGGTCGCTATCACGAAATCCCCGGGTTGCTCGCCAGCCTGCCGGAAAAAACCCGTCAGCGGCCACCTTTCGCTGAGTTGGTGAGGAGCTGGAATGAATCATAAAGACGCGACCCCGACGGCCGACATCTGCCTGCTGCTGGAAGGCACCTGGCCGTACGTGCGCGGCGGTGTATCGAGCTGGATTCACCAGATGATCCTCGGCCTGCCAGAACTGACTTTTTCGGTGATGTTCATCGGTGGTCAGCGTTCGGCGTACACCTCGCGGCGTTATGAAGTGCCGGCGAACGTGTTGCACATCGAAGAGATGTTCCTCGAAGACGCGACGCACCCTGCCGACACCCGTGGTACGCCACGCGATGCCGACCCGCAGCAGCTGGCCGACCTGTATCGCTTTTTGCATCATCCGGACCAGCCCGAGCGGGAATTGGGTGAGCGCATGCTCAATTGCATCGCCGAGGGCCACATGACCCTTGATGACGTGCTGCGCAGCCGTGCCAGTTGGGACACCCTCAGCGAAGGCTACCGCCAGCATTGCGCCGACCCCTCGTTCGTCAACTATTTCTGGACCCTGCGTTCATTGCAGTCGCCCTTGCTGATGCTCGCCGAAGCCTCGCGCAAGATGCCGCCGGCGCGGGTGCTGCATTCGATTTCCACCGGTTACGCCGGGCTGCTGGGTTGCATCCTCAAGCACCGCTGGAAGTGCACTTACCTGCTGAGCGAACACGGTATCTACACCAAGGAGCGCAAGATCGACCTGGCGCAGGCCACGTGGATTGCCGAAAGCTCCGGGCAGGCGCTCAACCGCAGCCTCGACGGCGGTTCGGGGTACATCCGCACGCTGTGGGTGCGTTACTTCGAACGGATCGGCCAACTGGCGTACAACAGCGCCGACAAGATCATTGCCTTGTATGACGGCAACCGTCAGCGTCAAATCAAGGACGGTGCCGACCCGAGCCGTACGGAGTTGATCGCCAATGGCATCGACCTGTCGCAGTGGTCCCGCGCCATGGAAACCCGTGAGCCCGGCATCGCGCCTGTCGTGGGTTTGATCGGCCGCGTGGTGCCGATCAAAGACGTGAAAACCTTCCTGCGTGCCATGCGTGGCGTGATCAGCGCCATGCCGAACGCTGAAGGCTGGATTGTCGGCCCCGAAGAGGAAGACCCGGAATACGTCAGTGAGTGCCGCAGCTTGATGGCGAGCCTTGGGCTTGAAGGCAAAGTGCACTTCCTGGGCTTCCAGCGCATCCAGGACATCCTGCCCAAGCTGGGCCTGATGGTGCTGACCTCGATCAGCGAGGCGCAACCCTTGGTGATCCTTGAGGCTTGGGCCGCCGGTACGCCGGTGATCAGCAGCGACGTCGGCTCATGCCGCGAGCTGATCGAAGGCGGCAGCGCCGAAGACCGCGACCTGGGCGTGGCGGGCAAGGTGGTGGCGATTGCCGATCCTCAGGCCACGTCCGCGGCCATCCTCGAACTGCTGCGCAGCCCCGAGCGCTGGAAGGCCGCACAGGCCGCCGGCTTGCTGCGGGTCAACCGTTACTACACCGAAGCCTTGATGCTGCAGCGCTACCGCGACCTGTACCAGGCAGCCATGGAGAACAGTTAAATGGCCGGCATTGGCTTCGAACTGCGCAAGATCCTCTCGCGCGACTCATACACCGCCACCTTGCATGCTTATGTGTACGCGGGCCTGATCAGCTCCGGCCCGTGGGTGCTGTCGATCATCAGCGTGATGCTGGTGGGGATCATCAGCCTGGGCCTGCTGTTGCCCAACTCGCTGGTGGGGCAGTTCCTGGTCACGGTGACGTACCTGATGGCCAGCTCGTTGATCCTCACGGGCGGCCTGCAGTTGTTCTTCACCCGCTTCGTGTCCGACCAGTTGTTTGAGCGCAACTACGAACAGATCCTGCCCAACCTGCTGGGCATCCTGTTAATGGTCACGGTCGGCGCCGGGGTGCTGGGGATTATCGTGCTGGCGGTGTTGTTCGATCAGCCGCTGATCTACCGCGTGCTGGTGCTGTCCAACTTCGTGGTGCTGTGCAACCTGTGGCTGGTGATCATCTTTCTTTCGGGGATGAAGAAGTACAACCGCATCCTGCTGGTGATGGTGGTGGGTTACTCGCTGATGGTGGCGAGCGCCTACCTGCTGAGCTTCCTGAAAATGCCCGGCCTGTTGCTGGCGTTGTTGATCGGGCACGGCAGCCTGCTGTTCCTGTACCTGTACGACATCCTGCGCGAATACCGCGCCGAGAAAATGATTGCCTTCGATTTCCTCAATCGTCGCAACGTATTCCTCAGCCTGTTGGTGACCGGGTTCTTCTACAACTTCGGCATCTGGGTCGACAAAATCCTGTTCTGGTTCAACCCCGGCACCTCCAACGCGGTCATCGGCCCGCTGCGCGCCTCGATCCTGTACGACATGCCGATCTTCATCGCTTACCTTGCGATCATCCCCGGCATGGCCGTGTTCCTGGTGCGTATCGAAACCGACTTTGCTGAATGGTACGACCGCCTGTTCCGCGCCATCCGCGACGGCGAGACCTTGCAGCACATCGGCTCGCTGAAAACCGAAATGACCCTCTCCATCCGCCAAGGTCTGCTGGAAATCTGCAAGGTCCAAGGCCTCACGGTGGTGCTGCTGTTCCTCTTCGCCCCACGCCTGCTGGAGTGGATCGGCATCTCCAGCTACTACCTGCCATTGTTCTACATCGACCTGATCGGCGTGAGCATCCAAGTGGTGTTCATGGCGTTGCTCAACGTGTTCTTCTACCTCGACAAACGCCGCGTGGTGCTGGAGTTGTGCGTACTGTTCGCGATCCTCAACGCCGCCCTGACCCTGCTCAGCATGCACCTGGGGCCTAGCTTCTTTGGGTATGGGTTTACGCTGTCGCTGCTGGTGTGCGTGTTGCTGGGGCTGGCGCGGCTGTCGTCGGCGCTGGAAGATCTGGAGTATGAGACGTTTATGTTGGCGCGGTGATTGGCTGGTAGGAGATGTGACGAAGGCACTTGTCGGGGACGGCAGGTGCCTTTTTTGTCGCTGGGGCTTGATGGGGCGGTTGTGCTTTGGTTTCCCGTACTCCAGAAACCACAAAGCCCCGCATTGCGGGGCTTCGAGATATGGTGCGGCACCAGACGAACGGTATGTTTCGGGAAGGCTAGGTTTTTCGAGCATTTGGAGTTCGCTGGAAAATTCGGCGTACCTCAACAAGTAACTATAAATAAATCAGCTATTTATGGCGCTCGGTGGAATCGAATCCGGGATTTTTTAGATGTGAGCCCATTGTCAGTCTGTAAGTAATTCAGAGCCGCATAGGAATGGTAAACCCCCTGAATGTGAACGTTGTCGATCATCTCTTTCGTAGAGAATAGGCAGGAATCCGCCAATAGCTGCCGTGGCGACAGGCAGCAGACGGCCAATAGCGGACGTTTTGCGTAGTGCGTCCTGAACGCCAATCAACCATGCCCCATAAACCACTAAACAGAGCGAAGGCTAGCAGCCAACGATTCCGGCCTTTTTAAAACAAATCAAATATTTGGCACTTAGATTGCTCAACATCGACTAATAGTCGATATTTTTTAACTTCCTCAATCATAGACTGCTCGACTTTTGATAGTCCTAACCAAATCGAAGAGATGTCGATGTTTTCTACGATAGATCGTACACCTATCGTAATTGTCCCTGGATTTGCAGTTTGAGGGGATTGCCGTACTGCTCTTTGAATTGTTCTGTTATCTGACTTTTCAATCGCGAGAAAAATTATTTCAGACAGTAGCTGCTGAATTTCTAAAGTAAAAGGGTGGTGCCTAGTTATTCCAGAGTTAACGGATGATACGCGAAAATTCGACATGACAATCTGCAAGTTTGGAAACATACCATTTAGGTATTTTATAAGTGCAGCATCGCTGCGAGTGGACAGTAGTTCAGTGATTTTTGTAAGCTCTTGCGGATATTCTGCCAGCACATACAGCTTGCCATATCTATAACTATCTATACTGCTCAGAAAAAGCAGTACGGTTCCCCAGTTCAACATGTTGCTCGGGGCAATATGATAAAATTTATGTGCTGTAGAGTCGGGTGCATTCTTAATAAAGGATGCAGCGTGATACTCCATAATGCTTTTATGCAAAAATGTGGTTTCATCGAAGCCGTCTTCAAGCATCAGACATGAGGTGTTTATTATGTCCTTTCGAAAATTCTCCATTTCGCATTTTGATTCTGGGGCATATTTCAAGGCAAGATTGAACGCTTTTTTAAAGTCATCAAAGCTTATTGTTCGATCTCCACCTAATTGCATTATGGTCATGCAAAACGCATCAAATAGCGTTTGAATCTTACTCTCAGAAAGCCCTGTAAAGTGTTCTCTCCTAAATCCTGCCTTCAGTCTGTCGTGCCCTGTAAATACCGTATTAAACAACTTATCGAAAAAGATCGGCAGCGTGCTAGGTATCTCACGCTCATTTTTGTATACCAACACTAAAAGTGTAAGCATCAGTGGCGTTGTAATAATACCTTTGATGCTTTCAGGAGCTTGAGAAATGGCATCGGTGATGCTAAATCTGTCTACGGATTCCGGAATGATTTTCCTTAGAAAAATTTCATAGTCGCAACTTACAAGCTCAGCTAGTGCGTAAACATTGAATCCTTGCAGATTCTGAGCGGCGTGATAGGGGCGTGAGGATATTATGATTCTAAGCTCATTATTTTTTGTTCGTAGTTGCTCAATAGCAAATACTGCTGATTTGACCAACTCAGTTGGAACCTCATCAAAGCCATCAAGTACTAATGCTATTTTTCCATTTGCTGCCAAATATGACAAAATGGAGACGCCACCGCCAATCCCGCAGGTATCTAAATAATCAAGAATCAGATCTTGTAAGCCTCGCTCTGCTGAGAGCATTCTCATTTCGATGAATATCGGGATGACCCCGTTACTCAAGAGGCGATTACAAGTGTGGCGCATAAGAATAGACTTACCCTGCCCGACTATCCCCTCAATTGTAATATTGGAATTTGAGAGGCTTTGTAGTACATCTATTTCTTGCTTGGAATATTTTTCTATAACTTTTGAAGGAAAGTAAAAGTCATCTATTAAAACGCCTGTATCCCTCGACCACATTGTTTTGATGGTATTGATATCCAAAACCTTCTTTGAGAGCTTCTCAGCAATAGTAGTGGTCTCCCACTTTAGTTTAGAGTCCTTTATGAAAGAAGCGCACTCCTTGCCAATTATTGTAATAAGTGGTGTTAATAACTTTAACAAAGATGCGCTTGTTACTTCTATTGGCATTGTAAGCTCGCTGTTCAAACTATTGTAGAAGTTCCCTCACGGATCCGACGCCCCACACGGCGGCCCTTAGACGGCGTTTAGGCATTCCAGATCGCTTCTGCGAATTCAGTCAAAGTCGGATCTGCTATACCTCTTGTCACCCTGCAGAGGTCGATATTTTGGCCAATCTGCGCTTGAAGCTTGCCTCTGATCGCCCGTTCTACGATTTTACCGTGCATGAAGCCGCGCCTGTTGCCGTCAAAACTTTGAGTGCATTCCCGCGCGATCGCACCAGCGTTGGGCTTGTCTGCTCCTCGGTATGAGTCCTGCAACCGTCTGTTGTATATTGTGTTTATATATTTCTCAAGTATTGAGTCTCGCCGTTCTACGAGGCATTCTTCAATTAACTCGGCAACCTGTTGGTGTGTTAGCTGTGGGTAGAGCGCATTAATATGTTCTTCGTTCACAAAATGACTTTCGGCATCATTCCCAGCGGAAACAAAGACCTTGATGCCTACGGCTTCTAGGCTGGCCTTGTATCCCGCAACCTCTTGCTCCGTCATGTAATCCCGGTCGCGATGGACTACTACAGAAGTGCCAGGGGCATGTTCAACTATAAAAGAATTCAATGCCTGGGCGACTTGTATGTTGGAACAACCGTTGTATGACCAAACCTGATACTCCTCTGGCAAGAATCCCGAGGATTCAGCTATGAGGTTTATGTATTCTGCGTCCGCATCTTCAGTTAATAATATGCAAGGTATCTCGCCATTCCTTAACTGGTCGCCCTTATCGAGTGCGCCGATTTCTAACAGAATGCTTCGTTCAAGGTCTTCCGAATTCTCTATCAAAGAACAATTATTTATCCAGTGGACGCGGGCATCATCTTTTAACGCATCAAAAAAGTGTCGGGAGTGTGTCGAGATAATAAGCTGGCAGCCGGTTTCCAGATGAAGTTCTTTCAGCAAAATCGCTAGAATTCGTTGGTTGTTAGGGTGCAGATGTGAGTCTGGCTCGTCCAGTATCAGCAACTTTGGCTTATATAGATAGTAATAGGCCAATATTTGAATGGCTTGCAGAATCCCTGTTCCGCACGAGTCAATCGGTAACGAGATTTCATTACTCGTCACCCTGGCATTGATATGTTCATCCACATTCGGATCAAATCTGACACTTATTTCATAGTCAGGAAATACCGTTTTAAACTTATTTTTAAAGGAGCCCCATGATTCCTGCTCCTTCGATAGTAATAGCAAAATATTTCTGAAGACGCTGTTGGAGTCACCTTTTGCGGCAGCTTTTCGCACCACTGATGGCGGCCGGTACTCTTCAAATGAAGGTATGCCTGCGAGGCCAGGAACAATCATTGAATATGGATTTTCGATGTTCTGGAGATGTTCTCCTAACTCTCTGCCCTCTAGGGATGTTGTGATATTTCTATTCTTTCCCTTACGGATTGTTACGGTCGAACTTGTAAGCTCGTTAAAGGTGATTTTGATCGCATGTTCTAACGATGTCTGAAGCCTTCCGTATGGTGCTAGCGCTTCGATATCCCTCAATGGAGAATAAATCAAAGATTCACTCGAGAGCGATGATGGACATCTATCTTGAGCCCATCGCGCGCCTTGTTGAGCAGTCGTTTGAGCGATAGAGACAGAGAATTGGATTGCTTGTTGTATGCTGCTCTTGCCAGCATTATTCGATCCGATTAGTAGATTGATTCCTTCAAGAGGTATTTCAATATCTGTGATATTTTTGAAGCGCTCAATTTTTATACTGCTAAGCAAATCTATCTCCTTATTGATTTCAACTGATTAGAGGTGCACGCGAACAGATGAAAGCCGTTATTGGCTTAAAACTACCCTTTTCATCGTATGGTGTATATCTCAATCTAATGCGATGACACCAACCATTATTTTTATGCAATGAGGCACGATGGCCAAGGCTGAATCGCCCCTGTTTTCGTAGGCGGCCTGACCGACCGGTTTGGGTCGATAGCAGACCCTGAGTGAAGATTAAAAAGCATCAAGATCGAGCCCGACGCTTTCTCACCGTCTGCCTAGTAAAGGCTGGGCAATGCAGCCTGATCGGTGACTCTGTGTAGTTTGAAGTGGTCAGCTATCACCCTTGGCTTCTTATTTGGCACTCTATTGGTCGTCGGAGAGTATGCGTGCCCTTGAGATTAAAGAGCCCCGATTATCTCCGATATGAATAGAGTTTTTTATGCAGTAATTGGACCAGATTAGCTCTAACGTAGTAGTGACCTCCTGGAACTTCTCAGCGTTCTCAACTGATCTGATCATCATGAAGTCAGAATCAGAGGTTTTTGGTCGAATAAATCTAGGGTTTAGCTTTTCAAGCTCACTCAACTCGCGTTCTTCTTCGATGGTGACGATTTTTGAGTGAACTAAGGAGTTGCGAAAGATGACCATCAATTCAATAGTTTTGCATAATTCCTGAAAGGTGTCAGATCCTTCCACTCCTATGCGGTTGCAGAGCCATTGAAATTTCCCAATGATCGTAGAGTTGATATATTTTTTTAGCTCTTGGCCGATGAATACTGCATCGCCATAACCATTTAATTTTGATTCAAAGGCAAAGCAGAAAAACGCCATTGCGGGGACCAGTTTTTTGAATATGTAGCCTGGCTCTGTAGATTTAGCCTCCTCAAGCAAAGTTAACCCAATTGATTCTAGATATCGAGAGTTGGAGGTTCTTGATTCTATCCTTGCCATATTTCACCACGAGAAAAAATATATTTGGAATGACCGGCCGGTCGTGCCAGGCATAAATCGGCCACAAGTAGTCCGTCAGATACGTCTATGAAACTAGGGACGATTCAATTTCACCTATACCTATAGATGGCATTTGAAAAAATGCTTTCGAACTCTGGACAAGTCTATTTAAAAAAATAAATGCCTCCCCCTTTTTGTCCTACGTGGTCATCGGTAGATAAATCTTATCTCCTCATGAACCTTCCATTTGTCGGCTACGCCTTTGATCGGCGTGACGCTACCAATAGCCACGAGATTGGTAATGGAATGCAGGATATCAGCAGGGGAGAGGACGTTCCGACCGTACTTTTTCGCGTGCAGGTCTGCATGGGCCTTAATATCTGCGAGTTTGGCGATTAAGCCATTATTGATGCCGGCTTGCCACATGGCCATGATGGTTACGGCATCAGACTCGGTCAACTGGACGCTCAGATTTCGACTAAGGCTACGCAACACCATCAACAGAGCCAACGGAAACGTCCACCAAGTATTTATTGACTCGAGAGTCAGCGTCCCCCCAGCTATGGTCTCAAGCAACAGGCCTAAATCCAGCCTGATATTGCCCGGTTTGGTGCTCCTTCCACCTCCTCTGGCCGACGAGTTCATGACAATCATCTCCATGAACCGTGACTCTTCTTCTGGTGGCGATATCCGTATGGCAGAGTCCATCAACTTGCGAAGCGCGTCTTCTAGCACTGTTTCCGGAATACCTGTCGAACGCATTTCTTCTCTGAGCAGCTTCTCGATCTCTGCTTTTTTTTGTTCTTTCCTTATGTAATCCCTGCCCATAACCCTTCCTTTGACGTCGAGTGCTTCATCAGGTCGGCACGCTGCTTATTCGATTGAAATGCGTGCGCTGATGGAACGCTATTCTTTTGCCATCATTTTGTCCATCACGCCTCTGGCTTAAGTCCACGCGCATTATTCGACTATTGCCTACGCCAACCTAGGGAGTGGCCCCGGATTTCCTAGGCACTCGATGACGGCTTTCGGTCGTAAGCAGGCGATTGCGAGCATCTGCTTATGGCCGTTTTCTGACCTTCGTCTAGCGGTGGAACTGCCAGGGTTTTCCTAAGCGATGAGTGAGTAATTGCATGGTCAGCAAATAGTAATAGCGCGTCGATTCAGTGTGCTGGTTTAGGTGGTGATTCAAAAACCACGCAAGGTGTTTTCTCTGCCAAGTCCATGGATTGTCGCGTTGCCAGCGCTCAGCGATTGCTGTTTGGATAGCCTTCGCCTGACGCAAGTGGCGTTGGCGTGTTGTATGCGACCCGGTCAGGACGCCTGACAGGAACAGCTCCATATCGAATGCCATGCTCATGCTCGACCCCCAATGTAAGCCGACACTACGTCGATACGGCCGTGCCAGCTCATAGCTGACTTGCACTCGGGCCTCCTGATCAAGGAGTCGGTCGAGCTGGTAGCAGTTGCCGCCGTAGATGGGCGCAAGATGTCGAGTGATTTGCTCATAGCGTTCGCACGCATAGGCCGCACGCAATTCGTGGAAGCCTTGGAGGTTGTGCGTATGGAGGATGTCCCGTGCAGGGCGGACGATCTGCCGTTGAAAATCGAGGTAGCTTTCGTTCGGCGCAAGCAGGTTGCGACTACCGTCGGGTGAGACCTGTTCGGCAAACCTCAGCGCGTCACGAATATGATCATCTACCGTAATCCAGCGAGGTGCTGACGAGCCTGAACGACCACCTTTGGTGCCGTCCTGGATGTTGATCTTGCGGAGTTGTTCGGCCTCACGCTTTAGGTGCGAAAGGTCGGCCAAAATGGCCTCGCGTAGGCGCATGCCGGTGGCGCGCGCCAACTGAGCGATGGCCGCCGCGCGCGGCATTTGGTGTTCGCAGAGCACCTCGACGATCCGCTTCACGTGTTCGCGGTCTTGGCCTTGCGGCGCCGAGCAACGAACACTGGTACGCCGCATTCCCAACGCCTTGCTCGGACTCACGACTTTCACATACTGATCACCGCGAAGCGCAGCCATGGTCCGGTTCACGCTGGGCAATCGGTTTTGCGCGGTGGCGATGCCAATAGCGCCTTGTTCAACCTGGTGGCGCAGATGTCCGGCATAGTTCCGCAACGTCTGCCGATCAATCTGCCGCGCATCGTTAAACCTCGGCCCATCCTCCGAGCGGCACCAACGTACAAATGCCTGCCATCGGTCACTGTGCGCTTTGACCGTGCCGTAATGACCTCCGCCAAACAGGTCTTTCAATGCCTGCGGTCCGGCATAACTCAGTTGCCGGCCATAGCCGAAATTGCTCCCGTCACGTTTACCTACCAGTGCCATGATAGAACTCCTCTCGAAGCCAAACCTTTGAAACTTTCCCCACGTCATCCCGCCACGAACGTTGAGTGTTATCAGGGATCAAGGCCCCTGCGACCTGTGAGGGTGTCCACTAACGCGGGACTGGCGGCTCCTTACGACCGGGAGCTTGGGCATCTCATGATCTGACCTCCTGAACACTTCCAAAGAAGTGGGCGGGTGGAGGCTGCGTTGGCTGACGAGGCCGGCGCCGCGAGATCCTGAGTCAGGTGAAGGCAGTGATGCGATGACCGGGGCGTGCCTGACTGTCAGTCAGGTGCAGTCCATTCCGTGGGCTGCGGCAACATCATCTGCATCGCTGTTGCTGGTGACTTCGGTGTTTGTCACGTCGATTGTCACGATGGGGAATGCCGCAAAGCCTTGTACGAGTTGGGCTGCAGCAGCGATAGGAGCGCCCGTCTCTTTCCGGGAGAAAGAGACGGGCGCAGGTTGGCGCAAGGAATGGCCAAGGGGATAGGTTGCTGCAGGGCAGCTATGTAAGGGGATGAGTTGCCGCAGTGGGCACACTGGTAAAAGTAGGCATCCATCACATCGCTGTGACCGTGCGAGCCGCCGGACGCTAATCGCACTTTGGGTGAACCACCACGGTGTGGCGTAGCCTTAAAGGTTCTGGCTACCTGGGTTGCTGTCAACGACAGCGCTTTGTCCGATCTTTTCTACGCCTGTGGATAATTTGGGTCAAGGCTCTAATTTTCGGGAGTTCTGCGGCTGTGGATGAAATTATCCATCGGTGGAAATCAGTAGTTTTCCACAGACAGTTGCGTGGGCTTTAGATTTTTAAATGAGGTCCATCCAAGCAGGGCGGCTTTGCAGCCCCGCTTGGATGGACCCGCGTGGAAGGGCGGACAACGTTGATCTCACAGGCTTACCCACGTTTGGATGCGCCACGGCTATTTTGTAGGGCGGTGATGTTGTCGCCGACCGGGTGAGCGAATTCGTGGGGTGTTACATGCCCATGGCGGTTGGCGTCGATGTAGTTGCTCCACCACGCCATGATCAGCCGTCGCTGCTCCAAAAATTCAGCTTTGTGGATATACGCGGCGCGCACGCGGTTGCGTTCCTTGTGGCTCATTTGTCTTTCGATGGCTGCGTCGGTCCATAACCCAGACTCCAGCAGGGCGCTACAGGCCATGGTCCTGAAGCCGTGCCCGCAGACTTCCTTGGTCGTGTCATAGCCCATGTTGCGCAGAACCTGATTCACCGTGTTTTCGGAGATCGGCTTCCAATACTTGTGGTCGCCGGGCAGTACCAGTTCGGAGAAGCGGTTCATGCTCCGCAGCCGTTCCAGAATCTCAATGACCTGTGGCGACAGCGGGACGATCTGGATATCTCCGTTCATCTTGGTGCCGCGAGTGGAGTTGGGTACCCCATCGATCGCTTTGCGCGTATCAGGTATCTCCCACATGGCTCGCTGCAGGTCGAATTCGCTCCACCGAGCAAAACGTAACTCACTGGAGCGGACGAACACATGCAGGGTGAGTAGCACCGCGAGCCGGGTCAGTTCTCGGCCTTGGTAGTTGTCGATGCGCTCAAGCAGTTCAGGTAAGCGGTTGAGTGAGAGGGCAGGGCGATGCACCGTGCGCGGTGCGTAGATCGAACCGGCCAGGTCGAGGGCTGGGTTCTGGGTGATTTGCCGGGCCCTTTTGGCCCCACGCATGATGGTGGACATGTAGTTCTGCACCCTGAGCGCCACATCCATCGTTCCCCGTTCCTTGATCCGTTGGGTGATCTCTAGGAGGTCATGGGTATCCAGTTCAGCGATGGGCCTTTGACCAATCAACGGGAAGACGTGGGTGCGCAGTCGGCTCATCACTGTTTTGGCGTGGCCCTCGGTCCAGCGGCGGGACATTTCCCCATGCCACTCTAACGCCACGGTTTCAAAAAGCAGTGCCGCTCGTTGGGCGGCGACTTTGGCCTTCTTCTTCTCTTCCATGGGGTCGAGGTTATCGAGCAGCAGCGCTTTGGCTTCGTCGCGTTTACGTCGGGCGACGGCCAGCGGGACGATAGGGTAGTTGCCGATGATCAGCGTGCCTTCCTTGCCGCTGGGCTTGAAGTATCGCAAGCGCCAGGTCTTGACGCCGTTGGGTTTCACGAAGAGGTACATGCCGCCGCCGTCGAAAAGCTTGTAGGCGCGTTCGCGGGGTTTGGCCGTGCGGCATTGCAGGTCGCTGAGGGGGATCGCTAGACGTGGCATAGGGGTACGCGCTCCTGATCGGAAAATCGCAGTACCCCTAACATACCCTCAGGGAAGGGGGATTTTGTTGGATCCCGACAGAGGGTCCTGGAACGAAAAAACCCGCCAAATGGCGGGTTTTCGGGGCTTCCAGAGCATTCGGTGGAATGCAATGGAGCCTAATGTGGTGCCGGCACCAGGAGTCGAACCCGGGACCTACTGATTACAAGGAAGGTGCTTCAAGCATATAAATCAATTGGTTACGTGATTCCTTATTACGTCCAGACACGCCAAGGCCCGCGTACATGGCGGGCCCTGTGTCGCTTGTTACGTCCAATTTGCTCAGTCTGCAGAAGGGGAGACGGTCGGTATGCTGTGGTCGTAGACGTCCATCATCTTCGCGTCACGGTGGCCGCTGGCTTCCTGTTTATCGGCGCGGGTGCCCACCGTGTCAGTGATGCCGCGTCTTTTCAGGTCGTGAAGCGCGAACCGCTGGTCCGGTGTGATGATGTCGTCTGCCAGAGCCAGGGTGATGAAGCGTTGCCACGCCGTATCCAGGCTTGATTTGCGAAGTGGGCCACCATGGCTGGCCACGATGATGTTGCGGCGTGACGGCGCAATCGGTATCGCGGTTTTGCGCTTGGCCCAAACCTTTGCCCGATAGGCCTTTGCATGATCCCAAGCTTTGCGCAGGCGCGGTGTCCAGCGAACAATGTTGTCCCGACTTCCCTTTCGACGGTTGGTTAGAATTCCGGTGTCCAGCTCGTTTGCGTCGGTCAGGGTTACGACTTCGATTCCGCGCAGCCTGCAAAGATAGGCCAGCTCCATGACGTAACCAAGGTATTCGGGGCAGCCCCCTTTCTCGCCACGTACCAGCAACCCCCGTGCAATCGCCCGATCGATCAGGGTGTCCATGACCTGGTGATCTGGCAGGCGGCGCTGCTTGCGCTCGACCGGGGCTTCAATGCCTAGGGCGGGGTTCACTTCCAGATAACCGCGGTTGCGCCCCCACTGCAACACGCGGCGCAGGTAGCGGAGGGCGTGCGCAGCTTTGGACGGGGTGCCTTCGTCTGCTAGCCGATCGACGATTCGTTGCACCAGGGCAGAACTAAACTTCCGCACAGCCAAATCACCCAGTGGCTTGCCCAATCTGGTGGGCAACGTCAGCAAGACATCACGTGAATAACAGTAGTCATCATGGGTTTTGGGGCTGAGCTTCTTATAGCGATCGCTTTCGTGGAACTGCGCGCAAACGTAGCGAAGCGTGCCACGGTCGACGTTGGACGCCTCGTCCATGATCTGATGCAGATCCGCCAAGGAAACATCTGCCGGCGCAATGTTGCGCCGGCGCTGTTTGCCCGTTTCGTCATAGTGCAGCGTGTACCAGACCTGTCCTTTTCGATGGTCAAAGTAAACGGCCGCTGGGAGAGCGGCCTGATCGATATGGTCGGGAATGTGCGGATTATGCTTCCGCTTCCGTGCTTTTTTCATAGGATGTCGGAGTCGTACCTGTCAGAGCTGGTCGGGGTGACGCCACCGGCATGGTTGACCAAATCGATGGTAGTCCAGGGGCCTGTCCGTCCACGAAATAACCTCACGCCCTGGTCAACAAGCGTCCTCTCTACATCTGATCGACGCTGATAACCAGTTATGTGCTGTAAGTCTTGAAACGTCAAAACGCCGGTCGTAGCTTCTTTCACAGTGCAGCCCTCAAAGCTTGAGCCTGCCGATCGTTGCTGCTTACCAGTTTAGCGGGCGCTGTTTGAATAGATGTAACAGAAGCTCGATCAAGAGTTTCTGTCTCGATGCTGCTGACATCGCTATCACATAGACCATATGCGGAACTGCAGGCATTGGCATCGGTGGCCACCAGCAGCGTTGCGGTACTGTCTTTGCCGCCGCTTACACTGACGATGTTGTGGGTTGTCATAAGGAACGACCTTAAATGGTAAATGCTTTCGGAATATGGCGCCGGCCTGCCCCAGGGCAGGCCGGCTAATCAGGTCAGCGGGAGTAGCGACGTGTTTTAGCCAGCTTTGCGGTTAGCTTCTCCGCCATCAAAGAAGCCCATTCCTCGGTTTTCCGTTGCTGACGTAGCCTGCTGCACCCCTGGTGCCGGCGTGTCGACCGAGCGAAGCCGCAGATATCGCAGATGCTTGGGAGATCTAGTCGCGTGCTAGCCATCGTCGGCCTTGTCCTGGAACTCATACGGATGCTCCGTCGGACGCTAGTGTGGTCAGCAGTTGGGACACAAATGCCGCCTCGTTTACTGTGAGATCACCTTGTAGGTGGGCCATGGTGGTGAATGCCTCCAGACGGATCCGGGCGGCGGGCGTCTTGTGGACCTGATAATCGAAAAGGGCGGTACCGACGATACGGATGGCCATAAGGTGTCGCGCCTCCTGCGTGCCTTCGCCTGGCACTGTGGTAGCCTTGTCGTCGCTGCTACTGTTGGGTTGTGCTTGCATGGTGTTGCCCTCAGTGGTGGTTGGTGCCGGGGAGCTGTAACTCCTCGGTACCGTCCTAATTACCGGCCTTCGCCGGCTGTGGTTGGTTGCACTTGTCTAACCAGGTGAATCACCAGGTTCTCCAACTCGATCACCTCGTCCGTGGCTGACTGCCATTCCAATACCGCCTGGATCTGCTGCCTTGTGCAGTGCAGAACCAGAAGTTCGTTCTCCGTGGCACCACGGACTTCCAGAATCTCGACCAGGCCGGCAGCGCTATATGCCTCGGCGTGTACCAGCTGGCTGGCCTCGCCAATCCACTGCTGCAGCTCCATCATGTGTTTGAGTTGTTTCGTAGCGCCGTCCCGACCTTCGCCGGTGATAATTTGTATGTGCATCGGTGTTGCTCCTGGTGGTGGTCAGTCGCTACGAAACATCCAGCAGCGCACGGTCTTTGCCTTGTCGAACGCGTCCTTAGCCCGTGCCGAGCAAACGGTGCGATTGGTCTCAATGAACTTGGGGCACTTGCTGGTTTTGAGATGTCGTTTGAGTTCGGTCAGATCCGGGACTTTCTGACGCTTGTTCGCGGCCATTTCAGCGAACTCGTTCAGGTTGACTGCAATAAATCCGTCGGCGCGGGAGTGGTTGAGGTCTCCGTCCGGGCCATTGAGGTAGTCGAACAGCTCCCAAAACTCCACAACGACTGAATGGTCGGCGTTGATGGCCAGCTGGCGATCCTTGGCCATGTTCTGGATCTCGGCATGGGCCGCGTTCACCTGGTGTTTTTTCAGCGGGACTACGTGCACTAGGGCGTCGACCAGGGCGTGCAGTTGAGCGTGATTTTTCGCAATCCGAACCGTGCGGATTTCGGGAAGGGCGAGCAGCTGCTGTTCGTACTGGGGGCCCTTCTCGCGGACGGTTTCCATCACCGCGCTTTCCATCATGGTGGACTTCACCAGAAAGCCACTGACGCGATCGACCGGCATGCGTTCCAGCTTTTCCACCAACAGTTTGGTCTGAGGTGTCTGGCCTTCCTTTGTCATTGCGATGTGCACAAGCCGCTGCAGGATGGGTTCTGACGCGTTGACAGCGTGGTTCTGGCCAATGACCACGGCCGCACGGAAAGGCGGTTCCCGGGTGTCATTGCCGTTGTTTTTCACACCAGTGGAGCGGACGCTACGCCCGTTGTAAGCGGTTTTCAGTTCGTCCCAGTCGTACTGTCTGGTCTGGCTGCCGTCGGTCTTTTCCCGCTCGGATTCAATCAGCACCACCGGCAGATTGGCGACCTGGGCGAAGTTACGAGCCCGGGCTACCGGTGTGCCCTTGGTTGGGTCGAAGCCCTCGTAATCGCTACGGCCGCACAGCTTCCACAGGAACTCAATCAAGGTGGATTTGCCGGCACCTGGCTCGCCGATGATCTCCATAAACGGGTAGCTTTTCTGGTGTTGCCGGATTTGCTCGGCAAACAGGGAGCCGAACCAGAAAGCCAGCGCTACCAGGCCCTTGGCGCCGAAGCACTCCCATATGATCTCAAGCCATTCAGTCTCAAACTTCTGCAGGTCGGTGTTCAGGTTGAGGATCACGGACTGGCTCAAGGTTTTGATGCTGAGCCGGTCCATATCGAAAAAGTCTTCCTCGTTGAGCTTGAACACCTTCCCGTCGCGAACGGCCACATCGCCGTAGACGTAGGCCCCGTGTTCACGGGTATACCCAGTGAAATCAATGGTCTGAACGGTTTTCAGAGCGTCGGTTTGCTCTTCAATGAACGCATCCAATTGTTGCGTGGTGCCCGTGAACATCCCGCCTGGCGCAATGCCAAGTAAGCGCTTCTTGAACTCTGCAGACGATGCAATCTGAGAGCTGGTGAAGGTGTTCTTAATAGGCGCGGCGTCGTGTGCAAAGGTGATGCGGAAGTAATACCAGGACTCGTCGGTGAGCTTGTTTTCCTGGTAGTACAGCGCTTTGGGATTGCATGTAGCGATACGCTGCAGGGCGCCGCACTGCTGCATGGCCTTGGCACGCATCTGCTTATTGTTTAATTGCTGCTCGTCGTGGTGTTCGCTGTCTTCAAGTTCCTGGATTGCTTTGTTGTACTTCTCCAAATCGAGCTTGAACCAGTAGAGGCGGTTGCCGAACTCCAGGTGGAATTCGCTACGGCGCTTCCAATCGAACATTACCAGGGCCTTCTCCGTGGCGTTGTCGGCAATCAGCAGCGCGCCGTGGTGGCGGGCAGTGGTGATGTCCTTGTCAAACTGGGTGTCGCGCTTAGCGCCCTCGTCCAGGAACTGCCAACGCTGGTGCAGATCGTTCCAGTCGACCTTTCGGTTATCCCGCTGGGGAATTTGTGCTGCTTCGCAGGTGAACCCCAGTTCACGCGCCATACGCACCCAACGCTTCGTGTAGGCGTGTGCACCTGGCTCGTTGTCCAGTGCCCACACCAGCTTCGGCAAGTTGCCTGGACGGGCTGCCACGATCGCCTGCAGCGAATCGGCCGGGAAGGCATTCGAAGACATAGCCGATACGGCGGCAATATTGTGATGGACCAGGGCGATGGCATCGAAAATGCCTTCAACGATCCAGATTTCCTTCGCTTCCAGCACGTCCACGCACGGCGGGCACCACCACGTGCCCCGGTAGCTTTCACCAGGTGCGAAGCGAGCTTTCATCTTGCCGAACCGTGCGGGCTTGTCGATCAGCCGTTCCCAGTACCCGCCTTTTTCGAGCGCGAATCGCACCGTGGCGCTGCCGGCGTTTTGCTGGGCTGAAAAGTAAGTTTCCTGGGTAAACCAGCCGGCGATCAGCTCGATGTTGAAGCCGCGGCCGAACTCCAGGTAAGCGCGTGCCGTTGCCGTGGGAGCGTTGTCTGTCGCTGGCGCGCGTTTGCTCCAGTCTTCAAATAGATCGTCGTAAATCTCTTTAACATGCAGGGTGTGGCCACACTTCTCCGAACGGCCGCAGATCACCAGCCACGGCTTGTCGTGGCGCGAATACAGCTCGCGCTTATGGCACTTGGGACATTCACCGCCGCGCATGTAATCGGTGCCGCTACGGTGTTTAAGCCCGTAGTCGGACTCAAGCCGCTGCAGGACGTCGTGCCGAAGATCTTCTTTCATGATTGCTTCACTGCTTTAAGGCTTTGGGATAGGGCTGCCATAAGGCGTTTTTGCGCAGCCATTGCCGGGACGTGGGCGAGAATTGCGCCGTGGCGCAGACCGTCCGCAACCAGGCGGAATTGGTCGTCGTACCAATGTTCATTGAGGCTCAAGCGATACTGTTCACGCAGTGCGGCCAGCAACGCTTCGGCCTCGGCCGGGGGCAGTTGAGTGGTGACAGTTACGGCGTTTACCATCGTTAAACCTCGATTTCAGGCGCAGCTCACCCAAACCCACGAAACGTGGGGCCGGCTTTTGGTTGGGGTTGTGTTACGAGTTCGTGAAGCGCAGACGTACGTTGTCAGGAGCGGTCAAGATGCGTTCATAGATGAGGCTGACGGGTACGGACCAGTAGACCCCTTTGATGGGATCCTTGATCACCACGACGGTGGTGTTGCTGTAGTCCAGATCGAGGCGTTGACGGTAAGCGACTTCCTGCAGCTCTAAATGGGCAAGGGAGGTCAGCTTAATTGCAACTGATTCGGATACGTCAAAGGTGGCCACCAGGTGATTGATGGCGCGGTCAAGAAACGCCGACAGATCGCCCAGGTGTTCGGCTTGATGGCGCTCAAGGAAAGCCAGCGCGGCGTTTTGCATGCACTCTTGATAGTCCAAGGTATTGGTCTGAACAGTCATTTGGCATTCCCCGATTTGGCGCGATAGAGGTCGATTGCCGCATACACTTCGGCCGTGCGTGCGGCCATGTGCAAGGTGTGGGCGTTCCGGATCAGTTCGGCTTCGCTATCGTTGATCACCCCATCATCGAGCGCTTGAGCAATGATCTGGTCGACTGTTCCCTGTTTGGCTGAGCTCTGCATGGCCCGAGCGTACATCTCCACGTTATCCAGGCTGTCTGGAAGGGCCACCGGTACGAACATGCCGCCGTACATCCCAGCAACATAGTTGGCCAAGTGATGGGTACCAGTGACTTGTTCCAGCTGGTAGATCTGTGAATCCGTCAGCGGGCGGCAGTTGTTGTTCTCGTAGGCGTGGTTATCAAACTTCTTAAGTGACAGGCCTATACGAGCTGCCGCGCATTCGCGTCCGCCCTCGTAGGTGCAAATAATTGCACTGACTACTTCGCGACGTGTTTTTAGAACCCTGCTTTTCATTTTCTGCTGTTCCCTCAGAGTCGTGGCCATTACTGTGCAATCACGCCGTCTTTGATTCCAAGTAGGACCGCAGCGCGATGCGCCTCCCCTCGGCGGCATTGGCTTTGGCCACTCAGAACCGCATAAACGGTGCTGGGGTTGAGCTGGTGCTGTTTTGCAAAGTCTTTTGCTGACTGACCCCGTTTTTCTAATGCTTCCCGTGCTTGTTGACGGGCTTGCTCGGTAACGCTTGAGTTCGGCATAGTGCAGATCCGTGCAATTTCATGTGGTGTGAGATGCACAATGATGCACTTTGGTGCACTTGTAAATACTAAGGATGAAAAAAAGTGCATCTTTCTGTACAGATTGGTTCTCGGCTGCAAGAAGAAAGGAAGCGATGCGGCATGACGCAGATCCAAGTTGCGCAAGCGTTGGGGATTGCAAAGCGCACACAGGCGAACTATGAGGCTGGATCCAGCGATGCCACTGCGTCGTACCTGAGTAAGGTCGCTGTCCAGTTCGAATTTGACGTGCCTTTCATCCTGACTGGGCGGCGCAGCACAGTGGCCGTTGATTCTTTGGATGAACTGGAAGACCGGATCATTAAGCAATACCGGAGTATCCCGGCAGATGATCAAAGAGCGATTCGGCGTTTTGTAAAAGCGATGGCAGACGACGCGGCCCAAGGGACGACTTAAACAAATACAAAACACATCCAGAAATTTTCTTACCAGCCCCCATAACGCTGCCTTGGAAATGCACTTTATGGAGTAGTGAGCATGTTGGATCGCACAAACGCGGGTGTCTGCCACGTTGAGATGGCAGCACCGGCGCGGTATGAGCTTTCGCATATCGAACGCCGCCTGATTGGGATTTATCGTCAGTTGAGCCAACGTGACCAGGAGCAATTGCGCAGGCTTACCGAGGCGCTGGTAAGCAACCCGGAACAGTCCAACGAAGATTGATCCTTGGGCCGCCGGCGAGTAGAAGTCGGCGGTTTTCATCATGCGACGGCTTGCGATCCAAGCCTTTCAAAAAGCTCGCGTTGCTGGGCCCGAGGCATGTCTCTCAAACGATCAATTAGCATCCGATCAAAGGTCTGGGCTGAGGGGCTTAGCGTGTGGGAAAACGTGAGGTTAGCGACCCAACTGTGTCCGCATTTGGCGTCCAGACACTGGCAGTAGAGTTTCGCAAAGTCAGCGGATAGCACCTCACGTGATGCAATCCTTCCTTTGTGCCCGCACTTACAAGTTACTCTCATCATCCCTCCCCAGGGTGCAGCAAATTGCCACTATGTTCGCATGTGATGCAGGATTATTCCCTGCTGTTGAAACATTAAGTAATGATTTCGCCGGGTGCCTCGGTCGATCTCCAGGTTATTCGCCTGTCTCTGCGTAGCACGTCGTTCACTTGGTTGAACAGCTGACAAATCGGCCTGATCTCGTTGCTCGTATACACGCGATCGATCTTCTCGATGTCACCAAACCCCCCGCTGTTTTCCGGAATGATCCCGGCCAGGGCAGGGTTCATCCGCCAGGCGGCGATAACGTCGTTGCGAGTGATGTTCTTGACCTTCTCCAACTCGTCCTTGGCCTGGAAGTCCCCCACTGGGATGATCTGGATCGCGTTTTCCTTGCCGTTGGGGATGTTGACGAACATCGAGCGGAAGTTGCCCACGCCCTTACTGGCGCTGATCTGGGCGCGCAGGTTTTCTTCGTCCTCCTCGGTCAAGTCCGGGTCGTTGGTGTAGAAGATGTAACCCGCGTGCGCGCCGTTGCTGTAGTAGCGCCGGCGGAATAGGGTCGCGGCTTCGTTGAGCAACAGTGCCTGCAGGCCGCCCAGGTAATCGGGCACACCGTAAATGTTCTGTTCCACGTCATAGTCCAGGACGTGTTCGATTTCGTCCTGGTCGAAGTCCATGAACTTGCTATCGGGCAGCAGCATCCTGAAGCCGCCGTCGACCTTCACCCGCATGTTGATCGCCGGCAGGTGCTGCATCTCCAGCACTTCGCCGAAGGCGTTGGTATCGCGATAGAAATACGCCTCGCCAAACACCATGTAATCCAGGCTCGCCCGCCCCATGGTCTGCGTGCTGCAGCCCTCGGAAGGAATGAATTCACGCAGCAGCAGGTTGCGCTTGAACTTGGGAATGGCGCCGTGGTGCGCGTTGGCGCGCAGCAGCTTGGCCAAGCCCGCCCGCGACACTGGTGGTTTGTAGATCTCGCCGTCGTCGCTGAGAAACACGCCCAGGTACTCGCCGATGTTGCCTGACAGCACCTGTTCGGGCTCCCCGAAGGTGAACGCTCTCATGGGCTGTGGCTGTCGCGCCTGTTGGCTGGTTTGGGGCTTTTTGTGTCGTGACTTGGGCATTGGTTCCGCTCGTGACATAGCGGCTACGGCGCCGCTTGTTGGTGTTGAGGGGTTCATTGAACAGGGCGTGCATGATCGACCAAGCGATATCGGCGTGACCGGTGGCGTCTGTTCGCGAAGCGCTGTAGGTGACCTGGCCGCTGGTGGTGGTGCCTCGCTTGATGGTCAGGAACGCCTGGGCGATATCGGTCCAGCCGGCGTCCCATTCGATGCGGCTGCCCTGGATCGTGTCCTGGGCCTTGAGTACCAGAGTATTTTTTGTTTCAAGGCTGTAATGGATCGCGGTCGCACGCGGGTAGAAGTCGCGCACCAGGTCAAACACGCCGTAGCCGATACCGGTCGTGTCGATGCCGATGTGCTGCACGTTGAAGCGCTCTGTAAGTTTCTTGACCTGATCAGCCTGATATTTGAACGATTGCCCACGCCAGCTGTGCTTTTCCAGGATGCGGAATTTCGCTCCAGGCTCCAGCGGCGGGGCGACCACCACGCATGTGGCGTCGTCGCGGGTACGGCTCGGATCGTACCCAAGCCAAACAGGGCTGTTGCCGAAAGGGCGATCCAGTTCCGGATCGAAGTCCTCCCACAACGAAAGGTCGGAATAGCAGCGCTCCAGATCCTTGAGACCGAACGCGCTCTGGCTGCTGTCGATGAATTTGCAGTAGAACAACTGCTGGAATTTGTCTTCGTCGTACTCCAGCTGCAGTTGCTCCAGGTCGAACAGATCGCAGCCGCCATCGATCGCATCCTGGATGGTGATGGTCTTGCGCCACTGTCCGTCGGGGCACAGCGCGCCTTGGGTATAGGCCGCTTCGACGGGCCATGTGCCCCCGGCCTTCTTACCGCGCTTGCTGTTGCGGAATTCCTCGCCTGACCAGAACGGGTAGGCCTGGTGTGATACCGCGCTGGGCGTCGAAAAATAGGTTTTGCGCCACTTCTTGTGTGTGCCCATGGCGCTGGCCACGGTGCTGAGTTTTTCGAAGTCACGGATCCAGAAGTATTCATCGACGTAGACGTGGCCGTGGTAGCCCTGGGCGGTGCTGCTGTTGGTCGACAGGAAGCGCAGTTCGGCGCCGTTGCTGAGCGTGATCGGGTTGCCGGTCAGCTCAATGTCAAACCACTGTTTGGCAAACTGGATGATGTAGCTGCGGAAAATTTCAGACTGTGAGCGGCTGGCCGACAGGAACACCTGGTTGTCGCCAGTCAGCACCGCATCCATGAACGCTTCGCCAGCGAAGTAGTAGGTCAGACCAACTTGGCGGCTTTTGAGGATGTTACGGATCCGGCTCGTCAGCGGGTTTTGCTTTGCCGCGAACAGCTCCTGCTGATAGCGGTACATCTTGCTGATGAACTTATCCAGGAAGTCGACTTCGGTCAGCCCGCTGATGTCGTTCTTGGCTTTCTTTTCCTTTTTCCTGTCACCGCCTTCGCCACGGCTAGAGCGTTCCCCACGCGGTCGCCTGCGCGGTTCCTGGGGCTCGCCCTGATCGTCGCCGTTCGATGCCGGCACCGGTGCGGGCTTTGCCGCTTGTTTCAGCAGGCGTTCGCGAACAGCGGTCAGGCGGTCCAGTTCGTTGAGGTCGTCTTTGGACAGGCTACCAACCTTGTCCAGGAGCAGGGTGATCCGCCGGCCGACGGCGGTCAGTGGCTCTTCGTCCGACAGCATGTCTTCCCACCCGCCCTGGCGGATCCAGTAGTAGACGATGCGGATGTTGGGCAGGTTGAGCTGCGCCTGAATTTCCTTGGCCTTACAGCGGCGCAGAAACAGACGTTTAGCGGCTTCTTTAACTTCGGTCGAGTAGTACATGGGCCGCAGTCTATGCGGCGAAAACGCTGGAAACGCGGGGTTAAATTCCGTGATCCACCTATATCGCGATTATAGGAGAAACGCGCATTTGAACCGTTTGTTTGAGGGCTGATGGCTCCCTATCTTGGCGGCTCATTCAGCGATTGAGCGCAGTTATCGTCCATGCCCCGTTCCCTTGTTTCGTTCTGGAAACGTGTCGCCACCAGCGGCATCACCGCCGATGGTCGCGAGATCCTTCCCCAGGAGCTGCGCGACATCGCTGAAACCTACAAGCCTTCGAAATACACCGCTGTGATCTGGTGCGAACACCAGCGTTCGGAAGGCTCCTTCGGGACCGTATACGCGGTGCGTCTGGTTGAAGAAGGCGACGACCTGGAGGAAGGGCAGATCGCCCTGGAGGCCCAGCTCAAGCCCAACGATCGATTGCTGTATCTGAATGACCAGGGGCAGAAGCTGTTCACCAGCATTGAGATTTGGCCGAATTTTGCAGGTACCGGCAAATCCTACCTGACCGGTCTTGCGGTCACCGACACCCCTTCGAGCCTTGGCACCCAGGAACTGTACTTCTCCCGCCGAACCAACAAAGCCACGTATTACGCCGCTTCCGTTGAACTGGGCGCCTTTGAGGAGGAGCCCCAAGGCGAAATGGGCAAGCTGATTGGTTTGCTCACTGGTTTTTTCAAGCGCTTCGCGACGGACGCTGAGTCCGTCGAACCCACCACCCCAACAGAGACCCAACCCCCTATGGATGAAGCTACCGCAACGGCCCTTAAGGCCCTGCTGGCTCAACTGCTGATTGTCGCTGCCGGCATTCAAGCTGTGATTGAGCCCGTCGCCGAAGAAGCTCCCGAGCCAGAGCCTGAGCCGATCGATGACGTGCAAGCTGCCGTCGACGGCATTGTCACCACTGCCGAAGAAGATCGTGAGTTCAGCCGTAAGGGCGGGGCTACGAATAAGGCGTTGTTGGCGAGCATGGCCGCGCTGGAAAAGCGTTTCACTGCGCTGCAGAACACGTCCTCCGGTCGCCAGTTGCCACGCAACCCAGGCCCGGTAAACACCCCTCGACGCAAGGTGCTTTGACATGGCCCAGCCATTAAGCGCCCGTGGCGCCAAACAGTACGCCGAGCTGCAGGATGCGATTGCCGAAGCCTACGGCATCGAAAATTCGACCCGCATGTTCAGTGTGGACCCAACGATTGCCCAGGAGCTGAACGACGCGATCACCGCGAAGGCCGACTTCCTGGAGCGCATCAACGTCACCCCGGTCAGCGAGATCAAGGGTGAAAAGGTCTTCATCGGCGTGAATGGCCCGGTCACCGGCCGCACCAACACCAAGACCACCGACCGCGAAGCCAAGGATGCGTCTGCGTTGGACAACAGCACCTACGAGCTGGCTGATACCCAGTCGGACGTGGGCCTGCCGTACGCCAAGATCGACGCCTGGGCGAAGTTCCCCGACTTCAAAGAGCGCTATTCCGCTGCTGTGCAAAAGCGTATTGCCCAGGACCGAATCGTTATCGGTTTCCACGGCACCCGCGCTGCAACGCAGACCGACCTGGCAGCGAATCCGAAGCTGCAGGACGTGAACAAGGGCTGGCTGCAGCAACTGCGCGAGCAGGCCCCGCAGCAGGTGCTGAAAGAGGGCGCCACTGCCGGCAAGGTAACGCTGGGTGCTGGTGGTGACTACGCCAACCTGGATGCCCTGGTTCACGACACCAAGCAAATGGTGGACGAGATCCTGCGCGAAGACGGTGACCTGGTCGCGATCATCGGTACCGACTTGCTCGCTGCTGACAAAGCCAAGCTGTACACCAAGCAGGGCGACACGCCAACCGAGAAGGAGCGTATTGAAAACGCCCAGGTCATTGCCACCTACGGCGGTCTGCCGGCGTTCAGCGTGCCGAACTTCCCGGTCAACGCGGTGCTGGTCACCAGTTGGGACAACCTCTCGATCTACTACCAGGACACCAGCTGGCGCAAGCAGACGATCGAGAATCCGAAACGCTCCCGCGTCGAGGACTACAACAGCCGCAACGAAGGCTACGTGATCGAGCAGCTGGAAAAGATCGCCCTGACCGAAAACGTGGAGCTGTTGGCGTGAGCCTGGCCCTTGCGCACAAGCGCCGCGTCCTGGCCTTGGGCAGCACTGCAGTAGCGGCACTCGCCGCTACTGCAGGCATGGCCTACACCCCGGGCGATGCCCTAAGCAGCCCGGCCAATGCGCGCAAGCACCTGCTGCTGCAGGAAGCGGCGTTGGACTTGGACCTGGCCCGCCTGAGTGACCTCAAAAACCTGGCCAGCAAACAGTCGCTTAAGCGCGAAGAACTGCTGCCCAAGTACCAGGAATACGTCCAGCGCTATTGCGAATCGGGGCTGAACTTCCCGAACCGCGTTGCTGTGCAGGTCATGGTCTGGCTGTTCGACACGACCCAGTTCGAAGACGCCCTGGAGCTGGCCGACTTTCTTATGGAGCAAGGCCAGCAGATGCCGGAGCGCTTCAAGCGCGACATCCAGACGTTTGTGGCTGACGCCGTGTGTGAGTGGGCCTACGCCGAGTACAACGCCAAGCGCAGCCCGGAGCCGTACCTGTCCGACCTACTGCCGCTGGTTGATGGCGTGTGGAATCTGACGGAGCAGATCCCCAGCAAGTACCACAAGTTGATCGGTATGCGCGCCATGGAGGCCGAGCAGTGGGAAGTCGCGCTCAAGCATTTGGAGCGCTCCACCGAGCTGTACGCCCAGGCAGGCAATGACACCCGCATCAAAAAGGTCCGCAAGACCCTGGCAAAACAAGCGGCCGCTAACCCGACCACCGAATAACCGACTACCCCCCCAGCGGGGACCTGTGGAAGTGAGCCGCCCATTTATGGACCGTCCCACTGAAAACAGGCTCCCCGCCCTATTTGAGCGGCCAGCAATGAGCTTTTCCGGGAAACCCACCACCTTTGTGGAACAGACGATTGAGAACGACGGCTTTTGGCCCGACCTCTCCGTGTCCGAATTCCAGAAGGAACAACGCCTGCCGGCGGAGTACCTGGTAGAGCTGCTGGCCGACGCATTGAACACTGCAATGGTTGAGGTCAATACGGACTTGGCCAAGTGCAAAGCCCGCTGGCAAGCCAACGGCGTCACGCGTGTCGAGTCCGCGGATTCCACGGTGCTGCCTGAGCGCGCCTTCCAGGTGAGGTTGTACAAGCGCGCGGTGTACTGCCGCGCCAAAGGTAACGCGCTGCCGCAGTTCCCCACCGTGACCCGCCGCGAAAGCGCCGAGAACACCGGCAAAGAAGCCCCCGAGCGTGCGGAAACCTTCCTAGCTTTCAGCCAGCAGGCCGTCCGCGCCCTGCAGGGCCGTGGGCGCATCACGGCGGCGTTGTTGTGATCAAGCTCAAGGCATTGACTGCCTACTTGATCGATCGCCGCTTGGTCGAGCCTGAGCAGCTCGACAGCTGGACCGACCAAGTCAATCTAGAGCTGATCTGGAAGCCCGACGTTGACGGCATGCACATGGGTGACATGCGCTATATCGCCACGATTGCCCTGGAGCGTTTCGCCGATCACCCAGGGCGCCTGATGGCGCTGGTCGGAAGCTGGCTTGAAACCAATGACCAGGCCCGCGACGAGTTACCAGGGGCAAAGTTCGAAATCACGATGCTGGACAACGATCTGGCGGACGTGGACATCACCCTGGAGTTCGTCGAGCCGCAGTACCTGGCCGAAGACCCTGCCGGCGAGATCGAGGCTTTCGGCAAGCTCTGGTCATTTGTCCCATTCGATCTGTGGGTTGCGCAGCACGGCGAGGTCTCCAGCCATGGCCGGCCGTAGCACCTTTGAGCTGGATGCACGGGGCTACCTGGGCGTCCGTGAGCAGTTGGCCCTGCTGAGTCTGTCGCCGCAGTTACGCCGGCGTTTGCTGAATAACGTGACCAAGCGCGTGCGGACCATGAGCCGCAAGCGGGTCAGAGATCAGCAGAACCTGGACGGTTCGCCTTTCGCCGCACGCAAAGGCGACACCAAGGGCAAAAAGAAGATGGAAGCGGGCCTGGCCAAGCTGATGCAGGTCACGCGTGTGAGCCCGGATGAAGCCGTGCTGGGTTGGCGCAACGCCCTGACAAGTTGGGTCGCCGCGCAGCAGCACAACGGGGCCAGCGAGCGTCGTACCGCCGCGCAGATGCGCAAGTGGAACAACGTGGCCCCTGGCTTGGCGGCGACCGACAAACAGGCAAAGCGGCTGCGTCGCCTCGGTTTCAAGGTACGCCAGGCGGGGAAAAAGGCCCTGACCAGGCCCTCGGTGGCCTGGATTAAAGAGCATGTGAATTACGCCAAGGCGGGCTTACTCATTCGCATCCTGGACGACGAAAAGAAAGAAGGCACCGGCGCCCAAAGCTGGGAAATAACCCTGCCAAAACGCCAGTTCATTGGGGTCAGCACCGAGCGCGATACCGGCTTGCTGCTGAACCAGGTGCTGCAACAAATCCTTAATTCACCCCGCTAGCGAGGCACTGCATGGCACTCGGACAAGTCAGCGTTAACAATCTCAATCTGGGCCAGGGTGCCGTGACGGAGATCGAGCGCTATTTTCTCTTTATCGGTCCGGCCAGCAAAAGCGTTGGCCAACTGATCGCGTTGAACACCCAAAGCGATTTGGACGGCGCGCTGGGCGTCGCGGCCAGTGACCTGAAAACCCAGATCACAGCGGCGCGACTGAATGGCGGTGACCGCTGGGCCTGTATTGCTGCTCCCATTGGTGCAGACGGCAAATGGTCGGACGCGTTGGCAAAGGCCCAGCAACAAGGCTTTTCGGTGGAGGCGATTGTGATCACCAAGCCGGTTGCCACCGGTGCCGAACTGACGGCAATGCACGACGCGGCCATCGAACTGAACAACGTGTATGGCCGCCGTGCTTTCGTCATGGCAGCCACTGGCGGCCTGTCTGGACCTCTCACCTGGAACCAGTACCTGGTCGAGCAGAAGGCGATCACCAAAGACCTTTCCGCACCGCGTGTGTTGGTGGTGCCCCAGTTGCACGGTAATGACCAGGGCGTTCTTGCCGGTCGCCTGGCTAACTCGGCGGTAAGCGTCGCCGACAGCCCTATGCGTGTGGCCACCGGCTCACTGCTGGGATTGGGCGCTGTGCCTGTAGATAGCGAGGGTGTGCCGCTGCCGTCCTCGATCCGAGCCGAGCTGGACAAGGCCAGATTCTCTGTATCCCAGACCTATCCCGATTATCCGGGCGTGTACTGGGGCGACGGCAACATGCTGGATGCGCCGGCGAGTGACTTCCAAGTGGTCGAGTACTTGCGCCTGGCTGACAAGGCCGCTCGCCAGGTCCGGCCGCTGCTGATCCGCCGTGTGGCTGATCGTCGCTTGAACAACACACCCAACAGCATGGCCGCTGCAATCAGCGCCTTTATGAAGCCGCTGCGCGTGATGGCCAAGTCCACCGTGTTCGCCGGCGAGGTGTTCCCGGGCGAGATCGAATCCCCGAAAGACGGCGACATTCAGCTGGTCTGGCACACCAAAACCAAGGTTGAGGTGTACATCAAGATCAGGCCCCTTAATTGCCCGAAAGACCTCACGGCGAACATCGCCCTGGACCTCTCCAACGACGATTCGGAGTAATCCCGTATGTCCCGTATTGGCGGTAAAAACTTCGACATCAACCTGGGCGATCTGCAGATCCATGTTGAAAGCTGCACCCTGGATATCACCGACAACACCGCCGTGGCGCAATCCCGGGGTGTGCCCAACGGGCACGTCGACGGCGATGTGTCGTGCAGCGGCGAATTCGAATTCGACACCAGCAACTTCAACCTGCTGATTGAAGCCGCCCGCAGTGCCGGCAGTTTCCGCCAGTTGGAACCGTTCGACTCGGTGTTCTTTGCCAAGGCCGGCGACGAAGAGCTGCGCATTGAGGCCTTCGGCTGCAAGTTGAAGGTCTCCAGCCTGCTGAGCGTCGATCCCAAGGGCGGCGAGAAGTCAAAGCACAAGGTGCCTTTTGACGTCACCAGCCCGGACTTTATCCGCGTCAACGGCGTGCCATACCTGGCTGCTGCAGAGATCGAGGGCCTGCGCTAATGGTTTGCCCGTTCGACCGCGCTCAAGCATTGGAACAACGCCAGCGTGATCAGGCGATCGCCGCCCAACTGGCGCGCACGCGGCCGATCGGGCCCAGCCTGACCCACTGTGAAGACTGTGATCAATCGATCCCGGAAAAACGCCAGGCGCTGGGCGGTATGACCCGCTGCGTGCCGTGCCAAACAATTTTTGAGAAAGAGGTTCTGCGATGAGCGCGAATCAGGTCGCCCAGGACACCGCCGTTGCCTTGGCCAAGGCGTCGCCGGCAATAGGTGTGGCCGCCACAGGTGTAACGGGCGCCGTCGATTGGTCGGCGGTCGCTTACATGCTGACCGCGCTTTACATGGTGCTGCAGATCCTTCTACTGGTTCCCAAGTATCGCCAGATGCTACTCGACTGGAAGGGCAAGTCGTGAGCCTGCGCGCCAAGATCGCCACCGGCGCGCTGGTGCTGGTCAGCGCGCCTTTGCTCGCATTCCTGGGCAAGTGGGAAGGCAACGGCCAGAACGTTGTATATGCCGACAAGTTGGCCCGTGGCCTGCCCACGGTGTGCAAGGGCATTACTCGTTACACCAGTCCGTATCCGCTGATCGTCGGTGACTACTGGTCGCCGGAGCGCTGCGCCGAGGTGGAGCAGCTGGTGGTCGAGAAAGGCCAACTGGCGCTGGCTGACTGCCTGACCAATCCAGCGATCGGGCAGAAGACCTTCGACTCCCTGAGCAGCCATGGTCACAACTTCGGCGTACCCAGCACCTGTGCCAGTCGCGCCGTTGGCTTGATCAATGCCGGCAAGATCGCCGAAGGCTGCAAGGCGCTCGCATGGGGCCCCGACGGCAAGAGCCCGGTGTGGTCGTCGGTCACTGACGCCCAGGGCCGCAAGCGCTTTGTGCCCGGGCTCCATGCTCGCCGGCGGGCCGAATCCGCGATGTGTGCGGAGGGGCTATGACCATGCGCGATGCGCTTTTTCTACTACTGATTTGCCTGTCGGTTTGGGTTGGTTATGACCGTATCGCCGGTCAGCGCGATCAGGCGCGCTCTGAACGTGACGCCGCCCTGTTCGAGGCGACAGGCCTGCGCGAAGCGGCCCGTATCAGCGGCGAGATGCTGGCCGACCGTGACGCAATCGATCTTAAACGAACCCTGGAGCTTGACCATGAACGCGCTTCAAACCTTGAGCGGCGTCGTGCTGTTGACGATGGCCGTCAGCGGCTGCGCGTCAAAGCCACCTGCAGCGCCGCTGGCGCCGAAAAAGCCAGCGCCGGCGGCGTGGCTGATGCAAGCACCGCCGAACTCGCAACAGACGCTCGACCGGATTATTTCACCCTCAGAGATCAGCTTGCCCTCAGTCAAAAAATGATCCTGGGCCTGCAGGACTACGTGCACCAGGTGTGCCTGCGCTGACCTGAAAACCCCTTCAAACCCACCACCATAACGGACACGAACATGAGCCAGATCCAAGCCCGCGAAATCACCCTGGAAGTCGGCGTAAAGGAATTCACCTTCACCCTGACGCCCCAGGACGTGACCAAGTACTTCAATGCCATGACCGCCAATAACAAGGTCGCACCGTCCTTCAATCTGCTGAGCAGCACCGTGTTGCCAGCGGAAAAGACCGAACTGCGCGAGGTGTTGGCCAACCCCGTGATGACCATGCAAATCGCCGGCGCTCTGCTGGAGGAATACGCGCCTGACGTCGAGATCATCGTAAAAAAGCCCTTGAGCACGCTGACCGCCTGACCGAGGACGGCTTGGGCCAGTTACTGGCCCTGACCACCCGATGGCTACCCGGCGCCGAGCCCAGTATCGAGAACATGGGCACGGCCAAGTGGCTGGATGACGAATATTGGAAACGCATGGAATTTGCCGTCGCAAGCGGCATTGCCCATGCGTTGAACGGATAGGAACCACATGGCCGATCGTAGCGCCCGCTTGGACTTTATCCTGGCCCTGACCGACAAGGTAACCGCGCCCCTGGGCAAGGTGAAGATGGGCTTTTCCGAGCTGACCGAGCAAAGCGAAAAGAACATCAAGACCATGGGCCTTGGCCTGGGCGGTGTGACGGGCGCTTTTGTCGGCATCAATCAGGCGCTGCAGCCCGCGCTGGAGATGAACCGCGCCCTGGGCGAGGTCAAATCCTTGGGCGTGGCCGAAGACGCGCTGACCGCGCTGAATCAAAAGGCCCTGGAGTTCTCGGTGAACTATGGCGAGAACGCCCGGGATTTTGTTGCGTCGGCGTACAGCATTGAGGGCGCTATCAAGGGCCTGACGGGCAGTCAACTGGCCACCTTCACGAACACCAGCAACCTGTTGGCCAAGGCCACCAAATCCGACGCCGAGACCATGGGCGCCTACGTGGGCACCATGTACAACCTGTTCAAGGGCCAGGCCGACGCAATGGGCAAGGGCGAATGGGTTGAAAAGCTTGGCGGGCAGACCGCCCTGGCGGTGCAGCTGTTCCGCACCGACGGCGCCCAGCTCAAGGACGCCTTCAAGGAAGTGGGCTCGATCGCCACGGCCGCCGGCGTCGATATCGCCGAGCAGTTCGCGGTGATTGGCTCGCTGAGCAGCACCATGGAAGGCGGCGACGCCGGTGGGCGCTACAAGGCGTTCTTTGAAAACCTTGGCGCTGCGTCCGAAAAAATGGGCATGAAATTCACCGACTCAAACGGCAAAGCGCTGCCCATGCTGCAGATCATGGACAAGCTGCAGGGCAAACTTGGCGACCTCACCAGTGCGTCGGCCAGCGCCAAGCTGATGGAAGCTTTTGGCGGGGAGGGCGCCCAGGTGATTGGCGCCCTGGCCAAGGACACGGATCGCCTGCGCAACGGCATGGACAAGCTGGGCAAGGTGCGCGGTCTGGAAGATGCGAAGAACATGACCATGGCCATGGTTGACCCGTGGCAACAGTTTGGGGCAGCGGTCGAAGGGCTGCGTATTGCCTTTGGCCAGGTGCTGATTCCGATCCTTACACCGCTGATGGCCAAGCTGTCCGGCATCGCCGGCACCATGACCCGCTGGACGCAGATGTTCCCCAACATCACCCGGCTGATCGGCATTGTCACGCTAACGATCCTGGCCCTGATTGCCGTCATGTCGTTGCTGACCTTCGCCGTCGGCGCTGGCCGCATGGCCTGGCTTGCAATGGTCACTGTCTGGAAAGTGGTGCAGATGATCAGTTTGCGCACCACCGCCGTGTTCCTGGTGCAGAAGCTCTTGATGTTGACCTACATCGCCGTGGTTTATGGCCTAACCGCCGCGCTTGGCCTGGTTCGAGGCGTGATGCTGTTGTGGCAGGGCGCGATCTGGTTGGTCAACGCCGCAATGTGGGCCAACCCCGTTTTGCTCATTGTAGGGGGCATCGTGGCGCTGATTGCTGTCGTCGCTTTGGCGATTGTCTATTGGGATGAGTGGACGACCGCCCTGATGAACAGCGAGGCGTTCAAGTGGGTCAGCGACCAGCTGACCGCCCTGTCGGACTGGTTCGCCTCAATGGGCGGCTGGTCTGGGATGGCCAAGGCTGCGTGGGACGGGATCGTCGCGATCTTTCACACGGCGATCAACAACCTGATCGAGATGCTCAACAAGATCCCCGGAGTCGACATTGAAACCCGCTTTGGAGCGATGCCCGAGGTGCCCGGTACCGACATTGGCGCCAACACGGTGGACAGTGCTGCAGCGGCGCAGCGCGCCCAGCAGACCATCAACGCGGCGATTCCAAGCCTGTCGCCGGTGCGGCCAACCGCCGTGCCACCTGGTGGGCTGCTTACCAGCATCCAGAACACCAGCAATCAGAACAAGGGCACTCATGTTGAGAACGTAAACATCCACACCGCCAAGCCAATGACCCAATTGGAGTTGGAAAACATGGTGGCGATGGGGGTAGGAGGGTGAGCCTCTATATCGATCTGCTGATCACCAATAACGACTTGACCCTGGACCCGTCGAGCCAGCCGCTGCTGGTGGACGATCGGGCGAGTATCGCCCAGGACATCGCCCACATGATCCGCGAAAGCGGGCTGCTGGTGACCCTCGTCGCTGAGCGCGACCGCTTCCGCCAGGCCGACTGCATCCAGCAGCTGGAGCTGCTGGTGGAGGCCGATGTTCGTCTGGTGCCGGGGACGGCGCAGATCCTGATCGAGGGAAAAGGGCAGTACCTGGTGACTGCGAAAACTGTTGAATTTGGCTCTGTCGAGGTAGTGCTGTGAGTGACGTAGATTTTAAACAAGCGCTGAACGATGCCGGAATTCCAACCACTGAAGCCAAGCTGCGTGCGGCCTGGGAAAAAGAAGTGCTGGCCCAGGGCAGCAAACTGAGCAACACCAGTACCTGGTCGCCGTTTTGGCGGTTGATCACCGCCCTGGTGACCAAGCCGGTTATGTGGCTGATTGAGTTCATCGCCGGCACAGTGCTGCCTAACTTCTTCGTGAAGACCGCCAAAGATGCCTGGCTGGATATGCTCGCCTGGGCGGTGAACGTCACGCGCAAACCGCCGACCTTTGCTGAGGGTAACTTGCTGTTTACGCGTAGTGCCTTGGCCGGCGTCCTGGAGATTCCCGCCGGCACCCGCGTCCAGTCGATTGCCATCAACGGCAACGTGTACGAGTTGGCAACGATCGCGGCGGTCAGCTTTATCGACGGTGAATCGCAGATAAACGTCTTGGCCCGGGCAAAGGCTGCTGGCAGCGGCTTCAACCTTGCACCTGGTTACTTTTCAATCCTGCCCGAGCCGGTGCCCGGAGTCGTCCAGGTGGTCAACGCTGACGGTTGGCTTACTCAACCTGGTGCAGATAAAGAGCATGACGACGACCTGCGTTTACGGGTGCGAAATCAATTTTCGGCCGTGAACCAATGGCACACCGATGCAGTGTATCGGGCGATGATCGCGTCCTTCCCAGGCGTGCAGCCTGACGGCGTTTATTTTGAACACAATGCGCCCCGGGGCCCAGGCAGCGCGAACGCCTATGTCCTGTTCGAAGCTGACTCGCCCTCAGAAACCTACCTGGCGTCGATCAACAGCTATATCCGCGATCAGGGCAACCATGGCCACGGCGACGATCTGCTGGTGATGGAGATGCCCGCCACGCAGCACACAGTCAAATTGACGGTTTGGCTAAAGGCGGGAGTCGGTGCCGAGCGCACGCCGGCGCTGCTGGCCGACGTGGAGTTGTTCATCCGTGCTGCCTTTCGCGAAAGCACGGCCGTCGACTACCAGCCAACGCTGACCTACCCACAGTCGCGGTTTTCATTCAGCCGGCTGGGCGAGGAACTGCACCTGCAGTTTCCCGGTATCGACTCTTTGGACTTCGATAACGTCGACATCGTTTCGCAGCTGAACATTCCGCGCCTGGCCGACGTCGTGGTGGTGGCGAATGCTTAAGCTCGGCTTGCCCTTCTGGCTCGATGGCCCTGAGCTGACGAAGCTCAAAGCTGCCGCCCAGTCCTGGTGGAACAAGGTCGAGGTGTGGGTCAACTGGCCTTTGCTGCAGATGGACGCAGAAACCTGCCATTTGACGGTCCTCGACCTGTTGGCGTGGCAGCGCGACATCCAGCGCTTCCACACCGAGCCGGAAAAGCTCTACCGACTGCGCGTCAAATACGCCTTCATCAACGCCGTCGATGCCGGCAGCACCGCCGGGATGATCCGGATTTTCGAGCGCCTAGGCGTGGGTTATGTCGAGATCCAAGAGCGTGTCGCTGATCTTGATTGGGACATTGTGCTGCTGCATCTATCCGACGCCCAACTGAGCGACAACCCCGAGCTGCTGCGCGTCCTGATGCAGCAATACGGGCGCACGTGCCGACGTTATGAGTTCGTGACGATCACGCCAGTCAGCCTGGGCATGCGCATTGCCGACTTCAACGACGACCAACAAACCCTTATCGCCAAGCTTGACGACAGCGCCAGCCGCCTGGTCGTGATCAACGAGCTGGCAATTATCACTGACCCTACCGGGAGCGCTCATGGCAGCTAGCATCACCTTCGCCGGCGAAAGCCTTAAAGCCCAAAAGCAGGCCGCTCAAGAGGTGCTGGAAATTGCCCGCTTTGTGTTGGCCAACGTTCCAGGACTCAATCCATCGGCGCCGATCAATCGTGCCGCTGGTAAGCCGCCCGCGTCCCAGATCGTGTACACCTCCGGTTATACCCGTAAGGGCTACGTCCAACCCAACCAGGTGATCTACAGCCTGATGATGGGTTCTGACATTGGTGATTGGGACTTCAACTGGATCGGCCTGGAAACTGCCGAGGGTGTTCTGTTTGCGGTCTCGACCGTGCCCCTGCAGCAGAAGCGCAAGAACATTCCGCCGCAGCAGATCGGCAACAACGTCACGCGCAATATTCTGCTGGAGTTCAACGGCGCCCAGGCACTGACCGGGATAACCGTCGACGCAAGTACCTGGCAGCACGACTTCACTATCCGTTTCGCCGGCGTCGATCAACGCGAGCGGCTGAGCAATCTGGACGTTTTCGGGCGTGCGTGCTTCCTGGCCAGCGGCCTGCAGATGGAACGGAGCTTTGGCCTGTACCAGCTCAAACCCGGCTTGGCCTATGTCCAGGGCGTGCGGATCGATCTGGCTGAACCTGTCCAGGTGCAGTTGCCGGCGTTACCGGTCAACGTCTGGTTGGACGTGTCCCTGGCCCGATCGGCCAGTGATGTGGTGGCCACGTGGAAAGTGGTGTTTGGTCAGACGAAGCCCGACTACACCGACAGCAACGGTATCGCGCATTTTGTGGTGCCGTTGGCCAGCGTGGCCACGTCCGGCGAAATTACCGACTTGCGTGCCAGCCAGCCCATCACCGCCGACCTGGTGCGGTACTTCGCCGCCCGCGACGGTGACTATGAAAACCTGCGCGCACGAGCAACGACCAAGGACGACGTGGACCTGGGCGAGCTGCCTAATGCCAAGAGCGATGACCCTGGTACTGACAGCAGCGACATCCTGGCCACAACCAAGTGCGCACGTAAAGCCGCTCAAGAGGCTGTTCGGGGCCTTGTCGGGGTGTTGGGTTATTTCTTCCGAACCACTGCGCCGGCGGGCTGGCTGAAAGCGAACGGGGCGGCCGTATCAAGAACTGCCTACGCCAGTCTTTTTGCCGAGATCGGTACAACTTTCGGCGTCGGCGACGGTTTGACCACCTTCAACCTGCCGGACGTGCGCGGCGAGTTTGTCCGGGGCTTGGATGACGGGCGCGGCGTTGACATTGGCCGTGCCCTAAATGCCGCCCAAGGCGACGACAACAAGGCCCACGGGCACACCGGCACCATCTCATCCGAAGCCCACAGCCACACGCTGACGGGATCAGCGGCGTCTGGTGGTGCCCACACCCATGATGTGGTTGCCAATGGTGGCCAGTACGCGTCTGAGACCCAGCCTTACGGGGTCTACCGAGGCAACGGGGTTACTTCTGTGGACAAAACCGCCATTGCCTGCTCTGGCGCGCATACGCACACCGTCACGGGCAACACCAACAGCGTGTCGCACAGCCACACCCTGACCATCAACAGCACCGGCACCGAGTCGCGCCCGCGCAACATCGCGGCGCTCGGCTGCATCAAGTACTGAGGCCCGCATGACTTCCAAGACTGTTTACCAAACCGACCACCTGGGCATTTACGTAGGTGATGCGCTTGCCGACGAATCCCCGATGGAACCGGGTGTATGGCTGTTGCCCCGGGGCTGCGTCGAAGTGGCGCCGCCGGTGATTCCTGAATACAAAGCTGCCTACTGGGACGGTCAGGCCTGGCAGCTGGTTGACTCCTATCAGGGGCTGACGGCCTACAGCACCGAAACCCGTGGGCCCCTGGTGATCGATCGCCTTGGTGCTTTGCCGCCTGGCCACACCCTTGAAGTGCCAGGCCCCGGGCAGATCTGGAGCAATGGTCATTGGGTGGACGATGTGCCGGCAGTGATCGAACTTCGCTACGTCGAGCAACTGGCAGCGGTTAATGCTGCCTGTGCCGCGCATATCGCTGGTGGCCTCTGGTCGACGGTGCTGGGGGAGCGCCACTACTACCAGACGCAACTAGAGGATCAGCTAAATCTCACCGGTATGGTTCTGCGCGGGCTTGATGGTGCTTGTAACTGCCGGGACGAATTGGGCAATCAAGACTTTGTTGAACACACCATCGAGCAGTTGCGCCAGTTGAGTGATGAGCTGACCACGTTCAAGCAACAGGCGCTGCAGAAGGCGAACCGCCTGAAGCAAGCGCTGGCAACAGCGCGTGCGAATTTAGATCTGGAGGCCCTGAACGCCGTCACCTGGAGCGCCGAGCAATGAGCTGGGCGCCGATCACCATGCGGTGGCCGGAGCAGTCGACCCAATGGCTGGGCGCGCTCGATGACGCAAAACTGCTGGCTGGCAATGAGCAGACCGAAACCGCCCAGCGCCTGCAGGGGTTGGCGGCATTGGCTACAACCTCACCCGGGCCGGTCGGTGCTGCTGTAGGTGGCGCAGTCGCTGCAGGACGTGCTGCCCTCGATCAGTCCTTGGGCGAGGCGCCGGCGTGCCTCGTGGTGACGCCTTTTCAAAGTGGAGTAGGCCAGGGCCGAGGCTATCAGCGGTATTTGTCCGCGCCAAACATGCTGCAGCAGTTGGGGGAGAAACTCGTGGACGCCGGCGATGATGGCCGTCCGACTGGTCCGCAGTACGCCCTGGTTGTGATGTTCCTGGGCACACGCTACGACCAGTTTTCCCAAACCCTGGCACGGTTCAATGCCGTTTTGCCGACTCCCGATCTGCAGCGCGCTGAACGCCGCTCGAAAAATCTGGCAGCCCTCGACGCGGAAAAGTGGGAATTGCCTATCGCCGGCACGCTGCCGCGATGGGGAATGTTGCCCCTGGAGCGGTGCACCGTGACCAAAATCGCGAGTCAGGCCCTGCAGAGTCAACTGTCGGTGATGGAATGCTATTCCGACAGCTCGCCCATGGGTGACCTGGGCCAGTTGGCACAGCGCAAATCAGCCCAGGCTCAGGCTCAAAACCAGAAGATGGCCGAACTCAAAGCGATGTTCGCCGGCGCCGCCACTGACGAGACCATGCGCGCCCGCCTCATCGGACCTGGTGACGCGACGGAATTACGTCGGCAGATGCTCCAGGGCGATGCACCAGGTCACGAGTGGGGGTTGTCTGCCGGGTTGCTGCTGGTTGGTTCGCTGAACGGCCTGGCCTTTGTTCGGGAGTTGGTAGGCCTATGACCCTATTGCTCGATGGCGAACAGGTGCGAGGCAAGCATTTAAAAGTCACGGCCAACCTGCGGATCGAGAGCGACGATCTGTCTGGGCAAACCAGCGGTACCGATTCGGCCCACAAAGGATTCAAGCCAAAAACGCTGGCGGTCTCGTTGTTGATCGCGTTCGTGGATTCTGGCGATCTGCGCTCACTGATGCGCCTGGCGGAGGCCACAGGCACCGGTGGCCAGCGCAAGACGTATCGCGTGGTCAACGACACGGCGTCGGGGTTTGGAATCCGGCAAGTCGAGTTTTCCGAAGGGATCACTGCCCGGGAAGATGACACGCTGAACGCTTGGCGTATCCAGTTCACTCTGTCTGAAAAACTGTCGAACCCCGAACGCGTGGAGGGTCGGAGGGCGGCAAAGGCTGTCACCCAGCAAAGCGCACCAGGTCAATCAGTTGGCAGCGCCAGTTCGGACGGTAGCGCCGCCGAAGGTGAAGAACTGACCGGTTTTGAAGCCACGCTGAAACGGTTGGATAACTACCTGGGCGGCGCCGAATGAGCATGAAACTGCACAAGGTGTTGCGGATCGGCGGCGAGGTTTATCCCCTGGTGGCTGACGATGTGCGGCTGGAGCTGCGCAGCCCAGGGCGCGCCAATCTGACGATCCAGGCCACGGCACCGGTTAAAGGGCTCGTCACGCTGGATATTGGGTACAACGACAGCCCACTGCAGCGCTACTTCATTGGTTACGTCGAGCGGTGTACGTCGTCCAATGCGCTGGAGCAGGTGGTGTTCTGCAGAGAGTTGGCGGCGATCCTGGCCAACCCTCTGCCGCTGAACCTGCGCCACGCAGATTTGAATACCGTCCTGACAGAGATCAATCAGAAAACCGGTTTGAAATTCCGCATTCCGGACAAGGCATACGCCAAGGTCAAAGCCCCATTCTTCTACAACCTGGCCGCCGGCTATCAAGCGATGGATAGCTTGGCGCGGGTGTTCGGCATTGCTGATTTTATCTGGCAGCAACAGGGCGATGGCGAAGTGTTTGTGGGCAGTTGGGCCGATAGCTTCTTTGGCGCACGCGCCCCGCTGCAGCTCCCCGCCGAACTCTTCAACAGCTACCAAGGCAACCAAAGCGCAATGGTTGCGGCCCTTCCCGGGTTGCGACCAGGTGCATCTATCAACCAGGGCGAGCGGATCACCAATGTGACCCTCACCGGCAACCAAATGGCGATCCGATGGAAGACGCAATCCGCCGCAGCGTAGAGCGGCAATTCCCTGAGCTGACCGGTGGCTATCACTTGCCGCGCTTCGCAAAGGTCACTGGTGTAGCCGATGCGCCCGCCGGCGCTGGGATCTGCGACGACTTCCGGCCTCGGTTTGCGGTCGACCTGCAGCTGCTGGGCGAGGACGACGAACCGCTGCAGGACATGCCGACGCTCGCCGGTGTGCCGCTGCCTATGCCCGTGGGCGGCGACGAGATGGGATTCCTTGCATTCCCTGAGGAAGGCACCCGGGTTGTCGTGTGCTTTGCCTATGGTCTGCCGAACAAGCCCTATATCCAGACCATTTTGCCTCATGGCCTGAGCCTGCCGAAGGTGCCCAAGGGTGACCAGGTCTGGCAGCACAGTGACGCAGCCCAGCAGCGCGTCGACGCCGATGGAAACTGGCTGCGCCAGACCGAAGGGCGGATACGCGACAAATCCATAGACCGGGATGTTGAGAGCCTATCGAACACCGAACGGCACCAGATCAGCGCGGTGGCCATCGATGACCACTCAACGGAGACGGTCGGCGGACGCAAGACGATCGAGGCGCTGGGTGCACTCAAGCTGCTTTCAGGCGGCTCGGCCAGCTTGGCCGCCCTGGATGACTTGCACCTGGCCACCGGCCGCGATCTGAACCAGGCCGTAGGCCAAAAGCTCAACCTTGCGGTCGGCGGCAGCCTGCTGGAGCGCATCGAGGGCGCCCGCCGCAGCGTTGCAAAGCAAACCTGGCTGGGCTCTGAAGAGGTCAACGTGCTGCAGGTGCTGTGCGACCTGATCGAGCTGGTCACGCAAATGAACACCCAACTGGCAGCGCATGTCCACGGGCCAAGCCCGGTACCGGCCACGGCCGCCGCTTTCACGACTAATGCCGCTATCGGCCAACAACTTACTGGGCAGCTTGAGCCCATCACCGGAGATTGATTTGGAACTCAAAAACTTTTTCGCCCAGGACGACGCGGGCAACGCCCTGCCGAACGCGACCTGCTACCTGTACAAGCGCGGTACGGAAACGCTGGTAACTGGTCTCAAGAACGCCACAGGCGGCAACTTGGCCAACCCGTTCCCGGCGGCTGGAGATGGCCGGGTGGAGTTTGCTGCAGCAGACGGGCTGTACGACCTGCGCGTGGTCAGTGGTGCGCGGGATAACCGTATTCATATCCAGTGCCTGGATGTGTCCAACACTATCGCCAGGGTCTTGGCTGAGCCGATCCCCAAGGACGCGCCGTTTAACGCCCGGGGCGACGGTGTGACAGACGATACCGCCGCCTTCGCGGCCTTTGAACTGGTGAACAAGGCCCGTCGGGTGGACTTGGGTGGTGCCGTATACGTCGTTGCGGCAGTGCCGAGTAAAAACGCGTATGTGAACGGAGCCTTCAAGGTTGGCGGGTTCACCCAGGCGGTCACCATGAACGACCCCCTGTCGCCACAACAACCGCGATTCCACAAGAACGGTGGTCAGCTCGCAGCGTTGAAAAACTCACTGACTAACCCGCTGGAACAACTTACCTCTATCGTTATTATCGGTGATTCCATCGTTTGGGGCAGCGGGAATGCCGGGGAGCAGGCGCCGACGGACCCGCGCAATGGCACCCTCGCCGACCCCCGTGACTACTTTGGCACACCGTCATGGGTTAACCAGGTGAAGCGCTATATCGGTGCCAATTACGCTGCCGGCGCATTACCGGTCTTGACCAACTGGCCGGCAAGCCCTTCGGGCGAATCAATTGTTGAATATTCAGTAGTACGTGACCTGTTTCCCCGTGGGGGTAGTTTCACAACCAAGTCCGTGGGCGTGTCACTTTCTATCACCGATGTTGCAAACCTTTCAGGGATCACCGGCTTTCAGCGTCAACTTTCGGATGGGAATTTGGCGCAGACTTCCTATCATTCAATCTCATTCCCGTTTACCGGTACTTCTTTTACTTTGTATTTCGGTGTTTCTGGTGACGGTCTTGATTATGAACTATTTGTCGATGGTATAACCCTAGGGGTGTATACAACGAGTGAGGGAGAAGACGGTTTAACCTTTGGTAATAATCGCACTCGAACTCATACATTTAGCTATATTCGAAACAAACAGGTAGAGCTGAGAACTAAGCGTAGAGTTAGTCAGACGTCCGGAACAAAAATATTTCGAGTGGAAGGAATAAGGGTCAATAAAAAAATACGTATTTCGAACCAAGGAATTAATGGCGCAAGTACCCGCACATACAAGGCTAATAACCTGCCGGGTAATCCCTATGCGCACGGTTCAGCTGTTGGCCCTCAGGACAACTATGTACTATGTCAGCTTGGAACAAATGACCGAATCAAAAGCGCGCTGTTTCCACAAGGGGTGAATGAGTTTTCAGCGAATTTAAGCGCGTTGCTTGATGTCTTGCAGCCTATGACGAGTGTTATTCTTATGTGCGCCAATCCGGCGACGAACGAAAGTTCTGACGTATATTCGTTCACTATGCAGGATGTTCGTGGTGAGATATATCGCCAAGCCCGCACTCGGAGTTTAGATATGATTGATAACTATACTGCTCTGTCGATTGCAGATATGAGCCTTATTACAAATGACGGCCTGCACCCGAACCCACTTGGTTATACGTTGATGGCCCGAAACGTCATCAACTCTTTGGAGTCTTCCTGACCAAGGCTGTTGATAATGTAGAATCGTCTCCTTTTCAGAATGGATTGACGCGTGAACAGGAGACGGTTCCTTACCCTTGCGGCGCTTGTCGCAGCTTACCCGGCCTATAGAGTCGTTGGGCCGCTGATCGATCAGCGCCGCTTCCATGTAAATGGTGGTCAGCTTGCAAGGCTCAAAGCGGCGCTTGCTGATCCTGGCTCGCCCTTGGTTGGGATCACGTTCATCGGTGATTCCATCACCTGGGGCACCGGCACCGCCCAGGGACCAAATCCAAACCCTAGAAATGGAACCCTGACAGATCCACGGGATAATTTCGCCAGTGAAAGCTATGTCAACAATGTGAAGCGATACATTGGCGATAAGTACATGCTTGGATCCCAAGTGTCGCTTGCCAATTGGCGTTCTTCACCTAGTGGGCAATCTATTGTTGAATTCTCTAGATATGATTCGGAAAATACACCGCAAAAAAAGGTGCGAATCAGCAATCAGGGAATCAACGGTGCAAGTACATCAAGTTACATGGCGCGTAATTTGCTGTCCGCTGGTGACGGTGTGAACTATGCGGTGCTACCCGATGATAGCTTTGTGTTTGTCCAGCTTGGAACAAACGATCGAATTGAATCATCTAGAAACCCAAGTACCCAAAAGCTACTAGCAGACAATCTTGTTGCCCTGGTTTCGAAGGTTAAAAAAACTTCGAATGTTATATTGATGTGTGCTAACCCAGAAAGCATTCAGTCTTCCAAGTATCTGTTTGGTATGGATGTTGTAAGGTCTGCGACTTTGGATGCTGCGAAAATTTGCGGTGTAGACTTTATCGACAACTATGCAGCGTTCGAAGGGCTAGACCTTCGGTCCCTTATTCCCGACGGTATTCATCCATCTGTAGCCGGTCACTCGATAACGGCACAGAACATTATTTCAGCCATAGAAATGTCGTAGTAGTTCGGGGTGCAATGGCACCCCGACATCACGCTTCTCTGCACCACCAGGTTTGGGCGTAAGCGCAACCGTCTATAAATTCGATGCCGCTAAGCACAAACCCCGTATTAGCCATCCCCGCCAGTGTTGCGTCCAACAGTGGCGGCAGAGGTTCCGCCTCCATTGGCATACCCGACACCAGGTGCGCGACGTTTGAACTGCGCCCTAACTCCTGACAAGTTTCAGCGTTCACCAAGACGCTGCCTCGGATAGCCGGATAGCGGCGCCGATCCTCTTTGCTCAATGCCACTCCCCGATCGCGTAGCGGGGTTACGAGTACTCGCATGGAACCCCCTAGCGATTTTCTACAGGGATGTGCAGTAACTCTTCAAAAGCGTACTCAAGAGCCGAGTCAGCCAGATCGAGCAAATCCGCAAGTTCATCACGATTAATCAATTGCACCTGATGCAGGCCATAAGCCCGTTTAAGGAGCATCGCGTGATGGGCGCCCGGTTGCGTGAGTAGCGCCTCCTTATTCGCCAGTAGAGCTTTCCAGTCCCCCAGCGACTGTGCCTTGACGTTGTCTTCCTGTAGTTCCATGGGAAACATTCTCTATGTCACAAAATACTGTATATGCAAACAGTATAGCGATGATCGGAATCGCATGGTCATACGGTCGACAAAAGGTCAGTGCCAGAAAATTTGCTGCTGCGAGAAAAATCCTTCAGAAAAAGCACTTATCCCCCTCCCGCCGACGGGGTTTGCGTCCTTTTTTTGTGCAAAGCGGGAGGCGGTGCAAACAAACCTGCAGCCCAGGCGGGCCGGGGGGCTCTGCGGGCGATCGGCAATTTCACAGATTGCAAAATTTTGAACAGAAATGCAGTGGTGTTGCAAAGCGCTGGCTCGGACGGGCACGAACGGGGATCGGCTGGGATGCCCAGTTTCATTGGGCGAAAAATTTGAAAACGCTCGGACTCCCGGGTTTTCAAAAACGCGACGAGTCTATTTGAGGCGGCAACAGCGTACGTGCGGGTAGAGGGGGATATCGCTACAGCCCTCGATTTTCGTGGGTTTTAGCGATTCGGGGCCGTTTCATTTGTGCACACTGCATCGGAAGCTTTTCGGAGCTTTATAGATGTAGATCTGCCGTGCAGAAAAACGCCCAATAGATGAGAGGGATTCCCAGGTGGAGGGTGGCCATTTTTAAAAGAGTAATAAGGGCAAGAGACGATCGGGAATCGGCTGGAGACCACGGTTTCATTGGGGGTCAGATATCACATTGAGAAGTGATATGGAGTGATATGAAAAGTAATATTCCGGCCAAACCCCCGGTTTCATTGGGTTTGGTCAGTTTGGAATATCACCTTATAAAAGAGTAATACAATTACTTCTATATCACTTAAATATCACCCTTCCCGAATACCGCTCAAAGCCTTATCGGCCGTGGCTTACAGCTTGATTCGGACTGCAATATTACCTTTATCACTCTTTTTTCAGGCATTAGCACATTTTAGAAAATCCGCCCTGGTATGGCCGGCTTCCCGAGTTGCGCGCTGCTGTGTGCGGAGACGTCCGCCGCTGGGCCATTCCGACGAGCGCGACCCACGCCAGGGGAGGGCATAGGGAAGGCTTATTACGTCGCTTGTTACGTCTAGCGCAAAAAACAAGGGCCTGCATCGCTGCAAGCCCTTGATTTATATGGTGCCGGCACCAGGAGTCGAACCCGGGACCTACTGATTACAAGTCAGTTGCTCTACCAACTGAGCTATACCGGCGTGTTAGGGCGACGATTATAGCGATTGGCGAGGTTCTGTAAACCCCTGAATTCTGACTATTTTTGCAAATCCGCAGGTTTTTTCATCTGGCGCGGTTTCAGGGCTGTGGCGGGGCTTCTTCTGTCAGCTTCCGTCTGCGCAGTTGTCGGCGAATTTGCTGTAGTTCAGTACGCGTTGTTGGCCGTGGGAGTCCAGGTAGGTCATGTGGGCATTGACCACGCCGCAGGAGGCGGTGTTGTCCTGCACGGTGGCGACGATGCGTTGGATGTCCGGCTTCGGCTTTGTGTCGGCGTGGGCGTTGAGGGTGAAGGCAAGCAGGCTGGCGGCGATGAAGATGTTCCAGTTGTTGGGGTTCATGGTTGCGTCCTCGGTGCAGATCAACAGTGGGTGTGGGTCCTATTGAATGCTCGGGAGGTATATGGGGTGTGTCGCGAAACTCGGGTTTTGTTTCGTTTTGTATGAAGCGTCTGCGTAGCTACAGGGGAATACGCATCTGGCTGAATTCTTGATAAGTTGATCAGAAATTGCGCTAAATAATCTTAAATGACTGATATTTAAAGTGAAAATAATAAGTCATATAAATGGCGTCAAGCCACTCATCTGAAACAAGTTAGTTGAAATCATCAAAATACTGACACTATCAAGGTGATATCACACAATGCGCGCCTTATTTATTCAAACACTCAGAGGGGGGAGCAGGACAGTGAGTCGCGCAGATGATATTTCCAAACTATACGACGCACTGACTGGCACTCTCCGTGTTGATCAACCCCAGGTTGATGAGCCGATTTCGCCTGGTCTGCAAGGCTTGCTCGATCAGTTGAATCAGGGCGCCACCCAGCATCTTCATCCACCTGAGTTGATGGAAGGCCCGCTGGGCGAAGTGTACTCGGACCCATCGGCGCCCAAGGTTGTGGTGGTGGTCTCTGCCAAGGGTGGGGTTGGCCGCACCACGCTCACGGCGGCACTCGCCAGCGGTTTGCAGCGACAGGGTCATCCTGCGCTCGCGCTGGACCTGGATCCGCAAGACGCCCTGCGTCATCACCTGGCGCCCGGTGTGAATATGGCGGGTGTCGGCGCGACCAGCCTGCTCAACAAAACCTGGCAAGCGCTACCGGTTCGTGGTTTTGCCGGATGCCGCGTGGTGGCGTTCGGTGAAACAGATCCTGTGCAGCAGCAAAGCTTGAATCGTTGGCTGGGCCAGGATCTGGAGTTTCTGACCAAGCGCCTGGGTGGGATGAAATTGAGTGGCAGGGACACGGTGATCATCGATGTGCCGGCGGGCAATAGCGCGTACCTGAGCCAGGCCATGTCGGTTGCCGACGTGGTGTTGGTGGTGGCGCAAGCGGATGTCGCGTCATTTCGTAGCCTGGCTCAAGTAGACAGTGTGCTTGCCCCATACCTTGCCCACGCGCAGTCACCGTATCGTTTCTACGTGATCAACCAGGTTGACCTTGCTCATCGGTTCAGTGAGGACATGGTCGACGTATTCAAGCTACGCCTGGGGGATGCCCTGCTTGGAACGATCCAGCGCGATCCCTCGTTTATCGAGGCTCAGGCTTACGGGCGCGACCCGCTTGATCCGGTGACCAACAGCGCCGCGTGCCAGGACTTGAGCAGGCTTTGTCGTAGCTTGCTTGGGCGAATCAATTAAGCGCATCTAGGGTCAAAGCATTGCTGGCCATTAAATTGACGATTTGCCGTTTGTCTAAAAAATGTACAACTAACTCATCAAAATAATGACACTTTTGCTGTCCTGAAGCAGACTGCCTGCACTAGGGCGACCACAAAAAGACCTGCGGTAAGCAGTCGTATCAGCTGACCTTTTCACGTCTTTGAGCTTCGCCGTGATGAGGGGTTTGTTATGGGCATTACTGATGGTCTTTTAGCCTTGCTCGGCAAGGATGTCTGCCAAGATGAGCGTGGCATGGCGTCGCGTTTGCATTTCTTCGGCAGCATTCCCAGCCGGGACGATGGCGCCGCCAACGAAAGCGCCCAGCCCGCGCCCGCCTTGGCCTTGAGCCCGAAAGTGGTAGCGCTGGTGTCGATCAATGGCGGTGTTGGCCGCAGCACTCTGGTCACCGCCCTGAGCAGTGGTCTGCAGCGCCAGGGCGAGTCCGTCGTGGCGCTGGACCTGGACCCGCAGAACGCCTTGCAACATCACTTCGGGGTCAGCTCGGCATTGCCGGGCATCGGGCGCACCAGTCTGGAGCATGGGCAATGGAGCCAACTCCAACAGCTCAGCTTTGCCGGTTGCCAGGTGATCACCTTTGGCGAGATCGATATCCCGCAGCAGGAAAGCCTGGAGCGCTGGCTCAAGCACGAGCCGCGTTGGCTGGCTCAACGCCTCGCGTCCCTGGGCTTGAGCGCGCGGCATACGGTGATCATCGATACCCCCTCCGGTAACAACGTTTACTTTCATCAAGCGCTGAGTGTTGCCGACGTGGTCCTGGTCATTGTGCAGGCCGATGCTGCGTGCCTGGGCACCCTCGACCATCTGGATGTTCTGCTTGCCCCGCACTTGGAGGGTGAGCGCCCGCCCAGTGTGCAGGTGGTGATCAACCAAGTGGATGAAAGGAATGCCTTCAGCCTGGACATGGTCGAGGCGTTCAAGCAACGGCTGGGCAAAGAAGCGCTGCACGTGCACCGCGATGTAGCGATCAATGAAGCCTTGGCCTTTGGTGTCGACCCATTGGATAGCGTGGCGAAGAGTCTGGCAGGCGACGATATCAACGACCTCTGCCAGTTTCTGAAGGCCCCAGGAAAACGTACCTAAAGCGCGGTTTATACGCTTAACGCCAGATGCTTATGCACAATCGGTTGGATGGCCCTGTCACGAAAAAGCCATTTTGTGGAGCTGTTCTCATCACGCCGCAACTGCCTGTTTTGCGTGCGTTTTATTTTGTGAACAAAAAATGACCAGCTCGGTTTATGTTCTGTAGCGCTGATGGCTACAGGCCCCGTAAAGAATTCATCAACAGAGTTATCCACAGGCTGCGCGGCGACATTTCTGCCCCTTAATCGCGCTCGGCAAGCACCATCAAGTTGCGCGGCGTCAGTGCGGGTTCGCAAAAGGTGCCTACCTGGACCTTGTAGCCGTTTTCTTCGAGATACAAGGCCCGATCCAGCACCAGCCACACTTCCAGCGGGCGCCGAAACAGACCACGCATCAATTCCAGGTTTCGGACCTCGGCCAAGCGGCGCCAGCCGTACGCTTCCAGCGCCGTCCAATCCTGTTCGGCTGTGGATAACCCTTTGAGGTGCGCCAGCTCCCGGCAGTAGTCGGCAAAGGGTTTTTCCAGCCAATTGGCGGGCAGGGATGGCGTGGGCAGGTACTCGTCGACGCCACGCAGTTCGCGCTGCAGTTGATCGAAGCCCAGGCGTCGCGCCATGGATGTGTCCCGTTGCAGGCGCACACGCTTGCCTGCGGTGACGGTTTCGCTCAGCGGCAGGCCGAGGTCATCAATCGACAGTTTCAGGCGTGATGCGCGGCCTGCATTGGACAGTGGCTGGTAGGCGTCTGCGTTGATGCGGTTGAAGCAGCAGGGTGCCAGCGCGAGCTGTTGGCAGCCAGCAGTGCTGGCCAGTTGCAGCAAGCGCACATGCAGATCGCCACAGGCATGCAAGGCGACGGGCGTGTGTTCGCGGTTGATCGACACATCGGCCATTACGTCTTGCAGGCGATGGGTGACCGGCAGGCCGTGATGGTCACTCAAGGCCTGGCCTGCCGCGATCAGCGCCGGGTCGTACTCCAGGCAGGTCAGTGCTTGACCGTTTTGTAAAAGGCGGCGCCCCAGATGGCCCTTGCCCGCGCACCAGTCCAGCCAGTGCGTGGGCACTTGCTTGAACTGCAGTGCGGCGCCGAAGGCTTCGATCTGGTCCCACTTGCGGCCCGGAACATCGACGTTCAGGCGATGGCGAGCGGGTGCGAGGGGTTGCGCCGGTAACTTATCCACAGCGCTGAGCTGGCGAGCTTGCGCAGCGAGTTGTGGAAAAGGTGCCGGTGCCAGCAGGTCATGGGGTTGGTTATGACTGGTCTCGGCATCGGCCAGCGAGCGCTGGCGCAGCCACTGGGCGAGGTCCGGATGCTCGGTTTCCCAAGAGAGCTGGCGATGCGTAAAGGGCCGTGGTTTCCACAGCCCTTGGTGCTCGATCAGGAACGCATCCAGTGCCTGGAAGCGTGCCTCAGCGTCCTTGGCAGGCATCGACGCGCAGCCAGCGTTCCAGCAGCTTGAAGGCTCGTACCAGGATGTAAGCCATCAACAAATAGAACAGGCCGGCGGCGAAGAAGATCTCCACCGGCAAATAGGTACGGGCGATGATGGTCCGCGCCATGCCGGTCAACTCCAGCAGGGTGACGGTACTGGCCAGGGCACTGGCCTTGAGCATCAGGATCACTTCGTTGCTGTAGGCCGGCAGGCCGATGCGCGAGGCGCGTGGCAGGATGATGTAGAACAGCGTCTTCGGCTTGGACATGCCCAGGGCCCGCGCCGCTTCAATCTCGCCGGGCGGGATGGCCTGGATCGCGCCGCGCAGGATCTCGGCGATGTAGGCGGCCGTGTGCAAGGTCATGGTGGCGGTGGCACACCAGAACGGGTCGCGCAGGTAGGGCCACATGAAGCTTTCGCGCACCGCATCGAACTGCGCCAGGCCGTAGTAGACCAAGAACAACTGCACCAGCAAGGGCGTGCCACGGAAGAAGAAAATGTAGGCGTAGGGCAGGGCGCTCACGTACCAGCGGCGCGAGGAGCGAGCGATACCCAGCGGGATCGCCAACAGCAAGCCGGCGATCACTGCAATGGCGACCAGCTCCAGCGTGAGCGTAGCGCCCTGGGCCAATCTTGGCAGCCACTTGATGATCACGGCCCAGTTCAGGCCCAGGTCAAAATGCGCCAGCCAGCTGTAGTCGCCGCTCATTGGGTGCTCCTTGCAAAGCCGCGGGCGGCGCGTTTTTCCAGGAAGTGCATGCCGGTCATGGCTAGCACGGTCAGGCCCAGGTACATGAAGGCGGCGACCATGAAGAAGGTGAATGGCTGCTTGGTGACGGTCACGCCGATCTGCGCATGGCGCATGATTTCTTCCAGGCCGATCACCGATACCAGTGCGGTGTCCTTCATCAGGATCATGAACAGATTGCCCAGGCCCGGCAGGGCTATGCGCCACATCTGCGGCATGATCAACCGAGTGAAAATCCTGAATTTCGACAGCCCCAACGCTACACCGGCTTCGCGGTGGCCTTTGGGAATGGCGAGGATTGCGCCACGGAACACTTCCGTCGCGTAGGCGCCAAAGCACAGGCCCAGGGCGATCACCCCGGCGGCAAAGGCGCTGAGGGAAAGGTCGGGGTTACCGAAGAACTCACCCAGGGCACGCATCAGATTGACCGTGCCAAAATAAATCAGCAGTACCCACAGCAATTCGGGAATGCCGCGAACAATGGTCGAATACGCCCCGCCCACCCATTGCAGCGGCTTGTACGGCGAAGTCTTGGCCAAGGCCCCGGCAAGGCCGAGCAGCAGCCCCAGGCACAGGGCCGTGAGCGCCAGTTTGACGGTCATCAGCGCGCCAGCGGCGAGCGCCGGGCCGAATCCGTAGAGATCGAAATTCATGGTGTTTTCATATCGCGGCAGGCATTGCAAAAAGCCGACGCGCTCAAGTGAGCGCGCCGGGCATACCGTTCAGATCATTCGATGCTGAAAGGGAAGTACTTGTCGTTGATCTTCTTGTAGGTGCCGTCTGCCTTGATCTCTGCCAGGGCTTTGTTCAGGCGTTCGCGCAGTGGGTCGCCCTTGCGTACGGCGATACCGATCTTGTCGCTTTCTACAACCGGGTCGCCTTTGAATTCATAGGGCGCACCGTCTTTGCTCTTGAGCCATTCGTACTGCACGTACTTGTCGGCGAGGATGCCATCCAGGCGACCGGAGGTCAGGTCGAGGTAGGCGTTTTCCTGGGTGTCATACAGCTTGGCGGTGGTGTCTGGCAGTTCGTCTTCCAGGTAAGTACCGGCCAGGGTCGCGCGCTGTGCACCGATTGTCTTGCCCTTGAGATAGGCTTTGTCGGTCTTGAAGTCGGCGGTGGCTTTAGGCGCGATGAATTGCAGCTTGTTGGAGTAGTACGGGTCGGTGAAGTCGACGGCCTGCTTGCGCTCGTCGGTGATCGACAGCGAGGACACCAGGAAGTCGAACTTCTTGGCGTTCAGGGCCGGGATGATGCCGTCCCAGTCGGACACATACACTTCGCACTTCTCGACTTTCATCTTGGCGCACAGGGCGTCGCCGATGTCTTTGTCGAAGCCGACGACATTGCCGCTGGCGTCTTTATTGTTGAACGGCGGGTAGGCCGCTTCGATCCCCATTTTCAAGGTTTCTGCCATGGCCGTGGCGCTGAACGCCATCGAGACGGCCGCGGCCAGAAGGAATTTTTTATAGTTCTGCATGCATGTTGCTCCGTTAGCGGTTGCTGGACATGAATTGTTTGCAGCGCGCCGAAAGCGGGTTTTCAAACACCTGCTGTGGCGATCCTTGCTCTTCGACCAGGCCCTGGTGCAGGAACACCACTTCACTGGACACCTGGCGGGCGAAGCCCATTTCATGGGTGACCAGCAGCATGGTGCGGCCTTCTTCGGCCAGCGCGCGGATCACATTAAGTACTTCCTGAACCATTTCCGGGTCAAGCGCCGAAGTGGGCTCATCGAACAGGATCACTTTAGGCTGCATCGCCAGGGTGCGCGCAATGGCCGCCCGTTGTTGCTGGCCGCCGGACAATTGCGCGGGGTAAGCGTGGCGTTTGTCAGCAATGCCGACCTTGGCCAGCAGGGCTTCGGCCGTTTCGATGGCCTCGGCTTTGCTTTGGCCAAGCACGCGACGAGGGGCCTCGATGATGTTGTCGAGGATGCTCATGTGCGGCCACAGGTTAAAGTTTTGAAACACAAAACCGATTTCGCTGCGCAGGCGGTTGATCTGCTTGCCGTCGGCGGCCATCAGCTCGCCGTTTTTCGCGGCCTTGAGCTTCAGTTCTTCGCCAGCCACCAGGATCTGGCCCTGGTGCGGGTTTTCCAGCAGGTTGATGCAGCGCAGGAAGGTGGACTTGCCGGAACCGGAGGAACCCAGGATCGAGATCACATCGCCGTCGCGAGCGGTCAGCGAGATACCTTTAAGTACCTCCAGCTCACCATAGCGTTTATGCAAGTTGCGGATTTCAAGCGCGGGCGTGGCCTCGGCCATGTGGGGTCCTCATTGTGTTCGTTGCGATCCTGCTGTTGGGCCGCCTTCCTGGCGAGGCGCCAAGCTAGCATAGCGTCTTGATGGCAGCCAACAGCATGGCCGGCGGTAAACAGGTGGTGTGCGGCAGGGTGTCGCATCGGCACAGCAGCGTGTCGCGCCATCAACAACCGAACATCCGTTTGAACCCGAAAAACCGCAGGCTTCGCGTAAAAAAGGGCGCGATGGTGCCAGCTTTGGCCGGGTGTTGGAAGGGTTAACCGGGCAAACGGTGCATATCAGCCCTTTTGTAGGGCGTCACGTACTTTTTGTGTGTGTTTATGGTGCGTTTATTCGTCTTGAATGTGAGTCGCACGGTAACGCTATAGCGGAATGCCATTGTTCTCAATGACTTGCGAGTCGTGTTGAAACGTCCTACAGCCCGCGTCAATCGCGGCTCTGTAACATTTTGGCGCAAATCTTGCGTAAAAAATAAAGAACGCCCTGTTGGTTTCTTTTCACGAGAAAGATTCCGGGCCGGGCGGACCGTTTTCGCAATTCCTCGTAAAGGTGTGTCAATGAGTAGTACGCAAAGCTCCAATGACCTCGAACAGGGGCTCAAACCGCGTCACGTCACCATGCTGTCGATTGCCGGCGTTATTGGTGCCGGTTTGTTTGTTGGCTCCGGCCACGCGATTGCTGCTGCCGGCCCGGCCGTACTGCTGGCCTATGCCGCAGCGGGCACGCTGGTGGTATTGGTGATGCGCATGCTGGCCGAAATGGCCGTGGCGTCGCCGGACACCGGTTCGTTCTCCACCTACGCCGACCGGGCGATCGGCCATTGGGCCGGTTTCACCATCGGCTGGTTGTACTGGTGGTTCTGGGTATTGGTGATTCCATTGGAAGCCAACGCGGCAGCGACCATTCTGCATGCCTGGTTCCCGGACGTGGCCATTTGGGCCTTTACGCTGATTATCACTTTGCTGTTGACCGCGACCAACCTGTTTAGCGTGAAGAACTACGGCGAGTTCGAGTTCTGGTTCGCGTTGATCAAGGTTGTGGCCATCGTCGGCTTCGTGATCCTCGGCCTGGCCGCGATCTTCGGCTTCCTGCCGACCAGCCAGGTCAGCGGCGTTTCGCACCTGTTCGACACCCAAGGCTTCATGCCCAACGGCATGGGCGCGGTATTGGCCGCGATCCTGACCACCATGTTCTCCTTCATGGGCACCGAGATCGTCACTATCGCGGCAGCTGAATCGAAGAACCCAGGCCAGCAGATCACCAAGGCCACCAACTCGGTGATCTGGCGCATTGGTTTGTTCTACCTGTTGTCGATCTTCATCGTGGTGTCCCTGGTGCCATGGAACGATCCGACCCTGGCGGCCGTAGGTTCCTACCAGACCGTGCTGGAGCGCATGGGCATCCCGAATGCCAAGCTGATCGTCGACCTGGTGGTACTGGTTGCGGTGACCAGCTGCTTGAACTCGGCGCTGTACACCGCTTCGCGCATGCTGTTCTCCCTGGGCCGTCGCGGTGATGCACCGGCGGTGGCCAAGCGCACCAACAAGAGCGGCACGCCTTACTGGGCGGTGTTGCTGTCGACTGGCGCGGCGTTCCTGGCGGTATTCGCCAACTACGTGGCCCCTGCGGCAGTGTTCGAGTTCCTGCTGGCCAGTTCCGGCGCCATTGCGTTGCTGGTGTACTTGGTGATCGCGGTGTCGCAACTGCGCATGCGCCAGAAGCGCACGGCAGCGGGCGAGAAGATTGTCTTCAAGATGTGGCTGTTCCCAGGCCTGACCTACGCGGTGATGGTGTTCATCGTGGGCACGCTGACCATCATGCTGTTCCAGGAAGCGCACCGGGTCGAGATCATTGCGACCGGCGTGTTGAGCTTGCTGGTGGTGGCGGCGGGGCTGATTGTGGCGAGCCGTCGCAAGGCGCAGAGAGTGGGTGCTGCGGTGCTGAATTGATCTGTTGAAGAAAACAATAAGGGAGCCATTTGGCTCCCTTATTTATGTGTGCAATTAGTCAGCCGAGCTGGTCAGCGCTTGTGAGGCCGCCACGTAATCCGCCTGGAATTCCGGCGACTCGATCCACGCCAGTGCCGCGGCTTCATCATCGGTATCCGTAACCCACTGGCGATATTCAATCAGCGCCGCGAGGATAAAGTCGGTGGCTTCTTCTTCGCCTTCCTGCTCCAGCACCAGTGCCAGCAACGGATGGGCCAGGAATACCGCGCACAGGGCCTGCTGGCTGGTTTCGCCAGCGGTGCGCATCTCTACGAACAGCTCGGTCAGATCCACTGACTCAAGGTCAATGCGGCTGTCATCGCCGGCAAACGCATCCGGTTTGGTCGCGACGGCGCGCTGGGTACGGTTCTGCTTGGCCTTGGCCTTGGCCCGGTGGGCACGTTTTTGCTGCTTGTTTGGCGAGGCCATGGGCTCAGCGTCCTAGGGTTTTGGGTCTGGGTGGGGTATTGAAGCGCAGGTTGGGGAAAATCCCAAGGGTATCTGCAGTCAATTGGCCGTTTTGAAGCCACGCCAGTGCAATCGGCCACAACCGATCCTGATACTCGCTGCGAAAAAATGCGAAATGTCCGACTACCTTTTCGCCTATATCCTCAGGCGCTATCCGTAAATGAGTGCGCTCACTGCCGTCGAAATAACCCAATAACCGTTCGATGGCGGCGACGGTCCCGAACGGATCGTCGGTAATGCTGATAGCCAGTATCTGCGCCTTCACGCGACTGAACGGCAACTCACCCAGGGCTCGTCCGCTGGGGCGGGTTTCATATCTGGGCGTCGGGGTGCTCCAATCCCGCACCACGCCCGCCGGTGTATCTTCCAGCCAGCCCAGGCGCTTACCGGGAAAGTGTCCGCACAGTGCGGTCAGCAGCGGCATCATCACATGCCACTTGGCAAACATCCGCCAGCGCACACTCGCTGCGTAATCGCGCCAGTACGCAAACTGCGCGCCCACGGTCACCATTCGCCGAATGACCGCACCCGACGCCCCGAGCCCTGCCGCGCAGCCACCGAAGCTGTGGCCGACCACATCAATCGGCTGCCCCGGAAACTCCCGTTGCGCGCGTTGCAACATGGCCTCGAAATCCAGCACGCCCCAGTCCGACCATGAAGCCTTGAAGCCGCGCAATGAGCCGCTGCGGGATTCGCCGATGCCACGGTAGTCGTAGGTGATGACGTCAAAGCCGTTGGTGTACAGGTAGTCGGCGAAGCGGGCGTAGTGGCGGCAGCGCACGGAGGTGGCAGCGTTGATGATGACCACGGGGCGTGTGGGATCGGTTCTGATGTGGCGCCAGGCGAAGCCGCCTAGCAGGTGGCCGTCGGCGGCGGGCTCCTTGAAGGATTCGCCGTGGTCGCGCGCAGGTGAGGCCGAGGGCAGTCGCAAAGAGGCGTCGTTCAAATTCATTGGGTTCTCGGCCTTTATAGGTTTCTTATTTTTTTAGTAACAGTTCACCAGTTTGCCAGTAGTTGCACCGCGTCTGGCAGGGTCATTAACCTTCGATACCCGCTGATAAAGCCATACATCCGAGAGGAACGACAGCAAACCATGGACCGATTAGACTGGCAGGCATCCATTAAGGAGGTCTCTATGAGCATCCCACTTTCTCCCATCGTTTCTGAGTTTGAAACTGAAGAGCAGGCTGCCAGCTATGACCGTTGGTTCCGTGCCAAGGTGCAGGCTTCGATTGATGATCCTCGTCCAAATATTCCGCATGATCAGGTTATGGCAGAGATGCGCGCTCTGATTGAATCGAAGCGAAAAGCGCAAGATGCAGGTTGAGTGGCGGCCGGAAGCTCGCGCCGAGCTAAGAGTCATTCTGGAATATATCCTTGAGCGCAATACCGTGGCAGCCAGTAGTTTGAGCGAATCCATCGAGGCAGCGACAACGGCTCTTCCTGATCATCCGTATCTCTACCGTCTGGGCCGAATCCCTGGTACTCGAGAAATTGTCGTGCATCCTAACTATTTGGTGGTGTATCGAATCACGGATTGGATCGAAATAGTGACAGTGTTACATGCCCGCCAGGAGTACCCCTGATACCCTTTTCTTTGTGTCGCTCGACGTTGGATCAGTAGACGCATAACCTTGCGCTCTGCGACCCGATAGAGCTGTCTTATGACCCGCGATACCCTCGAACGCAACCAGATCCCTTTGTACTTCGTAGTCGTGCTGCTGGCGGCCGGTTTCGGTCTGCTCGCTCCGTCATTCGCCCACCACGTCAGCACACTGATCACACCCACCATCGCGGTGCTGATGTACGCAATGTTCCTGCAAATCCCCTTTCTGGACCTACGTCAAAGCCTGAGCAACAAGCGCTTCCTGTCAGCGTTGCTGTTCGCCAACTTCATCCTCATTCCGTTACTGGCGTGGGCATTGACTCAAGGCCTGGCAGGGCTCCCGGCTCTAATGGTAGGAGCGTTGCTGGTATTGCTGACCCCGTGCATCGACTACGTGGTGGTGTTTACCCATATCGGCAAGGGCGATTCGCGGCTGATGCTGGCGGCGACGCCGGTGCTGTTGTTGTTGCAGTTGGCGTTGTTGCCGATCTATCTGAGCGTAATGCTCGGTTCGCAATCTGAGGTGGTGGTGGAGGTGGGGCCGTTTATCGAGGCGTTCTTCCTGCTGATCGTGGTGCCGATGATTCTGGCGGTGTTCACCACTTCCCTGGCACGGCGATCATCGCTCGTCAGTGCTTGGAATGACGCCTGGGCGTGGATGCCGGTGCCAGCGATGGCGCTGGTGCTGTTTGTGGTGATCGGCTCGCAAATCACCTCGGTGGTACGGGATATCAATATGTTGCTGCCGGTGATCCCTGTGTACATCGCTTTCCTGTTGCTGGCGCCGTTGATGGGGGCGCTGGCATCGCGGCTGTTTGCGCTGCCAGCGGTGACGGCCAGGGCGGTGACGTTCAGTGCATCGACGCGCAATTCGCTGGTGGTGTTGCCCTTGGCGCTGGCGCTTCCGGAGGATGTACGCGGGTTGGCGGCGACGGCGGTGATCCTGCAAACCCTGGTCGAACTGCTGGGTGAGTTGATTTACATTCGATTGATCCCGAAATGGGTGTGGCCCGTGGGTCGGTAAACACCGGAATATTCAGGTCTGTTCAGGCGCTATTCAGCAGGGCAGTCGGCACCATAAGTCGGCGCCCCTTACCTGACAGGTCAACCGATGGATCACCGCAACCGTTTTCGCCTGGAGTCCCTGGGCATTTTCCTGTTTGCCCTGCTGTTGTTCACCCTGGGTATCTGGGATCAGCAGCCCCAAGGATTTGACGGACGCTGGGCGCTGTTCCTGCAAGAAATGTTTCGCCATGGCGCGAGCCTTTTCCCGACCACCTATGGTCAGCCCTACGCGGATTACCCCGGCACCGCGACGTTCTTCAGCTATGTGTTTGCCCGGCTGTTTGGCGCCCCCAACCATTTGGCGAATGTGCTGCCCACCGCCCTGGCGTCTGCGGGCGTGGTGGCCGTGGTCTATCGCCTGCTGGTCCCGGCGAATCGCCAGTGGGCGCTGCTCACTGTGTTGTTGACCTTGCTCACGACTCAATTGCTCGAAAAATCCCGCTCGGTCTGCCTGGATCAGATGGTGGCATTGTTGTGTGTGGGAAGTTTTTACCTGCTGCACAGTGGCGGGCGCTGGAGGCGACTTGCGGTGTTTCCGTTGTTCGTCCTGGGCTTTGCGATACGCGGGCCGCTGGGGTTGATCGAAGTCTGTGGCGTGGTGTGCGTGTACTGGGCGTTGGGCAAGCCTGGGGAGCGGGTGAAACAGGTGCTGGTTCACGGCGCTGTTGGCCTGGCGTTGTTGGCAGCCTGTTGGTGGTTGCTGGTGAAGTTGGCGCGTATCAGCGGGGGTGACGCCTTTGCCGACGAGGTGTTCAAGATGCAGGTGGGCGGCCGCCTCGATGAAACCGGCGAGCCGTTCTATTTCTACTTCCAACTGAGCCTGTACCGCTACTTCCCGGTGGTGCCGTTGGCGCTGGCCACCATGATTGCGCTGCGTCATCGCTGGTCCGAGCGGCTCGAAGGCGATATGCAACTGGTGGTGCGACTCGCCGCTTGCGGCTTGATGATCTTGCTCGGGCTGTCGGTGCCGCACTTCAAGCGCGCCTATTACATCTTGCCCATGGTGCCGATGTTTGCGGCTGTCGCGGCCTATGGGCTGCTTCAGGCGCCGAGTTGGCTCTCGGGCGTGCGCCGATGCTACGAAGGGCTGGTCGTGGCGCTGCCGGCGTTGTGCGTGGTTGTAGTCTTTGTCTGTCGGCATGGGTGGCAAAAGCATGGTTACTGGCCCGACGTTTCGCTGCCGCTGTTGATGGGTGTGCTGGTGGTGCTGCAAGTGGCAGCGCTGATTGCCTGGCGGCGAGCGGGGCGGTTGGTGTGGCTCAGCCTGATCGCATTGCTGGCGCAATGGTTGTTATTGGTGACGGTGGTGGAGCCGTCCAAGGATATGCAGTTCGATACCCGCAAGTTTGTCGGTCAGGTTGAAGCGCTGCGTGCCGAGACGCCTGGGCCGCTGGTGTTTATCAATCTGGGGAGAGACACCTGGGCGGTGCGCTACATGATGAATCTTGACCATGATGAGCAACCGATCTTTATCGGAGGCAGCGAGATCGGGCGACTGGGAACTTTGCCTCGGCCAGCCTGGGTGATTGTGTCGCGCAAGGAAACCGCGTTGCTCCAAGGAACGGATCTGGAATCGCTGGTACCAAGGTTTGAAGGGCGTCTGAACGACAATCCGCTGATGGTGTTCTTGTTGAAGTAATAGAGGCTGTTCGTTTCGGGGTGGCGTAGGTCGCCCCAAGACAACACAATAAATCCCAGGCAACAAAAAACCCGCACTAGGCGGGTTTCTTGATTGCTTTCACGTGATGTTGACACCACCTGAAAGCTGAAGGTGGTGCCAGAGACGGAATCGAATAGTTTGCTAAAGGCCTTGATTTTAGATGGTTTGTCTTGAGTCGGTACGTAGATCTACTCACAAATCTACTCTCTTTTTGAAATGCGACGCCATTCTGATTCCGATAACGGTATCTCAAATGGTGCTGACTCCTGCTCACGGTTGATAGACGAGTGGTACGGCCTTTGAGGAAACCTGTAGACGTACAAAGGTGTAGCGATCACTGTTCATTCCCACACTTTTGAGGTGAAATCCTTGGAGCCCCTTGGCATTTCCCGCAAATCGATTTTTTTTGCCTTTTCGCCCTACCAACCGTGACTTCGCATTGAGTTTTGTCAGTTATTTTATTTGGGGCTTCCCGCTTGACGGTGTATCAGTTGCGCGGTTAGAGGGGCGTCACGGTAAGCGCAGCAGACTGCTCGCGACAATTTGTATTGACAGCGTCTCTCTGGAAGCAATAATCATTGGCGCAGATAGAAGTCTAAGTTTAGTAATAGCGGTTAAGTATGAGCGATGAAAGGGGAGATTTGACTTTAAGCTTGGAAGTTTAGGTGGCGTGTGATTATGGTTTTATGCGGTTGAGTGTTTTTTAGTCTTTTAACATATTTGAAAAAGGTAAAGGAAGTTCTAATGATATGTTATGTGGTGTGTTTCGAGGTAGATCGTGCTGAGCATAGAACAAAGCTTATAGAAAAGATGAAAGGCTATCGCTCTTATTGTCCTATAAACTCAAATTGCTGGGCTGTTGTAACGCCTCAAACGGCGGTGCAAGTCAGAGATAATTTGATGTCCGAAATTTCTCCCACAGATAAAATATTCGTTATCAAATCAGGGGTCGAAGCTGCTTGGCGAAATGTTTACGGTGACGAAAACTCCAAATGGCTAAAGGATAAGCTGTGATGCCGCCAAAGGATGAAAGCTATCTCGGGGAAAAACTTGTTGTTCGGCGCGGGCGCGTGGACTCGGTAGATTTGTTTGAGGTGAAGGAGCATGAGTTAGAGATGTTAGAGCAAGGTTCTCCTGCTAGCCTTCAGCTGAATTTCTCAATTTTTCTTCTATCCATAGCGTTTTCTGCAATTCTAACCTTGAGCACTGCTATTGTTGAGTCGCAGATCCTGCAAACAGTTTATGTGGTTATTTCCGTTGTTGGGATACTGCTCGGGGTTTATCTTTTAATTAGCTGGTGGAGAACGAGAACCAGTATTAAAAAAATCATTGCTACTATAAAAAATAGAATTCCCCCTGAGGCAATACGTACAGAAATTGAGGTATCAGCCACGGTTGAGGTTTCACGGTCTGATAATCAAGCTCCTGCGGGTTAATTTTTAGGTGAGGAGTGCCAGCGTATTCTCGGCAGCATGCAGTGCAGTTAATCGCGCCTGAACTCCATCCAGACCTCATCCAAAGTTATTGGGTTCGTTACGGCGGGCCCAGGCTTCCTGCGACTATCAACTCAGCAATCCCCTCGCGAATGAACACCGGGTTCTCATCAAGCGTTTCCAGCGCGCCGCGCACGTTGTCGGCAATGTCCGCCGATCCGCGCTGCTCGACCCAATTGGAAAGCTCCTCCACTGCGGCGCCCAGGGCGAGCTGGTTTTGATTGAGGCGGTCGAACAGGCTTCCTATCAGTTTGATATCCGTCATTGTGGCTCTCCGTGTTTCGAGGAAGCCTAGCACTTTAAAAAACTCTGAGCTTCTCGGGTGTCCACTCGGCCATGATTGACCCTTGAGGTGATCAGGGCGGTTTTATGCCTGAGTGGAAAGCAAGAGTCTTGATAGATGGGCGGGGCTCACGTGGGTGCAAGGGCGGGCACCAGTCTCAACAGATCTAGTCGGCCCATCAGCCTTGGGTAATCTTCATACCATTGACAGTAGTTCTGGAAGTCTCCATCCATGGGAGCTGTCAAAACCTTCTGGTGATAAACCAGCCCGGTTAGCATCGGTATATGGTGAATCACTGGGGTATTCGGCTTGCCGGTGTAATAGATGGCGTCTTGAAAAGACAGTAACTCCGATGGATTCAAGCTTTTACGATGCTGCGACGCGAGCACCGTTGCATCGATGACACAGCCGTTCTCCAGCGTTATCCAGGCGTGAGCATCAATTGGCCGTCCCACGGGGCGGCCATCCATAAAGTCAAGTTGATACCCCATCGAGACATCGCTCAGCAGCTTATCTGGCGCCACGCCCGCATATAGACCATCAATCAGTGCAACGTCTCCAACTGTCACGGTGTGCCTGATGCCGAGATGGAACAAAACATAGGAAAGTTCACGCGCAACTCGGAAGCACTTGCCCGGCAGGACGTCGGTGTGAGGTAAAAACTCTGCGAAATCCTTGGCAATAGCTGCCACAACCGCGACCTGGTTTATCGTCATGCTCGTATCGAGCTCAAGCGGGTAGTTTGACATTCGACCGGTTAAATCATCGGTTCGCGCCATCGCCAATTTAAAAGACTCTGTGTAATTCTGCATCGAGCAATAATCCTACGCTGCCTGAAAAAATCTCGACCTGCGAACGCGTTAGGTAGCGCCTAGAGGCTGCTCAAAGCACGTTCTTGCTGATTGTGGGTTGCTGATAGGATCACTCGCTTGCACCCAAACTAGCTTTCGAGCCAAGGAAGAACACTAATGGATAGCACAGACTTCAACAGCCCGATCACTTACTCCGAGAGGCTCGTCGTTTTTTTTGACGTCATGGGCTGGAAAACACTTGTCACAGATGCAGGCAGCGATCCCGTAAAAGTCGGGAATCTCTCGCTGATACCTAGACTGCTGAAAAGCTCGACAGTCTTGCAGGCTGTGGGGGCTGGAGAGGCGCGGATCACTTCTTTCTCCGACTGCTGCGTGATCAGTATTCCATTTAAGCAGGAGGAGCTTTCTCAAGTGATTTATGGTCTGTCCAACGTGTTTGTAGGGGCAGCCTTATCGGGATTTCTGCTACGAGCAGGTGTCACCGTCGGAGATATCCATCACGAAAACGATATTGTATTTGGCCCAGCGCTCAACGTCGCTCATAGCCTAGAGTCCAATGGGTTCTACCCTCGAGTTATCTTGGACAAAAGCATCCTGGGGCTGAAAGACGTCGAGCTCGTTGAGGGGATGGTGGGCGCTGACGCCCTCGGAGTGTACGTCGACCCTTACACGCTGGAGTTCATCAAGTCAGATTATCTAAGGAAGGAGTCGATTCCAGATGGTACGTTCATGGGGATTCCAACGAACAAGGCAGTCGAAATCTATACTAATTTGCTGTTGCGTCTCGAGGATTTGTTAAGGAAGGCAGAGGGTGAAAAACCTCAGAAACAGGTGAATTGGCTGTACGCTCGAGTAAGGCAGCAGCACAAAAAAATACTTGGCGGCTAGCAGCGTTTCTTCCACAGTTTGCAGCAATAAGGTTTGTTGTTGGTGATGTCGGTTGTGGTCGCGACGGTTTTAATTATCCGTCAACGTGATGTGCGCAGCGGCCCAGCTCTTTCCCATCGTCTGCAATTGAGTAGCCGCATTCATAATTGAGTATCTCGATATCGGCTTCCTGCTCACCGTTAACACCACCATAAATCGTATGTGATTGACGGCCGGCCAACGGATCCCCACATTTGGGGCACACTAAATCGCTTTTACGGATCAGTTCGGATAGGGCTGACAGCTTGTCCTGAATGCCTTGGAGTTCTCCCTTCTTCAGCTCGATCTCGCTGCGATGTACGTCCCTGTCTGCTTCGAGGCGGCTAATTTCATCTTGAGTGATCTTGATCCGATCATTGAGGATGGACACCAGTGAGTCGGGCGTCTGAGCTTTTAGCGCCGCAATCTGCTCGTCCTTATTGATCAGACGTTCTTTGAGCACCTGGATCGATGCCTCCTTTGCCTGTACCAGGACGCTATAAACTGTGAAAAGGGCGATGATGAAGGAGACGATTGAAGCGAGCTGGGTGTAAAAGATTACTTCGTTAGTCATGGCCATATTCCTTGGCGTCAGTGCCTGTGGCCGCAGCTTACCTTTGTGGAACACGTTTTGGCATGGGTCGGCTAATCATGGCCTCTTTTTCCCCCTCACGAGGTCGAGGACTCTCTGGAGTTCCGCTTTCGATTTCGCATGAGGGTCTCGTGCTCCTGCGGGGTTTGATTTACGGGAGGTGACCTGTGGATTCTTCACTGCCGCCCGCGAGTCAGACGACAGAGCATTCTCAGATGGTGTGCACTTATCAATCGAGTGAGCCGCAATGTAAGCGTCTGCCCATGCGTCCAACTCTAGTCGGTCAAACCCGACTCCCTGTTTGCCGATGGGGAATTCGCTGACGTGTGGGCGAACCGTCTTGTCGAACTCCGCCCGGCACATTCCCAGATAGGACGGTGCGTGCTTGGCTCTAAGGATTCGAGGTTGCCCATATGGGTCAGTCATTGGGGCGCGCCAGATTAAGAGCATGGTGTGTTGGCTCTGATCGCGATACTAGAGACTTGGTAGGATGGCGTGGCCTCGATCTTACTCTGCAGTGAGCGCCGGTTAGGGTCGTGGGGTCGAGGCCGCACCAAGATCTCAGTGTAGCGCTGGCTCCTAGAGTCGCTTCGCGGAGTGCCGAACGGCTCTTGCAGTGGATGATTGCTAAGGGCCGGAAAAATATCCGATCAGGGTCGGAAAGCATGCGATGGGACAAATGTGGCGTTTAATGTCGAGGCCAATTAAAGCGAGGAAATACCCGTGGAGCGAAAACGCACCGCCCTGGTGGGCAACGCCGAAGTAATCAAGATGCTCGGCATGCAGAGTGTGTCCGGCCTCAACAAGCTGCGGGTTCGCGACAAGACGTTCCCTGAACCGATCAAGACCAGTGACGCACGTGGCGCTCGATGCCGCTTCGATCCGGTCGAGGTCGAACAGTGGATCGCCGACAAGAAGGCTTCTCGCAACCAGTGAGGTGATGCGAGCAGCAATTGCGCTGTGACTAAGTGTGACGCTGCGTGACATTGGCGTTGTCGGCTTTTATCACCTGGGTGAGCACCTATTTTGCGTGATAAGCCCACCAGTCGCTTATCGAGACCATGGGCACAGCAGCTCTGTCGTGGCCAGTCACATTAGTCCAGAACGTTAGTAAGCGATCACCTTCGGAGTGCCTAGGTTCAGCTCCCTGTTTCCAGCCGATCAACGTGGTTCGGGCCACCCCGATTGACTCTGCAATCGCCTGCATCGGAAGGCCTGCGCGTGATATTTCGTTGATCACTTGAAACCAATCAATTGACCTTGCAGGCGCTATGCGACGGCTCATAGAATCCCCACAAACGCGCGCGCGCGCGAGGGAAGACACTTTGATCTAATCAGAGACGGGCTCTTCCTTATCAATTCGCACCTCTCTCATGGGATGACTAATGCGTATTGGCCACGATCCCCCTGTCCGGTATTGCTTGTTTTTCTACATCGGATGATGTTAAAAAACGAGCAATTCATCAGGGGCATCGAAAATGCTAGAAAACGTTGATCAACGGTCGCTCTCGATTGAAGACGTACTGTCGTCGCTAGGGCTACCTGCTCATATTTTGCCTACCGTCATCGAGCAGCTCCTGCGTGATTTCAGGGCCACTGGGCCCAACAAGCCAAAGAGCGCGCCTGGTACGAATGCCTGGCAGCGCGGTATCGAGGTTCTCCGGGAGGAGACCATCCCGCTTGGGTGGACTCCAGACGAGCCCAACAATCAGCCTCGAACCGTGTCTCCTGACAAGAAGGTGGCTATTACGGTCAGCAGTGGTGATGCGAATACCGGTAACCCGAATAAAGAGCCACAGACCAGAAATGACAAAGGCTCTCAGACCACCAAGTGCGCGCATTATAACTCTCAGCAGGGTGAGCTTTTCCCCTCGCAACTTAACATCGTTAGCTTGCCTAGGAAGACGGAAGATGCTCCCTCGGAAGAGCTGTGGATGCTCCTTTTTTATATTGATGTGGAAAAGAGGGAAGTGCGTTACGAGTTATCACGCCCTACATCCATGAGTGAGAAATCAAAGGTGAATGGCTGGTCTCATCGTTTAATCATGCCACCGGTTTCCTACGACGAGCCTGCTTTGAGAAAAGCCCCTGATAGCCCAGCGGAAGTTGACGTTCCTGTAACGCCGAAATTATGAACAACGAAATATCTTTTAACTTGAATCGCTTGGTATTGGCCAGGCGTCGTCGAGCTCTGACTAAGAAGGGTTTGTCGGAATTGTCCGGGATTAGTCTGTCTAGCATCAGCAAGGTAGAAAATGGCGGACACTTACCGTCAGCTGAAATGATCACGTCTTTTGCGAGTGCTTTGAATTTTCCAGAGGGGTTCTTTTACGGCAAGGACATAGACACTCCTACCGAGTTAAATGCGAGTTTCAGATCGTTCTCTAGGATGACCTCGGGACAGCGTGACGCAGCATTAGCAGCCGGCGGAATCGCCTATTTTTTCAGTGACTGGGTCGCGTCTCGCTTCAACCTTCCTGAGATCGCTATACCTGACTGCTCCGGGATGGAACCTGAGGTTGCGGCTGATGCGGTCAGGGCCATGTGGGGCCTGGGATATGGCCCGATCAAGAATATGATTCATCTTCTTGAGTCGAAGGGGGTACGGGTTTTTAGCCTTGCGGAGGAAACTAGCCAGGTGAATGCGTTTTCGTGCTGGCGCGGAGGGGTTTCCCCTTACGTCTTCCTGAATACCATGAAGTCTAGTGAGTCCAGCCGCTTCGATGCAGCTCACGAATTGGGACACTTAGTTCTGCATAGGCATGGTGAAAATAAAGGTAAGCCCGTAGAGAATGAGGCCAACGCATTTGCTTCCGCATTTTTAATGCCGAAGAAAGGGATGTTAGGAACCTCATATGGTTGCAGAACGGTCTCGGACATCTTAGCGCGTAAGAAGTCTTGGAATGTATCTGCTATGGCCTTCACGTATCGCTTGAATCATATTGGATTGATCTCTGAACACACATATAAAGGCCTCTGTATTGATCTGAGTGTAATGGGTGCAAGAAAAAGTGAGCCTGACCCGGCGCCAAAAGAGACCTCTCAGATATTGCAGAAAGTTTTAGGTTTTCTGCGCGATAAGGGGACAGGTATCAGCTCCATTGCCGCTGAAATTCTAGTGAGCCCCAATGAGTTGAACCAAATACTATTTGGTCTGGCCCCTATCGCTATCACATCAACAGGAAGCTCTATCAAGACTCCGCCGAGGGCGAATCTTCGTCTCGTAAACTGAGAATACCTAGCCCTGTGCCGGGTTTTGTTGTTTGAGCTTGCGAGTATCAGTAGGGCAATAGCGGGGTGTCGCCGTTGGATACGCGTCGAAGGATATGGGTGAGCTTCTTAGCTAGCCTGTCGGCGCGTTCTTTCTCTTGATTCCCAGTAAGCCGGGCCATCTCTAGCTCCTGATTAACCCTTCCGAGCTGATCAAGTCCTTTCTCTAGCACTATCTCCCGATCCTCAAGCCCCCGCTGAAAGCGCTCGAGCTGAATTTTCTGACGCTGCAGTGCAGCATGCCGATCTTGCAAAGCAACCTCAGCCGCATTTTGGAGTTTGACTTGTGTAGCCGAAGCGTGGGCGCTAGCTAGCAGCATGGCATAGCTCTGCGTGTGTATGCCCATCGCGGCGGCCACCAGGTCTGATCTAGCAATACTCGGTTCGACTGCAACGAGGGCCTGGTAATACTGGGAAACCTTCTGGTGCGGTGCCTTGGCCCCCTCAATGCCACGAGACAGTCCGAAAGGCTTGCCACACCAATGGTGGAAGTCGGTTTGCATCTTGCGCAGCTTGGCGGGGCCTCCTAGGAAGTCACGGGCAGACAGGCGCCCGTCACGTGTTAGGGGTGTCACGTAAGCAACGAGGTGCGGGGTTCTCTCGTCCAGATGCACCTCGGCGCACACGATGTTTGCTGACCCATGACGCGCCTTGAGCCATGCAAAGGCTCGATCAAAGTAACCGCCGGTGTCAGGCATTGCCCCGCCATGCCTCGCGAACGCCTCAGGGCTTGCTGTGATCAAGTATTCGATGCAGATCACCGCGCCTTTCCGTCGCTTTTGTGGAAGCCTGGCCAAGACTGCTCGACCCAGTTCGACGGAGCGTGTTGCACCAGCCATATGCATGCTGGGGGTGCCATCGGAGTTCGGCGTTGGCATCTCTCGGAATGTGTGCCGCCCCGATCCCAGTACCCCTGTGATCGCTTTGAGCTTTTTTGTTCTTAGTATTGCGTATGGCATACCGGCCCCCGTTCTGACGGTGTTCATCTTCAGCCTGCGGGTGGAGCAAAGATCAGCGCAAGTCACCCCAAGCCTTCAGCTTGTGTACTCACTACACAAAGCAAGCTTTGTTGTTCGCCACGTGCCGTGGAAGATCATTGGAGCAGGCGCACGCATCTGTGGCCGGCTATCAGGCTTCACGGTCTTCTGATGCCAATGCGGAGCATCCTAGTCGGCGGCTCGGTGTTGGTAGCGACGGCCGTCATTCAGACGTTTGATATTTGGAGAGAACGATGAGCAATGCATCCGATGAGCAACCAATCGAATTCATCCGCTTGCTGGAGGTAAAAAGGCTCACAGGCCTGAGTACCAGCACTATCTACCGGATGTCGGCCAGCGGTGCTTTTCCGAAACAGGTAAAGCTAGGGGTCAAGGCCGTGGCCTGGATCAAGTCAGAAGTTCAGCGATGGAGTCGAGAGCAGATAGCTAGAACCCGGCACCAGATTAATTGCGCTGATCCTCTTCACTTCGCTAACGATGAGGTACGTCATGCCAGCTAACTCGTTGAATGAACCTGTTGAGTTTCTTCGTCTTCCGGCAGTGAAATTGATAACCGGCCTCGGCACCACGAAGATTTATCAAATGGCAAAGGATGGCAGTTTTCCGCATCAGGTGAAGTTGGGGGGCCGCTCTGTGGCGTGGGTCAAGTCCGAGGTGCTGGAGTGGAACCGAAAGCAAGTCAACCGCTCCCGTGGGCATGGTTTGCCTCCTCCTCCTAATGATCAGCAACCGATGAGCAACCAAGGCTAGTTAGCGGTGGAGTGCGCGATCTGTAGGCTTCTGCGGTTGGAATTGCTTCGGAAATTGTGGGATTAGTAACCAACGGTCGTTGAACGCTCGTTGACACTGTGTTGCAACGAGCTTGCATCGCCGTTACATGAAACGTTACGGCTTCGTTACAACTGGCTGCAGGAAGCAAAAGACCCGCATCAGCGGGTCTTCTTTTCTGCGTCATCAGGTTACTTTTTCAACTCAGCGATCTTCTGGCGCTCTTCCAAAGCCTTTCGCTCCAGGTAAAGGGACAAGAGCCCCTGACCGGTTGATTGACCAGCGTGGCTTCGCAAAAGCACCAGGTTGAACAAGGGGGCGAGCACTAGCAGCACAACCAAAGCGATCTGCCACCCTCCGCCCGGCATCCCTTCTTCGCTGATTAGGAATAACACCACCCCGATCAGGGCCAGATTCAAAACGATACCGAGTAGTCGCATCATGGCTATTTTTTCCCTGTGAGAAGTCCTTTCATGAACGCAGCAGCGTCCTCCGGCTCTTCATCCCCAACCGTTATATCCCACAGGTAAGTGCCTTGCCTGGTGAGCGGTTTGACCGGGATGCCTAGCAGGTAGCCAGTTGCCGTTACAGCGGATTTGACCACTTGCCCTGGGTCTTTGTCACCACTTGCTACGCCGGCGACCGCAGAGGTTAGTTGGCGGCCAGCATTGATTGCCTGCCATGCAGGTGACAACGACCCTGCGTGACCGCTCAATGCGGAACCGATAGTGTCCCGAATGACCGGAAAGCCTGAGACACCGAAACCCAGTGTGCTTTTTGCCATCCAGGCTGCGGTGTTCTCGTCCTCTTCTGGGCCCTTACCCGTCAGCAGATCGCCGATGACTCCCTGGAAGAACGCCAATGCCAGCATTGAAGCTGCGGCACTGGCGACAGTTCTTGTCCCTTGGCGTGCCTCAAAGGCCAGGTCTCGGTTCTGGTTGTAGTAGGCGCTGAACGGTGTGTAGAACATCGTCAGCAAGCGCATTGCGGCGCCCTGGTCTTTGCGTTGGATTGCCGCGATGTCCATGGCTCCGGTGCCGCCCTGAGATTGGCGTACAGCCTTGTCACCATCCAACACTGCGGCGGTGCTTTCCTTGCCTGCTGCAACACCTTCACGGTAAGCCGCTAGCCAAATCGCACCCGAAATACCTCGGTCGAGGTATCCCAGCAGATTGAACGAGAACCGCACCAAGTCGGCTTTCTTGCGGAAGAACGCATTGCGGCCGATGAGGGCGCTCATGTTGGATTGCAGTCGGCCGTCTTCCATGTCCCAGCGTAGGCGCATCGCAGGAGAAGCCTCGGTGATCATCCGGTAGGTATCAACCGGCGACCGCACGCCTTCAAGCAGGGCCGTAGCGAGTTCACGAGGCTTCACGTACAGCAGGCCAGGTATAAGTCCAGCTGCCTGGGCCAGTAGGGTTGTTGTCGAAAGCCCTAGTCCTACGATGGACGTGTTTGTCCGTGCCGTGTCGAGGAACTGGTTGAAGTTGCCAGTCTCCGGAGGGTTTCGGTCATTAGCGATGGCCCTCAACCAGGGCAGGAATGCATCAGCTCCGCGTGGGCCAAGCTTATTGATGAGCACAGCCCGGACGTAGGGATCCTGCGTAAGGCGGTGGGCGTCCTGCAACGCTTCCCGGTGGGTCAGGTCGTGGACATGCTGGGCCAGGCGCTGGGGGATGGCGCTGAGGTCGAGCAGTAGTGGCCCTGACATGCTCTCGTTACGCTGGTTGGTGAATCCGTTACCCGGTAGCGCTCCTTCGAACCCTTCACCGAACAGCTCGCCGCCGACTGCCGCTGGCGGTGCGCCTGCACGCTTGCGGTCATAGATGATTGGGAAGTAGCCACCGCGGTATTCACCGAAGGCGGTTGTGATTGGTTTCGGCTCAATGCGGGGTGGCTCCACACCGGAGAGGCGTTTGTACATTGCAGCGATATCGGGCCACAGGTCGTCGAACGAGTCCCATACAGACTGCACCAGATCCCAATCCTGTTTGTCGAGGCGTCCCAGCATGTCAGCCAGTGATGCTTCGTCGACTTTGTTCCCTTTCAACAACTTGTTGCGGTTTGACTCGTTGCCGGTGTTGAGCGCGTGCATGATTAGCTCGCGGCGGTTGAATGATTTTCCAAGGCTGGGGATGTGGAACCGATCGGCCAGGCGTTCGGCGTTCATGTCCGCAAAGCGCTCAACTATCGTGCGGATGCCGGCATTGAACAACTGACGCTCATTGGCTTGGGCCTCTGCGAGTGGGCTCCAGATCAACTGGTGCCAGGGGCCGCTGGTGTCCCTGCCGTCTAAGCGGTTGATCACGTTCTCCATCCGCGTCAATGAGGCATCCAGCCCCTGCAGAAGACCTACTGCCTTGTCACCGATGGTTTCGCTGCTTTCGGATACAGCCACTTGTCGTGCGCGTACGGGCACATTCGTGTCTAACGCAGCTATGAGATCAGTCCTTGCCTGTTCGTAATCGCGCTTGTCCTTGCGGTTCAGCAGCTTGTTTTTCAGCCTGGCCATATGCTCGATGTTTGCCACTGCGTCACGTAGGCCGCCAAGCTCCTCGAATGTCAGTTCCCGATAGTTGACGCGGGCGCTCTGTTCAATCAGGTGTTGCGGTACCGCGACGATGTTGCCGGCGGCCTCTTGCTCCCTGACGAACTGGGCGAGGCTACGGCGACGTTCAACCTGTGGGCCGCTGACCTTGCGGAACTCGTACTGATCCAGCAGCCCCTCGATTTGCTCTAGGTAGTTGGCCCCGGCTTTGCCTATGCGTTCCCGGGTTGCTGGCTTCTCAAAGCGGTGCATGAAGGTATAAATCCGGTCTTCTTCTTTGCGCGCAGCTGTCGCCTCCCGGAACAAGTAATGGTTCAGCAACTCCCGTTGCTTGGACTCGGCGGCCTCTTGCCAGCGGTTTTTCGTGGCGAAGTTGAAGGCGTCCCGGTTGGCCTTGCGCTCGGCATTGAGGTACAGGTGAGGCTGGATATCTCGTACAACCTTGTCTGCGATCACCTGTTTGGCGACTGAGCGGATAGCTTCCAGAGGCGGTATAGCGTCGTAAGCATCGTTGCGCAGAGCCCGAGAGTCGGCATCCTGAGCCCTCTGCACCTTGTCGACCTGGCGGCGAAGACGATCAATAGCGCGCAGCTCTTCGCGGAGAACCCTGGCACGATCATCGTTGTGCACTGCCTCAATGGCACGGTCTGCCAAAGAGCCATCGTTAAGCATGTCACCGTACTCGGCGCGCATCCTGGCGTCTGTTTCCGCTTGGATGAGCTCCCTACGTGCGCGGGCACCTACTAGAGCCTGCACCAGTTCATCACCTGATGTGTACCCGAACTGTTCGGCAACCAGGTCGGGATGAATCCCCTCATCGCCAGTCATGCCACGAAGGCGTGTTACGACCGTCTTGCCGTAGCGTTCCAGCAGCGGCTCGCGCAGCAGTTTTACCGGCTCTCCAATCGTCCCATCGGTCTGCAACCCTTTGCGCAAGTAGTCTTGGACGCGGTACACCGGTTGTGAGTCGACTTCTTTGGTGACGTCACCCAGCATCTTCTCGCGTGCATCCTTCCACCACTTTTCCTGTTCACGGGTCAGCTCGCGTAGCGACTCGGCTGTCAGCCGTTCCTCTGCAGCCTGGCCAGCTTTGTTGGCAGCAGCGTGATAAGCCTCGAACTCGGCCGGTGACATGCCGGCGGTCTGGGCATCGCTGAACAGAGTGCGGAAGGGGGCTTGAGCAACAGCAATTTCATCATCGGTGGCCAACAGTCGATCAAACACCCGACGTACGTCGTCATTGAGTTGGACGTTCAGCCGACTGGCATCGCGATAGATCTGGGTCAGCCACGCCTTGAAGCGTGAAAATGCCGACTGCAATGCTGCGCTGGGTGCCTTCCCTTCGCGCAAGTACGCTTCAAAGCCCCGCGCAAACTGTTCATGCTGATCGACTTTGATGTCGGTGCGCTCATTGACGCCGAACCAATCCAGAATTGTCTGGTAGTCCTGTTTCACCTGATCCGGGACATCCGTGCGCGATGCGAGATCACCCATCACTTCAAGGTAAAAATGCCCGGTTTCATGTAGGAAGGTAGAAAGGTTCGCCTTGTCGGTCAGTTTGATTTCGAACTTGCGGTCGGCGCCGAACTGGATAAAGCCGCGTGTACCGTCCTCTGATTGATCGAAGCGGACGGCGTCGCTCCCGAGCAATGCTTTTCGTACTGCGGCGTTGTCCAAGACGTTCAGATCAAGGCCAGACTGATCAAGTGCTCGTTGCAGGTCATCTAGCGAGCCGCGTGCATTGAGAAGCTCTTGGTTGAGATTGGCGGGCGCTGATTGGCGTTGGCCGCGCAGTTCTTTGTCCAGTGAGGCCAAGAGCATTTCCGGCGTTGCGGTTGGCACATTTCCCAAGTATCCGGCTTCTGCAGCTTGAGTGGCCATATCGTCCAGACTGCGCCCACCCTTCCTAGCAATTCGGTTGTTACCTCGACGGCCCACATCAGCATCACGGGCCGCCAGCTCGCCACCATCGTCGCGTATGCCGCCGCGCTCACGAATGAAGTCTATTAGCGAGGCGCCGTAGATCTTCGCGTCGTCGGGAACATCGGCGGCGCGCAGGCGATCAATCAGCAGGTCAAGCTGATCAGATCCGCCAGGCTTGCGCAGCACCTCAGGAATGTCCTGGCCGATGCGGAGCCGATACTGGTTGAACAGATCGTAAGGGTCGATACCTGAGCGCTCTCCCAGAGAGCGAAAGGCGGACTGATAAAGCGATGCCTCTCTGTCTGCTGTCTGTGCTTCGCGACCAATACCAAGCAACTGACCGCGAACATCCTCAAACACTCGGCGATCCGATGCAGCGACATGGTCTTGCTCAACACGATCACGAAGGCGCTCAAGCTCCTCAGGCGCGCGTTGCTGGAACTCAGCAAGTTCTCGTAGCGTCATCGCGTCGGGAGTTGCGCGCATATCCTGCTCGAGGCCGCGGTGGTGCCCGTCCTTGGCAATGACCGACGCCCACTTCTCCAAAGGGATTGAGATATCTGCACCAAGGGCCAGGGCTTCTCCAAGGGCATCGGGGTTGCCTGTCGCCGCTTTGGCGAACTGCTCAGGATCGAGGTTGTTCTCCTGGAAGTAGCGTTGGAACTGCTCGGCGGGTACCAGGATGTTTTCTACATTGCCGCCGGCCTGTTCTTTCAGCCTGGCCACGAGTGCTTCGGCTCGCTGTGGTGAGCGTTTGAACATCTTGGAGTTCTGAGCCATGTCACCCAGTTGTTGGACGGCAGCCAGATCTTTCTCGATTTGCCAATATCGTCTGCCCGAGCTGGCACTTGCGATAGCGACATCAACCGGCGACGTTGCCAAACCCAGGAAGGCGTTCAAGAACATTTCTCCCCCAGTTGCCTGTTCGCCGACGGCAGCAGCACCTGCGACCGTGCCACCAACAGCGCCTGCAGCTTGGGCTACACCTTCAACTGCGACGTTGCCCAGCTTTCCTGCTATGCCGCGGCCGGCAAACGGAATCGGCACCATGCCGCCTAATGCGTTGATCGCGGCTTCGGTCGCAGTGCGCTTGAAGCTGTAGGCGTATGCCTGGTCTAAGTCGCCGGTTTTCTTGAGCCCTTCGGCCAGGTTCTCTCCTGCACCGCCGGCGATGCTGGTACCGAGGTTTACCCCTCCCACCACGATTGCCTTCTCAGCAGCACGTTGCGCAAAGGTGCTGGCAAGACGACTGACAGCGAAGTTCTTCACCGGTTGCGCCGCAATCCCGCCTATAACCCCGCCTGCCAAAAGGCTAGGTAGCGATTCAGTCAGTGCGCTGCCGATCAATCCAGGGTTGCGTAATGCGTACAGGGCGGTATCACTCGCCGCGCCACCCACACCAGCACCGCCGTCGCGGGCTTTGTCGAATATCTGTCCTGCGAAAGCAATACGTTGGTCGCGTGGTAGAGCCAGGTATCCCTGGGCGGTGTTGGTGATGTTGCTTTCCGTGCGGCCCGTATAGTTCGGCTCTTCTCCCTTGTTGCGATCCAAAGCGCTCTGCGGTGCCAGTGCGTTCACGAAAAAACCACCAACCGAAGACAGCGCCCTGTCCAGCATGTTAGCGCCGGCCTCACCGATTATTCCCAGTTGACCAAAACCCTTGGTCAGTGCATCGCTCTTACTCGTTGAGTGCTGCTGACCGGACTCTTTGACGAAGTTATCAAAGGCACCTTCGACGTTCGACAGCCCGTCGATATCGTCGTGGGCCACGCTGGCGTTGTCCGGGTCAGTCAGGAACTGGTTGGTGGCCGGCGCTCGCTCAATCAGGGCGTCGTAGTCCACGGATGCCAGCTTGGCTTGTCGCTCAACCTGCTTGCGGTTGCGAACAACCATGTCAGGAGCGAGCCCTGTCAGTTCGGCCAGGCGTTGAATGCTGGCTTGCTCATCCGGGTTGTTGTCAGCAACGTAGCTCAGAGCCGTGCGCGGGTTGGGCTTGCTCTGCTGGCGCTGGATGGCAACGTCGTACTTGTTTGTCTCTACGCCCTGAGGTTCTTCTTTGCCGGCGAGGATGTTGTCGTACTGGCTCATTGGTTGGCCTCATTGAACAGGTTGAGGATCTCGGCATCACTCGCAGTGCGGCCATGGCGCTTAAGCGCCGCGGTAATCTGCTCGTGCTCATCGGCGGGAATCTGCTTGATGTCCGTGACCCGAACGTTGTCCCCAGGCTTCCGCTCAAACGCGCGTTGCTTGTTGGTGAAGAAACCGAACAGTCCTGACCCTTCAACCGTTCCTTCGATGAAGGCGTGATCCACGATCTGTTGCACCTGCTCGTGTGTGGCCTTCTTGTTCTGTTGCGCCTCTAGCCCCCGGATCTGGTCATCAACATAGCGACGTGCCGTTGCCACTTGCTTGGCTACCGCTGATCCCGGTTTAGGGCTGGAAGGCATGCCTGCGTTGCGCAAAGCGTCGTTGAACAGAGCTGTGCTCGTCGAGATCGATGCTGTTGCTGCTGGCCCGCCGGTCAGCCGCTTAATCTGCAGGTCGGTCAGGCGGGTGAAGTCCTCATTGCTCAGCTTGTCACGCATGTCGAGCAGGTTGACTTCGTTCCCTTGGGCGATGAGATCCCTGGCATGGGTATACACCTCAGGATCGGTTTGCTGATTCTGCTTGTACGCCATCAATTGCTTGCGGTCTTTTGCAGGTAGCTTGGCCCAAAGGTCGGGATCCAAGTCTTGCCATTTGTTGCCCTTGAGCATGAAGTCCCAAGCCTGCCCTTGGTTCTGAATGTGCTCCTGCTTTTGCTGATCTTGCTGCCAACTGAATCGGTCGCGTGCATCAGCGATGGCGATGCGTTTCTGATCAGGGGTTAGATCGCTGCGAGCATCAATGCCCTTGGCGATTTGGCCGAATGTCGGTTCGGCCTCCTGCTGGACGCTGCTGAGAACTTTCTGGGTATAGTCCTTCGTCTCTTTGAAGGGGATACCCTTGATGAAGTCGGCTTCGCTGATTTCGCCCTTCCTGGGGTCACCCAGTTTCAGCTTGCTTTCATTCTTGCCCGTGGTGTTGGTGCCGTTGATCCAATCGTTAACCATTCCAGGGCCCGCGTTATAGGCGGCGACGGCCAGCGCGTCCGAACCATCGAACCTTTGGCGCAACTTCCCGTAGTACGCCTCTCCAAGTGAGCGGTTGTAGTCCGCGTCGGTCTTGAATCGCTTTTCGTCCCAAGGCAAGCCAGCAGCCTGAGCAGCCTCAGGGCCAGTGCTTGGCATCACCTGGGCGATGCCTACCGCTCCACGATTGGAGGTAAGTGGCGCTCCGGATGCGTCGACTTGGCGACCGTCGCTCTCGGCCTGAAGCATTGCCGCGAACACCGACCCACTCCCGCTTTTGGCTTGCTCGACCGCCTGTGCTCCAACGCTGACGCCTATGCTTCGATCCAGTAGCGGGTTCAGGGTTTTGATCAGGCTTTCTCGGTTCTTCAGGGTAAGCGATGAATACGGGCCATCGTCCCAGTTAGACAGATCTTGCTGGATTTGCTGCAGTTGCTCCGGGTTGTTCCCTGCACTGTGGATACGCGCCAGTGCGTTAGCCGAATAGGCCGACTGCTCAAACGTGCGCACCTCTTTATCCCAACCATCGATGCCATAAGCGCTACGGCCAACGGTCTGAACACCATCCGCCCGCGCTCTGCTGAGGATCTGGCCCAAGTCAGCATCTGGCCTGGCAGCTGCATTCTCCAACAGATCAAAGCGAGACCTGAGCTCACTTTTAGCCACGCCTGTGCGGGCCTCCAGCACCGATCCTTGGATCTGTTGAAGCTTGTTTGCCTGCATCTTGCGTACAGCGAGATTCAAATGCTCTTGGTCAGATGCATCCAGGCCTGCGACTTTCACCGGCTCCAGCTTGCTGATGAATTGCTGATAGCTTGATTCGCCTTGATCAGGTTGGACTTCCAGGGTTTTCAGCTTGCCGCTGAGCTCGTTTACCCCGGTGTCTAGTTGGCTCTCATAGTCCAACAGCGCGTTGCTTACCTTGACCTTAGAAAGCTCCTGGTCTTCTTTGTTTTTCTGGTCAAGGAAGGAAAGCGCTGCGTTCTGAACTGTGCCGGCTAACTGTTGCGCGCCGCGATTCAGATTGTTCGGGTCTGGTGTAATAACGCGATTTTGGGGCGCCTCTGGCAATACACGTACGCCCGGGCCAAGTGGTATCTGTGCCATCAGGAATTCCTCACCCAGGCTGGATTGGCATTCAGTTCTTGCGTTTGGCCCTGCATGTCCCGACCTGCAGCGGATGCTTTCCACCCGCTTGCGATCCGAGCCCCGCTGGAAAGCACGGTGCCAATGGATTGGGCGTTCGCGTTAGATCGAGCCTGGCTACCTGCCAGCTTGTAGTTGCTGGCATCGACGGAGCCGCGGGCCTTTTGGTTCTGGCCATTGAAGATGGTCAACACCGCGTCTTCCTCGGCATTGCCGATGATTTCTTCGTTGATGTTGACGGCGGTGCCTTCACCCACCTCAACACCAGACCCTGCAAGGGCCGTGTTGGCCTCACTGGCCTGGTTGCGGGCAATCCGTCGGATACGGTCGGCCTGCACCATTGAGGCACTGGCGGCCGCATTGGCGTCGTTTTGTGCCTGCTCGGATTGAGCATCAGCGTTCAAGCTGGCCTGCTTACCGGCCTGCTGGGTTGAGTAGACCGAATAGGCCGTACCAGCAACGGCGGTGGCTAAGGCAACAGCTGTGGTGTATCCAGACATGGTTATTCTCCAGTGGTGATGATCAGGTCGTCGCTTTGCTGGCGCGACATGAGTGCGGTGGGTTGATCGGTGAATTCAGATTCGGCGTCTTCAACCGTTTTGGCCTGGGTGGCAAAGGTCATGGTCAGATCGGTGTCGGCATGCGCTAGAAACACCTGTTTACGGCCAGGCTGCCCCGGGACGACGTGGTATCCCTTCAGCTCAACTGTTTCGCCACCGATGAAAACCGTGACGTGGCCCGACACGATCAGCAGCGTGGGGATCTTGATCAGGGCGCCGGTGATCATTACGCCGGCTGGAACGCGGATGGTTCGGGAGTAGAGCCCGGCGTGAAAGTGGTGCTGGGTGTGGATGGCCACTTGTTCCATACCAAGCAGATGCGACTCCAAGCCCCGGACTTTCTCAACGTCGGCACTTGTCATAGCGGGGAGTGATGGGGCCGCTGAGGTGATGTTGTTCATGCGAGCACCCTCAGGAATACCTGGTTGGTTTCCCTGTATCCGGAGCGGGGCAGAACCATCGCCAGCCTGCTGCCAATGGGCGCGCTGATCATCAGGGCAGATGCACCCAGTGCGAAGGCGCGGGCCTCGGCTGCACGCAACAGCTTGATACCAGCCCCGCCCTTGCGTGCATGCGGCTCAACGAAGAATGACTCCATCGCGCAGATGCGGCGGCCCGCGTAGTGCGGCAATCCATAAACCAGCAGTGAGGCAAGCCCGACCAAGTCAGGGCCGAACACGCCGAGGATGTGCAGTGCGCCGCTCGTCTCCAATGCCCGATACGTTGCAAAGCAGGCATCAACCTTGCCGAACTCAGGGATGCTCGATTCATCGCCATAGGCAGCCAGTAACTCAGGCAATGCGCCGGCCTGCTCCAGCTCGGCCACCGTGCAGGTTCGAATAATCGTTTCAATGCCCATGACGTGGTTCCTGTGCGTGTACTTGTGGTTGAGGACGAGAGCTGGCTATGAGTGGTGATGCTGGGACGGGCTCTGGTCGGAGAACCTCGGCGTTTGGCCAGCGGTACCGGACTTCTTCCAAGGCCTGGGCTTCTGTCATGGGCTCTCCGATCATGCTGCAGAGCACTTTTCCCTCTCGAACCACGCACCAATGGGAATGGCTTGGCTCTGTTGGCTCTGCGTATGCATCCGCCTGTATTTCGAAATTTGGCTGTGGTTGTTCTGGCGGTGCTACCGCACTCAACCGCTCAAACATGCCTCCTAGGACTGTCATGGCCGGTTCTCCAGAACAGATGTGTGTTCCCACCTGTTCACACTTCTTTGTTTTAGTGGGAACGCTCGCAGCCCACGGCCGCTCTGGCTGTTCCCACCGTTCCCACTGTTCCCACCACTTTTTCCCTTTGCCCAATGCAGTAGCTCGAAAGCGTGGGGCGCGAATCGAGTCTTCTCAGCACGATCACCACAATGTGTTTCTGTGATTCTGAAAACGGTGGGAACAGTGGGAACCGGGGGAACGAGCCCGGCCAGTAAGGGCTCCAGGCGTTCACACTTGTTCCCACTATGAGAGTTGGTGGGAACAGAGCTGCTGCACGAATTTGGCTGGATTGGGGGGCGAAGACTGGTCATTGGCCGAGTGCCTCGCGATCCATGGCCTCTGAATCGACTACGTACAGGCCGCTAGTTCCCCCTCCTGGAAGTCGGTATTTCTTGGTATGGCGCTTCTTGTCGGAGTCGCGTTTGGCAAGGGCTCCCGCGCCTTCAAGAGCTTTGACGACGCGGCTCAGTCCATAACCGTGCGCTGCTTCGATCAACGCGGACTTGTTGAATAGGTAAAGCCGCTTGGTGCCGGACATTTCCCAATAGCCGGCACGGTTGGAAACCTTCACCTCTGACTGGCCTTCGGCTACATCGGAGAATCGGCTGCTACCGTGGCGGTCAATGAAGTCCAGGATGCCGGATAAGATCTGGCGGTCTTCAGCGTTGCCACTGCCAACTCTGTTGAGCCATTCGCGGTACAGCAGTTGGCAGTCCGCCAGGGCGCTACCTTCAGGCCATGGGAGCAGTTCGTAGGCGACTGCCATTTCGCAAGCCAACGCGATGACCGCAAAGCGGTCGGCTACTCGTCCGGCTTGTGCATTGTCTTCCGCGAATGTGGCGCGCACCTTGGCGAAGTCTTCCAGTAACCCTGGACGATCATCGTTAGCCAGTAGCCGTTCAACGAACGCCGGCCCGACGTGGCCATGACTGCGAGTGACAGCGACAGTCAGTTGGCGGTGGAAGTCCGCACCCTCAAGGCCGTGCAGTTCGTCAAAGGCACGGTGGGTGCGAGTGCCCGCGTTCACGTCGACCATTCGCAACTCGGCACCGGCGTGGGCGGCATTGCCCGAGATCGCAGCGTGCTCGGACAGAGACCGCTCGCCGCTTGAGAGTGCAAGCAGGCGCCAATTCAGCCTGGCTCTGCCTTCACGCTCCCGGGTCATCGTTCCTTTGCCTTGCCCGTTTGCCAGTGCATAGGCCATTTCTTGAACGCGCTTTGGATCGGCGCGCTTGATTTCATCCAATGGAAGGAGGGTGTCGTTTCGTGATGACGCCTCAATTTCCAAACCACCCTTGGTCATGTCCCACGATGCCGCGAAGACACCGGGGTCACCCCATACTGATGATCCAACCAACTGAACCAATGACTTACCGCTTGAGCTGTCACCTACGAGGTGAACGCCACCGCCGAGTACGCCGACCAGGCTCAGAAGTGGCCCAGCAAGCGCGCAGCCGATGGAAAGTGTCAGTACCGGGTTGCCGGCACACTTGGCCGCGACTTCCAGTTGCCAGGTGGCCAGGTCGCCCTTCGTCTTGAACAGATTTTGCGCTTGGCTGCTGGCTTGGTAGCGAACTTTGTCACTCCCGATAGTTCGTCCAGGCAAAACAAACGCCCCCGACTCATGCCAGCCTGGCCGGCTCGTGGTGACGAAAACTTCGGTCGGGTGCTGCTCAAGCAGGTATTCCATGAAGTGGCTGCGCTTCTTGAGGGAAATGATCACCCCCATAGAAAACAGAGCTCGCCTGGCTTCCTCACCGCTACCGCCGAACACCTCCATGGCAATAATCCAGTCCTTCACCCCGTTGTCGGTGACCATACGGAGCAAGCGGCCCTCACTACCGTCATCGCTGTTGGTAGTGCGAGCTACGACTTTGACGGGGCTAGAGATCCACTCATCGGTGATTGCTCGGTCATCGCTGGCGCCATCAACGTCGTCCTGATCTGAGTCGCGCTTGAAGCCGTGCCAGTAAACGCCAGGCTTGAGCTTGCGGCCTTTCTCGTTGGTGACCCATTGGTCGTACACCGCCCAGCAGGGACGATTAGGCGCAATTACTGCAGCATCAGGCCGAAGGTTGATCACGTTGGTATCAGGCTTGGCCATTTGTGAGCTTCCAGTTGGCGAGGTCGTTGAAGTCTGTGAGGTCATCGGGTGCACCTTCCGGCCACTCTGGGAATGCCACTTGGCCGCCCACGGCTGCCGCTGCGGCATTTGCAGCTTTGCGTCCTGGGTTGCCGTCTGTGAGTCGGTCGTCGTCGCCGGCTATAACGATTGGCTGACCTGGATAACGGGCGCGGAGCCCCATGGCTGCCGGAATCAAGTTCCCCGCGTTCATGGCTGCGGCAACGACGTAGCCGCCGTGCTGGTGGAGACTGGCCGCCGTCGCCCATCCCTCGCAGATGCAGAGAACTGAGCCTGGCTCGATGATGCCCAGCGGTGAATAGGTACCTTTCACGCGGCCTCCCGGTAGGAAGCGCTTGGCTCCGTCCGGGGCGATTCTTTGTAGGTTGATCAGGCGGCCATCCAAGTACAGAGGGATAAGCAGGTCAGTACCTCGCTGGCGCAGGCCATGAGGGCGCACCGCTTTGGAGACCAAGTAAGGATGATCTGGGTCGGCGCGCCGTGCATTTCGCCACCAGCGGTCGGCAAGTTCCGTTGCCTTCTGCTGGCGCTGGAGTTGCTCTGCTTTGCGTTGGCGTCGTGCCTGATCAACTCGCTCGCGGATCTGTGCGGCTTCGCGAGCGTCCACAGGCTCACGACTGCACCAGGTGCTGGCGCCGCCGGACTTCCAGCTACCGAATGCACCGGAAGCGATACCGTCCAGGTACAGGACATACCAACCGTTGAGAGTGCCGGTCTTGTCCTCTGGAACGCGGAACCGGTGAATGGCACCGTCTGGCTCGGGAAGCCAATCAAGTTGCCCATAGGTGGCTTGGAGTGCGTCACGGAATAGGAAGATTGCGTCAGTCATGCGGCACCCATTGGCGGGGTGTGCCGTTCGACGACTGCGGTCAGCAATTCCACCATGCCGTCCAAGCAATGTTTGCCCAAAGGATCCTGCTCGCGATCACGCAGCTTGATCAGATGATCCAGGCCAACGTTGATCATGCTCAGGCTGCGAGCGTCGATATGCGGGCGCTCTTTGGCTGACACGCTCATTGTCGGATCGAACGGGATCACGGACATGGCAGTGTCTCCACTGTGATTGGCTGTGAAGGTTCTGTGCCAGCGAACGTTCGGGCGATTGACCCATTGTTCATGCAGCGCCAATAGGTCGGCTCGTCCAAGGATTCAACCTGGCTCGATGTCACCAAGGCTCCAGGGCTACGCATAACTACGCGTCCACATTCGGCGTCAGACGCAGTCAGAAAGGGCCCCATGAGCGGTTTCGGTGCTTTGGGGTGCGTGACGAAAAACAGCTCAGTGACTTTTTTCAGGCAAGCCTTCGGCTTTCCCGCCAATTTGCAGGTTTGGTTGTTCATGATTGGTTAGGCCCCTTGAGACTTAGAGCGGTAGCCGATTAGGGTCAAGAACTCGTGTCCAGGCCTTTCCGCCTGCAATGAGGTCGCGAGCGCCTCCATCAACGCTGCATTGACTCGTTTCGCCTCGGGCAATTCTTTGAACTCAGCTGCCCACATGCTGATTCGTACCTTGGCTTCGGGGAACTCAGGAGCTATCAAGTTGGCCAGATCAATCGCCGCCGCCCTTTGTGTCAACTGAGCCACTTGGATGTTCAGGCCTGCCTCTGGTAAGTAGGCGTTTACTACATAGCGAACGAAACCACTGGGCACGTCGCTTGTGCAATGAGTGGCGCGGATCATTGGACGGCCCTCTTTGTTAGGTCTGTCAGCACTTCGGCGAGGTCGCCTCGAGCTTGGCAATAGAGCCAGTCCAGATCCTCAGCATTGTGATCGGCCGTGTATTGGGACGAGCCGATGCTTGATGTGCTGCCTGGATAGCGACGGTTCAAGAGTTCTACTGCCTCTGTTGCATCAGCCTCTGTCGCGAACGGGGCAATGATTCTGGCGATGAGGATGCCATTGCCTTGTTTAGCCGGCGTCATGACCATGAAGTAGCTGTCACCTCGTGCTGCCCCAGGATTAGTGATTGCGATGATCGACATTTACCACCTCCTTGGCTTCCGCGAAGCGATCAGCCTCACGCCAGTGCTGAGCAAGGAAACCGGCCGAGTGAAGATGAACCTCGCTCAGCAGAGTCGTGAGACGGACGCTCACTGGATGGCGTGCACCGCCGATAGCGGGGAGGACGGCATCGGTAAGGAGCGACCTCAACTCGTCGAACATTACGCGAGCATTGCGCAGGCCGATCAGGTCAGACGTGGACAGCAAGACGGGGCCAATGACGTAGCCGTTAGCGTTTGTCTGGGCTTGGAGTTCGCCATGTTTGATGGCGATTGAGTCCACAGTGCTCATTGCGCACCCCCGAGGTTTTCCAGGCCGCGAGCGGCTGCCATGTGGGCGTTGTAGCGGTTCAAGCGGACTGCAAGGGATGAGTTTGCGCGGAGAGCGCTCAAGGCCAGGTGACGATGAACACAGGCGCGAATTTTGGACGGAGTGAGAGCGTGCATAGGTGGAGCTCCTTCTGCTGAGGAGCTGCCACGATCCTTCCTACGGGATTGGGTGGCAGCTGTGTGCAGGGTAGGAATACCGGGGCAAAAGGAACCCGGCAGGGCCGAAGCCCTCCCACACACAGCCGCCATAAAACGATATTTCAGGCATAAAAAAACGCCTGAGATAGAGTTCTGGGCGCTGGGCGCCTTTTGCTTACTCGGGTTCCTACACCCGGCCACTGAATTTGCAGTGACAGGCGAACTGTAGTCGTCCTGAGAAGGCTTGGCAAGCGTTGGGAGCCGTTGATAACGATTCATGCCGCTTCACCGCGACTCTCGGCAATGCGGGCATCCAGCCAGGCCAAAACCTCTGCCTCGATCCAGACAACGCACTTAGGGCCCAGGGTGACTTGCTTGGGGAATGTGCCGGCGGCAATTCGCCGATAGACCTCAGACGTCGAAAGACTGGACAGCTCTTTGACGTGGATGATTTTGATGAACTTGCGGGACGGGGCTTGATTGGTTGCGCTTGCCATCGTCTGCGCCTCCTAGGGCGGTTTGGGTAATCGACGATGGCAATGCTGGAGAGGATGGCGGTATGTCAGGAAGGGGTGTCATGGCGTCATGTCACCCTGACATGTAGTCATGTCGCTGTGTCTAAAGGCGAATTCATAGGTCTGGCAGGTCATCAGGTCTGATGATGGTTGCTAGTTCCTTCGCTTTGCGCGGTGGCTCGTTGGTCTTCTGATAGTCGACGCCTAATGCTTCGCATATCGCATACCCGATCTCCTTCTGAGTCGGCTGGCGCTTGTCTGGCGTGTAGCCCGCCCATTTTTCCATGGCTACAGATCGCAGAGCCTCAAGCCCTCTTGTGGAATATGGGAAGCTAATACCTGAAGAAGAACCATCTGCCTCCGGGTTGTTCGACTGCTGAAGTGATAGCAGTTGTTCGCTTTGCGCAGCGACAAGCTCCTTCAGATCCAATATTTCCGATTCATGTGCATGAGAAGTAGTGCCGGCTTGCTGCGAGCTTTCAAGGCCTGCCCTCAAGGGGGTCAAATCTGAGCCTAGCTCCGCCAATAAGCGACCATCTTCAAACTTGATGCAGTAGCTCAACCGATCGTTGAAATGATTGATCGAGATCTGCAGCTTTCCAAGGCGCTGAGCCAGCTCCGAGCCGTTGTATTCGGGGGGCTGCTCATCAGGCTGGTGGGGCTCAACGCTAGACCAGCCACCGCGTTCATCAACAATCTGGCCCATCCGTTCGATGTCAGATGGCCGGAACAGAACTTCATAGTCCTCCAGGTCGTTAATCCACCAGCGGCGTTTTGGCACGATCTCTTCGAGACCGTACCGATCGACATGAATTGCTGCCCCCAATAGGTGCAGCGGATCACCTTCCCCCTTCACCGCATTCATTACCTGACAGATGCCCAGCCCAAAGACTTTTCGATGCTCATGCTCCCCCTCTGCGGCGTATGTGAGCCCCCGAACAGCTCGGCAGTCCATGAAGGCATCGCACATTTCAAAGCCGACCATCGCCCAGAGCGTGTGCCACTCAACGTGATGACCGGATATGCGCTCCATCCAGTCGAGAGCTTGGTCTGCCGTAAGGTAATCCAAATGGCGATAGACCTCTTCCGGTTCGCCGAGCTGCAGTATTGCAGGCGCGGAGAGGGGAGCGTACGGCTGCGCCGGCGAGCTACCGCTCGGTTCATGGCTAACCTGCAACCCAAGCAATCCCAAAAGCTCTGCCCACTTTTTCACGTCTTGCTTGTAACTTTTGAAAAGCTCGCCGGCACTACCGCCTATCGCCTGGGCGACGGAGTCCAGGCCAACAGACTCAACTCGGCTGAGCATCAACGCCTCCAGCTCCCGTAGGGACGAGGAGGGTGGTGCATCTTCTTTAACGAATAGGCTCATTGTCGGATCTGCAAGGTGAGGATCTTCTGGAGAGGCGGGTGAAGAGCTATTGTCGTCGGTCATTTCATGTCTCCCTGGCCTAAGTCTCAATTTGTATAGGCCAGCCAATGTTTAGGCTCGCAGCTGAATACTCACTATGTCCGCGCTAGCGCATATGGCATCGATCGAGTCGGCCCATGCTTGCATCATCTCTCTACGTTGCGGCACGTAGGCGGCATGGTTGTAAGTCCCACGGATCTCATCGGTATCACCGTGAGCGAGTTGCCGTTCGATCCAGTCCTTGTTGTACCCGCGCCCGTTCAATTCGGTGCTGAGCAAGTGGCGGAATCCGTGGCCGGTCTGTCGCCCTTCGTAGCCCATCTGGCGCAAAGCCTTGTTGACTGTGTTTTCGCTCATGGGTCTTTCGGGATTGGCGCCAGCGAATACCAGTGAATAACGTCCTGTGATCTCTTGGAGTTGGCGCAGGATGGATACCGCTTGTCCGGGCAGAGGGACGATGTGAGGGCGCCGGGCCTTCATCCGCTCTTTCGGGATTGTCCAGGTGGCGTTGTCCAGATCGAACTCAGCCCATGGCGCTTGACGCAGTTCACCCGGACGAACAGCTGTTAGTACCAGAAGTTTGATCGCGTGGCGGGTAAGGGTGTGAATGTTCGCGGCTTCGCACTTGCTCAAAAGCTCGGGCAGCTCAGCGAAAGGGACGTGTGGATGGTGCCGAGCTGCCTTGGCTGGCGCTGCAACCACACTTAGATCGGTGGCAGGGTTCGCATCAACGACGCCCTTGGCCAGGCCATAGCGGAAGATCTGGTGAAGCCACTGGCGAATCTTGCCGGCGGCATTCAACGTGCCTCTAGCTTCGACCTTGCGAACAAGATCTACCAGTTCTGGTCGGGTAATGGATTTCAGAGCCCGTGATCCAATGCCGGGGATCAGATCATTCTCCAGATAAAGCTTGGCTTTGTAGGTGGTGCTTTCTGCCCAGCGCGGCGCGTTATAGGCGAACCACTCACGTGCGAGTGTCTCGAATGTGATCCCTTCGACCTTCTGCGCTTGCTTGGTGGCTTTCTTCTGCTCGCCGGGGTCAACGCCTTCAATCAGCATCTGACGGCTCTCATCGCGCATCTGGCGAGCTTTGAGCAGCGTTACAGCTGGGTACGTGCCGAGAGCCAGCATCTTCGCGCTACCGTTGAAGCGGTAGCGGTAGCGCCAGAGTTTTGAGCCCGTAGGGGTGACTTCAAGGCATAGACCGTTGGCATCGGTCAGGCGATAAAGCTTGTCCTTGGGCTTGGCGGTACGGATGGTGGTATCGGACAGTGGCAAAGCAGCCCCCTTGCAGGCCGCACCAGGCGGGCGTTCTGCCGGCGTGGTGTGAGTAGATTTTTAGACCGAACTGGATCTACTCACGAATCTACTCACATCCGTTTGGGCTTACAAGGGAACGGTGGGGAACCATAGAAAGCAAAAAGCCCGCACTAGGCGGGCTTCTTGTGTGCTTCCGGGTGTGCTTGGCATCACCTGGAAACGAAAGGTGGTGCCCAGAGACGGAATCGAACCGCCGACACGGGGATTTTCAATCCCCTGCTCTACCGACTGAGCTATCTGGGCAACGGGGCGCATTAAACGGGTTTTTCAGGGGGTCGTCAAGCAAGTTTTCAAAAAATATTTAATTATTACCGTCGCTTACGTGCAGACCCCGGTTTTTGATCAATTATTGAGCAGGCGGCACGTAGCCGTCGGCCTTGGCGTAATCTTCGCCGGAAAAGAACTTGTCCATTTCGCCCGCCAGGTATTTACGGTCTTCGGCGTTCATCATGTTCAGGCGTTTTTCGTTGATCAGCAGGGTCTGGTGTTTCAGCCAGTCGCCCCAGGCTTTGGCGGAGACGTGCTCGAAAATGTCCTGGCCCTTGGCGCCTGGATACGGAGGGCGTTCGAGGCCGGGCAATTCTTCTTTGTACTTGCGGCACATGATGGTGCGGGTCATGACGGAACTCCTGCATTCAATACGTCGGCCGCGCGCTTCAGCAGTTTTTTTACCGGGGCGGCAAGGCCCAGGCGCGGCGGGGTGGCGAGGTTATACCAGAGCCAGTCGGCCTCGGCCACGTGATGGGCGGTTTCCTCGACCTGGACCAGCCAGGGTTCGATGGCGAGTTGGAAGTGGCTGAAAGTGTGGACCAGCCCCGGCAGCGCCTGTTGATTGCCCAGCTCCAGCGCGTGCTGGTTGGCCAGGTGTTCCAGGTCTTGCAGGTCATCCAGCTCCGGCAAACTCCACAGGCCGCCCCACAGGCCCGTGGAAGGGCGACGGTAAAGCAGGATCGCGCCTTCGGCATTCGCCAGCAACGGCATCAACGTGCGCTTCTGTGGGATGGTCTTACGCGGTTTGGGGATCGGGTAGCGCGTTTCCAGGCCGAGCATGTGGGCTTCGCAGCCTTTTTCCAGCGGGCATAACAGGCAGCTGGGTTTGCTGCGGGTGCAGAGCGTCGCGCCCATGTCCATCATCGCCTGGGTGTAGGCGTTGACGCGATCATGGGGCGTGAAGCGTTCTGCGGTGGCCCACAGTTGCTTGGCCACCTTGGGCTCGCCTGGGTAGCCCTCTTGCGCGGTAAAGCGCGCCAGTACACGTTTGACGTTGCCGTCGAGGATCGGCGCACGCAGGCCCATGCTCAGGCTGGCGATTGCGCCGGCGGTGGACAAGCCGATGCCAGGCAGCTCGGTGAGCTTCTCGACATCCCTGGGAAACTCGCCGCCGTACTCGGCCACGACAATCTTCGCGGTTTTTTGCAGGTTGCGCGCCCGGGTGTAGTAACCCAGGCCGGTCCACAGGTGCAGCACTTCATCTTCCGGCGCGGCGGCCAGGGCTTCGACCGTCGGCAGCGAGGCCATGAAGCGGTCGAAGTAATTGAGCACGGTGCTCACCTGGGTCTGCTGCAACATGATCTCCGAGACCCACACCCGGTAAGGCGTGATGCCCTGTTGCCAGGGCAGGTCGTGGCGACCGTGGCGGTCGTACCAGTCCAGCACCGCCGTTGAAAACTGCTCGTTTCTCATCGTTTGAACAGGCCTTTCAAAGCATCTTTGAGCTGCGGATTAACCTTGTCGAGCTTCTCTTCCAGCTTTTCGTTCAGGCGGTTGCCGGCGGCCTTGATGGCGACCTGGCCGAGGCCGTCCTTGTCCAGGCGGCAGGCCTTGGCGCCCAGTTCCAGCGGGCCACGGCAGCGCAGTGGCACTTCGATGCCCTGGAAGTTCGAGCCCACCTGGCAGGCTGGGTCCGGGGTTTCGCGCTGGTCGCCTTCGACGATGATGCCGACGCGGTAGTCCATGCCCAGCACGCGCAGGTCGACGTCGCCGTTGCCGTTGACGGTCAGGCCTGGGATGCGCACTTTCAGGTCAGGGTTGCTGGCCACACCGTTACGGAAGGTCAGGTTGCCCTTCAACTCCTGGAACGGCGTGTCCTTGCCCTGCGGCGTGCTGTTCAAGGTCTTGCGGTTGAGCAGGGCAATACCGGTGCACAGTTGCTGTTCGAGGTTGGCGTTGAGCAACACACCGTTGTTGATCACAAAGCTGGCGGTGCCATTCAGGCTGTCGATCAGGGCTTTCTGGCTATTGCCGCGACCCGTGAGGTTGCTGTCGAGGGTGATCTGGCCCTTTACCGGCGGGTTTTGCCCCTGGGCTTGCAGGATGCGTTCGACCGGCACCTGCTTGATATGGCTTTGCAGCGCCAGCACCGGAATGTCCTGGCGCACGTCGAGCGTGCCGTTGGCCTGGAAGGTGCCGTTGTAGAGGCCGCCGCTCAAGGTGTCGAGCTTGAGCTGGCCATCGATGCCGGACGCCTTGAGCGCCGCATTCTGGATCGGCAGCTTGCTCAAGGTCAGTTGGCCGAAAGCCAGGTCGGCGTTTACATCCAGCGTGCGCAGGCGCGCCAGAGGCAGCAGTTTGTCGGTACTCCAGGCGCCTTTGGTCGGCGCGTCGGGCAGCGGCGTGGTGCCGCCGGCGGCCATGGCACCGGCTTCGCTGTTCTGCACTTCGGCCTGTCGGGCAGCGGCTGCGCCCTTGGCGGATTCAGACTTGGCCGGCAGGTAGTTGTCGGCGTTGAAGGTGTCGCCCTTGAGCTGGACGCGCAGGGATTGCTTGGCAAAGTCCTCTACGGCAAGGCGACCGGTGAACGTGCTGCCGTCGAGTTTCAGGTTCAGGTCTTCCAGGGCCAGGCTGGTCGGCGTGCCTTTGAGGCGGCTGACCAGTTCGACCTTGCTCAGGCTGCCCTCGGCCATCGGCGGCAACGGGTGGCCGATGCCATCGAGGAACTTGGCCAGGTCAAACTGGGCGATGGACAGCGCGCCGCTGAGTTGCGGGGTCTTGTCCAGGTCGTTGACCTTCAGCTCGCCCAAGGCGCGCAGTTGATTGGCCGACAACTTCATGTTGGTCCATTCGGCGATATTGGCCGCCTGGTCCACCAGCAATTGGCCCTGGGTGGAGAACGTCACGGTCTTGCCTTGCAGCGGCTCGCCCGTGGCTTCGCCGGTAATCTTCATGTCTTCAAGCTGATAGCGCTTGAGCGCACGCTGGATACGCAGGTTGCCGTTGAGCTCGGTCTTGACGCGCATCACCGGTTGGTTGCTGCCGAAGAAGGCGGTGAGTTTCACCGGAATGCTGGCACCTTCGTGCACGGCGCCGGCGCTCAGTTGGATGCTTTCGGCGCTGAACTGCTTGCCGGTCTGCTCGTCGTTGTATTCAACGCGGGCGTTGTTCACCGTCAGGCTGTCGATGTCCAGGCGGATGGGCTTCGAGGGTTTTTCCGGTTCGGTCTCGGCAGGTTGCTCGGTCGAGCCAGGGCTGCCGACGGTCGCCTCGGTGACGTTCTTGCCGATGTCTTCCCAGTTGCCGTGGCCTTGCTTGTCACGGTTGAGGCGCAGGTTCAGGCCTTCGACGCGTACATCGCTCATCTGCACTTCGCGGCGCAGCAGCGGCAACACGCGTACGGAGAGACCGAGCATCTGCAGGTCGGCGAAAGGCTGGGTCGGCGCAGTCAGGGTCGCCACGCTGGCTTCGTGCAGTTCCAGGCCAAGCCAGGGGAACAGGCTCCAGCCGATATCGCCATTGAGCGTCAGCTCGATGTGGGCCTTGTCGCGGGCAATCTGGCGAATCTCGTCTTTATAGTCGTTGGGATCGAAGAGATGGGTCAGGGCAAAGCCTAGAGCCACAATGATCAGCAACAGCCCGAGAAGTACCAGACCCAGGATTTTGCCGAACGCTTTCATGGGCGAGTCCTTGTATGTCGATTTCAAAATTTAGCCGCAGAGTATAACGCCCGACGGCCTGCGTCAGTGCCCCCGATCGTTACATTGTATCCAGGGGGGGTGAAACGGGTTTTTGGCGTCAAACAAAACAGATTTCCTGAAAAAGGTGATATCAGTTTGGTTTTTCTGTCATCCACAGGTGCTAATCTGCGCAGGTTCGTCTGCCTTCTGCGACATAGCGTCGCGCTTAAATGGAGCTTTACTCAACAACAACGGCCAACGCTTTGCGTGCAAGGCCGAGGGAGAGAGCGCCTGACGGACACATACTAACAACTGGGGGAAACACCAATGAGCACTAGCACTGCGGCGGGTTCAACTGCCGCACAGCCTGCGTTCCTGTCCAAGGAACGCATTATCGCCAAGCCCGGCTTCAACCGCTGGCTGGTTCCACCGGCCGCCTTGGCCATCCACCTGTGCATCGGCATGGCCTACGGGTTCTCGGTGTTCTGGCTGCCATTGTCCAAGGCGCTGGGTATCACCAAGCCGGTCGCCTGCGCGCCGGACATGAGCTTTATCAGCCAAGTCTTCTCGTCCCAATGCGACTGGCCCATCTCCATGCTGGGCTGGATCTACACCCTGTTCTTCATCTTCCTGGGCTGCTCGGCAGCGATCTGGGGTGGCTGGCTGGAACACGCCGGGCCACGTAAGGCTGGCGTTGTATCGGCATTGTGCTGGTGCGGTGGCCTGCTGATCTCGGCGTTGGGGATCTATACCCACCAGATCTGGCTGATGTGGATCGGCTCCGGGGTCATCGGCGGTATCGGCCTGGGCCTGGGCTATATCTCGCCCGTGTCGACCCTGATCAAGTGGTTTCCGGACAAGCGTGGCATGGCCACCGGCATGGCGATCATGGGCTTCGGCGGCGGCGCGATGGTGGGTGCTCCGTTGGCAGCAGCACTGATGGGCCACTTCGCCACCCCAGACAGCGTGGGCGTGTGGCAGAGCTTCCTGGTGATGGCTGCGATCTACTTCGTGTTCATGATCGGTGGCGCCTTGTCCTACCGCGTTCCGCCGACCGGCTGGAAGCCTGAGGGCTGGACCGCGCCGGCGAAAAAAGCCAGCAACGCGATGATCACTCACCGTCACGTACACGTGAACGTAGCGTGGAAAACCCCGCAGTTCCGCCTGGTCTGGCTGGTGCTGTGCCTGAACGTATCCGCCGGTATCGGCATCCTCGGCATGGCTTCGCCACTGCTGCAGGAAGTGTTCGGCGGCAAGCTGCTGGGTGTGGATGTACCGTTCGGTCAACTGGATGCGGGCCAATTGGCTTCCATCGCGGCCATCGCGGCAGGTTTCACCGGTCTGTTGAGCCTGTTCAACATCGGTGGCCGGTTCTTCTGGGCGTCGTTTTCCGACTACTTGGGCCGTAAAAACACCTACTTCGTGTTCTTCGCCCTGGGCTTTGCCCTGTACGCGCTGATCCCGAACCTGGGTCACCTGGGCAACGTGGCGCTGTTCGTGGCCGCGTTCTGCATCATCCTGTCGATGTACGGCGGTGGTTTTGCGACCGTTCCGGCCTACCTGGCCGACCTGTTCGGTACACAGATGGTCGGTGCGATCCACGGTCGCCTGCTGACAGCCTGGGCTGCGGCGGGTGTGCTGGGCCCGGTACTGGTGAACTACCTGCGTGAGTATCAACTGAGCATCGGCGTAGAGCGCGCCGCTGCCTATGACATCACCTTGTACATCCTCGCCGGCCTGCTGGTGCTGGGTTTCATCTGCAACCTGCTGGTGCGCCCGGTGGCCGACAAGTACTTCATGACCGACGCCGAACTGGCCGCCGAACAGGCGCTGGGCCACGACAAAGGCGCGGACGCGACCACTTCCCTGGAGTGGAAAGCCGCCCCTGGCACCGTGCCGTTGGCGATTGCCGCGTGGCTGGTGGTAGGTATTCCGTTGGCGTGGGGTGTGTGGGTGACCCTGCAGAAGACGGCGGTATTGTTCCACTAACACCGAACGCCCTTACGGGACTGTTGTGGTGAGTGAGCTTGTGTGGTGAGCGGGCTTGCCCCGCGCTGGGTGGCGAAGCCGCCCCTTCTGAAACCACTGCGCTTTTTCAGATAAAGCGCAGTGGCTGCTTTTGGGGCTGCTGCGCAGCCCAGCGCGGGTGCAAGCCCGCTCACCACAACAAGCAAGCCCTCAGACAGGGGGGCGTTCACATGTATGCACATGTCTATCCCCGACATTCCTCGCTTCAACTCGTCAGTCTTATCCCCTCCGATGTTTCTGTTTAGCGCCCGCGCCCCTATAATGGCTGCCTTTTTCGCCCAATGATTTTGCGGAGCTGGTGATGGCCGAACGTAAGGCGTCCGTCGAGCGCGACACTCTGGAAACCCAGATCAAAGCCTCGATCAACCTGGATGGCACCGGAAAGGCCCGATTTGATATCGGTGTACCTTTTCTTGAGCACATGCTGGACCAGATCGCCCGTCACGGGCTGATCGACCTGGATATCGTCAGCAAGGGCGACCTGCACATCGACGACCACCACACGGTGGAAGACGTGGGCATCACCCTCGGCCAGGCTTTTGCCAAGGCCATCGGCGACAAAAAAGGCATCCGTCGCTACGGCCACGCCTATGTCCCGCTGGACGAAGCGCTGTCGCGCGTAGTCATCGACTTCTCGGGCCGCCCAGGCCTGCAGATGCACGTGCCCTATACCCGCGCCACTGTGGGCGGCTTCGATGTCGACCTGTTCCAGGAATTCTTCCAGGGGTTTGTCAACCACGCACTTGTCAGCCTGCACATCGACAACCTGCGCGGCACCAACACCCACCACCAGATCGAAACCGTGTTCAAGGCCTTTGGCCGCGCGCTGCGCATGGCCGTCGAGCTGGATGACCGCATGGCCGGGCAAATGCCCTCGACCAAGGGCGTCCTGTAATGCAGACGGTCGCGGTTATCGATTACGGCATGGGTAACCTGCACTCGGTGGCCAAGGCCCTCGAACACGTAGGGGCCGGCAAGGTGCTGATCACCAGCGATGCCAACGTGATTCGCGAAGCCGACCGGGTGGTGTTTCCCGGCGTCGGCGCGATTCGTGATTGCATGGCCGAGATCCGCCGCCTGGGCTTTGACAGCCTGGTGCGCGAAGTCAGCCAGGACCGTCCGTTCCTCGGTATCTGCGTGGGCATGCAGGCCTTGCTCGACCGCAGTGAAGAGAACGACGGCGTCGACTGCATCGGCCTGTTCCCAGGCCAGGTGAAGTTCTTCGGCAAGGACCTGCATGAAGACGGCGCCCACTTGAAAGTGCCGCACATGGGCTGGAACGAAGTCAGCCAGACCGTCGACCACCCACTGTGGCACGACATTCCGGACCTGGCGCGTTTCTACTTCGTGCACAGCTACTACATCGCCGCCGGTCAACCCGGCCAGGTGGTGGGTGGCGGGCATTACGGCGTCGATTTCGCCGCCGCGCTGGCCGAGGGTTCGCGCTTTGCCGTGCAGTTCCACCCGGAGAAGAGCCATACCCATGGCCTGCAATTGCTGCAGAACTTCGCCGCCTGGGATGGGCGCTGGTAAATGGCCAGGAAGCCGAAGCAGCCGATCTTGAACCTCACGCCCGAACAGGAGAGTGAGGCTACCCTCAAGATCAAGCGCTTCATGGAGGACCGCTTCGAGCTCAAATTGGGCTCATTCGAGGTTGCCGAGATTCTTGAGTTGTTCACCACCGAAGTGGCTCCGCATTATTACAACAGGGCGATTTTCGATACGCAGACGCTCCTTAAAGAAAGGTTCGAAAGCATCGAAAGCGACCTGTGGTCGCTTGAGAAACCCTGATTTCCCAAGCATTGCTGAATATCGAATAAGGTTTGCCAGATGCTGATTATCCCCGCTATCGATCTCAAGGACGGCGCCTGCGTCCGTCTTCGCCAAGGCCGCATGGAAGACTCCACCGTGTTCTCCGATGATCCGGTGAGCATGGCTGCCAAATGGGTGGAAGGGGGCTGCCGTCGTCTGCATCTGGTGGACTTGAACGGCGCCTTCGAAGGCCAGCCGGTCAACGGCGAAGTGGTGACTGCCATTGCCAAGCGCTACCCGAACCTGCCGATCCAGATCGGCGGCGGTATCCGCTCCCTGGAAACCATCGAGCATTACGTCAAGGCGGGCGTGAGCTACGTGATCATCGGCACCAAGGCTGTGAAAGACCCGGCGTTTGTTGCCGAAGCCTGCCGCGCGTTCCCTGGCAAAGTGATCGTTGGCCTGGACGCCAAGGACGGTTTCGTCGCCACCGACGGCTGGGCTGAAATCAGCACCGTGCAGGTGATCGACCTGGCCAAGCAGTTCGAAGCCGACGGCGTCTCCGCCATCGTTTATACCGACATCGCCAAAGACGGCATGATGCAGGGCTGCAACGTACCGTTCACCGCCGCGCTGGCTGCGGCGACCAAGATCCCGGTGATCGCTTCGGGTGGTATCCACAACCTGGGTGACATCAAGTCGCTGCTGGACGCCAAGGCGCCCGGCATCATCGGCGCCATTACCGGTCGCGCGATCTACGAAGGTACTTTGGACGTCGCCGAAGCCCAGGCTTACTGCGACGCCTACAACGGCTGAGGACTGACCATGGCGCTGGCCAAACGCATCATCCCTTGCCTGGACGTCGACAACGGTCGCGTGGTCAAGGGCGTCAAGTTCGAGAACATCCGTGACGCCGGCGACCCGGTGGAAATCGCCCGTCGCTACGATGAGCAAGGTGCCGACGAGATCACCTTTCTCGACATCACCGCCAGCGTCGACGGCCGCGACACTACGTTGCATACCGTGGAGCGCATGGCGAGCCAGGTGTTCATCCCGCTGACCGTGGGCGGCGGCGTGCGCACCGTGCAAGACATCCGCAACCTGCTCAATGCCGGCGCGGACAAGGTCTCGATCAACACCGCCGCCGTGTTCAACCCGGAGTTTGTCGGTGAAGCCGCGCAGCACTTCGGCTCGCAATGCATTGTGGTTGCCATCGACGCCAAGAAAGTCTCGGGCCCGGGCGAAACCCCGCGCTGGGAGATCTTCACCCATGGCGGGCGCAAGCCGACCGGCCTGGACGCAGTGGAGTGGGCAATGAAGATGGAAGGCCTGGGCGCGGGTGAAATCCTGCTGACCAGCATGGACCAGGACGGCATGAAAAACGGCTTCGACCTGGGCGTGACGCGTGCCATCAGTGATGCGCTGGGTATTCCGGTGATCGCTTCCGGCGGCGTCGGCAACCTGCAACACTTGGCCGACGGTGTCATCGAAGGCCACGCCAGTGCAGTGCTGGCGGCGAGTATTTTCCACTTTGGCGAATACACCGTTCCCGAGGCAAAAGCCTATATGGCGGCGCGCGGTATCGTCGTTCGCTGAATGCTGCTGGACACCATGGCAAGTGCGCGGCACTCTCTGCGCTTGCCATGGATTCCGGTAGCCCTTCATGTTCAAACATCTTCTGCTTGCCCTCGCCAGTACCTCCATCCTTTTGGCAGGCCCGGCCCACGCCGAGGAGCCGTCTGACACCGCCCTGGTGTTGCTGACGGAAAACTTCCCGCCCTACAACATGGCGAAAAACGGCAAGAACTTCGCCAAGGAAGACAACATCGAAGGCATCGCCGTGGACATCGTGCGCGAAACCTTCAAGCGCGCTGGCATTTCCTACAACCTCACCCTGCGTTTTCCTTGGGAGCGCATCTACAAACTCGCCCTGGAAAAGCCCGGTTACGGCGTGTTCGTGATGGCCCGCCTGCCGGACCGTGAAGCCCTGTTCAAATGGGTCGGCCCTATCGGTCCGGACGATTGGGTATTGCTGGCCAAGGCTGACAGTAAGATCCAACTGACGGACCTTGAGCACGCACGGCGCTACAAGATCGGCGCGTATAAAGGCGATGCCATCGCCGAGACCCTCGAGAAGCAGGGACTCAATCCGGTCGTTGCGCTGCGTGACCAGGACAACGCGCAAAAGCTGATGGATGGCCAGATCGACCTGTGGGCCACCGGCGATCCGGCGGGCCGTTATCTGGCCCGCCAGGTCGGCGTGACTCAACTCAAAACCGTCTTGCGTTTCAACAGCGCCCAGTTGTATCTGGCGTTGAACAAAGACGTGCCGGATGAGGTGGTCGGCAGGCTTCAGGCGGCACTCGATCAGTTACGGGGTGAGGGTGTCGTCGAACAGATCGTAGCTCGTTACCTCTAGCTCAGGCTGGGCTTGAGGGGGACTCAAGCGTTCAACTGTCTCTTCGGGTTGTGGCTCGGTCTCTTGGGATTCGCTCAGGTAAACGTGATCGCCATTGGTATAGCTGATCGTGCCCGACACTTGGCTGCCGTCCTGGCGCAGCAGGCGGTATTCACTGTGCAGAAGGTAGGCCGCGACGGCTTTGTTCGGCGCAATGTAGGTGATGATTTCCAGTGGCGACGGTTGGCTCCAGCCTTTTGCCGAGCGTTGCGTATGGGTGAACTCGCGGTCCAGATGCGCCGAGAAGGCCGGATCAAAGGCGGGTGCGTACACGGGCCACTCTCGGCTCAGGTCGACGTTTGTATTGAATGCCAAGGCCTTCGCATTGCCTCCCAGCTCGCCTTTGGTGGCGGTCCACATGAATGGCTGGCTGGTTGCTTCAGTGTTGTGCCCGAAGCCTGCGAGCATGTGGCGATCGGTGCGCTCCAGCCGGTAAACCGGTGACGACTGAAACTGTTCGACTGCTGTCAATTCCGGGTCTTTTACACAGAACCATGGAATCTCGCATACCTGGAGAGTCGGCGTGGTTTCTTCAAGGGTAGGGCTTTCAGTGCCGAAGAGAACGGGTGTTGGCGGCAGGTCGTTGAGCTGCGCGGTCAGTGCCAGGCGTAGCGAATAGGTTGCAAGGCCTGGCCTGGCATAGCTGTTATTGGCGACGAACGTGCCGGGAGCCAAGTAGATTTCTCCAGCCGATGCATCGGGAGGCATGATCGACCATGTGCTCAAATCGCTGGCGGAACCGCTGCCTTTGTCATTCCAGATCCGTTCGCCCACTTTGGACGCCACCACCAGATCTTCGCGTACACAGCGCACGGCATGGCGCGAGGGTTTGTCGTAGTTCACGCCGTACACAAGCCCCATCGCCACATAGCCCTGTGGTGGTATGGGGCGCCAGATAGATGCGTTGCTGAGTGCACCGGTGCCTTCGTCGTGCCACACCAATTGGTAATCCACTGGCGGGCGCAGCGCTGTGCCATCGACTTTGTTGGCGTCGCTGACCACGGCGACGACGTTGCTTTGATTGATGTTGCGATAGTGATTGACCGCAATGTCGCCCAAGGAAAAAAACGGGTTCAGTGCGTCGGACGCTGTGCTGGGGCGCCACAAGCCGATGGCGTTGTGCGCACCTGATCCCTTGTCGTTCCACAGGGGCAGGAATTCGCTGGTGAAGCTGATGAGCAGGTCATTGAATTGCAGGAGGGGCATGGAAGAACTCTCCAGTTGATAGGAGAGCTCACTATCGGCCAGGCCCCTTATTGGCGAGTGGTAGCTATGTAGGGTTGTGCATGATCGCTCAGCGCGGTTTGAGCAGATCGACACGCAGGGGAGAAGGTTGGTCAGCCTGATCGAATGCGTAGGTGCAGATCTTGATCGGCGTGTCCCTGACGCTGATCAGTTGGGCGAATCTTTTTTGTGGTTTGCCCGCAGGGTCATTGAGTGGGTACACCAGGTCGATCGGCGGGTCTTCATCGTCCCCATCGAGCGCGGGCTTCCCAGGAATCGGCAAGTAGTTGGAGGCGCTTGCGCAGTCAGTGGTAGCTACCGGCCCATATTTATAGGTGTAGCGACGCATGAACGGCGGGTCAAGGCCCCAGATGACCGTGTAGGCCAACGATCCCAGCTTGTCGAGCGCGATGGTAACGCTGGGCGTGCGCGCCGGGCCGGGTTCGGCCAGTTCAACGGCCAGGCTCAAGGCATTTCTCATCATGTTGTTGGTGACGGTCTGTTCGGCAGATGTCACCCCGACGATACACAGCATGTGCAGGCCGGTCTGTGCGTCAATGGCATCGTTGATCCGGGCGTTGTCCGCCTTGATCGGCGAGCTGTAGTGCACAGGGTTTTCGCAGTCGATAGCCCGCCGAGTGGTCTTGTAGCGGTAGAACGGGGTGTTGGTGGAGAATGTCAGGTTCCAGCGCGGCACGATGTCATTGCCTTTGCCGTCAGGTTGACGAGTGAAGTATTGCTGGATCGGCTCGGGGTTGATGAAGGTGATGGAGGCGCTCGGGAAGAGGTCGCATTGCTGGCTGTCGGCCTGCAACACGCCTTTTACAAAACATCGATTGAGAAAGGTGACCGGGCTGCCGTAGTTGGTTTCGGGGTGCCAGGTGGGCTGGCCGTCGATCAGTTCACAGGGAGCGTCACGTTGACACTTGCGCTCTTGCGGTTGGCCGTGGGTGCTGGTGCTCAGAATGCCGAACAGCGTGTTGCTTTGCCGGTCCAGCAAAGCGCCTCCAAAGCTGCCGCGTTCGGTGCCATTGCACTGGTTCTTCATGGTTTCGCGCCAGATGAAGGGTTGCTCCACCAGTTCTCGGGAAGCTTGCTGCACACAGGCCGACACGTGCAGGGTGTTCCACTCCGGCGCCATCAAGGTGAGGATGTCGGTGCCGTCGGCCGGCACCACGTCAGCCAGCTTCAATGGGTGAATGCCGGCCTTGATCATGTCGGTCAGCGAACTGTGCAATTCGATCACTGCCAGGTCGACACCTTGATTGCTGCTCCATTTGAGCGTTTTCAGTGGGTAGGTTTTGAAGGTATCGAGGGTGTCGTCGAAGTAGTTGAAGTTGATGCTGCCCTTGATCGGCAGGTCTTTTTGCGTTGAGCCGCTCAGGTGATGCAGGCAATGGCTGCTGGTGAGGACATAGGCTGGGCCCGATCTGCCGTTTTCATCGCGGGTGTCCAGCAGGCTGGCGGTGCAAAGCGACTGGTCGTCGTTTCTGATCCGACCAACGCCATTCCAGTGGTCGTGTTCGTGGTGGGCATTGGTCAGCATGCGCGCGGGGCTGGCGTTGGTTAAACCTTCGCCAAAATCCTTGTGCGCGGCGTTGATCGCTCCCGAGAGACTGCTGAGCAGCAGCCCGGAAATACAAAGGGTGGTGATGTTCACGGAGTGCCCTGTCAAAGTGAGGTTGAAGGCTCACTATTGAGGACCGAGAGGTGAACCCGGCTGTACTTATCTAGCGGCCGGGCGATAGGTGCCGTTTTTACCGTGTGCCGCCATCGCCTGGTTGCTGCGCACGCTGATCATCAACTTGATATCGATCCAATCGACACCTTGAGCCTTGAGCTTGGGCAGTTCGCGCTCCAGCACCGCCAACGTCTGCGGATACGGGTGGCCGATCATCACCGCTGAACCCTGCTTGTGGGCCAACTTGATCGCGGTTTGCAACTGCGTGGTGATTGCCGCTTCAGTGCGCTCGTCATCCAGGAATACATCCCGTGAAACATGGGCCAGGCCAATCTTCTGGGCCTCGGCCGCCGCCACGGTTTGCGCGCTGGTGCGGCTGTCGACAAAGAACTTGTTGCGCCGTTGCAGCTCAGCCATCAACCAGGCCATGGCGGCGGGTTGTGCAGTCATGCGGCTGCCCATGTGGTTGTTGATGCCGGCGGTGTAGGGCACCGCCTTGAAGGCGGCGTCCAGGCGCTTACCGAGTTCTTCGATGGGCCGCTCGGGGTGCCAGGCGAACGGACCGGTGGCCGGGTCCATGGGCATGTGCAGGATCACGATCTTGCCGGCCTTATGCGCCTCGCGGGCGAATTCGGCGGCGTGGGGCGTGTCGGGCATGATTGCCGTGGTCACCGGCCCAGGCAGGGCCAGCACACGCCGATCCCTGGGCAGGTTTTGCCCGAGGTCGTCGATGATGAGGGACAGGTAGGCTTTGGATGGCTCGCTGGCCGGGGTCGCGTGGGCGACTCCAGCCAGGCTGCACAGCACAGCGATGATCAGGGCAAAACGCATATCAACGGCTGCGCGTGATGCTCAGGCCCTTGAGCAGGCTCAGCGCCTGGGCCAACTGGTAATCGTCGTCCTGCGGCATCGGCTTGGCTTTCTTGCTGCTGCCGGTCGGCTGGTCGGCGCCGCCGTTGCCATTGCCCAGGTGACCCTGCAGGTCGGCCTCTTTGTAATACTCGCTGTCGATCTCGTTGGTGATCTTGGCCTTGCGCACCTCGATGTCCGGCACAATGCCCTGGGCCTGGATCGAACGGCCATTCGGCGTGTAGTACAACGCGGTGGTGATCTTCAGCGCACGCTCGTTGTTCAGCGGCAGCACGGTTTGCACCGAGCCTTTGCCAAAGCTGGTGGTGCCCATCAATACACCGCGTTTCTGGTCTTGCAGGGCGCCGGCGACGATTTCCGAGGCCGAGGCGCTGCCGCCGTTGATCAGCACGGCCAGGGGCACGTTTTCGCTGAGGTCGTTGCCGGTGGCCGAGAAGCGCAGCTCGGAGTTGGCGATACGGCCCTTGGTGTACACGATCAGGCCCTTGGTGATGAAGTGGTCGACCACTTCCACCGCCGACTGCAGCACGCCGCCTGGGTTGTTACGCAGGTCGAGCACGATACCGTTGAGCTTCTTGCCATTGTCCTTGCGCAGCTTGGCCAGGGCCTTGGCCACTTCGTCACCGGTCTTGACCTGGAACTGGGTGATGCGGATGTAACCGTAGCCCGACTCCAGCAGCTGGCTCTTCACGCTCTTGACCACGATGGTCGCGCGGGTCAGCGTCACGTCGAACGGGTTGCCGCCGTCGCGTACCAGGGTCAGGGTGATTTTCTGGCCGATCTTGCCGCGCATCTTGTCGACGGCTTCGGTCATGGTCTGGCCACGGGTCGGCTGGCCGTTGATCTTCACGATGAAGTCGCCGGCCTGGATGCCGGCCTTGGACGCCGGGGTGTCATCGATCGGCGAGACCACCTTGACGTTGCCGTCTTCGGAGCCGACTTCAATGCCCAGCCCGCCGAATTCACCGCTGGTGCTTTCCTGCAACTCGGCGAAATCTTCCGGGCCCAGGTAGGCGGAGTGCGGGTCGAGGTTGCTGAGCATGCCCTTGATGGCGTTTTCCAGCAGGGTCTTGTCATCTACGGGTTCGACATAGGCGGCTTTGATCCGGTCCATGACCTCGGCAAAGGTGCGCAGCTCGTCCAGCGGCAACGGCGCCTTGGTGGTCGCGGCCGAGGCAGCAGGTGCCGCCGGAGCGGCCTGGTCGGCAAATGCCAGAGGCGCGCCGATCACCAGGGCGATCGTCAGGGCCAGCGAAGTGAGGCGGGACAAATGCAGCATGTCGAACGAACTCCTAATGTAGATGCAGCCCTATCCTTGGGAACGGCACCATTGTGCAGGATCGCTCGGGCGACCCTGCTGACGAATAGCGAAGTACAGCGCCGGGGTGTCCTGGCCACCACTGTTACCGACAGTGGAGATGGATTCACCGGCTTTTACAACATCACCTGCCGACTTGAGTAAAGTCTGATTGTGGCCGTAAAGGCTCAAATAGCCATTACCGTGGTCAAGAATCACCAACAAGCCAGCGCCGCGCAGCCAATCGGCAAACACCACGCGCCCACCGTGGACGGCGTGCACCTGGCTGCCGGCGGAGGCGCTGATCATCACGCCATCCCACTTCGCGCGGGTGTCATCGCCACGGGTTTCCCCAAAGCGTGCCAGTAATCGACCATCAACGGGCCATGGAAGTTTGCCGCGGGCTGAAGCAAAAGGGCCGCCGAAGTTCTCACCCGCGCTGGAAACCAGCGGGCCAGGCGCTGCACGCGCCGGTTTACGCGGGGCCGGCGCGTCCGAGGTGGCAGCCAGCTCGGCCTCACGCTGGCGCTTTTTTTCGGCTTCCTGCTGGGCGATCAGCGCTTTCTGCCGCGCTTCTTCGGCCTCACGTGCCTGGCGGGCCAGGGTTTCTTCGATGGTCTTGAGCACTTTGGCCAGGTCGGCCTGGTCCTGCTCGCGGGCCTGCAGCTTGGCGTCACGGGCCTTTACGTCGTCATTGAGTTTGGCCAAGGCCAGTTGGCGTTCCTTGCGGACCTTGTCCAATTCGTTGCGCTGGGTGTCGAGGGCGACTTTCTGGTCTTGCAGCTGGGATTGCTGGTTGCCGATCTCCTGCTCGACATTGACCAACTGGCGCAGGGTCTCATTGAAGCTTTTGAGTTGCTCCAGGCGGGCCTTGCTCAGGTAGTCGTAGTAGGTCAGGGTGCGCGCGAATTTCTCGGGGTTCTGCTGGTTGAGCAGCAACTTTAGGTATTCCTGGCGGCCGTTCTGGTAGGCGGCACGGGCCTGGATCGCGATCAGGCGTTGTTGTTCAACGCGTGCGCTCTGGAGTTTTTTTTTCTCAGCGTCGAGTCGCTCCAGTTCCGACTCGCTCTTCTTTAATTCTTTTTGCAGCTCCTGGACCTGCTTCTCCAGCTTGCCCATCTCGGTTTCCGTGCCGCGCAGGTCTTTCTGCACCCCGGATTTCTCTTCCTGGAGCTTGCCGAGCAGTTTTTTCAGCTCGGTAATGTCCTGACGCGTAGCGTCCAACTGTTGTTGGGTTTGTGCGCGCTCATCGGCAAACGCCGGTTGGAGCAGGCAGACAAGAGCAAGGGTAATCAAGGCGCGAAGCATAGAGGCGGGCGACACCAGGGAAATGGACGGCCTAGTATGCCCGCCAACCGCAGCAAAAAAAACGCCTCAAAGCCAACTGCTTTGAGGCGTTCGTCATAAAAAGCCGTTTAGGGCGATTTAATCGGTTGGTTTAAGGGTTTAAACCAAATCGAAGAAACGCCTTGAAACGCTCCGCTTGAACGGAGTTTTGGTTCTGGGAATAGACTCTCGAACCCGCTCATTAGGTAGTCGGCCCGATCGGTAATGCCCCGTATTCATGAACTCAAAGGCCAGAAAACTTGGCTTGATCACGGCTTGCCCGACTTGCGTAGCCTCGACCGGGCTCTTCGGTCCTGTTCGCTTGAGGAAGTGACGACAGGCAAGGACATTGCTGATGCTGTTGAAGTCGTGGCCTCCAACTTGGGATTTACCGATTCAGCGTCCTCAGAAATTCGTATCGTTTCTCCGTTAGGAGAAGTGTTGATCCGGCGTGTAACCCTGCGGCACATAGTTGAAAAACGACAAGATGCCAGAGAGCGATATGTAAAGTTCGCGCTGGATACACTGACCGGACCTCTGGAAATTTGGCGTGTCGCTTACAGTGATGGCTCGACTCGTTTGGCCTTCATTGGCGCTTATGAAACCAAACGGCAAATGCTGGTGGTTGTGAATATCCAGGAAGGCAATCTGCTGTGGAATTTCATGCAGACCGATGCCAAGGCTTTGAATAAACACCGTCATGGCGAACTGATCTACAGGCGTTACCAACTTTTATAGCAGGCAAAGAAAAGGGCAGTTCGAGAGAACTGCCCTAAATGACATGCTTGATATTCATATACACACCCTCAAGCGGGGGTGTGGAGATCTCACCCTACGCTGATGTCCAGCCATCGACGGGGTTCCTACGCCAGTTATCGCCGCTGGAGGCAACTGGTTTCGCGCTCAGGTCTATTATTGACGGGCTACTCGCATTGAGCAACCCCTGAAATATTTTCAGACCAGGATTGAGGTGCCAGTCATCTCCACCGGCTTCTCCAACCCCATCAGCATCAGCATGGTCGGCGCCACATCCGCCAGCACGCCGCCATCACGCACCTTGAAATCACGCTTGCCAACATAGATGAATGGCACTGGCTCGGTGGTGTGGGCGGTGTGGGCCTGTCCGGTGGATTCGTCGGACATCTGCTCGCAGTTGCCGTGGTCGGCGGTGATCAGCGCTTCGCCGCCGACCTTTTCCAGGGCGTCGACGATGCGGCCGACGCACAGGTCCAGGCATTCCACGGCCTTGGTCGCGGCTTCCAGGTTGCCGCTGTGGCCGACCATGTCGCCGTTGGCGTAGTTGACCACGATCACGTCGTAACGCTGGTGTTCAATGGCGTCGACGATCTTGTCGGTGACTTCAGGTGCGCTCATTTCCGGCTGCAGGTCGTAGGTGGCGACCTTTGGCGACGGGATCAGGATGCGTTCTTCGCCTGGGAACGGCTCTTCGCGGCCGCCGGAGAAGAAGAAGGTCACGTGGGCATATTTTTCGGTTTCGGCAATGCGCAGCTGGGTCTTGCCGTTTTTCGCCAGGTAGTCGCCCAACACGTTATCCAGCGTGCCTGCTGCAAAAGCGGCGGGGGCTGGGATGCTGGCGGCGTATTGGGTCAGGCCCACGTACTGCACTTTTGGCTGGCGGGTACGCTCGAACTCCTTGAAACCGTCCTCGACAAACACACGGCTCAGCTCGCGGGCGCGGTCGGCGCGGAAGTTCATGAACACCACGGCGTCGCCGTCTTCTACCTTCACCGGCTCACCAATGGTGGTGGCCTTGACAAATTCATCGCTCTCGCCACGGGCGTAGGCGGCTTCCAGGCCTTCCTGGGCGGTGGCGGCGTGGAATTCGGCCTGGCCGTCGACGATCAGGTTGTAGGCCTGGGAGACGCGGTCCCAGCGGTTGTCACGGTCCATGGCGAAGTAACGGCCCACCAGGCTGGCGATGCGGCCTTTTCCCAGCGCTGCGAAGGTGGCGTCGAGCAGTTCGATGGACGACTGCGCGCTTTTCGGCGGGGTGTCGCGGCCGTCGAGGAAGGCGTGCAGGTAGATCTTATCGGCGCCGCGCTTGAAGGCCAGTTCGGCCATGGCCACCAGATGGTCCTGGTGGCTGTGGACGCCGCCATCGGACAGCAGGCCCATGAAGTGCACGGCCTTGCCGGCGGCCACTGCTTTATCTACCGCGGCGCAGATGGTCGGGTTCTCGAAGAACTCGCCATCGCGGATCGCTTTGGTCACGCGGGTGAAGTCTTGGTATACCACTCGTCCGGCGCCGAGGTTCATGTGGCCGACTTCCGAGTTGCCCATCTGGCCGTCCGGCAGGCCTACGTCCATGCCGGAACCGGAGATGAGTCCGTTGGGTACAGTGGCGGTCAGGCGGTCGAGTACCGGCTTCTTGGCCGCGTATACCGCGTTGTCGTGGTGGCTTTCACTGTGTCCGAAGCCATCGAGAATTATCAGGACCAAAGGTTTAGGCGTAGTAGTCATAGATCCTCTCGCGGCGGTAATAAAGGAAGACAATTGAAAAGGGAGTGGCAGTTTAAAGCGAAGTTCCGACCACGTCACCGCTTTACGGGGGTTGGCCCCCCCTGACGGCTGTGTATACTTACCGCCATTTTAACGCCCTGGAACCTCCTTGATGGTTGATCACCTGATTGCATTTGCCACTGCCCACTATCTGCTTGTGGGTGCCTTCGTCATCCTGCTGGCGCTGCTGATCGCTCACGAATTGAGCCGCGGTGGCCGCAGCCTGAGCACGGCGGAGCTGACCGCGCTGGTCAACAAGGACGAGGCCGTTGTCGTGGACATCCGCCCAGCCAAGGATTTCGCCACCGGCCACATCGTCGGTGCCCTGAACATTCCGCAGGACAAGCTGATCGCGCGCCTGGCCGAGCTGGAAAAGCACAAGGCCAAGACCATTATCCTGGTCGACGCCCAAGGCCAGCACGCCGGCACCCACGCCCGTGAAATGCTCAAGACCGGTTTCACCGCGGCCAAGCTGTCCGGTGGCATCAGCAGCTGGCGCGCCGATAACCTGCCGCTGGTGAAGTGATATGAGCCAGGTTGTCGTGTATTCCAGCGATTGGTGCCCTTACTGCATGCGGGCCAAGGCCCTGCTTGAGAAAAAGGGCGTTGCCTTCGAAGAAATCAAGGTCGACGGCAAACCCCAGGTGCGCGCCGAAATGGCCCAGAAGGCGGGGCGCACGTCCGTGCCGCAGATCTGGATCGGCGCCAGGCACATCGGTGGTTGCGACGACCTGTTCGCCCTTGAGCGCGCCGGTAAACTCGATGCGCTGCTGCTCGTCTGACTCCTAAACCCTAAAAGACCCCAAGATCACAAGGATCTGCGATGACTGACCAACAGAACACCGAAGCTGCAGAAGCCCAAGCGCCACAGTTCTCGCTGCAGCGCATCTACGTGCGTGACCTGTCGTTCGAAGCGCCGAAAAGCCCGGCCATCTTCCGCCAGGAATGGACCCCAAGCGTTGCGCTGGACCTGAACACCCGCCAGAAAGCCCTGGAAGGCGACTTCCACGAAGTGGTGCTGACCCTCTCCGTGACCGTCAAGAACGGCGAAGAAGTGGCCTTCATCGCTGAAGTGCAACAGGCCGGTATCTTCCTGATCCAGGGCCTGGACGAAGCGTCCATGAGCCACACCCTGGGCGCGTTCTGCCCGAACATCCTGTTCCCGTATGCCCGCGAGACCCTGGACAGCCTGGTCACCCGTGGCTCGTTCCCGGCGCTGATGCTGGCTCCGGTGAACTTCGATGCCCTGTACGCTCAAGAGCTGCAGCGCATGCAACAGGAAGGTTCGTCGACGGTTCAGTAAGTCGACGCGGTAAAAAATGTGGGAGCGGGCTTGCTCGCGAATGCGGTACTTCAGTCGATATCTTCAGTGACTGACACACCGCTTTCGCGAGCAAGCCCGCTCCCACATTTGTTTTGCGGTGTTATTTGAAGCCGAGTTGGCGCCAACCTTCATAGACAGCAACCGCCACGGTATTGGACAGGTTCAGGCTGCGGCAGCCCTCGCGCATCGGCAAGCGCAGGCGATGACCGTCGGGCAGCGCGTCAAGCACCTCCGCCGGCAGGCCCCGGCTTTCCGGACCAAACAGGAAGGCGTCGCCTTCGGCGAAGCTGACATCATGGAACGGCTGCGAGCCCTTGGTGGTGAACGCGAACAACCGTGGGTGGCCCAGGCTTTCCAGGCAGCTGGCCAGGTCGGCGTGGCGCTGGAGCGTGGCGTACTCGTGGTAGTCCAGCCCGGCACGGCGCAGGCGCTTGTCGTCCATGTCAAAGCCCAAAGGCTCGATCAAATGCAGGTGGCAGCCACTGTTGGCGCACAGCCTGATAACGTTGCCGGTATTCGGCGGAATTTCTGGTTGAAAAAGGATGACGTGAAACATGCACGGCTCCGAAGGTAAAGATGCGCTGCATTCTACCCCCGAAGAGGACCCAAGACCGAAGCTAATGCCACGGGTCATGGGCTCTTTGGCAATTGTTGGCTTGATGGTGGGCCTGATGATCGGCCGCCTGACCACGCCGGACCCGGTCGAGCTGCAACAGGTCGAGACCGCAGCGGACGGCGTAGTGGTGTGGTTCAACAGCGAACCCAAGCTGCACGGCGAGCATATCGACGGCACCGTGGCGCTGCTGTTCGACGCGCAAGGCAAGGCTGCCAGTGGGCAACTCAAGGTCAATGACAAGGATGTGAACTGGCGCGTGCGCAAGACCGATGGCGGCCTGTTACTGAACCTGGTGGCGGCTCGGCCGTTGCGCGGGGAATGGAAAGGAGAAAAGACTGAAGGCCGCTGGCGGCTGGAGATCCATCTCCAAGAGCAATAAAAGAGGGAGTTCCCGGCCTGCCTGTACCAGGGCTCCCAAAACGGGGTGAAGCTTTCAAGGCTTCGGTGTTAAAGAGGGAATCCCCGGCCTGCCTGTACCGAGGTTCCCCAAAGCGGTGTGGAGCGCGACGCGATTCGCATCAAGCACCCCGGGTGTAAAGAGGGGATTCTCGGCCTGCCTGTACCAAGGTCCCCGAAACTGGGTAGTACAGGGGTTATTGCAGGGCGCGTGCCAGAGTCGGCAAAGTGTGCCAAAAAATTTCTCCAGAAAGCGCAAAGCCCCGGAATACGGGGCTTTGGTGTTTTAGGCTTTTAGATTTTTATCAGTGAGGCCGAAGTCTCATAGGTTGGATCCATGCCCAATGCCGGTTCATGGTGCATTGAAGCGGTGCACCTTTAGCCCTCGTCGCCCTCGTCATCGTCACCACCGTCGACCTTCATCCCCAGCTCCTTGATCTTGCGAGTCAGCGTATTGCGGCCCCAGCCCAGCAACACGGCGGCATCGCGACGGCGACCGGCGGTGTGCTTCAGGGCGGTCTCGATCATGATTCGCTCGAACGCCGGCACGGCGCTGTCCAACAAGTTCGACTGGCCGCGAGCCAGGGCCTGGTCGGCCCATTGCCGCAGGGCCTGCTCCCAGTTGGTCACCGGCGCCGAATCCTGTGGCAGGCTCAGCAGCTCCGGCGGCAGGTCGCTGATGTGCACTTCACGGCCGGACGCCATCACTGTGATCCAGCGGCAGGTGTTCTCCAGCTGGCGCACGTTGCCGGGCCACGGCAGGTTCTTCAGGTATTCCTCGGTTTCGCTTTTCAGCAGCTTCGGCTCGACGGCCAGCTCCTGGGCAGCGCGGCTGAGGAAATGGCGGGCCAGGGTGGGAATGTCTTCGCGACGGTCCGACATCCGTGGAATGTGAATGCGGATCACGTTAAGGCGATGGAACAAGTCCTCACGGAATTTACCGGCGTGGACCAGGGTTTCCAGATTCTGGTGGGTCGCGGCGATGATGCGCACGTCGACCTTGACCGGCGTGTGCCCACCCACCCGATAGAACTCACCGTCCGCCAGCACGCGCAGCAGGCGCGTCTGGGTATCGGCTGGCATATCGCCGATTTCATCGAGGAACAGCGTGCCGCCGTCCGCTTGTTCAAAGCGGCCGCGGCGCAGGTTGGCCGCGCCGGTGAACGCGCCTTTTTCATGGCCGAACAGCTCGGACTCCATCAAATCCTTCGGGATAGCCGCCATGTTCAGTGCAATGAACGGCGAGGCCGCCCGTGGGCTGTGGCGGTGCAGCGCGTGGGCCACCAGTTCTTTACCGGTGCCCGATTCGCCGTTGATCAGCACGGTAATGTTGGAGTGGCTCAAGCGCCCGATGGCGCGAAACACTTCCTGCATCGCCGGCGCTTCGCCGATGATTTCCGGGGTGCGGGTCAGCGCTGGTGGTGCTTCCTGGCTCTGCTGTTCCTGGGCGTGCTGGTTGGCGCGCTTGACCAGCGCCACCGCCTCGTCCACGTCGAACGGCTTGGGCAGGTATTCAAAGGCGCCGCCCTGATAGGACGCGACAGCGCTGTCCAGGTCCGAGTGCGCGGTCATGATGATCACCGGCAGGCGTGGATGCTGCTCGCGAATCCGCGCCAGCAGGTCCAGGCCGCTGGCGCCGGGCATGCGGATGTCGGAGATGATCACGTCGGGCTGCTGGCGTGCCAGGCGGCTCATCACCCCGTCGGCGCTGTCGAAGCTCTGGGTGGTCATGCCTTCCTGTTGCAAGGCTTTCTCGAGGACCCAGCGGATAGAACGGTCGTCATCGACGATCCAGACAGTTTCACTACGGCTCATGTCGATGGGGCTCCTTGTTCCAGTGGCAGAAAGATCGAGAAGGTGGTGTGGCCAGGATGGCTCTCACATTCGATCAGGCCCTGATGCTGGCTGATGATGTTCTGGGTAATGGCCAGGCCCAGCCCGGTACCGTCTGGGCGGCCGCTGACCATGGGAAAGAAAATGGTTTCCTGGAGTTCCGCAGGAATGCCCGGACCGTTGTCGATGATCTCGACCTTGGTCACCAGGCGATGGCGCACGTGACCGATGGTGAACTGGCGCAGGGCGCGGGTGCGCAGGCTGATGCGGCCCAGGCGCAGCTCGTTCTGGCTGCTGATGGCCTGCATGGCGTTGCGTACGATATTGAGCACTGCCTGGATCATCTGTTCGCGGTCGATCAATACATCCGGAATACTGGGGTCATAGTCGCGCACCAAGGTGATGCAGCCCTGGCTTTCGGCCTCGACCAGTTGGCAGACACGCTCCAGCACTTCGTGCACGTTGGTCATCGCCAGCGACGGCAGCTTGTTGGAGCCGAGCATGCGGTCCACCAGGTTACGCAGGCGGTCGGCTTCTTCAATGATGACGTTGGTGTAGTCCTTGAGGTTTTCGTCCGGCAGCTCGCGGGCCAGCAACTGCGCCGCGCCACGGATGCCGCCGAGTGGGTTCTTGATTTCATGGGCCAGGCCGCGCACCAGCATCTTGCTGGTCTCCTGCTTGGACAGCTGCGCTTCCTCCTTGGTGATGCGCAGCAGGCGGTCACGGGGGTGCACTTCCAGCAACAGCAGGGTGGCACCGTTGCTCAGGATCGGGGTCACGGCGTAGTCGACGGTCAACGTCTGGCCGGTAAGGGCCGTGAGCATCGCCTCGCGCTTGGTGAACGGGTGTGCCTGCTCCACCGCCTGGCGCAGCGAGCTCAAGGCTTCGGCCGACTCGGTGAACAATTCGCTGATGAACTGCCCATGGCTGCGCTGGCCGCTGATAGCCAGGAGCATCTCCGCCGCCGGGTTCATGTACTCAAGGCGCAGGTCATCATTGAGCAGGATGGTCGCGGTGGTCAGGTTGTCGAGTAGCAATCGGTGCAGTGCATCGCTGATGGTCATCAGGACCTCTTTTGGAGCAAGGCGCGGGCTTGAGGCACACGCTGATACAAGGAAAATGCAAAAACCAAACCAAGGCTCCGAAAAGAAGCGTGCAAGCCCTGAAATGGGGGTTTTAGGCGCGAAACTGTGGCGTTCTGCCAGCTTGCTCGGGAAGTTTCGAACCAAAATGGGCTGGGCAGGTGGGAAGGGTGCAGCCTATCGCACCAATATAGTGCGGTTTTGTGAAGGTTGTTCAGGAAGTGGTGAGCCGACCGTTTTCTATATGAGGTGAAAACGATCCGCAGCGGTCAGTGTTGCTCTGACAGTGGCATGCCTGGGGTGCCCGCATAAAACACCAGAAGCTCCACCGGGGTGTCTCCGGTGACGCCGCGATGCTCGGTGCCCACCATCTCGGCCAGGGCTTGGCCTTGCCTCAAGGTGCGCGTAGCCCCGCTGCTGCGGGCTTCAACGGTCAACTCACCCGAAACAATGTAGGCGGCGTTGGGCATGGGGTGGGTGTGCCAGGGCAGTTGCGTGCGCGCAGGGATCTTCAGGCGTATCAGCGTGAGCTGCGGCGGGCCGGAAGGGTAGGCTTTGTAGGGTGTGCCATCCCACGACTCGCTGCGTTCAAGCAAAACCTCTTTCTCGATCTGTGCCGCATCCTTTGCCTGCGTGCCGCAGCCCAGCAACGACAAACCTAGCGCTGCTGCAATCAAGCACTTGAGGGTGTCCATGGTTCCGTCCTGTTCAGTGAGTGAGCGCTCAGGCTATGGCTGCCGGCCCAGGTGAAGATGCAGGACGGTTCCTCAAATCAGGTAGGTCGAACGCAGAGCTCTGCGGTGGCACGGATCATCGCCAGTTGACGCAACGGATCATTCAGCGGCTCATGCACGGCTTCGGCCAGCCACTGTGGGCACTGTGGGTCGGTGCGCTGCGGGGTGAAGTCCGCCAATTGTTGCAGCAGGCGTTTTTGCAGTTCGTCCAGCTGCGGGCGGATCTGTTTCACCAGGTCCGGCCGCGGATCGTCAGGCGCCTTGCCCTGGAACTGCCAGTCGGACAGATGGGTGTACTGCACCAGTTTGTTCGCCTCGATCTGCGCCGCGAAAAACTGCTCGACCGCGGCAGGCGCCAATGTGTAGCTCGGTGCTTGGGCGACGACGCTGGCGATCACTTCTTGTTCGCGCTTTTTGTCCTCTACAGGCTTGTGGCTGTCCCATTTGCTCAGGGCTACCTGGTCGGCGATCTCCAGGCGTTCGGCGATGCTGTTGAGCAGAGGCTCGAGCGTGGCGGGCGCCGCAGAGGCATTGGTGCTGATCAATAGCAGGGCAAAGGCGATTCGCAGGTTCAAGGTCGGTTTCCTTGTCGGGCAGTTGGGCGAGGTCTCAATAGTGAGGGTGTCAGGCTTTTATGTCAGGCAAAAAAAGACCTCCCGAAGGAGGTCTTTTTCATCACGCTACGTTAAATAGCGCTACCGGATCAGCAGCTGTAGTACAGCTCGTATTCCAGTGGGTGTACGAAGGTGCGAACCTTGATTTCTTCTTCGCTTTTCAGGCCGATGTAAGCGTCGATGAAGTCGTCGCTGAACACGCCGCCTTTGGTCAGGAACGCACGGCCCTTGTCCAGCTCTTCCAGGGCTTCTTTCAGGCTGCCGCACACTTGTGGGATCTCTTTGGCCTCTTCAGGCGGCAGGTCGTACAAGTTTTTGTCGGCGGCGTCGCCAGGGTGGATCTTGTTCTGGATACCGTCCAGGCCAGCCATGACCAGGGCCGCGAATGCCAGGTACGGGTTGGCTGCTGGATCCGGGAAGCGGGCTTCGATACGGCGAGCGCGAGGGCTGGACACGTAAGGAATACGGATCGAAGCGGAACGGTTGCGTGCCGAGTAGGCCAGCATGACCGGTGCTTCAAAACCTGGGACCAGACGCTTGTAGGAGTTGGTCGACGGGTTGGTGAAGCCGTTCAGGGCCTTACCGTGCTTGATGATACCGCCGATGAAGTACAGGGCAGTGTCGGACAGGCCGGCATAACCTTCGCCAGCGAAGGTGTTCTTGCCATCTTTGGCGATGGACAGGTGAACGTGCATACCCGAACCGTTATCGCCGTACAGTGGCTTAGGCATGAAGGTAGCGGTACGGCCGTAAGCGACTGCAGTGTTGTGTACGCAGTACTTCAGGGTCTGTACTTCGTCAGCCTTGGCAACCAGGGTGTTGAACTTCACACCGATTTCGTTCTGACCGGCAGTGGCCACTTCGTGGTGGTGCACTTCGATGACCAGGCCCATGTCTTCCATGGCGTTGCACATGGAGGTACGGATTTCGTGGTCGTGGTCGAACGGCGGAACTGGGAAGTAGCCACCTTTGATACCTGGACGGTGGCCATGGTTGCCGCCTTCCACGTCCTGGTCGGACATCCAGGAGCCTTGTTCGGAGTAGATCTTGAACATGGAGCCGGAGATGTCGGACTTGAACTTAACCTGGTCGAAGATGAAGAATTCTGGCTCTGGGCCTACGAATACAGTGTCACCGATACCGGTGGACTTCAGGTATTCCTCGGCACGCTTGGCGATCGCACGTGGGTCGCGGTCGTAGCCTTGCATGGTCGAAGGCTCGATCACGTCGCAGACCAGGATCAGGGTCGGCTCTTCGGTGAACGGGTCGAGTACGGCAGTGCTGTCGTCCGGCATCAGGATCATGTCGGAGGCTTCGATGCCTTTCCAGCCAGCGATGGAGGAACCGTCGAACATTTTGCCTTCTTCGAAGAAAGCTTCATCCAGCGCGTCGCGAGCCGGCATGGTCACGTGGTGCTGAGTGCCTTTGGTGTCCGTGAAGCGCAGATCAATCCATTTAACGTCATGATCTTTGATGAGTTGAACCGACTTCGACATAGTGTCCTCCGGGTGGCTTCGGGCTGGGGTAGTGGAGTTAGCCCTTAGAATGTGGGTGATGCCGGCGCGGATAGTCCGCCATGGCAACCTGCCTCACAAGAGAGCAAATTGCATGCCAGTGCGCCAACATGGGTTTTCTGCTCCAAAAACGCCCCTATAAAGGTGCATTGCGACAAAAGCCCAAAAATAGCGCACCGCAATGTAGCGCAAAGGCGCACAAATGCACCTCTTTAGTGCGTTGCGCTTGTGATGCATATTAACTGGTTAAACCTTGAGCGATTTCCGCTATAATCCGCGCCCCCCTTTTTCAGCAGGCCCGGCGCGCGCTGTTTCCATGAAATTAATCGTAAAAGTCTTCCCCGAGATCACCATCAAAAGCCGACCGGTACGGACGCGTTTCATCCGTCAATTGGCCAAGAACATCCGTGCCGTGCTCCGCGATCTGGACCCGGCTGTGGTGGTGAACGGCGTGTGGGACAACCTCGAGCTGGAAACCCGTGTTACCGAGCCCAAAGCCTTGAAGGACATGACCGAGCGCCTGAGCTGCATGCCGGGTATCGCGCATTTCCTGCAGGTGGATGAGTACCCGCTGGGCGACTTCGACGACATCACCGAGAAGTGCAAACAGCATTACGGCAGTGAGCTGGAAGGCAAGATCTTTTCGGTGCGCTGCAAGCGTGCCGGCAAGCACACTTTCAGCTCCATGGATGTCGAAAAATACGTCGGCAGCAAGCTGCGTCGCGAGTGCGGCGCCGCCGGAATTTCCCTGAAAGCGCCGCAAATTGAAGTGCGCATGGAAATTCGCGACCAACGGTTGTTTGTCATCCACAGCCAGCACAACAGCATCGGCGGCTACCCGCTGGGCGCCCTGGAACAGACCCTGGTCTTGATGTCCGGCGGTTTCGATTCCACGGTTGCCGCTTACCAGATCATGCGCCGTGGCCTGATGAGCCACTTCTGCTTCTTTAATCTGGGCGGGCGTGCACACGAATTGGGCGTGATGGAAGTCGCGCACTTTATCTGGAAGAAATACGGCAGCTCCCAACGCGTGCTATTTGTGAGCGTACCGTTCGAGGAAGTGCTGGGCGAAATTCTCGGTAAAGTCGATAACGGTCATATGGGCGTGGTATTGAAGCGTATGATGTTGCGCGCCGCGTCGCAGATTGCCGATCGCTTGCAGATCGACGCGCTGGTGACCGGTGAGGCGATCTCCCAGGTGTCCAGCCAGACGCTGCCGAACCTGTCGATCATCGACTGCGTTACCGAGAAGCTGGTGTTGCGCCCGCTGATCGCCAGCCACAAGCAGGACATCATCGACCTGGCAGAAGAAATCGGCACCGCCGACTTCGCCAAGCACATGCCCGAGTACTGCGGGGTCATTTCGGTGAACCCCAAGACCCACGCCAAGCGTCACCGCGTGGAGCATGAAGAGAAAGAATTCGACATGGCGATTCTGGAGCGTGCGCTCGAGAACGCCAAGCTGGTCCCGATCGATCGTGTGATCGACGAACTGGGCCAGGATGTGAAGATCGAAGAAGTCAGCGAAGCCCTGGCCGGCCAGATCATCATCGACATCCGTCACCCGGATGCCGCTGAAGATGAGCCGCTGGAAATCGCCGGCATCGACGTACAAACGCTGCCGTTCTATGCATTGAACGCGCGTTTCAAGGAACTGGATAACAGCCGTCAGTACCTGCTGTATTGCGACAAAGGCGTGATGAGTCGCCTGCATGCCCACCATTTGCTCAGTGAGGGGCATGCCAATGTGCGCGTTTATCGACCGAGCTAAGAGCCCGGGGCTGTTTGCCTGTGGCCTGCGTCACCGGCCCCCCGACTCTGCCGTCAAGCTGTAACGGCAAGGCCTGACTCTACTGTTAATCGCTGCCACGACCTGTCAGCACACCGAATCCTCTGATCGAGATACACAAGTGATCGAAAATCTACGTAACATCGCCATCATTGCTCACGTTGACCATGGTAAAACCACCCTGGTAGACAAACTCCTGCGTCAATCCGGCACCCTGGAGCGCAACGAGCTCAACGACGAGCGCGTGATGGACTCCAACGACCAGGAAAAAGAGCGCGGTATTACCATCCTGGCTAAAAACACCGCTATCAACTGGAACGGCTACCACATCAACATCGTGGACACCCCGGGCCACGCCGACTTCGGCGGCGAAGTAGAACGCGTAATGTCGATGGTTGACTCCGTTCTGCTGCTGGTTGACGCTCAAGACGGCCCTATGCCGCAAACCCGTTTCGTGACCAAGAAGGCTTTCGAAGCCGGCCTGCGTCCGATCGTGTGCATCAACAAGGTTGACCGTCCAGGCGCGCGTCCGGATTGGGTTCTGGATCAGATCTTCGACCTGTTCGACAACCTGGGTGCCACCGAAGAACAACTGGACTTCAAAGTCGTCTACGCCTCGGCCCTGAACGGCATTGCCGGTCTGGAACACACCGACATGGCTGAAGACATGACCCCGCTGTACCAGTCGATCGTCGACAACGTACCAGCGCCGAAAGTTGACCGTGACGGCCCGTTCCAGATGCAAATCTCGGCACTGGACTACAACAGCTTCCTGGGTGTTATCGGTGTTGGCCGTATCGCTCGTGGTAGCGTCAAGCCGAACACCCCGGTTGTCGCCATCGGCGCCGACGGCAAGAAGCGTAACGGTCGTATCCTGAAGCTGATGGGTCACCACGGTCTGCACCGTATCGACGTTGAAGAAGCTTTCGCCGGCGACATCGTGTGCGTAAGCGGTATGGACTCGCTGTTCATCTCCGACACCCTGTGCCAGCCAGACAACGTCGAGGCGATGAAGCCTCTGACCGTTGACGAGCCAACCGTTTCCATGACCTTCCAGGTAAACGACTCGCCATTCTGCGGTAAAGAAGGCAAGTTCGTGACCTCCCGTAACATCAAGGAGCGTCTGGACAAAGAGCTGCTGTACAACGTTGCTCTGCGCGTTGAAGAAGGCGACTCGGCTGACAAGTTCAAGGTTTCCGGCCGTGGTGAGCTGCACCTCTCGGTACTGATCGAAACCATGCGTCGCGAAGGCTTCGAAATGGGCGTTGGTCGTCCAGAAGTGATCATCCGTCAGGTTGACGGCGTGAAGCAGGAACCGTTCGAAAACGTCACCATCGACACCCCGGAAGAATCCCAGGGCAAGGTGATGGAAGAGATGGGTCTGCGTAAAGGCGACCTGACCAACATGGTGCCGGATGGCAAAGGCCGTGTACGTCTGGAATACAACATCCCTGCGCGTGGTCTGATCGGTTTCCGTAACCAGTTCCTGACCCTGACCAACGGTGCTGGCATCCTGACCTCGATCTTCGATCGCTACGACACCATGAAGTCCGGCGACATGTCCGGCCGTCAGAACGGTGTTCTGGTATCGGTAGAAACCGGCAAGGCGCTGACCTACTCCCTGGAAACCCTCCAGGCGCGTGGCAAGCTGTTCGTTGAACACGGTCAAGAGATCTACAACGGTCAGATCGTTGGTCTGAACAGCCGTGACAACGACATGGGCGTCAACCCAACCAAAGGCAAGAAGCTCGACAACATGCGTGCTTCGGGCAAAGACGAAACCATCGCTCTGGTTCCACCTGTTCGCTTCACCCTGGAACAGGCCCTGGAATTCATCCAGGACGACGAGCTGTGCGAAGTCACGCCTAAGTCGATCCGCCTGCGTAAGAAGATCCTGGACGAAGGCGAGCGTACCCGCGCTGCCAAGAAAGCCAAGAACTGAGTTAACTCAGGCTGAATGAAAAACGCCCCCGGTCGAAAGGCCGGGGGCGTTTTTTTGTGCCTGCAGTTTGTGTAGTGGCTGTACTGGCCCCTTCGCGAGCAAGCCCGCTCCCACATTCGACCGAGTTCCAACTTTGGAATGCGTTCAAATGTGGGAGCGGGCTTGCTCGCGAAAGCGGTAGTCCAAGCAATACAAAATTGGGATCAGAACTTGTCGAGGGTCTTGAACTTAGTCTCGCGCACCACTTCCTTTGGCTTATACGCGCAATACCCCGGCCGCGGCCCGATCTTTGGGTGGTTGCGGCAAGTATCCGGGCGCTTGTCATAAATAGTGCAGAAGCGCGTCTTACGATCCAGGAACAGGCAATCGTTGTTGCTCATGCGCTGCAGGGTAAAAATCTCGGACTTGGAGTTGAAGCGCTCGACGATGCCTTCCTTCTGCAACCGCTTGGCGATGTTCTTCGCCGGGTCGCCCAGCTCGAATTCATCGACCAGGCCAATGCGGATCAGGTCCTTGACCTTCACTTCGACCGGCAGCGTGCAGCAGCTGGACACGCAACCACCGCACATGTGCGCGGAATATTTCTGCCACGTTTCGAGACGGTCGAGTTCCGCGGCGGCGATCAATTGAGGCTTCATCAGGGTTCCAAAAGGTGGGGCTGTATCCGGGCGCGCGATCATACCGGGATTGGTGATTTTTTGAACAATATTTTGTGGGTGTCGGCCAGAAGGTGCGCGTTTGCCAAAAGCAGGCACGGCCAATGCATCAAAACCCTGCAAAGGTAAATGCGTTAAAAAACTGCCGAACCAGAGCGTCTACCGTCTGTCAGACCGTCTAGGCTCTAGCAACTCCTTCTATCTCGCCCGAGGTCGCAATTGATGTCTCAGGAACCACTTGCACGAGAAGCAGAGGTAGCCGCATTTCGCGATGCCGTCTTGACCAAACTCACCTACGCGGTGGGCAAGGACCCGGATCACGCCTTCGACCACGACTGGTTTGAAGCCATTGCCCTGGCCGCGCGCGACCAGATGGTCGATCACTGGATGGACCACACCCGGCGCATCTACCGCAAAGGCCAGAAGCGGGTTTACTACCTTTCCCTGGAATTCCTCATCGGCCGCTTGCTCTATGACAGCCTGAGCAACCTCGGCGTGCTGGAGATTGCGCGCGAAGCGCTATCGGAGTTGGGCGTCGACCTGGAGCGCATCCGCCTGCTGGAGCCCGATGCGGCGCTCGGCAACGGTGGCCTGGGCCGCCTGGCGGCGTGCTTCATGGAAAGCATGTCGACCCTGGGTGTGGCCGGCCACGGCTATGGCATCCGTTATGAACACGGCCTGTTCCGCCAGGCGATTGTCGATGGTTGGCAACAGGAGCAGACCGAACACTGGCTGGACTTCGGCAACCCCTGGGAATTCGAACGCCCTGAAGTGGTGTACCCGATCGGCTTTGGCGGCAGCGTCGAAACCCTGGATGACGGCACCGGCAAGATGGTTCAGCGATGGACCCCCAATGAAACCGTGCGCGCCATCGCTTATGACACGCCGGTGGTCGGCTGGCGCGGCGCAAGCGTCAACACCTTGCGCCTGTGGCGTGCCCGTGCGGTGGAAGACCTGCACCTGGAACGCTTCAACGCCGGTGATCACCTGGGCGCCGTCGCCGAAGTAGCGCGTGCCGAAAGCATCTCCCGAGTGCTTTACCCGGCCGATAGCACCGAAGCAGGGCAGGAACTGCGCCTGCGCCAGGAATACTTCTTCGTCGCCGCCTCCCTGCAAGACCTGCTGCGCCGCCACAAGAACATGCACGGCTCGGTGCTGAGCCTGGGCGAACACGCTGCGATCCAGCTCAACGACACCCACCCGTCCATCGCCGTGGCCGAGTTGATGCGTCAGTTGGTGGACCTGCACGACATTCCATGGGAAGCCGCGTGGGATGTCACTGTCGAAACCCTTTCCTACACCAACCACACCTTGTTGCCTGAGGCATTGGAAACCTGGCCTGTAGGCTTGATGGAACGCATGCTGCCCCGGCACATGCAGATCATCTACCTGATCAACGCCCAACACATCGATTCGCTGCGCGCCAAAGGCATCCATGACTTTGACGTGCTGCGCGCCGTGTCGCTGATCGAAGAAGACAACGGCCGCCGCGTGCGCATGGGCAACCTGGCGTTCCTCGGTTCCCACAGCGTCAACGGTGTGTCCGGCTTGCACACCCAATTGATGCGCAGCACCGTGTTCTCCGAGCTGCACAAGCTGTACCCGGAGCGCATCAACAACAAAACCAACGGCATTACCTTCCGTCGCTGGTTGTACCAGGCCAACCCCAAGCTCACGTCCATGCTGGTGGAAGCGCTCGGCCCGGACATTCTCGACAAGCCCGAAGAACGGCTGGTGGAGCTTGAGCCATTTGCCGAAAAACAGACGTTCCGCAAGGCCTTTGCCGAGCAGCGTTTGCACAGTAAGCGGGCGCTGGCGGACATCATTCATGAGCGCCTGGGCATTGCGGTCAACCCGGCGGCGATGTTCGACTTGCAGGTCAAGCGCATCCACGAATACAAGCGTCAACTGCTCAACCTGCTGCACACCGTGGCGCTGTACCAGGCGATCCGCGCCGAACCGGGCACCGACTGGGTGCCGCGCGTGAAGATCTTCTCCGGCAAGGCGGCGGCCAGTTATCACCAGGCAAAGCTGATCATCAAACTGACCAACGACATCGCCCGAACGGTCAACAACGACCCGACCGTGCGCGGTTTGCTCAAGGTAGTGTTCCTGCCCAACTACAACGTCAGCCTGGCGGAAAGCATCATCCCGGCGGCGGACTTGTCGGAGCAGATCTCCACTGCCGGCTTCGAAGCGTCGGGCACCAGCAACATGAAATTCGGCCTCAACGGCGCGCTGACCATCGGCACCATGGACGGCGCCAACGTGGAAATGCATGAGCGTGTGGGCGCCGAGCACATGTTTATCTTCGGCCTCAGTGCGCAGCAGGTGGAAGCCCGCAAGCATGCGGGTGAATTCAATGCGGGTCCTGATATCGCGGCCTCTCATCGGTTGAACGACGTGCTGCAAGCGATCCGGGGCGGGGTGTTCTCGCCGGATGATCCGGGCCGCTACGTAGGGTTGATCGATGGGCTGATCGACTACGACCGCTTTTTGGTCTGTGCCGACTTCGATTCGTACTGGGACGCCCAGGCGCGGGTCGAGGCGCATTGGCATGATTCCAAGGCCTGGTGGCGTTCGGCGGTGCTGAATACGGCGCGTATGGGCTGGTTCAGTTCGGATCGTACGATCAGGGAGTACGCGACCGAGATCTGGAAAGCCCTCGACTGAGTTTTCCAGATCTGTGCCCCAAGGCCCAACCTCTGTTGGGCCTTGTCGATATACTAGGCCTCGGTTTGCTTAGGGATATCGACCATGCAATGGATTTTCATGCTGATTGGCCTGGTGCTCGGCTGGACGCTCGACGAGTCGTTCAGTGATGCGGGCATCGGTGCGCTGCTGGGGTTGGGCATTGGCCAGGCGATTCGCCTGACGCAGCTGTCGGCCAAGGCGGACCAGCAGGCGCGTCAGTTGGAAACCACGCAGAAGTCGCTGATTGCGCTGGGCGAACGCCTGCGGCAGTTGGAAGTCCCTGCGCCTGCAAGCAGCATGAGGGTTGAACCCTCTGTTCCTGAATCGGCACCTGTCGCCAAGTCGCCCGAATTGGTGTGGGAGCTGCCTGCCGAATTGGCACCCGTTGCCCTGGTCCCTGAGCCAAGCCAGCCGCTGTTGGATGACGTGTGGACGCCAGCGCCGACGCCTAAAGCACCCGCAACCCCTCGCGGCCCGAACCTGATCGAACGCGCCATCGACGGCGCGCGCAATTGGCTGCTCGGCGGCAACACCGTGCTGCGCGTCGGCGTGGTGCTGTTATTCCTCGGCCTGGCCTTCCTGCTGCGTTATGCCACTGAAGGCATGGTGGTGCCGATCGAGCTGCGGTACGCCGGTGTTGCCGCCGCTGCATTGGGCCTGCTGGGCCTGGGCTGGTGGCTGCGGCTGCGCAACAGCAACTACGGCTTGATGCTGCAAGGTGCGGGTATTGCGGTGTTGTACCTCACAGTATTTGCGGCGATGCGTTTGCATCCGCTGATCGATCCCGGCGCGGCGATGGGCTTGCTGATTGCCGTCACGGTATTTTCAGCGATCCTGGCGATCGCCCAGGATGCGCTCGGCCTGGCCTGTGCGGCAGCGTTGGGCGGTTTTGCGGCGCCGATCCTGGTGTCGACCGGCGCCGGAAGCCATGTGGCGTTGTTCAGCTACTTTGCGTTGCTCAACGCCGGCATTCTCGTGATTGCCTGGTTCAAAGCCTGGCGCCTTCTGAACGTGATCGGTTTTGTAGGCACCTTCGGCATCGGTTTCGCCTGGGGCATGCGCTCTTACACCCCGGAGCTGTTGTGGAGCACCGAGCCGTTCCTGATCCTGTTTTTCGCGATGTACCTGGCCATCGGCCTGTTGTACGCCCGGCGTAAATTGCGGGAGGCGGGCGAGGGCGACAGCCTGGGTGCGCAATGGCGCAAAGGCGACTATGTCGACGGCACCTTGTTGTTCGGCCCGCCGCTGGTGGGCTTTGGCTTGCAGTTCGCGCTGGTGCAACACCTTGAGTTCGCCGCTGCGTTCAGTGCGCTGGGCCTGGGCATCCTTTACATGGTCTTGGCGCGTGTACTCAGTGGCGGGCGCGCCGTGCTCCTGACGGAAACCTGTCTGGCCCTGGGCGTGATCTTCGCCAGCCTGGCCATCCCCTTGGGGTTCGATGCGCGCTGGACGGCTGCGGCGTGGGCTGTCGAAGGCGCCGGGATCTTCTGGCTCGGTCTACGCCAGCATCGCCCCGTGGCGCGGGCGTTCGCCTTGCTGCTGCAACTGGGTTCGCTGTTCGCCTTCCTCAGCGAGCTGCGCGATGGCCAGGACACGTTGCTGCAGGGGCCTCCACTAGGGGCGTTGTTGCTGGGCGCGGCATTGTTGTTCAGCTTTTATCAACTACACAAAGCCGCGCCGGAACAGACCCGGCGTTGGGAGCGCATCGGCGCTCCGGCACTCGCCGTACTCGGCCTGGGTTGCGCCTACCTTCTGGCGCCGCTGTTGTTTTCGACCCAAGGCAGCATCGTCAGTTGGGCAGTTGCTGGCCTCGCGACCGTGTGGGCGGGCCAGCGTATCGGCTCGCCAGTGATGGTGCGCTGTGGCGTTGCTGTGCAAGTGCTTGCGGGCGCGCTGTTTGCCCTCGACCCGGTGAACAATGCCTGGACGCCGATGATTATTGCCTTGGCGGCAATGCTCGGCGCCTGGCGCTTACCCCGTGGCCGCTTGTCCGCAGGTCTTTTGGCCTGGGGCGTGGCGTGGTGGGCGCTGGCGGTGATCATTGAAGTGTGGCGCTTGGCACCTGCGGCGTTGCACGCGCCGCTGTTGCTGCTGGCGGCTGCGCTGAGCGGGGTGATCTGGGCGGCAGTGGCGCCGCGTTTGCGCTGGGAGGCGTTGGGTATCGCCAGCACGTTGCTGATGCCTGCGGCGGGCCTGGTGTTGTGGGGCGCGTGGACCGAGTATTACCACCCGGCCGCGCAGTTCGGCTGGCTGGCCTGGCTGGCGGTGTTCGTGGTGCATTTCATCTCGCTGCGGCGTTTGACGGCATTGGTGCCTGGAAAAGTCTTGAGCGCGGCTCATGTGCTGGGCTGCTGGATGCTGATCGGCGTGCTGGCGCTGGAATTGCGCTATGGCCTGCTGGTGCTGTCGAGCGAATACAACGCCTGGCGCTGGCTGGGCTGGGCGATCCTGCCAAGCCTGTACCTGGTGCTGGCCGCCGCGCCGCGCAGTTGGCCGTGGCCCGTTTCGGCATATCCAAGGGAATACCGCGTGCTCGCCGCGTTGCCGCTGGCGGTGCTGATGCTCGGTTGGTTCTGGCTGGCGAATATCTTCAGTGACGGCACGGCCAAGCCGCTGCCCTATGTGCCGCTGCTCAACCCGCTGGACTTGGGCTTGTTGTTCGCGCTGCTGGGCATTTACCTGTGGTCGCGCAGTGTGGCGCCGGAGCGTGGGCCGCGTGTCGAGCTGATTGCCCAGGGCGTGGCCGGCATTTCGCTGTTCGCCTTTTTTACTGCGCTGGTGATGCGCACAGCCCACCATTGGGGCGGCGTGCCGTTTTATCTGGATGCGCTGCTGGAGTCCATGTTGGTGCAGGCTGGCCTGTCGATCGTCTGGACCCTGATCGCCCTCGGCCTGATGATCGGCGGCCACCTGCGCCATCGCCGCGAAGTGTGGCTGATCGGTGCGGCACTGATTGCGGTGGTGGTGGCCAAGCTGTTCTTTGTCGAGCTGAGCAATCGTGGCGGCTTGGCGCGGATCGTGTCGTTTATCGGCGTGGGCGGTTTGTTGCTGGTGGTGGGCTACTTTGCGCCGCTGCCGCCCAAACGCGTTGAAACTGAGGGAGCGTCTTCTTGATGGGCAAGCTGAGTCTGAGTGGGTTGACGGTGTGGATGCTGTGCTCGGCGGCGTTTGCTCAAGAACGTCCGGCCGATTTCGCCACCCAGGTGCCGCTGGCCGTGAGCGGCACGGGTCCCTGGTATCGCCTGGAGCTGCCATTGGCGGTTCAACTAAGTGCACGTCAGGCCGATCTCAGCGATGTGCGGGTATTCAACGCTGCCGGTGAACCCCAGGCCTATGCGTTGTCGCGTCAGTCCGCGCAACGCTCCGAGACTCGCAACGTCACCGACGTGAAGTGGTTCCCGCTGTACGCTGCCGATACCGAGCAAGCCTTGCCCGACGTGGTGATGAAGGCCACCACCACAGGCACCCTGGTGGAAATCACGCCATCCTCTGCGCCCAAACCCGGCAAGCAAGTGCTGCGCGGCTGGGTGTTGGACGCCAGTGCAATCAAGGCGCCTTTGCAGCAATTGAGCCTGGACTGGAGCCATGAGCAAGAAGGCTTCCAGCGTTTCAGCATTGAAGCCAGTGATGACTTGCAGCACTGGCAAGCCTGGGGCGATGGGCAAGTGGCGCGCTTGTCATTTGCCGACGAACGGGTCGAGCAGCATGACGTGAGCCTGCCGGGGCAATCGGCGCGTTACTTGCGCCTGGTCTGGCAAGGCCAGGCCGCGCCATTGCTGACCTCTGCCCAGTTGGTGAGTGCCACCCGCAGCCACTTGCCCCTGCCATTGGTATGGTCGCAACCGTTGGCGGGCACGCGGCTCAAGGCCGGGGAATACAGCTGGCAGTTGCCCACGGGGCTGAGTCTTGAGCGGCTGCGCATCGAGTTGAAACAACCCAACACCTTGGCGCCCGTGACGCTGGCGGGGCGCAGGGACAGCCAGCAGGCCTGGCAGCCCCTGAGCAATGGCGTGCTGTATCGCCTGACCCAGAATGGTCGGGACGTGGTGCAGGATGAATTGCAGCTGCCGGGCCAGACGGTTGCCGAACTCAAGTTGACCGTCGATGAGCGCGGTGGCGGCCTGGGGGGCGAGGCGCCGGCGCTGCGTTTTGCGGTGCGTGCTACGCAGTTGGTGTTCCTGGCGCGGGGCGAGCCGCCGTTCATCCTGGCGCTGGGCAATGCGTCGGCCAAGGCGGCGAACCTCCCGCTCTCGACCTTGATCCCCGACTACAGCGCCGAGCGTCTCAAGACGTTGGGGCAGGCAACGGTCACCGGGGAAATCGCCACTGCGCCGCCCGCGGTCGCGCCCGCTGCCGATACCGCAACAGACTGGAAAAAACTCGGCCTCTGGGCCGTGTTGCTGCTCGGCGTGGCGGCACTGGGCGCCATGGCCTACAGTTTGCTGCGCAAGCCGCCGGTGGCACGTTAAATAAAGTCCATGAACTCTATTGGGTTTAAATCCTCTGATAGGAGGAAATACGCCCCGACTCGCGTTAAACTGCGCGGGTTTTCAAGCCCCCCCTTTTCCGGAGCCTTACATGTCCCGCGTTACCTTGAGTCGCTATTTGATTGAGCAGACCCGCAGCAACAACACGCCTGCCGATCTGCGCTTCCTTATCGAAGTGGTGGCGCGTGCTTGCAAGGAAATCAGCCACGCCGTGTCCAAAGGCGCACTGGGTGGTGTCCTGGGCAGCATGGGCACCGAAAACGTGCAGGGCGAAGTGCAGAAAAAACTCGACGTGATCTCCAACGAGATCCTGCTTGAAGCCAACGAATGGGGCGGTCACCTGGCCGGCATGGCGTCCGAAGAAATGGACAATGCCTACCAGATCCCCGGCAAATACCCGAAAGGCGCCTACCTGCTGGTGTTCGACCCACTGGACGGTTCGTCCAACATCGACATCAACGCTCCGGTTGGTACGATCTTCTCGGTACTGCGTTGCCCGAACGAATACCTGAGCCAGAACGAGCCGCTGAACGAGAAAGCGTTCCTGCAGCCAGGTACCCAACAGGTTGCTGCCGGCTACGCCATCTACGGCCCACAGACCATGCTGGTGCTGACCTTGGGCGACGGCGTCAAGGGCTTCACCCTGGACCGCGAAATGGGCAGCTTCGTACTGACCCACGAAGACATCACCATTCCTGCTTCTACTCAGGAATTTGCGATCAACATGTCCAACCAGCGCCACTGGGAAGAACCTGTGACCCGCTACGTGGGCGAGTTGATGGCCGGTGAAGAAGGCCCGTTGAAGAAAAACTTCAACATGCGCTGGGTCGCTGCGATGGTTGCCGACGTGCACCGTATCCTGACCCGTGGTGGCCTGTTCATGTACCCACGCGACAGCCGCGAGCCGTCCAAGCCAGGCAAACTGCGCCTGATGTACGAAGCCAACCCGATGTCCTTCCTGGTTGAGCAAGCCGGCGGCGCGTCCACCGACGGCCACCAGCGCATTCTCGACATCCAGCCTGAAGGCCTGCACCAGCGTGTGGCGGTGTTCCTGGGTTCGAAGGAAGAAGTTGAGCGGGTGACGGCGTATCACAAGAAGTAACGTGATGCGATAAGTGGCTGGCGTTGTTGTGAGCCGGTTCACCCTTGAAGAAGCCCCGAAACGTTTCAGCGTTTTCGGGGCTTTTTTGTTTTCGCTCATCGGGAACCAGACACCTCTTTTCCCTTCTAAGCTTCTGGCAGATACCCACGCTGCTTCGTCCCTCCAGGAGTTTTTCCATGTCGTTACGCCGTCTCGCTTTGCTGGCTTTTTGCGTGCTGTTGGCCGCTTGCAGCAAGGTCAACCAAGAAAATTATCAAAAATTGTCGGCTGGCATGGCCAAGGCTGAAGTGGAGTCGTTGCTGGGCAAGCCAACCGATTGCTCCGGCGCGCTGGGCATGTCCAGTTGCACCTGGGGCGATAAAAACAGCTTTATCAGCGTTCAATATGCCGGTGACAAGGTTCTGATGTTTTCCGGGCAAGGCCTGAAGTAAACCGGGGCGAGAGCCTGCGGGAGAAGAAGAATGATCCGTTTTGTTTTGTTCCTTTGTGCCAGCCTGTTTTTGGCGGGCTGCGCCAGCCATTCTGGCGATGATCTGCAACCCAAGACAGCGAGCAACGTCAATCTCAAGCGTTACCAGGGCACCTGGTATGAGTTGGCTCGATTGCCGATGTACTTCCAGCGCAACTGCGCGCAGTCCGAAGCCCGCTACACCTTGTTGCCCGATGGCGACATGTCGGTGTTCAACCGCTGCCTGACGACCGAATGGAAGTGGGAAGAAGCCAAGGGCACCGCCACCCCGCAAGTGCCTGGCAAGACCGACAAGCTCTGGGTGGAATTCAACAATTGGTTCACCGCGCTGTTGCCGGGCGTCGCCAAGGGCGATTACTGGGTGCTGTACGTCAGTGATGACTACAAGACCGCGATTGTGGGCAGCCCGAGCCGGCGTTACATGTGGATATTGTCGCGCACGCCGACGGTCAGTGCGGACACCCGCGAAGACCTGCTGAGCAGGGCGCGGCAGCAGGGGTATGACACCACGCGGTTGATCTGGCGCACGTCGGACAAGCAGATGGCGAAGACCTCGCAATAACCCTGAATAAACGCGGACTAAAATGTGTGAGCGGGCTTGCTCGCGAAAGCGGTGGATCAGTCGGCAGATGTATTGGCTGACGAACCGCTTTCGCGAGCAAGCCCGCTCCCACAGTTTTAACCGAGTAGGTCCTTCAGGACTTGTGTGAATGCGCGATTGCTGTCTTCTTCGCCAGCGTGCCGCCCATCGCGCACCACCCACTTTCCGTTCACCAGCACATCCCGTACTTGCCGATCGCCGCCCGCAAACAACCAGCGATTGAGAATCCCATCCTCAGTCGCCGTCGCCAGGTAGGGATCATTGCCATCCAGCACTATCCAATCCGCACGCTTGCCCACTTCCAGCCGACCAATCGGCTGGCCCAACGCCTGGGCACCGCCGTCCAGCGCGGCGTCAAACAGCGTACGGCCGACCATCGGCTGATCACTGCGATACAAACGATTACGCCGCTGATCGCGCAGGCGCTGACCATATTCCAACCAGCGCAGCTCTTCTACCACGCTCAATGACACATGGCTGTCGGAGCCGATACCCATGCGTCCGCCCTGGGCCAGAAAGTCCACCGCCGGGAAGATCCCATCACCCAGGTTGGCCTCGGTGGTCAGGCACAAGCCGGCAATCGCGCGGCTCTTGGCCATGCGTGCGACTTCATCCGCATCGGCATGAGTGGCGTGCACCAGGCACCAGCGTTCATCCACTTCAACATTGTCATACAGCCATTGCAGCGGGCGCTTGCCGCTCCAGGCCAGGCAGTCATCGACTTCCTTTTGCTGTTCGGCGATGTGGATATGCACCGGGCACGCCTTGTCGCTGGCGGCCAGCACATCATTGATTTGCTGCGGCGTGACTGCGCGCAGCGAGTGGAAGCACAGCCCCAACTGCTGCGCCGGTTGTGCGGCGAGGAGGGGTTTCAACCGCGCCTGCAGGTCCAGGTAGTTTTCAGTGCTGTTGATAAACCGCCGCTGGCCTTCATTTGGCGCCTGGCCGCCAAACCCGGAGTGGGTGTAAAGCACGGGCAGCAGTGTCAGGCCAATCCCGCTGCTGGCCGCTGCCTGGCTGATCTGTCGCGACAGTTCCGTGCGATCGGCATACGGCTGGCCGCTGACGTCATGGTGTACGTAGTGGAATTCGGCCACCGACGTGTAGCCGGCCTTGAGCATCTCGATATACAGCTGGCGCGCGATCACCTGCAATTGGTCCGGGCTGATCTTGCCCACCATGCGATACATCAGGTCGCGCCAGGTCCAGAAACTGTCATTCGGGTTGCCGGCAACTTCCGCCAAACCCGCCATGGCGCGTTGAAACGCATGGGAATGCAGGTTCGGCATACCTGCTAAAACCGGTCCTCTCAGCCGTTCGGCAGCCTCTGCGCTGGCGTTGGCCTCAACCTTTGTCAGCCGCCCATCGGCGCTGACTTCAAGACGTACATCATTGGCCCATCCATTAGGCAGCAGCGCGCGTTCGGCAAAGAAAGCGGACATGATCAAGGCACCCCGGTCGTGTGTTTATTTGTATATACATATACAGACGTTTGCCTGCTCGGTAAACTCCGGCAATCTATGCATCTTTTCCCCCTGCAAGGATTCCCTGTGCCGACTCCGCCTGCCAAGTCTTCGCTGGCTGCCCACATGGACGAAAGTCCGGCGCCCTTGTATGCCCGCGTCAAACAAATGATCAGCCAGCAGATTCTCAACGGCAACTGGCCGCCCCATTACCGCGTGCCGTCGGAGAGCGAACTGGTTAGCCAGCTGGGTTTCAGCCGCATGACCATCAACCGCGCCCTGCGCGAGCTCACCGCTGAAGGTTTGCTGGTGCGCATGCAAGGTGTCGGCACCTTTGTCGCCGAGCCCAAGAGCCAGTCAGCCCTGTTCGAAGTGCACAACATTGCCGATGAGATCGCCTCCCGCGGTCATCGGCATACTTGCCAGGTCATCCACCTGGGCGAAGAGGCCGCCGGTTCCGAGCGCGCCGTCGCCTTGGAGATGCGTGAAGGCGGGCGCGTTTTCCATTCATTGATCGTTCACTTCGAAAACGATATTCCCGTGCAAATCGAAGACCGTTTCGTCAATGCCCTGGTCGCGCCGGAGTACCTTCAACAGGATTTCACCCAGCAAACGCCGTATGCCTACCTGAACCAGGTGGCGCCACTGACCGAAGGCGAGCACGTGGTCGAAGCCATCCTTGCCGACGCCGCCGAGTGCAAGCTGCTGCAGATCGAACCCACCGAACCGTGCCTGTTGATTCGCCGACGCACCTGGTCGGGTCGCCAACCGGTGACCGCCGCGCGTTTGATCCACCCCGGTTCCCGTCACAGCCTGGAAGGACGTTTCAGTAAATGAGTTCCGTAAAAGTCTGGCGCGCCGCCGATTACGTACGCATGCCCTGGAAAAACGGCGGCGGCAGCACCGAAGAAATCACCCGTGATGCCGGTACAGGGCTGGATGGCTTTGGTTGGCGCTTGTCGATTGCGGATATCGCTGAGTCCGGCGGCTTCTCCACCTTTGCCGGCTACCAGCGCGTGATCACCGTGATCCAGGGCGCTGGCATGGTGTTGACCGTAGACGGCGAAGAACAACGCGGGTTGCTGCCGCTGCAAGCTTTTGCGTTCAAGGGTGACAGCCAGGTGTCATGCCGTTTGATTACCGGGCCGATCCGCGACTTCAACCTGATCTATTCGCCCCAGCGTTACCACGCACGGCTGCAATGGATCGATGGCGAACAGCGCTTCTTCAGCACCGCGCAGACGGTGCTGGTGTTCAGTGTTGCGGATGAAGTGAAGGTGCTGGACCAGAAACTTGGCCATCACGACTGCCTGCAAGTGGACGGTAACACTGACCTGCTGGAGGTTGCCGTGAGCGGTCGCTGTTGTGTTATCGAACTGAGCAACCGCTGAGCGCTTGTATGACCGGCGCTCAGCCAGTATGGAGAGATGGGTTTACTTAACGCACATCAGTTGAAAGCCCATCGAAGAATCGCCCGCGGGTTTGTTGTCTCCCACTTTCAGCGTTAAAACGTTGACGTAGTTGATCGCCGGGACGCTCCCCAACTTGGCGTGGCCGTAGAAGATGTGATCATTGGAGCTGACGTCCGTCACCGACACGGTGCAAAACCGTGGCGCGTCCTTGAACACTCCCGGCACAAACCTGACTTTGTAATCGGAGAAGTAATCAGGTTGGGCGGTGAGTTTCACGTCCTTGATCCACTTGGGTGACTGCGCAGTAACTTTTCCTGTTTTATCAAGGGTCGCAGTAAAGGTGGCGGCAATGGCCTGGACTGAAGCCATGCTTGTCGCCATGAGTACGATAAAGATGCCTGCCCGTTTTAGAGTGGTCACGATAAGTCTTCCAGGGTGTTGGGTGTGTGAAAGCCGACTCTAAACCACTGAATATACGAAAAAATCCGTTTTTACTGGGCTACAGATAACTCAGAAAAATCGTCGTTGGGACGCGCCTTTTGCCTGGCAGGCCAGGCGCGCTATTTCACTGCTACGCATGCCCACCCTCGCTTCCCAACCGTGCGCACCATTTTGTTACCGAATGCCCCAATGCGGCGCAACGCTGCGTTGTGGTGACAAACCCCTCTCCCGGCAAGAAACGTCTGCAAGAAATTTCATCAAGCCTCAAAGCCTCAATTTCCAAGGCTTGCACACCCCTCCACGAAAAATCCCGACGACGCCTTTCTAAAGTTGGCCGCTTGATTGCATATGCTTGTATGTACAAGTAAAGATGTGTGCGTAAGACTCTCCTTCGCACCATCCATGTTCGCGCATCGTGCCGAGGAGTCCAGCAGTGACCGATTTTTCTAAAGCCAAGCCTACAAAATACCGCGACGTCGAAATCCGTGCCGCCCACGGTAACAAGCTCACCGCCAAAAGCTGGCTGACTGAAGCGCCGCTGCGCATGCTGATGAACAACCTCGACCCACAAGTGGCCGAGAACCCGAAAGAATTGGTGGTGTACGGCGGTATCGGCCGTGCGGCGCGCAACTGGGAGTGCTACGACCAGATCGTCGAGAGCCTCACCAACCTGAATGACGACGAAACCCTGCTGGTGCAATCCGGCAAGCCGGTCGGCGTATTCAAGACCCACAGCAATGCCCCGCGTGTACTGATCGCCAACTCCAACCTGGTGCCGCACTGGGCCAGTTGGGAACACTTCAACGAACTGGATGCCAAGGGCCTGGCCATGTACGGCCAGATGACCGCTGGCAGCTGGATCTACATCGGCAGCCAGGGCATCGTCCAAGGCACCTACGAAACCTTCGTCGAAGCCGGTCGCCAGCATTACAACAGCGACCTGACTGGCCGTTGGGTACTCACCGCCGGTCTCGGCGGCATGGGCGGCGCGCAACCTTTGGCCGCGACCCTCGCCGGCGCGTGCTCGCTGAACATTGAGTGCCAGCAGGTCAGCATCGACTTCCGCCTCAACAGCCGTTATGTCGACGAACAAGCCACCGACCTCGACGATGCTTTGGCGCGTATCGCCAAGTACACCAAAGAAGGCAAGGCCATCTCCATTGCCCTGCTAGGTAACGCGGCGGAAATCCTGCCGGAACTGGTCAAGCGCGGCGTGCGCCCGGACATGGTCACCGACCAGACCAGCGCCCACGACCCACTCAACGGCTACCTGCCAGCCGGCTGGACCTGGGACGAATACCGCGCCCGCGCCAAGACCGAGCCGGCTGCTGTGATCAAGGCCGCCAAGCAGTCGATGGCCGTGCACGTCAAAGCCATGCTGGAATTCCAGAAACAAGGCATCCCGACCTTCGACTACGGCAACAACATCCGCCAGATGGCCCAGGAAGAAGGCGTGGAAAACGCCTTCGACTTCCCAGGTTTCGTCCCGGCCTACATCCGCCCACTGTTCTGCCGTGGCATCGGCCCGTTCCGTTGGGCGGCGCTGTCCGGCGACCCACAAGACATCTACAAGACCGACGCCAAGGTCAAAGAACTGATCCCCGACGACGCTCACCTGCACAACTGGCTGGACATGGCGCGCGAGCGCATCAGCTTCCAGGGCCTGCCGGCGCGTATCTGCTGGGTGGGCCTGGGCCAGCGCGCCAAGCTCGGCCTGGCGTTCAACGAAATGGTACGCAGCGGCGAGCTGTCGGCACCGGTGGTGATCGGCCGTGATCACTTGGACTCCGGTTCGGTATCCAGCCCGAACCGCGAAACCGAAGCCATGCAGGACGGTTCCGACGCCGTGTCCGACTGGCCGCTGCTCAACGCCTTGCTCAACACCGCCAGCGGCGCGACCTGGGTTTCGCTGCACCACGGCGGCGGCGTGGGCATGGGCTTCTCTCAGCACTCCGGCATGGTCATCGTCTGCGACGGTACCGACGAAGCGGCCGAGCGTATTGCCCGCGTACTGCACAACGACCCGGCCACCGGGGTGATGCGTCACGCAGACGCCGGCTACCAGATCGCGATTGATTGCGCCAAGGAGCAGGGCTTGAACCTGCCGATGATCAAGTAAGCCAGCACCACCCTGACAACAATCCATCAGAGGTTGAACACCCATGGCTGCAAATGACACCACCCCGTTGATCGAGAAACGTTCGATCGACTACATCCCGGAAGCGGAAAGACACGGTCGTCTATTGAGCCAGTTCACCCTGTGGATGGGTGCCAACCTGCAGATCACCGCGATTGTTACCGGGGCCTTGGCCGTGGTGCTGGGCGGTGATGTGTTCTGGTCGTTGATCGGCCTGTTGGTCGGTCAGCTGATCGGTGGCGGTGTGATGGCGTTGCATGCGGCGCAAGGGCCCAAGCTGGGCCTGCCGCAGATGATCTCCAGCCGGGTGCAGTTTGGCGTGTACGGCGCGGCGATTCCGATCGTGCTGGTGTGCCTGATGTACCTCGGCTTCACCGCCACCGGCACGGTATTGTCCGGTCAGGCGCTGGGCCAGTTGTTCGGGGTCAGCGACAGCATCGGCATCCTGATCTTCGCCAGTGTCATTGTGCTGGTCACGGTGTTGGGTTACCGGGTAATCCATTTCATCGGTCGTGTCGCCAGCGTCATTGGCGTGATCGCCTTTGTCTACCTGTTCAGCCGTCTGATGAGCCAGACCGACGTTGGCGCACTCCTGCAGATCCGCCACTTCAGCTGGAGCAGCTTCCTGCTGGCGGTGTCGCTTGCGGCGTCCTGGCAGATCGCTTTCGGCCCTTACGTGGCGGACTACTCGCGCTATTTGCCGAGCAAGACCTCTTCGGTAAAAACCTTTCTCGCCGCCGGTGCCGGCTCGGTGATTGGCGCGCAGGTGGCGATGGTTCTCGGCGTGTTTGCCGCGGCCATGTCCAACGGGCAATTCGCCGGTCATGAAGTGGCCTACATCGTCGGCTTGAGTGGCACTGGGGCCACTGCGGCGCTGCTGTACTTCAGCATCGCGTTCGGCAAGGTCACCATCTCTACGCTCAACTCCTACGGCAGCTTCATGTGCATCGCGACCATCATCAGCGGCTTCCGTGGCCGCCTGGAGGTCACGCGCTTGCAACGCCTGGTGTTCGTGCTGGCGATTGTCGGCACCGCGACCTTGATCGCCTTGCTCGGCCAGCACTCGTTCCTCGGTGCGTTCAAGTCTTTCATCCTGTTCCTGCTGGCGTTCTTCACGCCCTGGAGCGCGATCAACCTGGTGGACTACTACTGCATCACCCGTGAGCGTTATGACGTACCGGCGCTGGCCGATCCGAACGGTCGCTACGGTCGCTGGAACCTGCTGGGGATCAGCGTGTACGTGTTCGGCGTGCTGGTGCAACTGCCGTTCATCTCCACCAAGTTCTACACCGGTCCTTTGGTGGCCGCGCTGGGTGATGTGGACATTTCCTGGATCATCGGTCTGGTACTGCCGGCAGCGCTGTATTACCTGTGTGCGAAAAAATGGCACGGCACGGTGCCCGATCAACTGATCCTGCCAACAGAGCAGGGCGCTATACCAACAACAACCGGGCTGGCGGCACAAGCCTGATGGGACGTGGACAGGGCAGGATGCCTACTGACTGCCGTAATCCATTTCAAGATTGGGAGCGTCACAACAATGAAAATGCATAAGACCCTGATGGCCACCCTGCTCTCTGCAGGTTTGCTGGCAAGCGCTGGCGCCCAGGCGGCCGGCTGGTGCGAATCCGGCAAGCCGGTGAAATTCGCAGGCCTGAACTGGGAAAGCGGCATGTTGCTCACCGACATCCTGCAAACCGTGCTGGAAAAAGGCTACGACTGCAAAACCGACAGCCTGCCGGGCAACTCCATCACCATGGAAAACGCCCTGAGCAGCAACGACATCCAGGTCTTTGCCGAAGAGTGGGTGGGCCGCAGTGAAGTCTGGAACAAGGCCGAGAAGGCCGGCAAAGTCGTCGGCGTCGGCGCCCCGGTAGTCGGTGCCATCGAAGGCTGGTACGTGCCGCGTTATGTGATCGAAGGCGATGCCAAGCGCAAGCTGGAAGCCAAGGCTCCGGACCTGAAAAATATTGCTGACCTGGCCAAGTACGCTGCGGTGTTCAAGGACCAGGAAGAGCCCTCCAAAGGCCGTTTCTACAATTGCCCGGCCGGTTGGACCTGCGAGCTGGACAACAGCGAAATGCTGAAAAGCTATGGCCTGGAAAATTCCTACACCAACTTCCGCCCAGGCACCGGCCCGGCGTTGGATGCGGCGGTGTTGTCGAGCTACAAGCGCGGCGAGCCGATCCTGTTCTACTACTGGTCGCCAACCCCGCTGATGGGTCAGGTCGACCTGGTCAAGCTGGAAGAAAAACCCGGTGTGGATAAAAGCGTGAGCATCAAGGTCGGCCTGTCCAAGACCTTCCACGAGCAAGCCCCGGAACTGGTGGCCGTGCTGGAAAAGGTCAACCTGCCGATCGACCTGCTGAACCAGAACCTGGGTCGCATGGCCAAGGAGCGAATTGAGTCGCCAAAACTGGCGAAAATTTTCCTCAAGGAACATCCTGAAGTCTGGCACGCCTGGGTGAGCGACGACGCAGCCAAGAAAATCGACGCGGCCTTGTAGGTCAAGCGTGCCCGGCTACCCTGAGGGGCAGCCGGGCGCCTGGCCACAACCCACTGGATCGAGAGCACGATATGTTTCCTGAGAGTTTTACGTTTTCCATCGCCGACTGGGTCAACGGTTGGGTGGACTCATTGGTCACCAACTACGGTGATGTGTTCCGGCACATTTCCGACACCCTGCTATGGGCCATCGTCAACCTGGAAGGGCTGCTGCGCGCAGCGCCCTGGTGGCTGATGCTGGCCATCGTCGGCGGCGTCGCCTGGCACGCCACCCGCAAGGTGGTAACCACGGCGGTGATCGTCGGTTTGCTGTTCCTGGTGGGCGCGGTTGGCCTGTGGGACAAGCTGATGCAGACCCTGGCCTTGATGATGGTCGCCACGGTGATCTCGGTGCTGATCGGCGTGCCGCTGGGCATTCTGTCCGCACGCAGCAATCGCCTGCGCTCGGTGCTGATGCCGCTGCTCGACATCATGCAGACCATGCCGAGCTTCGTGTACCTGATTCCGGTGCTGATGCTGTTCGGCCTGGGCAAGGTCCCGGCGATTTTCGCCACCGTGATCTACGCCGCGCCGCCGCTGATCCGCCTCACCGACTTAGGTATTCGCCAGGTCGACGGCGAAGTCATGGAAGCCATCAACGCCTTTGGTGCCAACCGCTGGCAGCAACTGTTCGGCGTGCAACTGCCGCTGGCCTTGCCGAGCATCATGGCCGGGATCAACCAGACCACCATGATGGCGCTGTCGATGGTAGTGATCGCCTCGATGATCGGCGCCCGAGGCTTGGGTGAAGACGTGCTCGTCGGCATCCAGACCCTCAACGTCGGCCGTGGCCTCGAAGCCGGGCTGGCGATCGTGATTCTCGCAGTGGTCATCGACCGCATTACCCAGGCCTATGGTCGTCCACGGCATGAGGCGAGCAAATGACTACTGTCAGCAAAATCGAAGTTAAAAACGTCTTCAAGATCTTCGGCGCCCGCTCCAAGGATGCGCTGTCGCTGATCGGCCAGGGCAAGACCAAGGACCAGGTGCTGGCCGAGACCGGTTGCGTGGTCGGCGTGAACGATTTGTCGTTGAGCATCGGCACTGGCGAGATCTTCGTGATCATGGGCCTGTCGGGTTCCGGCAAGTCCACCCTGGTGCGCCACTTCAACCGCCTGATCGACCCCACCAGTGGCGCGATCCTGGTGGACGGCGAAGACATCCTGCAACTGGACATGGAAGCCCTGCGCCAATTCCGGCGACACAAGATCAGCATGGTGTTCCAGAGCTTCGGCCTGCTGCCCCACAAGAGCGTGCTCGACAACGTCGCCTACGGCTTGAAGGTACGTGGCGAAACCAAGCAGGTCTGCGCCGAACGCGCCCTGCACTGGATCGAAACCGTGGGCCTCAAGGGCTACGAAAACAAATACCCGCACCAGCTCTCCGGCGGCATGCGCCAGCGCGTCGGCCTGGCCCGCGCCTTGGCGGCGGACACCGACATCATCCTGATGGACGAGGCTTTCAGTGCACTCGACCCACTGATCCGCGCCGAGATGCAGGACCAGTTGCTGGAGCTGCAAAAGACCCTGCACAAAACCATCGTGTTCATCACCCACGACCTCGACGAGGCCGTGCGCATCGGCAACCGCATTGCGATCCTCAAGGACGGCAAGCTGATCCAGGTCGGCACCCCTCGGGAGATCCTGCATTCGCCGGCGGATGAATATGTGGATCGGTTCGTTCAGCGGCGGGCGGCGGTGGTTTGAATTGAAGAGGTCAACCATGTCCCAGGCAACAAAAATCACCCTCGCCGATACGCCGTTGCGCTGGCAGGACGTCGTCGCCGTCGCCCGCCACGGTGCGGTCCTCGAACTCTCGGGCCAGGCCTGGGCACGCATCGACAATGCCCAGGCCATCGTGCAACGCATCGTCACCAGCGGTGAGCGCGCCTATGGCGTGAACACCGGCCTGGGCGCGCTGTGCAATGTGTCGCTCAAGGGCGAACAACTCAGCCAGCTGTCGCGCAATACCTTGCTGAGCCATGCCTGTGGCGTTGGCCCGGTGCTGAGTGACGAGCAGACCCGCGCGATCATCTGCGCGGCGATCATCAACTACAGCCACGGCAAATCCGGCCTGCATCCGCAGGTGGTGCACTCGTTGCTGGCGTTGCTCAACCATGGCATCACACCGCAAGTGCCGTCCCAGGGTTCGGTGGGTTACCTGACCCACATGGCCCATGTGGGCGTGGCCTTGTTGGGCGTGGGCAATGTGAGTTACCGAGGCCGCATCGTTCCGGCTCAAGAGGCCTTAAGCGCGGAAGGATTGCATCCGGTCGTGCTCGGCGCCAAAGACGGCCTGTGCCTGGTCAACGGCACGCCGTGCATGACCGGCCTGAGCTGCCTGGCCCTGGCCGATGCCCATCACTTGCTGCAATGGGCCGACGTGATCGGTGCCATGAGTTTTGAAGCCCAGCGCGGCCAGATCGACGCGTTTGACGAAGAGATCATCGCCTTAAAACCGCACCCAGGCATGCAACACGTCGGCATCAACCTGCGCGCGTTGCTCGATGGCAGTGAAGTGATCGCCAGCAGCAAGGGCATTCGCACCCAGGACGCCTTGAGCATCCGTTCGATCCCACAGATCCACGGTGCAGCCCGCGACCAGGTGGAACACGCCACGCGCCAGATCGAGACCGAACTCAACAGCGCCACCGACAACCCGCTGGTACTCGGCACGCCAGACCATTACCGCGTGGTGTCCCAGGCCAACCCCCACGGACAATCCGTGGCACTGGCGGCGGACATGCTGGCAATCGCCATGGCCGAAATCGGCTCGGTGGCCGAGCGTCGCCTGGACCGCCTGATCAACCCGCATGTCAGTGGCTTGCCGGCGTTTCTGGTGAGCAACCCTGGGGTCAACTCCGGGATGATGATCGTGCAGTACGTCGCCGCTTCGCTGTGTGGGCAAAACCGCCAGTTGGCGCAACCGGCGGTGCTCGACAACTTCGTCACCTCGGGCCTGCAGGAAGACCACCTGTGCATGGGCACCAATGCCGCGCTCAAGCTGCACCAGGTGTTGGCCAACGTGACGCAGATCCTCGCTATCGAGTACTTGCTGGCGGCCCAGGCGTTCGAATTCTTGAAGGACCAGCGCTTCGGCGCCGGCACCGACCGCGCGTGGCGCCTGTTGCGTGAAGTGGTCCCGGCCTACGAGCAGGACCGCTGGCTGGCGCCGGACATTGCGGCCGCTGCCCAACTGCTCAAAAGCACCGACTTACCAAATTTGCACTGAAGCCTTATTCAAAAGAACAATTCAAAAGGAGTATGAATGTGACTGCGCTAAACCTGATTCCAGGCCAACTGAGCCTTGCCCAACTGCGAGCCATCTACCAGCAGCCGGTAACCCTCAGTCTGGATGACAGCGCCACGGCGCAGATCGACGCCAGTGTTGCTTGCGTGGAGCAGATTCTCGCCGAGAACCGCACCGCCTACGGCATCAACACCGGTTTCGGCCTGCTGGCCTCGACCCGCATCGCCAGCGAAGACCTGGAAAACCTCCAGCGTTCCCTGGTGCTGTCCCACGCCGCCGGCGTCGGTGAGCCGATCAGCGATGCGCTGGTGCGGCTGGTCATGGTGCTCAAGGTCAACAGCCTCAGCCGTGGGTTCTCCGGGATCCGCCGCCAGGTGATCGACGCGCTGATCGCGCTGATCAACGCCGAGGTGTACCCGCATATTCCGTTGAAAGGTTCGGTCGGTGCCTCCGGCGACCTGGCGCCCTTGGCGCACATGTCCCTGGTGCTGCTGGGCGAAGGCAAGGCACGCTACAAGGGCGAATGGCTGGAAGCCACCGAAGCGCTGAAAGTCGCCGGCCTGACGCCGCTGACCCTCGCCGCCAAAGAAGGCCTGGCGCTGCTCAACGGCACCCAAGTGTCCACCGCCTATGCCCTGCGTGGCCTGTTCGAAGGCGAAGACCTGTTCGCCGGCGCCCTGGCATGCGGCGCGCTCACCGTGGAAGCAGTGCTGGGTTCGCGCTCACCCTTCGACGCACGCATTCATGCCGCACGCGGCCAGCGTGGGCAGATCGATTCGGCGGCGGCCTATCGTCACCTGCTGGGCGAAAGCAGCCAGGTGTCGCAGTCGCACCAGAACTGCGACAAGGTGCAGGACCCGTACTCGCTGCGCTGCCAACCACAAGTCATGGGCGCGTGCCTGACCCAGTTCCGCCAGGCCGCCGAGGTGCTGGTGGTAGAAGCCAACGCCGTGTCGGATAACCCGCTGGTATTTGCCGCCGAAGGCGACGTGATTTCCGGTGGCAACTTCCACGCCGAGCCGGTGGCCATGGCCGCCGACAATATGGCACTGGCCATCGCTGAAATCGGCTCGCTCAGCGAGCGTCGTATCTCGCTGATGATGGACAAGCACATGTCGCAATTGCCGCCGTTCCTGGTGGGCAATGGCGGTGTGAACTCCGGCTTCATGATCGCCCAGGTGACTGCCGCCGCGCTCGCCAGCGAAAACAAGGCGCTGGCCCATCCCCATAGCGTCGACAGCCTGCCGACCTCGGCCAACCAGGAAGACCACGTGTCCATGGCCCCCGCTGCGGGCAAGCGCCTGTGGGAAATGGCCGAGAACACCCGTGGCGTTCTCGCCGTGGAATGGCTGGCCGCGTGCCAGGGCCTGGACCTGCGCGAAGGCCTGAAAACCTCGCCTGCGCTGGAAAAAGCGCGCGGGATCCTGCGCGACAAAGTGGCGTTCTATGAGAAGGACCGTTTCTTCGCACCGGACATCAACGCCGCCAGCGAACTGCTCGCCAGCCGCTGCCTGAATGAGCTGGTGCCGGCCAAGCTGCTGCCGAGTCTGTAACCGATCCAGAGGACGGCATGCTCCCTGTGGTGAGCGGGCTTGCCCCGCGTTGGGGTGCGCAGCAGCCCCAAAAACTGCCGCCGCGTTCTGCCTGAAGAAATGCGGTGGCAACTTCAGGGCCGCTTCGCGGCCCAGCGCGGGGCAAGCCCGCTCACTACAGTTGTCAGGCGACAGGGTCGGAATTTTCTCGGGATAAAAATAACTAGGGAAGAGAAATGCACCAGCAAGAGAAAGGATTGAAACGCGGGCTCAGCGCCCGACATATTCGCTTTATGGCACTCGGTTCCGCGATCGGCACCGGGCTGTTCTATGGCTCCGCCTCCGCCATCCAGATGGCCGGTCCCGCCGTGCTGCTGGCCTACCTGATTGGCGGCGCCGCCGTATTCATGGTGATGCGTGCCCTCGGCGAAATGGCCGTGCACAATCCGGTTTCCGGCTCCTTCGGCCAGTACGCCAGCACTTACCTTGGCCCTATGGCCGGCTTTGTCCTCGGGTGGACCTACGCGTTTGAAATGATCATCGTCTGCCTGGCCGACGTGACCGCCTTCGGTATCTACATGGGCTTCTGGTTTCCCGACGTCGCGCGCTGGGTCTGGGTGCTCGGCATTGTGTTTTTGATCGGCGGCCTGAACCTGTGCAACGTCAAAGTGTTTGGCGAAATGGAGTTCTGGCTGTCGCTGCTCAAGGTCGGTGCCATTGTGGCGATGATCCTCGGCGGGTTTGGCATCATGCTGTTTGGCATTCATTCGGCCGGTGAAACCCAGGCCAGCGGCCTCAGCAATCTGTGGGCTCACGGCGGTTTCATGCCCAACGGCATTGGCGGCCTGATCGCCTCGTTCGCGGTGGTGATGTTCGCCTTTGGCGGCATCGAAATCATCGGCATCACCGCCGGTGAAGCCAAAGACCCACAGCGCGTGATCCCCAAGGCGATCAACGCCGTGCCGCTGCGCATCCTGTTGTTCTACGTGCTGACCCTGTTTGTGCTGATGGCCATCTATCCGTGGCCGCAGATCGGCAGCCAAGGCAGCCCGTTCGTGCAGATCTTCAGCAACCTCGGCATCGGCTCGGCGGCGACCCTTCTCAATATCGTGGTGATCTCGGCGGCGGTTTCGGCGATCAACAGCGACATCTTCGGCGCCGGCCGCATGATGTACGGCCTGGCCCAGCAAGGGCAGGCACCCAAAGGCTTTGCGCAATTGTCCAAACACGGCGTGCCGTGGATGACCGTGGTGGTGATGGGCGCGGCGCTGCTCGGCGGTGTGGTGCTCAACTACCTGATCCCGGAAAACGTGTTCCTGCTGATCGCCTCGATTGCCACCTTCGCCACCGTGTGGGTGTGGCTGATGATCCTGTTCACCCAGGTCGCCATGCGCCGTTCGATGACTAAAGAGCAGGTGGCCGAACTGAAATTCCCCGTGCCGTTCTGGCCCTATGCGCCGGCGGCCGCCATTGTGTTCATGCTGTTCGTGTTTGGCGTGCTGGGTTACTTCCCGGACACCCAGGCCGCTTTGCTGGTCGGTGCTGTGTGGATCGTTCTGCTGGTGGTGGCTTACCTGCTGTGGGTCAAGCCCGCTGCCGGGCAAGCGGCCAAGGTCCATTACGACCCGGCTTTGTCTCATCGTTAATCTAGGGAGGCGTTGATGAAAACGCTTTGGCAACACTGCCACGTCGCAACCATGGCACAGGGCAAATACTCGATCATCGAGGATGCCGCCATGGTGACCGTCGGTTCGCTCATCGAGTGGATCGGCCCCCGCAGCCAGGCACCCACGGCGGATTACGCCCAGGTGCATGACCTGCAAGGCGCGTGGGTCACCCCCGGGCTGATCGACTGCCACACCCACACGGTGTTCGGCGGCAACCGCAGCGGCGAGTTCGAGCAACGCCTCGAAGGCGTGAGCTACGCCGAGATCGCGGCCAAGGGCGGCGGTATTGCCAGTACCGTGCGCGCCACCCGTGCGGCGACGGAAGATGAGCTGTTTGCCAGCGCTGAAAAACGCCTGCGCAGTCTGCTACGCGATGGCGTGACCACCGTGGAGATCAAGTCCGGCTACGGTCTGGACCTGGCCAACGAACGCAAAATGCTGCGCGTCGCCCGTCGCCTTGGTGAAGCGCTGCCGGTCAGCGTGCGCGCCACGTGCCTGGCGGCCCACGCGTTGCCGCCGGAATACAAGGACCGCGCCGACGACTACATCGAGCACATCTGCACCGAAATGCTGCCGGCCTTGGCGGCGGAAGGGCTGGTGGACGCGGTGGATGCGTTTTGTGAATACCTGGCGTTTTCCACCGAGCAGGTGGAGCGCGTGTTCAAGGTTGCCCGGCAACTCGGCCTGCCGGTGAAACTGCACGCCGAGCAACTCTCGTCGCTGCACGGCTCCAGCCTGGCGGCGCGTTACCAGGCGCTGTCGGCGGACCACCTGGAGTTCATGACCGAAGAAGACGCCATCGCCATGGCTGCTGCTGGCACCGTCGCGGTGTTGCTGCCGGGCGCGTTCTACTTCCTGCGCGAAACCCAGTTGCCGCCGATGGACGCCCTGCGCAAGCACGGCGTGAAGATCGCCATCGCCAGCGACCTCAACCCCGGCACCTCGCCGGCGCTGTCGGTGCGCCTGATGCTGAACATGGCCTGCACGCTGTTCCGCATGACCCCGGAAGAAGCCTTGGCGGGCGCCACTCAACATGCGGCGACCGCACTGGGCATGGGCGATACCCACGGCTCCCTGGAAGTGGGCAAGGTCGCGGATTTCGTCGCCTGGCAGATTGATCGTCCCGCCGATCTGGCCTATTGGCTGGGCGGCGAGCTGGATAAACGCGTCGTACGCCACGGCGTCGATGTCACTGTGTGAGGAGTACTGTTCGTGGATAAGGTTCTGAACTTCAAACAAGGCCGTGTGCCGCTGCTGATCAGCATGCCCCACGCGGGTCTGCGCCTGACGCCTGCTGTCGAGGCGGGGTTGATCCCCGAGGCGCAAAGCCTGCCGGACACCGACTGGCACATCCCCACGCTGTATGACTTTGCCGAAGAACTGGGCGCCAGCACCCTGGCGGCCGAGTACTCGCGGTTCGTCATCGACCTTAATCGTCCCTCCGACGACAAGCCGCTGTACGCGGGCGCCACCACCGGCCTGTACCCGGCCACGTTGTTCGACGGTGTGCCGTTGTTCCAAGAAGGCCTGGAACCCAGCGAGACCGAGCGCGCAAGCTACCTGCAAAAGGTCTGGGGCCCGTATCACCGCACCCTGCAGGAGGAACTGGCACGGCTCAAGGCCGAGTTCGGCTACGCGCTGCTGTTCGATGCGCACTCGATCCGCTCGGTGATCCCGCACCTGTTCGACGGCAAGCTGCCGGACTTCAACCTCGGCACCTTCAATGGCGCCGCCTGTGATCCGGAGCTTGCCAGCCAGTTGGAAGCTATTTGCGCGGCGCATCCGCAGTACACCCATGTGCTGAACGGGCGCTTCAAGGGCGGCCACATCACCCGGCATTACGGTGACCCGGCCCAGGATATCCACGCGGTGCAGCTGGAGCTGTGCCAGAGCGCCTACATGGAAGAGTTCGAGCCGTTCCGGTATCGAGCGGATCTGGCCGAGCCGACGCGGGTGGTGCTCAAGCAATTGTTGCAAGGTTTGTTGGCGTGGGGGCAGAAGCGCTACGGCTGACCGTCTGTCGCCTGGGTGCAAAACCCGGTCGCCACAGGTCGCTTTTATCGAGGTCTCGCTGGGTAAGGTTGTGGATACGGCGCGTCAGACGCCACTCCTATAATAAAGCTGCCGAGTGAGACCTCTACCATGAAAAAACTGTTGTTGACCCTCACCGGCGCCGCGTTGCTCAGCGCCAACGTCATGGCCGCCGAGCCGGCCTCCTGCAAAAACATCCGCATGGGCGTGGTCAGTTGGACCGACGTGGTCGCCACTTCCGGCATGGCCGACGTGCTGCTCAATGGCCTCGGCTACGACAGCAAACAGACCAGCGCCGTGCAGCAGATCATCTTTGCCGGCATCCGCGACAAGCGCCTGGATATTTTCCTCGGTTACTGGAAACCGGCGATGGACAACAACATCGCGCCGTTCCTGGCGGCCAAGCAGGTCAAGGTATTCGATACACCCAGCCTCGCCGACGCCCAGGCCACCCTGGCCGTGCCGCAATACGTGGCGGATGCGGGCTTGAAGACCTTCGCCGATATCGCCCGTTTCAAGGACAAGCTCGGCGGAAAGATCTATGGCATCGAGCCGGGCAGCGGCGCCAACACCGATATCCAGAAAATGATCGACACCAACCGCTTCGGCCTTGGCGGCTTCAAGTTGGTCGCCTCCGGTGAAGCCGGAATGCTGGCGGCGGTGCAGCGCGCGGTGAATCGCAAGGAGTTCGTGGTGTTCGTCGGTTGGACGCCGCACCCGATGAACATCAACATGAAGATGGCCTATCTCACCGGCAGTGAAGACGTATTCGGCCCCGACGAAGGCCGCGCCACCGTCTCCACCGTCACGGCGCCGGATTTTGCCGAGCGCTGCCCCAACGCCAATCGCCTGTTGGAAAACCTCACCTTCACTGCCGCCCAGGAAAGCCAGTTGATGGTGCCGATCATGGAGCGCAAATCGCCGCAGGACGTGGCCAAGCAATGGCTGCGTGATCACCCCGAGGATTTGCAGCGCTGGCTGGCTGGGGTCAAGGCGTTCGATGGCAGCGATGGGGCGGCGGCAGTGCAGGCGAGTCTTAAATGAGTCGATACCCGATCTCGCCAGAACTGGCAGCGTTCGTGGAGAAGACGGAGTCCTTCACCAGCGACGACTCATCGCTGGCGGGCTTACGCCAAAACTACGACCGCATGTGCCAGGCATTCACCCCGGCGAAACCCGAAGGCTTGCAGGTCGAGGACTTGACCTTGGCTGGCGTCGGCGTGCGCAGTTATCTGCCGGCCTCGCCGGTTCCTGCTGATGGCTGGCCTTGCCTCCTTTATATGCATGGCGGCGGTTGGGTCGTCGGCGGGCTGGATTCCCACGATTTCATCTGCTTCGAGCTGGCCACGGCCTTGCAGGTGTTGGTGATCGCCATCGATTATCAGCTGGCGCCTGAACACCCATTCCCGGCCGCCTATGAGGATTGTCGCGCCGTGTGGCAGGCCATCCAGGCGGGGCAGGCGCCGTATGCCATCAACCTGCGGCGCCTGGTGGTCATGGGCGACAGTGCAGGCGGCAACCTGGCGGCAGCATTGTGTATGGGATTGCGCGACGACGGGCAACCGTTGCCGCGCGCCCAGGTCTTAATCTATCCAGGGTTGGGCGGCCCCTGCGACTTGCCGTCACGGCGCGACTGCATGGACGCGCCCTTGCTCAGCAGCGCCGACACCGACGGCTACCTGGCGCTGTACCTGCAGGGCAGCGAAAGGCCGTCGCCCTACGCGATGCCGCTGCTGGCCGCAGACTTCAGCGGTTTGCCCAAGGCGTTGATCGCCGTGGCCCAGTTCGACCCGCTGCGCGACGACGGCATGCTCTACGCCGAATGTCTGCAGGCGGCAGGCGTGGCCGCCGTGCTGTATCCCGGCAAAGGCCTGGTCCACGGCTGCCTGCGGGCGCGGCGGCAAGCGCCGGAAGTGGACCGGCTCTATGAATACCTGCTGGACTACCTGGGGAGCGAAGGGCTGACACAGGTCTAAGTGCTCTAGGACATGCTCATTGCACAATTCGGGTTTATAGTGCCAGACGGCAAAATAAAAGACGTCCCCCCAGGGATGAACCCGACCCCTTACGGAGCGCGCAATGCAGACTTGGTTCCCGCAGATCAAACCCCACGCCCGGCACGATCTGGCCGTCGATGACATCCACACGCTGTACGTCGATGAAAGTGGCTCCCCCGAAGGCTTGCCCGTCGTCTTTATCCATGGTGGTCCGGGTGCCGGTTGTGATGCCCAGAGCCGTTGCTATTTCGACCCTAACTTGTACCGCATCGTCACCTTCGACCAGCGTGGCTGCGGGCGCTCCACCCCGCGCGCCAGCCTGGAAAACAACACCACCTGGGATCTGGTCGCTGACCTTGAGCGCATCCGCGAGCACCTGGGCATCGACAAATGGGTGCTGTTCGGCGGTTCCTGGGGCTCGACCCTGGCCCTGGCCTACGCGCAAACCCATCCGGAGCGTGTGCACGGCCTGATCGTGCGCGGCATTTTCCTGGCCCGGCCGCAGGACATCCATTGGTTCTACCAGGAAGGCGCGAGCCGCCTGTTCCCGGATTACTGGCAGGACTACATTGCGCCGATCCCGCCGGAAGAGCGTCACGACATGATCGCGGCCTACCACAAGCGCCTCACCGGCAACGACCAGATCGCCCAGATGCACGCGGCCAAGGCCTGGTCCGGTTGGGAAGGGCGCATGCTCGGCCTGTGCCCGAGCCCGCAGCATGTGGAGCGGTTTTCCGAGCCACAGCGCGCGCTGTCCATCGCGCGGATCGAGTGCCACTACTTCACCAACAACTCCTTCCTGGAGCCCAACCAGCTGATCCGCGATATGCACAAGATCGCCCATCTGCCTGGCGTAATCATTCACGGGCGCTACGATATGATTTGCACTTTGGATAACGCCTGGGAGTTGCACCAGGCGTGGCCCAACAGTGAGTTGCAGGTGATTCGCGAGGCCGGCCATGCCGCGTCCGAGCCCGGCATCACCGATGCCTTGGTGCGGGCGACCAGCCAGATGGCACGTCGCTTGCTCGACCTGCCGCCCGAAGAAGCATGAAGGGCCTGCTGCAACGGGTGCGCGGCGCCCGGGTCGAGGTCGCGGGCGAAATCGTCGGCGCCATCGACCAGGGGTTGCTGGTGCTGGTGGCCGTCGAGCCTGCGGATACGCCGGAGAGTGCCGATAAGCTGTTACACAAGCTGTTGAACTATCGGGTGTTCAGCGACGACGAAGGCAAGATGAACCGGTCGTTGAAGGATATCGACGGCGGTTTGCTGCTGGTGTCGCAGTTCACCCTGGCGGCGGATACCAAGAGCGGGCTGCGGCCGAGCTTCTCTACAGCGGCCCCACCGGCCCTGGGAGCGGCGCTTTTTGATCACTTGCTGTTACAAGCGCAACAATTGCATGGCAAGGTGGCGTCAGGGCGTTTTGGCGCGGATATGCAGGTGCATTTGGTCAATGATGGCCCTGTGACCTTCCTCTTGCAGACGTGAATGTATTAAAAACGACTTTTAATGCCTAAAAACGCAGGGTTTCGCTACAAATACTTCGTTATCCCTGATGCGTTGTCTCGCGGGCTACTAGATAATCGCGCGCTACGGGGATCAGCGTTGTTTGGTCCATTTTTGACTTAGGTAGAGACTTGTCCGACAACCAATGGGGAATCATTTTGCCCCAGGGGAGTCGGAACAATGCTCGCCAACCTGGCATATAGATAGCTGGCCGTTGGTTTTTTGATCTGTTTTCGGCGAGGGTTGCTCGTGATTGTTAGTCCCTGTAATGCACCAAAATTGTCTGCCAAACGGTTACGAAACGCACTGGTGACGGGCTCCGCCCTGTTTTGCCTGTTCGGCGCGGGTCAACTGTGGGCATTCAGTCTGGATGATGTGTCGGCCAAGGCAAAAGAGCTGGCCGGGCAGAAATACGAAGCTCCGCGCAGCAATCTGCCGAACGAATTCCGCGAAATGAAGTTCGCGGACTACCAGAAAATTCGTTTCCGCAACGAAAAAGCCGAGTGGGCCGATCAGAACACCCCGTTCAAGCTGTCCTTCTATCACCAGGGTATGCACTTCGATACACCGGTGAAAATCAACGAAGTCACCGCCGACAGTGTCCAGGAAATCAAATACGACCCGACGCGCTTCGATTTTGGCGACGTGAAGTTTGATCCCAAAGCCACCGAACAGTTGGGTTATGCCGGCTTCCGTGTGCTGTACCCGATCAACAAGGCCGACAAGCAAGACGAAATCATGACCATGCTGGGCGCGAGCTACTTCCGCGTGGTCGGCAAGGGCCAGGCGTACGGTCTCTCTGCCCGTGGCATGGCGATCGACACTGCATTGCCGTCCGGCGAAGAATTCCCGCGCTTCACCGAGTTCTGGATCGAGCGTCCAAAGCCGGGTGAGAAACAACTGGTGATCTTTGCACTGCTGGACTCCCCACGGGCGACCGGCGCGTATCGCCTGATCCTGCGTCCGGGCACCGACACCATTGTCGACGTGAAATCCCAGATGTTCCTGCGCGACAAGGTCAGCAAACTGGGCGTTGCCCCGTTGACCAGCATGTACCTGTTCGGCGCGAACCAGCCTTCCAAAGTGCTCAACTACCGTCGTGAGCTGCACGATTCCAGCGGCCTGTCGATCCATGCCGGCAACGGCGAGTGGATCTGGCGCCCGCTGAACAACCCTAAACACCTGTCGGTCAGCAACTTCACCGTAGAGAACCCGAAAGGTTTCGGCCTGCTGCAACGCGGTCGCGACTTCAGCCACTACGAAGACCTCGACGACAACTACGACAAGCGCCCAAGCGCCTGGATCGAGCCTGAAGGCGACTGGGGCAAAGGCACCGTCAACCTGGTGGAAATCCCGACGGCTGACGAAACCAACGACAATATCGTTGCGTTCTGGAGCCCGGCCGAGCTGCCTGAAGTCGGCAAGCCACTGGATGTGTCCTACCGCTTGCACTGGACCATGGACGAAAAATCCCTGCACCCAAGCGACAGCGCCTGGGTCAAGCAGACCCTGCGTTCTACCGGTGACGTGAAGCAATCCAACCTAATCCGCCAGCCAGACGGCAGCGTGGCCTACCTGGTGGACTTCGAGGGCCCGTCCCTCAAGGCCCTGCCGTCGGATGCCCCGGTGCGCAGCCAGGTGAGCGTCGGCGACAACGCCGAACTGGTTGAGAACAGCGTGCGCTACAACGAACACACCAAAGGCTGGCGCCTGACCCTGCGTATGAAGATCAAGGACGCAGGCAAGCCGACCGAAATGCGCGCCGCGCTGGTGCAGGACGTTCCGCCACCGGCTCCTGAGCAGGACTCGAGCCACGTGCTCAAGGCTGACAAGGTCCTGGCCAAGCAGCACGAAAAACAGGCCAAGAAAGACGCGAAAGACAAGGAAGCCAAGCAGCCAGAAGCTGCCCCAGCCACGCCGGAGCCGATCAAGACCGAACAAGTCCTGACCGAAACCTGGAGCTATCAGTTGCCTGCCGATGAGTAATTCTCAAGTCCAGCCAGAAACTCTGCAGGAGTATCTGGCGCATCTACCGATGACCGCTGAGCAGCGCGCCGAATTGGCGGGCTGCACATCCTTCACCGAGTTGCACGAGCGCTTGTCGTCGTCGACATTCGACGCGCCGGTCGACGCCGCCCAGGCGTCGGTTGGCACGCGGTTGACCCTCAACACCGCCGAAGAGCTGCAAGACGCCGAAATGCTGGCGCTCGACGCTGCTGGCCGTGTGTGCCTGAAGGCCACGCCGCCAATCCGTCGTACCCGCGTGGTGCCGGAGCCGTGGCGCACCAATATCCTGGTGCGCGGCTGGCGCCGACTCACCGGGCGCAGCAATCCTCCGGCGCCGCCGAAGGATGAGCGTGTATTGCCGGCCGCGCGCTGGCGTACCGTCGGTTCGATCCGTCGTTACATCCTGCTGGTGCTGATGCTCGGCCAGACCATCGTGGCTGGCTGGTACATGAAAGGCATCATGCCCTACCAGGGATGGTCGCTGGTCGACTTCGACGAAATCCGCAACCAGACCCTGCTGCAAACCGCCACCCAGGTACTGCCATACGCTTTGCAAACCAGCATCCTGATCATGTTCGGGATCTTGTTCTGCTGGGTATCGGCCGGTTTCTGGACCGCGTTGATGGGCTTCCTGGAATTGCTGACTGGTCACGATAAATACCGGATCTCCGGTAAAAGTGCCGGTGACGAGCCGATTCCGAAAGACGCCCGTACCGCGCTGGTGATGCCGATCTGCAACGAAGACGTGCCTCGGGTATTCGCCGGTTTGCGCGCCACGTTCGAATCGGTCGCCGCCACCGGTGACCTGGACCGCTTCGATTTCTTCGTGCTCAGCGACAGTAATGACGCCGACATCTGTATCGCCGAACAGCAAGCCTGGCTCGACGTGTGCCGCGAAGCCGGTGGCTTCGGCAAGATCTTCTATCGCCGCCGCCGCCGTCGCGTAAAGCGCAAGAGTGGCAACCTCGACGACTTCTGCCGTCGTTGGGGCGGTGACTACAAGTACATGGTCGTGCTCGACGCGGACAGCGTGATGAGTGGCGAATGCCTGACCAGCCTGGTGCGCTTGATGGAAGCGACGCCGGATGCCGGGATCATCCAGACCGCGCCGCGTGCGTCGGGCATGGACACCCTGTATGCGCGCATGCAGCAGTTCGCTACCCGCGTGTATGGCCCTCTGTTCACCGCCGGCCTGCACTTCTGGCAGTTGGGTGAATCCCACTACTGGGGTCACAACGCAATCATCCGCATGAAGCCGTTCATCGAGCACTGCGCCCTGGCGCCGTTGCCGGGCAAAGGCGCGTTCGCCGGTTCCATCCTGTCCCACGACTTCGTTGAAGCGGCGTTGATGCGTCGTGCCGGCTGGGGCGTGTGGATTGCCTACGACCTGCCGGGCAGCTACGAAGAGCTGCCGCCGAACCTGCTGGACGAACTCAAGCGTGACCGTCGCTGGTGCCACGGCAACCTGATGAACTTCCGCCTGTTCCTGGTCAAGGGCATGCACCCGGTGCACCGTGCGGTGTTCCTGACCGGCGTGATGTCCTATCTGTCGGCGCCGTTGTGGTTCCTGTTCCTGGTGCTGTCCACGGCGCTGCTGGCGGTGAATACCCTGATGGAGCCGCAGTACTTCATGGCACCACGCCAGTTGTACCCGCTGTGGCCGCAATGGCATCCGGACAAGGCGGTGGCGCTGTTCTCCACCACCATCGTGCTGCTGTTTCTGCCGAAACTGCTGAGCATCATCCTGATCTGGGCCAAGGGCGCGAAAGAATTCGGCGGCAAGTTCAAGGTGACCTTGTCGATGCTGCTGGAGATGCTGTTCTCCATGCTGCTGGCGCCGGTGCGGATGATTTTCCACACCCGCTTTGTACTCGCCGCGTTCCTCGGCTGGGCTGCGACCTGGAACTCGCCGCAGCGTGACGACGACTCCACCCCATGGAGCGAAGCGGTCAAGCGCCACGGTCCGCAAACCGTGTTGGGCTTCCTGTGGGCCCTGCTGGTGGTGTGGTTGAACCCGAGCTTCCTGTGGTGGTTGGTGCCGATTGTGGGGTCGCTGATGCTGTCGATCCCGGTGTCGGTGATCTCCAGCCGTGTCGGGCTGGGCCTCAAGTCCCGCGACGAGAGCCTGTTCCTGATCCCCGAGGAATACAATCCGCCGCAAGCGTTGCTGTCGACCGAGCAGTACACCCACGAAAACCGTTGGCACGCGCTGAACGATGGCTTCGTGCGTTCGGTGGTCGATCCGCAGCAGAACGCCCTGGCCTGCGCCTTGGCGACTTCGCGTCATCGTGAAGCGGAGCCGATTGAGTACCTGCGTACCGAACGTGTGCGTCACGCGCTGAAAGTCGGCCCGGCCGGCCTCAACAACGGCGAACGCCTCGCCTTGCTCAGCGACCCGGTCGCCCTGGCTCGCCTGCATGAGCACGTCTGGAACGAAGGCCATGCCGAGTGGCTCGCCGCCTGGCGTGACTCGATCAAGGCTGATCCGCACGCGCCGTTGCTACCGTTGCAACCGCTGTCGTCCCAGGCCCAACCGGCCTGATTCAGACGCCCCCGAGGGTTCTCTTCGGGGGCGTTCCAAGCGCTGGTCCTACAGCGTTTTCCGCTCCCTCCTACCACCCGCTAACCTCTTGTTTTTTCGAAACAAAAGCCCCTCTTTCGAGGCATATTGCCGTGCCCGTGACTGGGTTAGCATCGCCCCGGATTTGGACGTATCACAGGGGTATTCATGAGCAAAGGCTATTGTTTGGCGCTGCTGCTAAGCGCTGCCGCATTGATTCACACGGGGTTGGCGCAGGCCGGCGCGATTGACGACGCCGTACGACGCGGCGTGCTGAAGGTTGGCACCACACCCACCTATGTGCCTTTCGAAATGACCGACAAACAGGGGCGAATCATCGGCTTTGAAATCGACCTGCTCAACGTCATGAGCCAAGCACTGGGTGTGCAACTTGAGTTGGTCGCGGTGCCCTACACCGAGCTGGTGGCGGGGTTGCAGGCGAAGAAATTCGACCTGATCGGCAGCGGCATGACGGTCACCCAGGAGCGCAACCTCAAGCTGAACTTCAGCGACTCGTTCATTGTGGTCGGCCAGTCCGTGCTGTTGCACCCAAGCCTGGCGGGCAAGGTCGGCAGTGTCGAAGACCTGGACGACGCCAGCTACCGGATCGCCACCACCGAAGGCACCACCGGCGAGCTGGCAGCGCGGCGGTTTCTAGGGGCAGCCCGCCTCAGCAGCTTCCCCACGCCGGAGGAAGGAGTACGCCAAGTGGTACAGGGCAAGGCAGATGCTTTTATTTATGACGCGCCCTACAACCTGATCGCCCTGAACCGCCCGGAAAACACCACGCTACTGGCGCTCGAGCAACCTTTCACGTTTGAACCGCTGGCGTTTGGCTTGAACAAAGGCGATTTCGACAGCCTCAACTGGATCAACCATTTCCTCAACCAGATTGCCCAGGACGGGACCTACGATCGTCTTCACGATAAGTGGTTTAAAGACACCGCCTGGCTGGCGGAGATCGACTGAAGGTCATAACTGCTTACACATCAAGCCGTTGCTTCCATCGACCTTGCACGTGTCTACATCTGCCCTTTGCTGCGCGGTTGTGGGGCTTTTCCGACATGCGCCGACAACAAATAGCCGTGAAACCTTTGTGACAGCAGACGAGTGGGTTAGGATCGCACCCCGAAATGGTGCAGCCCGTTTGCGCGCCGACCTCATAAGAATCGTTCAGGGGACTTGATGATGAAAAAGTATCTTTCGATGCTGCTGCTTGGCGTCACCGCGCTGGTCGCGGTCAATGCGGCCCAGGCCGGTGCCATCGATGATGCGGTCAAGCGTGGCACGCTGAAAGTCGGCATGGACCCGACCTACATGCCGTTCCAGATGACCAACAAGCGCGGCGAAATCATCGGTTTCGAAGTGGACATCCTCAAGGCCATGGCCAAGTCCATGGGCGTCAAGTTCGAGCCGATCTCCACCGGCTATGACGGCATCATCCCGGCCCTGCTGACCAACAAGTTCGACATGATCGGCAGCGGCATGACCCTGACCCAGGAACGCAACCTGCGCCTGAACTTCAGCGAACCCTTCATTGTGGTCGGCCAGACCCTGCTGATCCGCAAGGAACTGGAAGGCACCATCAAGTCCTACAAAGACCTGAACGACGAGAAATACCGCCTGACCTCCAAGCTCGGCACCACCGGCGAGATGGTCGCCAAGAAGCTGATCTCCAAGGCCAAGTACCACGGCTATGACAACGAGCAGGAAGGCGTGCTGGACGTGGTCAACGGCAAGGCCGACGCCTTTGTGTATGACGCGCCGTACAACGTTGTGGCCGAGAAAAAGGTCGGTAACGGCAAGCTGGTTTACTTGGAAGAACCCTTCACCTTCGAACCTTTGGCGTTTGGCCTGAAGAAAGGCGACTACGACAGCATCAACTTCATCAACAACTTCCTGCACCAGATCCGCAACGACGGCACCTACGATCGCATCCATGACAAGTGGTTCAAGAGCTCCGAGTGGCTCAAGGACATGGAATAAGGCTTTAGACCGAGTCGTGCCCTTCGCGAGCAAGCCCGCTCCCACACTTGACCGAGTTCCAACATGAGAATGCGATCAAGTGTGGGAGCGGGCTTGCTCGCGAAGGCGGCGTGACAGGCGACACCCATCCCGGAACCTGAAATGAAACAGAAAAAAGCCCAATGGCCCTGGCACCTGCTGACCGTGGTCGTGCTGGTCGGCCTGGCCGGCGCCTTGTACTACGCCACGTCGCTGATGTCCTACGAGTGGCGCTGGAACCGTGTACCGCAGTACTTCGCCTACCAGGCTGAAGAGTCCCAGCGTGCCGCTGATATCTCCACGGTGGTCGAGTTGGTGCGCAAAGGCGATGTGGCCGAAGTGACCCTGCGCAATGACGCAGGCGCCGAGCAGAAGCTGACCGTTGCCGACAACAGCCTGCAAGTGGCGCGCGGCGATGACGTGGCCGAGGGCGACGTGGTGGGCGTGACCCGCCATTGGGCATTGGGCCCGCTGATGTGGGGTTTGTGGACCACACTGTGGCTGTCTGTTGTCTCTGGCATCCTTGGCTTGATCATCGGCCTGGCGACCGGCCTGTGCCGTTTGTCCAGCAACCCTACCTTGCGCGATCTGTCGACGATCTACGTCGAACTGGTACGCGGCACGCCTCTATTGGTGCAGATCTTCATTTTCTACTTCTTTATCGGCACGGTGCTCAACCTGTCCCGTGAATTTGCCGGGATCGCCGCGCTGTCGCTGTTCACCGGCGCCTACGTGGCGGAAATCGTCCGCGCTGGCGTGCAGTCCATTACCCGTGGCCAGAACGAAGCCGCGCGGTCCTTGGGCCTGAGTGCCAGCCAGTCAATGCGCCATGTGGTATTGCCGCAGGCGTTCAAACGCGTGCTACCGCCGTTGGCCGGGCAATTTATCAGCCTGGTGAAAGACACTTCGCTGGTCTCGGTGATTGCGATTACCGAACTGCTCAAGAGCGGCCGTGAGGTGATCACCACCTCGTTCTCGCCGTTTGAAATCCTGTTCTGCGTCGCAGGCCTGTACCTGCTGATCAACCTGCCGCTGTCGAAAATGGCCAGCCGGCTTGAGCGGAGGCTCGCGCAAAGTGATTGAAGTCCGCGATCTGGTAAAAGTCTTCGACACCCGTGGGCAGGTGGTCCGCGCGGTCGACAACGTGACCACCCAAGTGGCCAAGGGTGAAGTGCTGGTGGTGATCGGCCCGTCCGGCTCCGGCAAGTCCACCTTCCTGCGTTGCCTCAATGGCCTGGAAGAATTCGACTCGGGCTCGGTGAGCATCGACGGCCTGCAACTGGCCGACCCGAAGACTGACGTGAATGCCTATCGCCGCGAAGTCGGCATGGTGTTCCAGCACTTCAACCTGTTCCCGCACATGACCGTGCTGGAAAACCTGTGCCTGGCGCAGAAAGTCGTGCGCAAGCGCAGCAAGAAGGAGCGCGAGGCCAAAGCCCTGGCGTTGCTGGAAAAAGTCGGGATTGCACAGAAGGCCAATGAGTTTCCATCACGCTTGTCCGGTGGCCAACAGCAGCGCGTCGCGATTGCCAGGGCCCTGGCGATGGACCCCAAGGTCATGCTATTCGACGAGCCCACCTCGGCGCTGGACCCGGAAATGGTCGGCGAAGTGCTGGACGTGATGAAGACCCTGGCCCTGGAAGGCATGACCATGGTCTGCGTTACCCACGAAATGGGCTTTGCCCGTGAAGTGGCCGACCGCGTGCTGTTTTTCGACCATGGCAAGTTGCTGGAAGACGCCGCACCGGCCGAATTCTTCGATGCACCAAAAGACCCGCGAGCCCAGGCCTTCCTGCGCCAGGTCCTATAGCCTGAATTTGCCCACCAGCGCTTGTAGATCCAGGCTCAGCCGGGTCAGCTGAACACTCGCCGCCGCCGTCTCTTCACTGGCGGCGGCGGTTTGTTCGGATACATCGCGCACCTTCAACACACTGCGATTGATCTCTTCCGCCACTGCACTCTGTTCCTCGGCGGCAGCGGCAATTTGTGGGTTCATTTCCTGGATGATCGACACTGTGCGGATAATCGCCGCGAGTGCATCGCCTGCATCACGGCTCAGGTCGACGCTGTAGTCAGTCAGGGCGCGGCTGCCGTCCATGATATCGGCCACTTGCTGAGTACCGGCGTGTAACCCGAGTATCAGCCCTTCGATCTCTTCAGCGGATGCCTGGGTGCGCTGGGCCAGGCTGCGCACTTCGTCGGCGACCACGGCAAACCCTTCACCTGCCGAGCCTGCCCGCGCGGCTTCAATGGCGGCATTCAGCGCCAGCAAGTTGGTCTGCTGCGACACGGACTTGATAACGTCCAACACGCCCCCGATTTTTTGACTCTCCTGTTGCAAAGCAACCATCGCCTGGCCGGCACGCGCCATTTCGTGGGCCAGATGACCAATCTGCTCCACGGCCTGCCCGACAACCCTGTCGCCAGCCGTGGCTTGTTCATCGGCCTCCCTGGCTGCCGCCGAGGCTTGTTCGGCATGTCGCGCGACCTCCTGGGCAGTGGCGAGCATTTCATTCATGGCGGTGGCCACCTGGTCGGTTTCGTCCCTTTGGTGACTGACCCCGTTGCGGGTCTGTTCGGTGACGGTGGAGAGCTGGGTGGCCGCGCTGGCGATCTGCCGGGCGCTGTCGCCGATGCCGCTGATCAAACTGCGCAGGTTACGAGACATTTGCGCGATGCTTTGCTGAAGTTGGCCGAGTTCATCCCGACGCTCCACCACAAGGTTGTCGCTCAGGTTGCCCTCGGCGATGCGGTTCGCCGCGGCCAAGGCCTGGCGCAACGGCAGGGCGATTTGCCGGGCGATCCACCAGGCCGCCAGCGTACCCAGCAACAGTGCGGCAACCGTGACGCTCACCAGCAACAGGCGAGTCTGTTGCGCCTCACCGTCACGCTTGACGATTTGCCCCTCGCTCACCCAGTCGGTTTTTTCGAGCAACTGGTTGAGTTGTTGCTCGAAGCGGTTCTGCACGGTTTCAGTCGTGACTTGAGCGTCCTTCAGCGCCAGTAACTGCGCGCGATAATTGGCCAGGTCGGTTTTGAGCAGCGCCGAGTCCACGGGCAGCTCCGTGACGGCGGCTTGAGCGATGTCCAGAGCGTCGAGTGTTGTACCGAGCACTTCGACATAGGCTTTTAGCGATTCGGCAGCCCAGGCAGGGCTGCGGGCACGCTCTTCAGCTTGTTCCATGGTTTGCCGCAGGTTCTCGATGGCATCGAGTGCTTTTTGATCCTGCTGGTCGGGTAGTTCACTGGCTAATTGGGCGAGGGTGTCGCTGGCCTGTAGGGCGGATTTGCGCAGCACAGGCCGGGTGGTTTCGCGTTGTTCGATCAGCGGCGACAGTTCAACGAGTGCCGTTTTGAAGCTGACCACCAAACCCTTCGCTTCCTGGATACGTTGCAGGTCGGCTGTGTCTTTCAGGTGGTTTTGCAGGTAGTCGAGGTGCTGGTCGATTTTTTCGATCTGCAATTTCATTTTGCCCAGGCTGGCGGTGTCCGTCAGGGTGCGGTACACGATACGGTCGGCGCGCATGGCTTCTGCCACCGCGGCCAGCTTGCCCAGCTCGGTCAGGTTGCCTGAACGAAATAGCACGGCATTCAAGGCTTGCCAGCCGGTCATGGCGATGATGAAGCTGAGGATCAGCACCTGACCAAAACCCAGGGCGAGTTTGAGTCGGACACTGGCATTGACCAGCCAGCGGGTCAGCCAAGAAAACATGATGAACCTCCGAATCGGAAAAGCGTTTCGCAACAGAACAAACGCTAATTCGATTCGGGGTCATGCTGGGCTGATAACTATGTAGGAAATTTCACAAGCTGCTGGTTAGATCCGGAAACGCCCCACCAGCGTTTGCAGGTAAATCCCCAGGCGGGCCAGCTCGGCACTGGATGCAGCGGTTTCTTCACTGGCCGACGAGGTCTGTTCCGACACATCGCGCACGTTCAACACGCTGCGGTTAATCTCTTCCGCCACTGCGCTTTGTTGCTCGGCGGCCGTGGCGATCTGCGAGTTCATCGCCTGGATGGTCGAGACCGTGCGGGTGATACTCGCCAAGGCGCTGCCGGCGCGGCGGGTCAGTTCGACGCTGCTGTCGGTCAAGCCACGGCTGTTGTCCATGATGGTCGCTACTTGTTGAGTGCCGCTTTGCAGGCCGACGATCAGTTCTTCGATCTCTTCGGTGGACTTCTGGGTGCGCTGGGCCAGGCTGCGCACTTCGTCCGCCACCACGGCGAAGCCACGCCCGGCTTCACCGGCGCGCGCGGCTTCAATCGCGGCGTTGAGGGCCAGCAGGTTGGTTTGCTGGGCCACGGACTTGATCACGTCGAGCACGCTGCCGATCTTGTCGCTTTCGCGCTTCAGGTCGCCCATGGCGACCGTGGAGTTGCCCACCTCGGTGGCCAGGCGTTCGATCTGGGCGATGGCTTCGCCGACCACCTTGTCGCCTTCACGGGCCTGCTGGTCAGCCGCCACGGCAGCTTCGGAGGCCTCCTCGGCGTTGCGTGCCACTTCCTGCACGGTCGCGGCCATTTCGTTCATGGCGGTGGCAACCTGATCGGTCTCGACCTTCTGGCTGTTGACCCCGGCGCTGGTCTGTTCGGTCACGGCCGACAGTTGTTCGGCGGCGCTGGCGATCTGGGTGACACCGTCGCTGATACCACCGATCAGCTCGCGCAGGCCGACGGTCATGCTTTGCATGGCGCGTTGCAGCTGGCCCAGTTCGTCCTGGCGCGTGGAGGTCAGGTTGTGGCTCAGGTCGCCGGAGGCGACGCGTTCGGCCACCTTGAGGGTCTGATTCAGCGGGATGACGATCTGGCGTGTGATCGCCCAGGCGGCCACCAAGCCGAAGATCAACGCCAGCACGGTCGCCAGCAGCAAGAGTTGTTTGGCCTGCGCGGCGTCGGTGTCGCGCACCACGGTTTGCGAGGTGGTGAGTTTTTCGCTGTGGCCCAGCAGGATATCGCCCTGGGCATTCATGATTTTCAGCGCCTCGGCGGCGGCGGTCTGGGAGTCGCGGTACTGGCTGACGGCCGCGCGGTAGGCTTGCAGCGAGGTGCTGGCCTGCTGCAGGTTGGCCTGGTACTGCGCGGGCAGTTGGCCTTCCAGTTCGGTGATCTTCTTGATGGCGTTATCAATGGCATCGAGGGCCGGCTGTTCAGCCTCGACCTTGGCGCTGTAGGTGTAGCCGCGCACCTGGAAGCGCGCTTGCTGAATCAGCTTGCTCAGGTCGACCACGCTGTTGAACTGCGTGACGCTGTCGCCTTGCAGTAGGCTTTTTTCGACCTCGCTAACCTTCGCCACGGCGTTGTCGGCGGTGTCGCCCAGTTTGCTGCGGGCACCTTCGCGCTTCAGCCCGGCCTGGACCATGGCGGCAAAGGCCTTTTTGTATTGGTTCAGGGCGTCTTGTTGCTGTTCTACCAGGGCCTTGTCGTCGGGTTGCTCGATCAGGTCGGCGGCGGTTTTCAGGCCGCTGTCCAGTTTGGTGATCAAGTTGTTGACCGCGTCGGTGCCTTGTTCGCCGCGACGCATTTCGAAGTCCAGGCGCGCCAGGCGCAAGTCCTTGGTCAGGCCGTTGAGGCTGGAGATATAGCCCAGCTTGTCACCGCGATTGATCACATCGCCCAGGCCGGTCCAGCCGGTGAAGGTGATCATTAATGTCAGCAGTAAGACCAGGCCGAAGCCCACGCCGAGTTTGGTTTTGACGCTGATATTCCCCAGCTTTTCGGCTAACCAACGATACATGCTGCGAACTCCCCTGGAACAAGGCTTGGACTTATTCAAAGGTTATCGGCAGGTTGGGAATATTCTGTAGGCGCCGGCTTGCCGGTGATGGCGTCTGCGGCTGCTCGGGGTATGGCGCTGGACCTGTGGCGAGGGAGCTTGCTCCCGTCAGCGGCCTGGCGGCCGACTAGGATGTTGGATCAGACTGAGTACATATCCATTGCTGCTGTAACGGCCGCTATTGGTTCCGCTCTTACAGCGGGTCACTTTTGGAAAGACCCAAAAGTAACCAAAAGGTCTTCGCCCCAACACTCGGCANNGGGCGCCTAAGATCAAAAGCTAGATCAAGATCAAGAGCGGCTCGCTTCGCATCGTGGTTAGGGGGGGTTACAGCGTTGTGTCGATATTAATGTTAGAAGAGCCGGGCGAGCAGGGCGGTGACGGCGGTTTCGACGCGCAGGATGCGTGCGCCTAGTTGCACAGGCTGTAAGCCCGCTTTGTTGAGCAAATCTACTTCGTAGGGAATCCAGCCGCCTTCCGGGCCGATCGCCAGGGTCACCGGCTCGTCCAGCCCGCGTGGGCAGGACGGGTAATCACCGGGATGGCCGATAAGGCCCAGGGTGCCCGCAGTCATGGCCGGCAGGCGGTCTTCGACGAAGGGTTTGAAGCGTTTTTCGATGATGATCTCGGGCAAGATCGTGTCCCGCGCCTGTTCCAGGCCGAGGATCAGTTGTTCGCGAATCGCCTCGGGTTCAAGAAATGGGGTTTGCCAGAAGCTTTTTTCGACCCGGTAGCTGTTGAGCAGCACCACCTTGGGTACGCCCATGGCGGCCACGGTCTGCAGCACCCGACGCAGCATCTTCGGGCGTGGTAGGGCCAGCAGCAGGGTCAGTGGCAGCTTGGCCGGCGGCGGTTGGTCGAAGCTGACGTGCAGCTCGGCTTCAGTCGTTTCCAGGCGCAGCAGTTGGGCGTTGCCCATCTGCCCGCCGATGCGGCCGACGCGCAGGCTGTCGCCGACGGCGGCGCGGTGGACTTCCTGCATGTGCACCAGGCGTCGATCACGCAGCACCACACGGTCGGCCGCGATGAAGTCGGCCTCTTCGAGGAGCAGCAGGTTCACGGCTGGGTCGCTGGCGGCTGGTCGTCGTCGGGCTGGTCATCCGGGTGTTCGCCGCGCTTGCTGATCAAGCCGCTGAACAGGATGCCGATCTCGAACAGCATCCACATCGGCACGGCCAGCAGGGTCTGGGAGAAGATGTCCGGTGGCGTAAGGATCATGCCGACCACGAAGCAGCCGATGATCACGTACGGGCGGATCTTCTTCAGGTATGCCACGTTGACCACGCCGATCCATACCAGCAGCACCACGGCCACCGGGATTTCGAAGGCCACGCCAAAGGCGAAGAACAGCGTCATCACGAAGTCGAGGTAGCTGGTGATGTCGGTCATCATTTCCACGCCGGCCGGGGTGGCGGCGGCGAAGAACTTGAAGATCAGCGGGAACACCAGGAAGTAGGCGAACGCCATGCCGGTGTAGAACAGCAGGATGCTCGACACCAGCAACGGCACGGCGATGCGCTTCTCATGCTTGTACAGGCCCGGCGCGATAAAGCCCCAGATCTGGTGCAGGATCACCGGGATCGCCAGGAACAGCGAAACCATCATGGTCAGTTTCAACGGCGTGAGGAACGGCGACGACACGTCGGTGGCGATCATCGTCGCGCCGGCCGGCAGGTATTGGCGCAGCGGCGTGGAGACGAAGGTGTAGATCTGCTGGGTAAAGGCGAACAACCCGGCAAAGATGATGAAGATGGCCGCTACGCAACGCAGCAGGCGGGTACGCAGCTCGGTGAGGTGCGAGACCAGCGGCATATGCTGGTCGTTTTCCGGTTTATCAGCGCTCATGGGGCTCGCGGCGGCAATGTAGGGTCATGGGGCGCGGGCGACGCGGTGGGCGTCGGCGCAGGCTCGGTGGGCGCGGTCGGTGCGACGGGTGTGGCTTCAGCGGCCGGTGCGATGCTGTTTTCAGCCACAGGCTCCGCCGGTTTGGCGGGCTCCTGCACCGGCGACAGAATCTTCCGGGCTTCTTGCTCCAACGACAGAATGTGCTCGTTGTGCAGTTGCCGGCGGATCTCGTCGGCGCCGATTTCCCGTTCAACTTCCTGTTTGATGGCGTTGAAACTGCGTTTCAGGCGCCCGATCCACAGGCCGGCTGTGCGTGCTGCACCGGGCAGGCGTTCCGGCCCCAGTACCAGCAAGGCCACGAGGCCGACGAGCAGCAGTTCAGAGAAGCTGATACCAAACATTAGTCAGTGCTCACGAGTCTTTGCGGGTCGGCTCTTCGACTTTCTCAGCCTGCACGTCGAAGGTGCGACGCTCGGTGATCGGCTGGGTGGCCTGCGGGTGCACAGGCTGCGCCGGAGGCACCGGGTTGGCGGCCGGGTCGGCGGGTTTTTCGTCGTCGTTCATGGCTTTGCGAAAGCCCTTGATCGACTCGCCCACGTCGGTGCCCAGGTTTTTGAGTTTCTTGGTGCCGAACACCAGTACCACCACCACCAGAATGACGATCCAGTGTTTCCAGTCAAAAATGCCCATGCTGCAAATCCTCAAGTCTTAGTTATTCAGGCGGACGGGCGCGAGGCTTTCTCGGCATGCCCGGACAAGCCGAAGCGTCGGTCCAGTTCATCCAGCACAGCCTGCGGATGCTGCCCCAGTTGGGCGAGCATGACCAGGCTATGGAACCACAAGTCTGCGGTCTCATAGATTACATCGCTGTAATCACCGCTGATTTGCGCGTCCTTGGCCGCAATGATGGTCTCGACAGATTCTTCGCCGAGCTTTTCCAGGATCTTGTTCAAGCCCTTGTGGTACAGGCTGGCGACGTAGGAACTGTCGGCGTCCGCGCCTTTGCGGTCTTCCAGCACCTGGGCCACGCGGTTCAGGGTATCGCTCATGTCTAGTGTCCTGCCGAGTAAATGGCGTGCGGGTCTTTGAGCACCGGCTCCACCACTTTCCATTCGCCATTTTCGAAAACGCGATAGAAGCAGCTGTGACGGCCGGTGTGGCAGGCGATGTCGCCGATCTGCTCGACCTTGAGGATCACCACGTCGGCGTCGCAGTCGATGCGCATCTCGTGCAGGGTCTGCACGTGCCCGGACTCTTCGCCCTTGCGCCACAGTTTGCCACGCGAGCGTGACCAGTAGATGGCGCGCTGCTCAGTGGCGGTGAGGCTCAGGGCCTCGCGGTTCATCCAGGCCATCATCAGCACGCGCCCGGTCTTGTAGTCCTGGGCAATGGCCGGCACCAGGCCGTCACTGTCCCATTTGATCTCGTCCAGCCAGTCTTTCATGTTCGGCTCCGGCAATTTGCGACAGTGTATAACCGGATTGGCTATCGACGCACGATCAGATAAACACCGACGGCGACCATGATGCCAGCCGGCCAGTGGCCCAGTTGGTTCAGCGGGCCACCGATGGCCAGCATCACCCCGCCGACCAGGTGCGCAGCGCCCAGCAGGCGCAGGAACCAGTCGTCCTTGCGCTGTTTCCAGGGCGGCGCCGGGTCCTTGGCGTGCGGCTGGGACATGCGCTCCAGCAGGTCGCGGGTCATGTTGGCCAGATGCGGCAGTTGTTCCATCTGGCTGTGCAGGTTGCCCAGCACGGTTTTCGGGCTCATGCGCTCGCGCATCCAGCGTTCCAGGAACGGCTGGGCGGTGTTCCACAGGTCGAGGTCCGGGTACAGCTGGCGGCCCAGGCCTTCGATGTTCAGCAGGGTCTTTTGCAGCAATACCAACTGCGGCTGCACTTCCATGTTGAAGCGCCGCGCAGTCTGGAACAGGCGCATCAACACCTGGCCGAAGGAAATATCTTTTAACGGTTTTTCAAAGATTGGCTCGCACACGGTGCGGATCGCCGCTTCGAATTCGTTGAGCTTGGTTTCTGCCGGCACCCAGCCCGAATCAATATGCAACTGCGCCACGCGGCGGTAGTCGCGCTTGAAGAAGGCGAACAGGTTGCGCGCCAGGTAGTCCTGGTCTTCCGGGGTCAGGCTGCCGACGATGCCGCAGTCGATCGCAATGTACTGCGGGCTCCACGGGTTCACGGTGCTGACGAAGATGTTGCCGGGGTGCATGTCGGCGTGGAAGAAACTGTCGCGGAACACCTGGGTGAAGAAGATCTCCACGCCGCGTTCGGCGAGCATCTTCATGTCGGTGCGCTGGTCGGCCAGGGTTGCGAGGTCGGTGACCTGCACGCCGTAGATGCGCTCCATCACCAAGACTTTGGGGCGGCACCAGTCCCAATACACTTGCGGCACGTACAGCAGGGGCGAGCCTTCGAAGTTGCGCTTGAGCTGGCTGGCATTGGCGGCTTCGCGCAGCAGGTCGAGTTCGTCGTAGATGGTTTTTTCGTAGTCGGCGACCACGTCCACCGGGTGCAGCAGGCGCGCATCGGCCGAGAAACGCTCGGCGGCGCGGGCAAGGATGAACAGCCACGCCAGGTCCTGGCCGATGATCGGCTTGAGGCCGGGGCGGATCACCTTAACCACCACCTCTTCGCCGGTCTTGAGCTGCGCCGCGTGCACTTGGGCGACGGAGGCCGACGCGAGAGGCTCGACGTCAAAGCGGCTGAAGACTTCGCTGATCTTCTTGCCCAATTGTTCTTCGATCAGCGCCATCGACTGTTGGGAGTCGAACGGCGGTACGCGGTCCTGCAACAGCATCAGCTCGTCGGCGATGTCTTCAGGCAGCAAGTCGCGGCGGGTCGAGAGGATCTGCCCGAACTTGATGAAGATCGGCCCCAGGTCCTGCAACGCCAGGCGCAGGCGCGCGCCACGGCTGAGCTCCAGCTTTTTGCGCGGGAACCAGCGCCACGGCAGCACATAGCGCACCGCGAGCAGGAACCATGGCAGGGGCAGGGCGAACAGCAGGTCATCGAGTTGGTAGCGGATTACGACGCGCTGGATACGAAACAAACGGCGGACGGCGAGCAGCTTCATGCGTTATCGCTTGGATCAAGGGAACGGCTCAGGCGCTCGAAGCGGGCCTCAAGGCGTTCCAGGTCGATTTTGGCCTTGTCGAGTTCACGAAAGCGCGCTTGCGCTTCCCGTTCTCCGACCAGGGTGCGCGATTCTTCGCTCAGGTATTCGGCGAGGTTCTGGTTGAGGCTGGCGAACCCTTGCTGGTACCAGCGCGAACGGCTGCGCAGGTGCCCGCTGATCAACTGGGTGGCGACGGGGCCGATCCAGCGTGACAGCTCGTATTCCCAGTCCAGTTCCAGGTCTTGCAGCACGGCAGCCAGGTCCATCAGCACCGAGCTGTCGCCTTCCAGCTCCACTTCGGCGCTGTGCAGGATGGCGGTCTTGTTGCGGCTCAGGGCCAGGTGCAACAGGCTCGACGCCGGCGCACGCAGGGTGCAGTCGGCGTCGGCGGCCCATTGGGTCGCGAGCATCAGGCCTTCATCGCTGGGCAGGATAAACAGCTGCAAAGCGGGGCTGCGGCAGTCGACGGCAATCACTTTGCCATTGAGGTGCGCAAGCCGCGCCAGGGCGGTGCTGTCCAGGCGCAGCACACGGTTGAGGCCGTGTTCAACGCTGGCGAGAAAGCCTGCGAGCAACATCAGGGCTTGATGCCACGGTGCAGGGCGACGATACCCGAGGTCATGTTGTGGTAGGTCACGCGGTCGAAACCGGCTTCTACCATCATCGACTTCAGGGTTTCCTGGTCAGGGTGCATGCGGATCGATTCGGCCAGGTAGCGATAGCTCTCGGCGTCATTGGTGATCAGCTTGCCCATCAACGGCATGAAGGCGAAGGAGTAGGTGTCGTAGACCTTGGACATGATGGCGTTGGTCGGCTTGGAGAATTCCAGCACCAGCAGGCGGCCACCCGGCTTGAGCACGCGCAGCATCGAGCGGATCGCGTCTTCCTTGTGGGTGACGTTACGCAGGCCGAAGGCGATGGTGACGCAGTCGAAATGGTTGTCGGGGAATGGCAGTTTTTCTGCGTCGGCCTGGACGAATTCGATATTGCCGGCCACGCCTTTGTCCAGCAGGCGGTCGCGCCCGACCTTGAGCATCGAGCCGTTGATGTCGGCCAGTACCACTTGGCCAGTCGGGCCCACCAGCTTGGAGAACTTGGCCGCCAGGTCGCCCGTGCCGCCGGCGATGTCCAGTACACGGTTGCCAGGGCGAACACCCGACAACTCGATGGTGAAGCGCTTCCACAAGCGGTGCATGCCGCCCGACAGCACGTCGTTCATCAGGTCGTACTTGGCCGCGACCGAGTGGAACACCTCAGCGACTTTTTCCGCTTTCTGGCTTTCCGGGACGTTCTTGAAGCCGAAGTGAGTGGTGGGTTCGGCATCGCTGCCTTTGCGCTGATCAGTCATATCGCTGTCACCAAAAGAGAATGCGGGACATGATAATCCCCAAGGCCTGCTTTGTCTTGGCAAGGCTGCAGGTAAGATGGGTGGTCACCGAGACCTTTTGCCGCATCGAAGGTATTCACGTCCCTATAAAGAGGAGTCATTGCAATGGCCCGTATAACCGTTGAGCGCGCACATTCCCTGGGTAAAGAAGGCGCGCGGGCAAAGGCCGACAAGTTGGCGCTCAAACTCAAAGAGCAATATGGCCTGGAGCCGTCGTGGTCCGGCGATACCTTGAACCTCAAGCGTTCGGGGGTTAAGGGCACGGTATTAGTCACTGCAGATTCGTTGCGTATCGATGTGGAACTGGGCCTGTTGATGTCGGCCATGAGTGGCACCATCAAGTCCGAAATCGAAAAAGCCCTGGATAAAGCCTTGGTGTGATCCGTCTGTTCTTAGGGTGCCGATTCTAATTTTCCAGCCTACTTTGTGCCCAAGCCCTCAACTCCTGCGGGCCGTTCCTCCCCCCTAATCTGCGTGAGGTGCACCATGGCCAAAGTTATCCTGAAGAAAAAAATCGACGCCCAGACCACTACCCTGAGCGAGGTTAAATCCTACGCCCGCAAGATCTGGCTGGCAGGACTTGGTGCTTACGCCAAGGTTGGAAGCGAAGGCAGCGAGTACTTCAAAGAGCTGGTTAAGACCGGTCAACATGTTGAAAGTAAAGGCAAAAAAGTTGCAGTTGAACAACTTGAGGCCGCCAACAGTCAGATTGACCAAGTAAAGAGTAATGTCTCCGCCGTCAAAGGTCTGGTAGAAGTTCAGCTGGATAAAGTTGAAAAAGCTTTTGATACTCGCGTTGCCAGTGCCTTGAATCGAATCGGCATTGCGTCTAAACATGACGTTGAGACACTCTCTGCTAAGCTCGAAGAGCTGACGACATTGCTAGAACGTGTCGCGCGTAAACACTAAGGAGACATCGGGATGGCTGTTAAAAAGACTACTCAGAAAGAAGGCAGCTCGTGGGTCGGGGAAGTTGAAAAATATTCCCGTAAGATCTGGCTTGCTGGTTTAGGCGTGTACTCGAAGGTTAGCAGTGACGGCGGCAAATACTTCGAGACTTTGGTCAAGGACGGCGAGAAGGCCGAGAAGTTGACCAAAACCACGGTTGGTAAAAAAGTTGAAGCCGCCAAGGCAACTGCCGGCTCCGCCAAGTCGAGCATTTCTGACACGTGGGGCAAGTTGGAAGAAACTTTCGACAAGCGCCTTAACAGTGCCATTTCGCGACTGGGCGTGCCTAGCAAGGCAGAGCTGAAGACGCTGCACAGCAAGGTCGATACCCTGACCAAGCAAATCGAAAAACTGACCGGCGCTAAAGTGGCTCCCGCGAAAACGGCTGGTGCAAAACCGGCTGCCAAGCCTGCGGCTAAAACCGCAGCGGCCAAACCGGCTGCGAAAACTGCCGCCAAGCCTCTGGTAAAAGCGGCCGCCAAGCCGGCTGCCAAACCCGCTGCCAAGGCTCCCGCCAAAGCGGCGGCTAAACCAGCCGCCAAGCCTGCGGCAAAAACCGCCGCTGCCAAACCGGCCGCCAAGCCTGCCGCTAAACCAGTTGCCGCTAAAGCTGCTGCCAAGCCAGCCGCCAAACCAGCAGCCAAGGCCGCCGCTAAACCAGCCGCCAAGCCTGCGGCCAAAACTGCAGCTGCAAAACCTGCTGCCAAGCCAGCCGCTGCGAAACCTGCAGCCAAGCCGGCCGCCGCTAAACCGGCTGCCAAGCCTGCTGCAGCCAAGCCAGCGGCAAAACCAGCCGCCGCGAAGAAGCCAGCAGTTGCAAAAAAACCAGCAGCACCCAAGCCTGCTGTTGCGGCCAAGCCTGCAACGGCGCCAACCGCTTCCACAGCCAACTCGGTGTCCGCACCGACCCCTGCTGCTGTGACCCCGACTGCAACGCCGGCAACCCCGACGCCATCCAGTCAGTCCTGATTTTCCCCAGGACACAATAAATGCCCGGCCTGCAAAGGCCGGGCATTTTTTTGCGTCAGTATCAGTTGTAAGTGATAGACACGGTCACAGCGCTGGCCAAGCTGCCTTGAGTGATGGCTTCACCGGTTTTATGGTAAGCCGCTGCAAGTGCAAGGACAGCTTTGTTGCCGCTGGTTGCAACCGTTCGGCTGCGCTGGTCAGGGGTGCCATTGGCCGGGATGGTTGAAAGCGCGGGTGCGCGATGCGCCAGTAACAGCGCGGTGCCTTTCGAGCCACCGGTATTGGCAAATAATTCGCCATTCCCCGCTGAGGGCGTGCCGGTAAACAGGAAGATCACGTTGCGGATATCGGATTCACAGTCGGCGGAGACCTCGAAATCGAGCTGCCCGGCGGAGGGGGTCGCGTCCAGGTCGGAAATCTTGATGGTTGGCAAGGTAAGGGTGCGGTTCTCGTCGCCGGCGGCCAGGTTGCAGGTGCCGGCGTCGACCTGCCCGGCAAAGGTCAACGTTCCGGTTGTCGCGGCCTGGGCGCTGAAGCTGGCGAGCCCGCCGGTCATTGCCAACAGAAGGGGAATGCTGCGTAGGTACATCGGGTTTTCCTCAGGTTTCAGTTGTAGGTGATGTTGACGGTGGCGGTACTGGCCAGGGAGCCTTGGCTGACCATGCCGTTTTTGTGATACGCGGCGCTAAGTGGCAAGACCGCGCGGTCGCCGGACACCGCCACGGTGCGATCTTCGTTGGCGCTGATGGTCTGGGGCACGCCGTTGAGGCGTGAGTACAGCCACAGGTCTACGCCGCCGGCAGTGCCGGTGTTGTCGAAGAGCAGGGGGTTGCCCGGTGCCGGGGTGCCGCTGAAACGGAAGGTGACGTTGGTCGCATCGCTGCACTGGGCGGTCAGCTCGAAGTCATGTACGCCCGCGTAGACAACGTCCTTCAAGGCGCTGGCTTGTATCGTGGGGAGCGTGATTGTGCGGTTGACGTCACCGGCGGCCAGGTCGCAGGTGGCGGCGGGCCTGACAAAGCGCACCGCGTTGCCGAGGTCAAGACGGTAAACCTCTGGGGTGTGTATCCAGCGGTGCTCCCAGAGGTTTCCGGCCGGGATCGTTCCGTCTGTGACAGGCCCCATTTTGTAAAAGTGCGCCGTCGCAGAGGTGTAGCTAGGGATCTTGCCGTATACCTGCTGGGGCGGCTGGGTGTGAATGGCGAAGAACGCTTCGTTGGCGCCGTCGGCCCACGTCAGGGAAATGCGTACGCCAATACCGGGGACTTCGGTGCGGTAGATGAAGGAGCCTGGGTATCGCTGGTCCGGGTATCGCCCGACATACCATCGGCGCACAGCCACAGGGCAATTGGCGACGAAGGCCGGAGAAGGACCGCTGAATGCCTGGCTGGTGATGAGGCTCCCGTCAGGCAGGCTGTCCGGCACCGTGATGGTCGCCGGCAGGTTGAGGGTCAGCGTTGAGTCTGGATACCGATCGCAATACGCTTGGGCGGTCAGCGGCAGGCTCAGTACTGTCAAAACGAATTTGATGGAGTGTTTCATCTTCAGTCCCGTCGTAAGAAATAGGGCGTTCGAGCGCGCCTGATCAACCGTTGGCCGCGGCTTGGCAAGTGCCTGCGTCCAGATGGCGCAATCGGTTGCCGCCCTCCGGCCCCCGCTGCGGACCCACGCCGTATTGCAACCGGCAAGAGGCATTGGCCCCCCACTTGACCTTCAGTTGCCCCTGCGGGCGAGAGACCCGCACAAAGGCTTTACCGCCTTGCCCGACAATGCCGACGCTGGCGCCGTCTTCATCGAACACATCCGAACCGAACGGCAGCGAGCTACCGTCCTCGCGCAGGGCCGTGATCAAGATCGCCTGGCCGCTGACCGTGTCGAATTGCAGCTTCACCACCGAGCCCGCACGGGGTGCGACGTTTTGCGCGGCGGTCTTGAGCTCTACGTCGACGGACAGGTCCTTGGGATCCAGTTCGACCACGTTCTGGCGATAGGGAGTGAGGTGGGGCACCACGGCATAACCGCGCTTGCCGACCTGGGCGCCGTGGTTGCCGTTGATCCGCGCACCCTGCGCATCAGGCGCCTGGACGATGCCAAGGGTGTCGCCCAGTTCCGGGGCGAAAATCACGCCATCGGCGTGGGCGACGATGCCGCCGGTCATGCCCAGGGAGGTCGCACGGTAGGCGTTGCTTTGCCCGAAACCTGCGGACAGCACGCCATGGCTGGCCTGGTATTTCATGTCGGCGGTCACTGAGTTGCTGCTGCCCTGCGTGCGACTGCCGCCCACGCCGTAGCTGAATTGGCTGCGTTCGCCCAGGGTGCCGCCGAGGTTCATCCGCTCACCGCTGCTTTGATCGCCGCGATAGGCGGTGGTGGTCAGGGTGGGGGAGCGAGCGTCGCTGCCCAGGGGCAGACTCAGGGTCAGTTCCACTTGTTTGTCGACCCGCTCACTCAGCAGATCCTTGCTGCGCTGGGCGCTGACGGTGTAGTGCAAGCCCTTCCAACTGCCGCTGTAGCCGGTGGTGAAGGTCAGGTTGCCGCTGCTGCGGTTCCAGTAGTTTTGCGAGGAACCGGTCAGGTAGACCGTACCGTTCGCCAGGCCTTGGTTGAGGCTGATGTCCATCCGGTCGCGCAGGCGCGAGACGTTATCCAGGTTGTTCCCGTCGATGGCGAGGTCGCGAATCTGTGCAGCGTCGGCGACGCTCAGAAAGCCTTGCGTGGAGTAGCGGTAGGCGCCGAGGGCAAAGTGGGTGCCGGTGTCGGTGAAGTTCTTGCTGTAGCGCAACTGCAGGCTTTGCCCTTGGCGAGCGCCGTGGCCTGGCAGCGCTGCGTTCGAGTGGGTCAGGTCAAGGGACAGTGCGCCATACGGTGTGTTGAACGCCGCACCCAGCAACTGCGACAGATAGTCGTCACCCGCCACCGCCCCGGTGTAGCCGGTCAGCAGGTTACTGAGGCCGTGCTGGTAAGTGGCTTGCATCAGCCTTGGGGGATGGCGCAGGCCGATTTCGTCGAGCAAGCCGGCGCTCAGCGAATAGCGGCTGTGGCCGGTGCGCAACAGGTTGGCGTTGGCGGCGAACGGCACGATGAATTCGCGCTGACGGCCATCGGCCTCGGTCACTGTGACGGTCAAGTCGCCGCCATATCCGGTGGCAAACAAGTCGTTGAGCACGAACGGGCCAGGCGCGACCGACACTTCATCCAGCAACACACCGCGCTGACGCACGGTGACCCGCGCGTTGGTCTCGGCGATGCCGCGCACGACCGGGGCAAAACCGGTCTGGGAATCCGGCAGCATCCGATCATCGCTGAACAGGCTGGCGCCGCGCAGGCGCACGCTGTCGAAGAGCTGGCCTGGGGTGTAGATTTCGCCGACCATCAGCTGTGATCGCAACGGGCTCAATTCGCGCTGCACATAGGTGCTGCTGCCCTGGTAGCCCGCGACGGCATCGCTCTGGCTGAAGCTGCCGTTGTGGCGCCAGTGCCAGTCACCCAGGTTAAGCCCGGTGTTCAGGCCCAAGTAATGAGAGTCGATGGAGCGACCCTTTGTGCGCGTCGTGAAGGTGTTGGCGTTGTAGCGCACAAACGCCGCATCGACCCCACCGTCCCAGTGTTTGGGGTCGACATACCCGCGCGCTTTGCGCGCCAGGTAGATCTGTGGAACCTGCAACGCCAGGCGGTTTTCGCCCGAGTCGAATTGAGCGGTGCTGCCTGGCAGGTAGGTTGCAATGTCTTCGCAGGGGGCGAATGCGGGAATAGGCGCCTGACCCGCTTCGGCGGGTTGATTGTGCGGCGCTTCCAAGTCGATGCCAAACCTGAGCACGGCGTCCCGCTCCAGGCACATCTGTGCAGCGTCCCGGCCCTTGACCGCGACGAACGTCAGGGATTCACGGCCGATCCACTGGCCATTGAGATAAACGTCGGTGCGGTAACTGCCGGGCAGCACCACGTTGCCCTGGCTGAATTTGGCGATATCGACCTGCCGGCCGCCCACGCCATCCGGAAAGAAGGCGGGGTTGAACCCCACGTTCTCGGCACCTTGGGCGCCCACGGCATAGGCGCTGCTCAGCAGCCAAAGGCAGCGCGTCATCAGCGTCCAACGATGATGTGCAAGGGGCCAGCTGTTCGGGCTGGCGTGGGTGTTCAGACTCATGTGTACCCTTTCCAAAAAGTGGGCGCTGTCCGAATTCGGGCAAAGCAAAGCCCTGCCCCGAGAAATGGGCATCAGACGAACGTGTGCGGTGAGGTCAGTCGTCGGCCAGACTGGCCGTGTGGGTCATGTCGAGAGCGGGCTGCTGTGGGTGCTGCGCACGCCGTAGTCGTCGAGCGTCTGGAACTCCACGGTGGCGGCGCTGCCCGACGGTTTTTTGAGGCTGGGTAGTTCAAAACGCGTGCGACCGCCAGGCGGCACCATGTTCCCGGCACCAGAAGCCGAGGGTTTGCGTGCATGACGCTGCTGAGCGTCCAGTACGTCGACCTGCTCGAAGGTCACGTGATAGGGCGTGGGGTTATAGACTTCCAAGGCCTGGCCGTGCTCGGTCGACTCACGCCGCCATTGCAGTTTTCCGGGCGCGGCGTCGACGCCATACGGCAGGTTCGGTGGCCGGAAAAACAGCTTGATCCGCGAACGGAAGGCCAGTTGCAGCTGATTGGCCTCCTGGGAATGCGCGGGCACCTCCAGCAGGTTGAACCAGAACAGGCTTTCCCGTTCCGTCGGCAGGCTGTCACCCGTGTACGCCAGGCGTAGAACCTGTTGCTTGCCCGGTTCCATACGAAAGATCGGCGGCGTGGCGATAAACGGCACCGTGGCCCGATCCGGGGTGGAGTGTTCGTCACCGCTGTCCAGCCACACCTGGATCAGCACGGGCGCCTGGTTCTTGCTTTCCAGCCTGACCGTCACCTCCTTGTCGTCCTGTGGGTAGATGATCCGGGTGCTGCTGATGACCACGCTGGCCTGCGCGGCGGCGCTCAGCAGTGCAAAGGCCAACGCGATCAGGCGGGCCGACAGGTGTGAAGCGAAAACGGCGTTCATGGTCTGTTACCCGGCGACTGGAGGCGTAAGGTCTGCCGAGTGGCGAACGCGGGCACCGAAGTCGCTGACGGCGGTGAATTCGACCTTGAGCGCACCGTTAGGGCGTTCGCGCAGCGACGGCAGCGCGAATACTTTCACGTCGCCGGCCGGCATCATCAGGCTGTCGTTGGCTTCCTTGTTGGCGGCTTTGCCGAAGCGTCTTCCTTCGCTCACCAAGACCACTGAACTCAGGGAAACATGGTACGGCGTGGGGTTGGTCGCTTGCAGGGCATAGCCCTGGTGGTGGGCAACCAGTTTCCATTGCAACTTGGACGCCGCGCTGCCCACCGAGTAAGGCAATGCCTGCGGTCGCAGAAACACCCGCAAGCGGGTGCGGAAGGCCAATTCGATCTGGTTGTTCTGTTCGGCACCGGCGGTCAGCGGCGGGACTTCCAGCACGTTCAGCCAGTACAGGCTTTCGCGGTCGGTGGCCGCGGCCTCCCCGGAATAGCGCAGGCGCAGCGCCTGTTGCTGGTGCGGCTCGATGCGGAAGATCGGTGGCGAAAGGGTAAACGGTGTCTGCGCCGTGGCTGGCGTGGAGCGGATGTCGCCCGTGTCCAGCCAGGTTTGTACCAGGGCCGGGCGGTCACCTTTGTTTTCCAGGCGCACGACCACTTCCTGCTGATCGGCGGGGTAGATCACGCGGGTGCCATAGATAATGACCCCAGCCTGGGCGGGAAATGCGTGCAGCAGTAACCCTGCGATACCCCAGGTGGCAAGCGCGAGGCAGACCAGCTTTTTCATGCTCAATGTTCTCTACGAATCAGGCGGATGGGCCTGCCTGGCAACTGCAGGCCCGCTTGCGGTTTAGTTGTCGTACACGACCATGAAGCCGACGCGGGTCTTGACCGTGCCTTCAGTTGCGGCACCGCTGGCGTACATCTGCGCGGCCAGTGGGATGACCGCCTGGTTGTCGGTGATCACCACGCCTTCGGATTTTTCGGTGTAGACGTTGATTGGCGAGCCGTTCCGGTTCGTCACTTCAACCTGTACGTTCTTGGCGTTGGTGGTGTCGGACGGGTCATCGTAGCCGTCGATGTTCAAGCGTCCGGTTGCCACATCAATGGCCGGGCTGGTTGGGTCGAACGCAACCATCGCGGTGCGACCGTTGGTGCAACCGCCTTCGCCTGGCGCGCCAATGCGAATGGTGAAACCGGTGAGGTTGGCGCGATCACCCGGCTTCGCCAGGCGTGCGGCAGACACACCGCCGAGGTTGACGTCTTTGACCACGGCACCGGTGCCCGGCGCTGCGCCTTCGATGGTGCAGGTCGTATCGTTCACCAGCCCGGTGAAATTGATGGTTCCGTCGTTGGCGGCGTGTGCCGTTTGCGAAACGGCCGCAGCCAAGGCAAGTGCGGCGGCAAGGGTGGAGAAAGTGTTGACTGTCATAGAGCTCCCAATCGTGCGTTATTTGAGTAATCCGCCGCACAGTGATGTGCTGCATCGGTAATTTGTTTCGTTTTTTTACCGAGTTGCGGGGAGCTCTAATTTGGCTGGGAACGTTAACGATGCCTATAGAGATGTAACGAGATTTATCTCGTAATTGTTCGAAGTCCAAAATATTAATTAAAACAATTGTATGGGTCTGCGTCTGTAAGAATCAGGTGTAAGGCATATATGTAGGATTAAGTTGTAAGGGCGGGTCGAGTTGATTTTCCTATGTTGAAGCATCAAAAAAGCTGCGCTATACCCTGTTCGTGCAATGAGCGTATTTGAACTAAGTTGTACCTACTTTGGCGAACTTTCTGGTGGCCGATATGCACACCATCATGTTGTTGGATGATCACGAGATGGTTCGACAGGGGATCGAACTGGGCCTGCGTAAAGAGACCGATCTGGACGTTATCGGCTCATTCAGCACGTCCAGGGCGTTACTGGATGCGCTCACACAGCGACCTGTGGATGTGGTGGTGATGGACTTTACGCTGGGGCCGTCGGACATCGATGGCCTCAGCCTGATCCAGATGCTGAGCCGGCGCTTTAAGCGCTGCAAGGTGCTCGTTGTGTCGTCGCACTGCACACGTGCAAGGGTCACGCTGGCGCTGAAGGCAGGCAGCCTGGGGGTACTGGGCAAGACCCAACAGCTCACGGAATTGGTCGTGGCTATTCGAACCGTCGCCCAAGGGCGGATTTACCTGCAACGCGGCATGTTGTCGGTATTGCAGGAGGGGGAGTCTGCTTTGTGGCAGATGAATATCGAATCGAAACTTGAAACGGCTATGCCGTTGCGATTAAGTGGCTCTTTAACGCCCAAAGAACAAGAAGTATTGCGTTGTTTTTTGGATGGCATGTCCGTGAACTCAATTGCGGCAAAGTTTTCGCGCAGTGCAAGTACCATCAGTACACAAAAACAATCGGCTTATCGAAAGCTGGGGATCAGGACCGACAGTGAACTTTTCATGTTCACTAAACAGTTTGGTCGACCTGATTGATTTCAATGAGTCTTTAAGTCGGATTGTCCAGATAACGCAGCGCCCATTGCTCTGTGGCTTGTCGTGCCGGCGACTGCAGATGGGGCGCCACCAGCATCATGATCTGGTAGATCACTACTTGCACCTCACCTTCGCGATCGAGAATCCGCTGGTAATCCAGGGAGAACAGCAAGGTCATGGTGATTTGCTCAACCAGTTGCCCCAGCGCCTGGGTGTCGCTGACCAATTGCCCGGCGGCCTTGAGCCGTGCCAGCAGAGACGCCAAGGTCCGTTTGAGCGCCGTCAGCAGGTTGCGAATGCCCTTGGCCAGCTTTGGCAGGCGTCCCGCCAGGTTCGACAAGTCCTGGAACAAGAACCGGTAATGCGCCATGCGCTCGACGATCAGGTGCAGGAACAGCCAGTAATCCTCGGCTTCCAGTTGCGCGTCCGCGGGAGGGTCGAGCAGGGGCGCCAACTCATTCTGGAAACGCTCGAACAACCCGAGCACCAACGGTTCCTTGCCATGGAAGTGGTAGTAGAGGTTGCCGGGGCTGATCCCCATTTCATTGGCCACCTCCATGGTCGACACGTTCGGTTCGCCCTTCTGGTTGAACAACTGCAGGGCACATTCAAGGATACGGTCGCGGGTCTTCATCCAGTCTTCTTAATGTGATCGTTGAGCTCAGCGCACGCGCACATAGGTGCCGGGCGCCGCTTCCATCGGTGGGTAATTCTGGTTGCCCAGGGCGGTAAGGGTTTCCCGTTGCGCGCCGGAGCGCTGCTGGATCCAGTCCAGCCACTGCGGCCACCAACTGCCTTCGACGTGGTTGGCGTCGTAGTACCAGGCGCGCGGGTCGCTGCTCAGCTTGAGGTTCTCGACGTAGTTGGCCTTGGGGTTGCCCGGCGGGTTGAGAATGCTCTGGATATGCCCGCTGTTGGACAGCACGAAGCGCCGCTCGCCGCCCAGCAATTGGGTGGAGCGATACACCGCGTCCCACGGCGTGATGTGGTCATTGATGCCCGCCACACTGAAGCTGTCCACCGTGACCTTCTGCAAATCGATCGGCGTGCCACACACTTCCAGGCCGCCGGGATGGCTCAGCGGGTTGTGCTTGAAGAAGTCCAGCAGGTCACCGTGCAGCGCGGCGGGCAGGCGCGTGTTGTCGTTGTTCCAGTACAGGATGTCGAAGGCCGGCGGTTCTTTGCCCAGCAGGTAGTTGTTGATCCAGTAGTTCCAGATCAGGTCATTGGGGCGCATCCAGGCGAACACCTTGGCCATGTCGCGGCCGTCCAGCACGCCTTGCTGATAAGACCGGCGCTTGGCGGCTTCCAGGGTTTGTTCATCAGCGAACAGGGTGGCGGGGCTGTCGATCTGGCTGTCCAGCAGGCTCACCAGGTAGCTGGCGCTGGAGATGCGGCGCAACTGGCGCTTGGCTTGCAAGTGGCCTTGCAGCGCGGCGATGGTCAGGCCACCGGCGCAGGCGCCCATCAGGTTGACCTCACGGGCGCCGGTGATGGCGCGGCACACGTTGAGGGCTTCTTCCAGCGCAGCGACGTAGGTGGACAAGCCCCATTCGCGATGCCGCACGTCCGGGGTGCGCCAGCTGACCATGAACGTCTGCAGGCCATTTTTCAGGGCGTACTGCACAAAGCTGTTGGCCGGGCTCAAGTCGAAAATGTAGTACTTGTTGATTTGCGGCGGCACGATCAACAGCGGCTTGGCGTACTGTTTTTCGCTCATGGGCTTGTACTGGATCAACTCCAGCAGCTCATTGCGAAACACCACCGAGCCTGGGGTGGTGGCGACCGTCTTGCCCACCTCGAAGGCGTGTTTGCTCACCTGGCGCGGCAGGCCATTGTTGTGCAGCAGGTCTTCGAACAGGTTGGTCACTCCGCGCACCACGCTGTTGCCGCCGGAATTGAGCAGTTCCTTGATCGCCAGCGGGTTGAGCAGGGTGTTGGAAGGGGAGACCGCATCGTTGATCAACGAAAAAGCAAAATGCGCTCGGGCGCGGTCATCGGCGCTCAGGTTGCTGTCATCGATCCAGTGACGGGTCTGCTTCTGCCAGCTCAAATAGGCTTGCAGGCTACGCCGGTACAGCGGGTTGAGTTTCCAGGTGGGGTCGGTGAAGCGGCCGTCGTTGGGGTTGGGTTCGTGCACGGTTTCACCGAGCAGCACGCGGCCCAGTTGACCGCTCAACGCCCAGGCATGGCGAGCGGTATGCACCGGGTTGCGCAAGCCATGGGCGGCCACGCTGCGCAGGGTCGACAGCAGGTCTCGACCGCGCAGGCCGGTGATCGCATTTTGCGCATTGATGAACACGGCAGGGGTGGGCGCCGGGTTCGTCACGGGTCTTTCTCGCATGAGCCAACACTCCTTCGTCAAGCCATCAAACAGGCACGCCAATTCAGAACCATAGCCGGTTCCTGGCAAGTTGCGCGGCGGTGCGGTCCTTACACGGCCGGTCGCGGATGGATCACCGCGCGCATGCGCTCCTCTTCGAGAAATTTCATGATGATCGGCGCCACGGCTTCCGCCCGGGTGATCAGGAACAGGTGGCCGTCATCGATGATGTGCAACTGTGCATTGGGAATGCGCCAGGCCAGCATGCGCATGTTGATCAGCGGGATCAGCGGGTCGTCGTCCCCGGCCAGCACCAGGGTGGGTTGGCGGATCTTGTGCAGCCAGTGGATGCTGGTCCAGCCCAACCCGGCGAACAGCTGCCAGTAGTAACCCAGCTTGCCGGCCGAGCGCACTTTGCTCGCGTGTTCGGCGGCGAGCTTGGAGTCGCGGCGGAACGAGCCGCCGTAGATCATCGGCGCGATGCGCACCACATGGGACGGTTGGATGTAACGGCGCGGGCTGGCCATCAACCACAACACTTTCGGCTTGCCCGGCACCATCACCGCACCCGCCGCCGTGGCCGCCAGAATCAGCTTCTTGCAGCGCTCCGGGTAGTCGTAGGCAAACTGCTGCGCCAACGCGCCGCCCCATGACACACCCACCGCGTTCACCTGGCCATAGTCCAGGTAATCGAGCATGCGTGCGGTGAGTTTGGCCAGGCCGGGAAAACGGTACGGTCGATTGGGTGTGGAGGAACCGCCCACGCCGGGTACATCGAACGCGATCACTTCCAGGTCTGGGTCCAACGCCTGGACGAACGGAAACACCAACTCAAGGTTGGCGCCGATGCCATTGAAGATCAGCAACGGCGTCAAGTGAGGCTTGCCCGGGCGCACCGCCGTGCGGATGGTCTGGCCATCCAGGTCGATGGTGCGGAAGATGAACGGTTGCGGCATGCTCAAGCCCTGTGAAGTGTGACAGCCGGAATGCGGTCTAAATGTGGGAGCGGGCTTGCTCGCGAAAGCAGTGTGTCAGTCAGTACATTTGATACTGATGGACCGCGTTCGCGAGCAAGCCCGCTCCCACATTTGGATCTCATTTCAATCTAGCGTTCATGTACGTATGTGCCCGGTGCTGCTTCGGCTGCGGCGTACGTTTTATTACCCAGCGCCGTCGGGGCTTTCTTCAACTTGCCCGCCCGTTCCGCCTGCCAGGCTTGCCAATGCAACCACCACGAATCGGTATGCTTGGTCGCATTCTCCTGCCATTCCAGGGGCTTCGCCGTCAGGCTGTCGCTGGTCTGGTAGCGCGCCTTGGGGTTGCCCGGCGGGTTGAGGATGCTCTGGATATGCCCGCTGCTGGACAGCACGAACTCCACCTTGCCGCCAAACAACTGCGCCGACTTGTAGCACGACTGCCACGGCGTAATGTGGTCGTTGGTGCCAGCCAGGGAATAGATATCGGCGGTGACCTGCTTAAGGTCGATGGGCGTGCCGCACACTTCCAGTGCGTTGGCGCGCACCAGTGGGTTGTTCTTGAACAGCTCGATCAGGTCACCGTGGAAAGCCGCTGGCAGACGCGTGGTGTCGTTGTTCCAGAACAGGATGTCGAACACCGGCGGCTCATTGCCCAGCAGGTAGTTGTTGACCCAGTAGTTCCAGATCAGGTCGTTGGGCCGCATCCAGGCAAACACCTTGGCCATGTCGCGGCCTTCCAGCACGCCGGCCTGGTAGGAGTGGCGCTTGGCCGCCTCCAGGGTCTGTTCGTCGACGAACAGCGCTACCTGGGTGTCCAGCGTGGTGTCGAGCACACTCACCAGCAGGGTCAGGGCGTTGACCTTCTTCTCTCCCAGCGCCGCGTAGTGGCCGAGCAGGGCGGTGCAGGTGATACCCCCCGAGCAGGCGCCGAGCATGTTCACATCTTTGCTGCCGGTAATCGCCGTGACCACATCCACCGCTTCCTTGAGCGCCTCGATATAGGTCGACAGGCCCCACTCGCGCTGGGCCTTGGTCGGGTTGCGCCAGCTGACGATAAAAGTCTGCTGGTTATTGCGCAGGCAGAAGCGCGCCAGGCTCTTCTCAGGGCTCAGGTCGAATACATAGAATTTGTTGATCTGCGGCGGCACTACCAGCAGCGGGCGTTCGTGCACCTGTTCGGTGATCGGCTTGTACTGGATCAGCTCCAGTACGTCGTTGCGAAACACCACGGCGCCTTCGGTCGTGCCCAGCGTCTTGCCCACTTCAAAGGCGCCCATATTGACCTGGCTCGGCATGCCGCCGTTGTGCACCATGTCCTTGGCCAGGTGGGACAGGCCATCGAGCAGGCTCTTGCCGCCGGTTTCAAAGAAACGTTTGACCGCCGCCGGGTTGGCCGCGCTGTTGGTGGGGGCCATGGCTTCAGTCATCAGGTTGATCACAAAGTGACCACGGCTGATGTCCTGTTCCGACAGGTTGCTGTCGCCGATCCAGTCGTGCAGTTCCTTGCGCCACGCCAGGTAGGTTTGCAGGTAGCGTTTGTAGAGCGGGTTCTGGCTCCAGGCCGGGTCCTGGAAGCGACGGTCGTCACTTTCGGGCACCAACGCGGATTTGCCGAACATCACGTTCTTCAACTCGACGCCAAAATGCGCGACGTGCTTGACGCTGTGCAGCGGTTGTTTGATGGCTTGGGTCAGCACCATCTTCGCCGAGGCGAGTAAATCCTTTTTACGTAACGCGATGATCGGGTTGAGCCCCAGGGTGTTTTCCGAGGCCTGGCGTTTCAAGTCATCGTTGTTCTTGTTACTCATCTACGACGCTCCATTGTCCGAAAGACGAGTACCGGGGACCGCTGCGCACCCAGTTTCGATACACAACACAAGCCTGGTACTGCGACTCGGGTGACCGTTGATACCGCATCGTCAAATGCAGGGAACTTGCCAGCTCCATTGGTTACCCGAGTTTAATTTTTTTCGCAAGCGGACCAATCGTTGGTCACGCGACAGGGCATTCAAGCAGATGAAATTAGAAAATGCCCTCTAAAGAGCAAGAGGCCTGGGCTAGAGCATCAGCCGCACGACCGACTGATCCGGATCGCGGGTTTTGCCAGCGGCTTTGAGTTCGGCCAGATAATCGACCCACAACGCGTCTTGGCGCACGGCGAGCTGGTAGAGGTAGTCCCAGGTGAACAGTCCGCTGTCATGACCGTCGTCGAAGGTCAATTTCAGTGCGTACTGGCCAGCGGGTTCTACCTTAATCAACTTCACGTTGAGCTTGCCGAATTGCAGGATCGGTTTGCCGTGCCCCTGGACCTCGGCGGAAGGCGAGTGGGTGCGCAGCAGTTCGGCGGGGAGTTGGTACACCTCGTCGGGCCCGTAGGTGAGGCCAAGGGTGTTGGAGGTTTTGTGCAGGTTTACAGCGGTGGGAAATTTTGACATTGGGAAGACCTTGGGCTGCAAGCTACAGGCTTCAAGTTGAATGGGGTCAACTTGTCGCTTGTAGCTTACAGCTTGAACTCTACAGAATGTAGCGCGACAGATCTTCGTTCTGCGCCAATTCGCCCAAGTGGCTGTTGACGTATTCAGCGTCGATCTTGATCACTTCGCCATTTTGCGCGCCAGCCAGGTCGCCAGCACTGAAGGACACTTCCTCCAGCAGCCGCTCCAGCAAGGTATGCAAACGACGGGCACCGATGTTCTCGGTCTTCTCGTTGACCTGCCAGGCGATCTCCGCCAGGCGCTTGATGCCGTCCGCTTGGAATTCGATACCCAAGCCTTCGGTTTTCAGCAGCTCACGGTATTGCTCGGTGAGCGACGCGTGCGGCTCGCTGAGGATGCGCTCGAAGTCGCCTGGGGTCAGCGCCTTGAGCTCCACGCGGATCGGCAGGCGGCCTTGCAGCTCCGGCACCAGGTCGCTTGGCTTGCTCAGGTGGAACGCGCCGGAGGCGATAAACAGGATGTGGTCGGTCTTGACCATGCCCAGCTTGGTGTTCACCGTGCAGCCTTCGATCAGCGGCAGCAGGTCGCGCTGTACGCCTTCGCGGGACACATCGACGCCGCCGGAATTGCCGCGCTTGGCGACTTTGTCGATCTCGTCGATAAACACGATGCCGTGCTGCTCGACCGCTTCCAGGGCCTTGGCCTTGAGTTCTTCCTCATTCACCAGGCGCCCGGCTTCTTCGTCGCGCACCAGTTTCAGCGCTTCCTTCACCTTGAGCTTGCGGCTTTTCTTCTTGCCCTTGCCCATGTTGGCGAACAGGTTCTGCAACTGGCTGGTCATTTCTTCCATGCCAGGCGGGGCGGAGATGTCGACGCCAGAGACTTCAGCGACTTCGATCTCGATTTCCTTGTCGTCCAGCTGGCCTTCACGCAGGCGCTTGCGGAACAGCTGGCGGGTGTTGGAGTCCGAGGCCGGCGCGGCGTCTTCGTTGAAACCCATGCGTGCCGGTGGCAGCAGGGCGTCGAGGATGCGTTCTTCGGCGGCGTCTTCGGCGCGGTGGCTGACCTTGGTCACTTCCTGTTCGCGCAGCATTTTCAGGGCGGCGTCGGCCAGGTCACGGATGATCGACTCGACGTCGCGGCCAACGTAGCCCACTTCGGTGAACTTGGTGGCTTCGACCTTGATGAACGGCGCATTGGCCAGCTTGGCCAGGCGGCGGGCGATTTCGGTTTTACCGACGCCGGTCGGGCCGATCATCAGAATGTTCTTGGGCGTTACTTCAACGCGCAGTTCTTCGGGCAGTTGCATCCGGCGCCAGCGGTTACGCAGCGCAATCGCTACGGCGCGCTTGGCATCGTCCTGGCCGATGATATGGCGGTTGAGTTCATGGACGATTTCGCGGGGAGTCATGGACATAGTGTTTGGCGGCCTCAAGCGGAATAAGCCTACGGCTTACTCGGCGAGGTCCTGCTCCTCAATGGTCTGGTTGTGGTTGGTGAACACGCAGATATCACCGGCGATGCCCAGGGCGGTCTCGACGATTTCGCGAGCCGACAGGTCGGTTTTCTTCAACAGTGCGCTGGCGGCCGCCTGGGCGTAGCCACCGCCGGAACCCATGGCGATCAGGCCATGTTCAGGCTCAACCACATCGCCGTTGCCGGTGATGATCAGGGACGCGTCTTTGTTGGCGACGGCCAGCATGGCTTCCAGGCGGCTGAGGGTGCGGTCGGTGCGCCATTCTTTGGCGAGTTCAACCGCCGCGCGCACCAGGTGGCCCTGGTGTTTCTCAAGTTGGCCTTCGAAACGTTCGAAAAGGGTGAAGGCGTCGGCGGTGGCGCCGGCAAAGCCTGCGAGAACCTGGCCGTGGTACAGGCGACGCACTTTCTTGGCGTTGCCTTTCATCACGGTATTACCCAGGGAAACCTGGCCGTCGCCGCCCATGACGACTTTGCCGTGGCGACGTACTGAAACGATGGTGGTCAAGGGGAGAGTCTCCACGCAGCGGGGCGAAAATGCCCTGATGGAAACTGATATGGGGATGGTGGGGGGGATTTCAACCGCGGGGGCAGTGTGCGGACGAGTGGTGTTTATCTTTCTGACACGCCACAAAACAAAATGTGGGAGCGGGCTTGCTCGCGAATGCGGTGGGTCAGTCGCCGAAATACTGACTGAAATACCGCTTTCGCGAGCAAGCCCGCTCCCACATGGGGCCTGCTGCGCTCTTAGTCTCAGCGACTCTGGCGTTGTTGTAACAACAGGTTGCTAAAGCCCGCGCCGGCCAATTGCTTCTGCGCCACGGTCAGCTGTTCACGGTTGCTGAACGGCCCCACCAGCACGCGATACCAGGTCGCCTCCTTCACCGTACCCGACTCAACCGTCACCGACTGGCCCAGCAGAATAATCTGCGCCCGCACGCGATCCGCATCCGCCTGTTTCGGGAACGAACCCGCTTGCAGGAAGAACTTGGTCACCGGCGCGGCTTTGGTCTCGGCAACCGGCGGTGCTGGCGGCGGCGTAATGCCGGCCAGCGCGGCCTGGGCGCGCGCCGTGTCGATTTTTGCCGCTTCCGCCGGGGTGACCGGGGTGGTCGGCACCTGTGGCGTCGGCAGGGTTTTCTCCGGTACGGCGTCAGGCGGCACGATCACTTCCGATTCCGGCAACAACGTGTAGAAATCGTACTTCGGCTTCACCGGTGCGGTCGGGCTCGGCGCCGTCTTGTTGGCTTCGGCCATTTTCGTGGCCTTCTGCTGTTCCTGCTTGACCCGTTTGACGTCATCGCCCTTGCCCGGGTCCAGCTTCATCAGGAACACGATAAACGCGCCGACGGTGAGGCCGATCGCCATCCACAACCAGCCTGGAATAGGCTTCTTCGCCGGGGCCTGGTAGCGGCTGGCGCCGCGCTTGGGTGCAGGTTTTTTCTTGGCAGCCAACTTACATACGCTCCAGAGTTTCCAGGCCCAACAGTTCCAGGCCTTGCTTGAGGGTCCGTCCCGCCAACGCGGCGAGGCGCAGGCGGCTTTGCTTCTGGGCTTCGTCGTCGGCGGTCAGGATCGGGCAGTTCTCGTAGAAACTGGAGAACAGGCCGGCGACTTCGTACAGGTAGGTGCACAGGATGTGCGGCGTGCCTTTTTCGCCGACGCTGTTCAGCACTTCACCGAATTGCGCCAGCTTGGCGGCCAGTTCCTGTTCGTGCGGGGCGTCCAGCACAATCTGGCCTTCGACTTCGCTGAAGTCCTTGCCCAGCTTGCGGAACACGCCCGCCACACGGGTGTAGGCGTACAACAGGTACGGCGCGGTGTTGCCTTCGAAGTTCAGCATCAGCTCGAAGTTGAAGCTGTAGTCGCTGGTGCGGTGCTTGGACAGGTCGGCGTATTTCACCGCGCCGATGCCCACCACGCGGGCGATGTTGCGCAGGTCGGCCTCGGCCAGCTCCGGGTTCTTTTCCTTCACCAGGTTGTAGGCACGTTCCTGGGCTTCGGTCAGCAGGTCGATCAGCTTCACGGTGCCGCCGTCACGGGTCTTGAACGGGCGGCCATCGGCGCCGTTCATGGTGCCGAAGCCCATGTGTTCCATGTGCATCGGGTGGGTGACGAAGCCGGCGCGACGCGCCACTTCGAACACCTGCTGGAAGTGCAGGGCCTGGCGCTGGTCAACGAAATACAGCGCGCGATCAGCCTTGAGCACGCCGCTGCGGTAGCGCACGGCGGCCAGGTCGGTGGTGGCGTAGAGATAGCCGCCATCGGCCTTGACGATGATCACCGGCAGCGGTTCGCCTTCGGCGGTCTTGAATTCTTCGAGGAACACGCACTGCGCGCCGTTGCTTTCTACCAGCAGGCCTTTGGCCTTGAGGTCGTTGACCACGTTGATCAGGTCGTCGTTGTAGGCACTTTCGCCCATCACATCGGCCATGGTCAGCTTGACGTTGAGCAGCTCGTAGATTTCCTGGCAATGGGACAGGGAAATCTCACGGAAGCGGTTCCACAGCTCCAGGCATTCCTTGTCACCGGCTTGCAGCTTGACCACCAGGCCACGGGCGCGGTCGGCGAATTCTTCGGACTCGTCGAAGCGCTTCTTGGCGGCGCGGTAGAAGTTTTCCAGGTCCGACAGCTCGTTGCTGGTGATCGGGTTTTCCTGCAGGTAGGCCATCAGCATGCCGAACTGGGTGCCCCAGTCGCCCACGTGGTTCTGACGGATCACGGTGTCGCCGAGAAATTCCAGGACCCGCGCCACGCCGTCGCCGATGATGGTGGAGCGCAGGTGGCCCACGTGCATCTCTTTGGCCAGGTTCGGTGCCGACAGATCAATCGCCACGCGTTGCAGCGGGCCGGCCTTGCGCACGCCGATCTTGGCGTCGGCCAGGGCAGCATCCAGGCGCGAAGCCAGGGCCTGGGTGTTCTGGAAGAAGTTGATGAAGCCAGGGCCGGCGATTTCAGCCTTGGTCACGCTTTCGTCGGCCGGCAGCGCGGCGATGATTTTTTCTGCCAGGTCGCGCGGCTTCATGCCCGCAGGCTTGGACAGCATCATCGCGATGTTGCTGGCGAAGTCACCGTGGGTCTTGTCGCGGGTGTTTTCCACCTGGATCGCCGGCGTCAGGCCTTCAGGCAACACACCTTCGTTGACGAGTTGGGTGAGGGCTTGTTGGATCAGCTGGCGAATGGTGTCTTTCATGGTGTTCTCTTTCGACCGCAAGCGGCGGCGCGCGATGCGCAGGTGGAAAAACTGGGCATTATCCGTGGCGAGGGCGGGCTTGCCAACCTTCGCGGGACCTATGGCCAGGCTTAATACAAATCTACCGGGTCTACGTCCAATGACCATCGCACTTGCCGGCCGCTGGGCATTTGCTCCAGGGCAAGCAACCAGCTACTTAATAACCGATGCAGGGGTGCGCGCGAGGTTGCCTGCAAGAGTAGCTGAGCGCGATAACGCCCGGCGCGACGCTCCATCGGGGCGGGCACCGGGCCGAGCAGTTCGATGCCGCTCAGGCCCAGTTCGCCGAGCAAACGTTCGGCGGCGCTGCACGCCTCATCCAGAAAACTCTCTGCTTGCCCTGGCTTGTGGGCTTCGGCGCGCAGCAGGGCCAAATGGCAAAACGGCGGCAGGCCCGCCGCGCGACGTTCGCTCAGCGCCTGCTCGGCGAAGGCGAAGTAGCCTTGTTCGGTCAGCTGGATCAGCAGTGGATGGTCGGCCAAGTGGGTCTGGATGATGACCCGGCCTGGCTCTTCGGCACGCCCTGCGCGGCCAGCAACCTGCACGATCAACTGCGCCATACGCTCGCTGGCGCGGAAATCCCCGGAGAACAACCCGCCGTCGGCATCCAGGATCGACACCAGGGTCACCCGTGGAAAGTGGTGCCCTTTGGCAAGCATCTGCGTGCCGATCAGGATGCATGGGTGGCCTTTCTGGATGGTGGCGAACAGTTGGTTCATCGCGTCCTTGCGCGAGGTGCTGTCGCGGTCGACCCGCAAAACCGGGTAATCCGGGAACAGAATGCCCAGGCGCTCTTCAGCCCGTTCGGTGCCCGCGCCCACCGGTCGCAGGTCGACTTTGCCGCACTGCGGGCAGTGGCGCGGTACGCGTTCCACATGGCCGCAATGATGGCAGCGCAGCTCGCCGTAGCGCTGGTGCACGGTCATACGCGCATCGCAGCGTTCGCATTCGGACATCCAGCCGCAGTCGTGGCACAGCAGGGTCGGCGCAAAGCCGCGCCGGTTGAGGAATACCAGGACCTGTTGGCCAGCGGCGAGGGTCTGGCCGATGGCTTGTTGCATCGGCCCGGAAATCCCGCTGTCCAGTGGACGGCTTTTGACGTCCAGGCGCAGGAATTTTGGCTGCTTGGCGCCGCCGGCACGCTCGTTGAGGCGCAGGAGGCCGTAACGCCCGGTGTAGGCGTTGTGCAAGCTCTCCAGGGATGGCGTGGCCGAGCCCAGCACAATCGGGATGTCTTCCTGGCGCGCACGCACCAGTGCCAGGTCGCGGGCGTGGTAACGCAAGCCTTCCTGCTGTTTATAGGAGCCGTCGTGCTCCTCGTCGATGATGATCAGCCCAGGGTTTTTCATCGGCGTGAACAGCGCCGAGCGGGTGCCGATAATAATGTCGGCCTCGCCATCCCGTGCGGCCAGCCAGGATTCGAGACGCTCACGGTCGTTGACTGCCGAGTGCACCAGCGCGATGCGCGCGTTGAAGCGCTGTTCGAAGCGCGCCAGGGTCTGTGGGCCCAGGTTGATCTCGGGAATCAGCACCAGCGCCTGTTTGCCGGCTTGCAGGGTCTCACGGATCAACTGCAGATAGACTTCGGTCTTGCCGCTGCCGGTGACGCCGGCCAGCAGGAACGCATGGAAACTGTCGAAGCCGGCGCGAATCGCTTCATAAGCGGCGCGTTGCTCGGGGTTCAGCGGCAATTCCGGTTGGGCCAGCCAGTGTTCGTGTCGGGCATCCGGGGCGTGCTTGCGGATTTCCACCTGCACCAGGCCCTTGGCGAGCAACAGGTCGAGGCTGTCTTTGCTCAGCATCAGCTTGCTTAATAGCTGATGCGCGACGCCATGGGGGTGCTGGGCCAGTGTCGCCAGGGCTTCACGCTGGCGCGGGGCGCGGGCGATGCGCGGGTCGTCGAGGCGCGCACCGGGCACCATCGACCAGAAACGTTCCTGGCGGGCTTCGGCCAGTTCGCCTTGGCGCAACAGCACCGGCAGCGCCCAACTGAGGGTGTCGCCGAGGCTGTGCTGGTAATACTGGGCGGTCCACAGGCACAGCTTGAACAGGGCGGGCGGCAGCGGCGGCGTGGCATCAAGCATGGCCAGCGCGGGCTTGAGCTTTTCCGCAGGCACTTCGCTGTGATCCGCGACCTCCACCAATATGCCGATCATTTCCCGCCGGCCAAACGGCACGCGCACGCGCATGCCCGGCTGCAACTGTGCCCGCAGCACGCCGGCCGGGGCCCGGTAGTCGAACAGGCGGCGCAGGGGCGAGGGCAGGGCTAGGCGCAAAATGGCGTCGGGCACGCGGGGGGTCTCATATAAAGGCAGGCGGTGGCGCAGGGGCGGGAGCCTAGCAGACAGGGGAGGGCTTGGGTATGCCACGGTTTTCTGATGAAAGGCGGTTTTCAGCCGGATACGCGGCTTGCGCGATTAAAAAGGTCTGGTAGAATCCGCGGCCTAATTACGTGCGGTATTCGACAATAGTGTCGAGTGGCGGCACGCTAGCCCGAGGAAGTGCCATGAAAGCCGATATCCATCCAGCGTACGAAGTCATCGACGTAACTTGCAGCTGCGGCAACAAGTTCCAGACCCGTTCGAACCTGTGCAAGCCACTGGGTACTGACGTATGCAACGAGTGCCACCCGTTCTACACCGGTAAGCAGAAAACTCTGGACACCGGCGGCCGCGTACAGCGCTTCGCAGATCGCTTTGGTGCTTTCGGCAAGAAGCCTGCTACTCCAGCAGAGTAAGGCTCAAAAGCCTTATGGGCTTTTGCCAGCTGTTGAAAAAGGCGTCCCTTGCGGGCGCCTTTTTTGTGCCTGGGATTTGGCTGCCGGCTGCCCAGGCCGAGGTGTTTTGCCCTGCGCCGGCCTCCTTGGTCCCGGTAGAAGTGCAGCGCGTGGTGGATGGCGACACGGTGCGCCTCACGGATGGCCGCAGCGTGCGGATGATCGGCCTCAATGCCCCGGAAACCGGCAAGAAAGGCCACACCGACGAGCCTTACGCGGTTGCCGCCCGCCAGCGTTTACAGGTATTGGTCGACGCGAGCGACGGTCGCGTCGGGTTGGTGCCTGGGCGCGAGAGCAAGGACCGCTATGGCCGCACGTTGGCCCACCTGTACGGCGCGGATGGCGAGAATCTTGAGGCGCGGCTGCTGGCCGAAGGCCTGGGCTTTCAGGTAGGTGTTGCGCCGAACGTCGATCTTGTCGCCTGCCAGCAGGCCGCTGAAAACAGCGCCCGTGACACGCGGTCGGGCCTGTGGCGGCAATCGCCGGTGCAAAACGTGGCCCGGCTCAAGCAATCCGGCTTCGCCTTGGTCAGCGGCCGAGTGAGCAAGATCGAACGCAATCGCGGCGGAATCTGGATCGAATTGCAGGGTTCACTGGTATTACGCATTGCACCCGACCTCGTCCGACAATTCGACGCCGCAACCCTCAGTGGTCTGCAAGGCAAGGCAGTCGAGGCGCGGGGCTGGGTGCAGGATCGCGCCAAACGCGGTGGCCTTAAAAACGGCCAGGCACGTTGGATGCTGCCATTGACGGACCCCAGCATGCTCAAATCGACTGATTAAGAAAAAATTGTAGACATTTTTTTAGTCGATTGTGAACAGTTAAGCCCTTGTATCCCGTGGCTCTTGGCCGAAAGTCGTAGCGCAGGGCCCTTGACACCTGTGACTGCCCAGTCTTGTAGGGACTTTGCGACACGCGTATCCTCGGCGGTCCGTCGACCAACAGTAAAAGCGGAATGCCGATATGTCTGATTTGAAAACTGCCGCTCTCGAATATCATGCCCATCCTCGTCCAGGAAAGCTGAGTGTAGAGCTCACCAAAGCCACTGCCACCGCTCGCGACCTGTCGCTGGCCTACAGCCCTGGTGTTGCCGAGCCCGTACGTGAAATCGCCCGCGACCCTGAACTGGCGTACAAGTACACCGGCAAAGGCAACCTGGTTGCAGTGATTTCCGATGGCACCGCGATTCTGGGCCTGGGCAACCTCGGCCCATTGGCTTCCAAGCCAGTCATGGAAGGTAAAGGCGTGCTGTTCAAGCGCTTTGCCGGCATCGACGTTTTCGACATCGAAGTCGACTCCGAAAGCCCGCAGGCTTTCATCGACACGGTCAAGCGCATTTCCATCACCTTCGGTGGCATCAACCTGGAAGACATCAAGGCACCTGAGTGCTTCGAGATCGAAAAGGCCCTGATCGAACAGTGCGACATTCCGGTATTCCACGATGACCAGCACGGCACCGCGATCGTTACTGCGGCCGGCATGATCAACGCTCTGGAAATCGCTGGCAAAACCCTGGCTGACGCACAGATCGTCTGCCTGGGCGCCGGCGCTGCGGCCATCTCCTGCATGAAGTTGCTGGTGAGCATGGGCGCCAAGCTGGAAAACATCTTCATGGTCGACAGCAAGGGCGTGGTCCAGTCCGAGCGTACCGACCTGAACCAGTACAAGGCGATGTTTGCCCACGCGACCGACAAGCGCACCCTGGCTGACGCCCTCGACGGTGCAGACGTGTTCGTCGGCCTGTCCGGCCCGAACCTGCTGAGCGCCGAAGGCCTCAAGTCCATGGCGGCCAACCCGATCGTGTTCGCTTGCTCCAACCCTGATCCAGAAATCTCTCCGGAACTGGCTCACGCCACCCGTAGTGACGTGATCATGGCGACCGGCCGTTCGGACTACCCGAACCAGGTCAACAACGTACTGGGTTTCCCATTCATCTTCCGTGGTGCCCTGGACGTTCGCGCCAAGCGCATCAACGAAGAGATGAAAGTGGCTGCCGCCAACGCCTTGCGTGAACTGGCCAAGCTGCCGGTGCCTCAGGAAGTGTGCGACGCCTACGGTGGTATCAAGCTGGAGTTCGGTCGTGAGTACATCATTCCGAAACCAATGGACAAGCGCCTGATCACCCTGATCTCCGATGCCGTGGCCAAAGCCGCCATCGAGACCGGCGTGGCCACCCTGCCGTATCCGAAGCACTACCCGCTGCAAAGCGTGGATGATGTGTTCAACGGCTAAGCCGTTGTAACGCACCAACAAAAAGCCCCGGCTCTCGCGAGTCGGGGCTTTTTTGTGGCGAATCATTTTGTGCTGGGCAGGCTCTTGTGGCGAGCGAGCTTTTTGTGGTGAGCGGGCTTGCCCCGCGCTGGGTGGCGAAGCCGCCCTAATCCAGGCAATGCGGTAAGTCAGTTAGAGCTCGGTTGTATGTTTTAGGGCTGCTTCGCAGCCCAGCGCGGGACAAGCCCGCTCACCACAGCAAGCCCGCTCACCACAACAAGCCCTCCCTCACAGTCAGAACAGATCGATCGGTGCCGCCTCATCCGCCGGCAGCGGGCTGCCCGGCACAACGCCATTGCCCAGCTCGTTGACCGACGGCGGCGTGTCTTCGCTCTTGAACAGTTCGAAGTACGCATTCGGCGTGCTTGGCGAGGCCGCGCGGCCACTCACCGGGTCGATGCGCAGGCTGAGAATGCCTTCCGGCTCCGGCTGGGTGTGCGGCGGCTTGTCCTTCAGGGCGGCGCCCATGTAGCTCATCCAGATCGGCAGCGCGACGGTGCCACCGAACTCGCGGCGACCCAGGCTTTCCGGTTGGTCGTAGCCGGTCCACACGGTGGTCACGTAATCGGCGTTGTAGCCGGAGAACCAGGCATCCTTGGATTCGTTGGTGGTACCGGTCTTGCCCGCAATATCCGGACGGCCCAGGGCCAGGGCGCGGCGGCCGGTGCCTTTCTTGATCACGTCTTCCAGGATGCTGTTGAGGATGTAGGTGGTACGGCCATCCACGATGCGCTCGGCCACGGCAGGCGCCTGCGGCTCGGTTGCAGCAGTGTTTGTGGCAGGTGCAGTGCCTGGCGTCGGCTCAATGGTGATACCGCCATTGCTCGGTGCCGCCAGACCATCCGTCGCCGCCACGCCATTGACCACATCCCCCGGCACTCGCGGCGGGTTGGCAGTGAACAGGGTGTCGCCGTTGCGGCTTTCAATCTTGTCGATCAGGTACGGCGCGATCTTGTAGCCGCCGTTGGCAAAGGTGCTCCAGCCGGTGGCGATTTCCATCGGCGTGAGGGTCGCGGTGCCCAAGGCCAGGGACAGGTTTGGCGGCAGGTCCGACTTGTTGAAGCCAAAGCGCGTCATGTAGTCAATGGTCTTGCCGACGCCCATGGCCTGCAGCAAGCGGATCGATACCAGGTTACGCGACTTGTACAGCGCCTCGCGGATACGGATCGGGCCGAGGAAGGTGTTGGTGTCGTTCTTCGGGCGCCAGACCTTGTCCAGGTACTCGTCGACAAACACGATCGGCGCATCGTTGACCAGGCTGGCGGCGGTGTAGCCATTGTCCAGTGCGGCGCTGTAGATGAACGGCTTGAAGCTCGAACCCGGCTGGCGCTTGGCCTGGGTGGCGCGGTTGTAGTTGCTTTGCTCGAAGGCGAAGCCACCGACCAGCGCGCGGATTGCACCGTTTTGCGGGTCCAGCGACACCAGCGCGCCTTGGGCCAGGGGCACCTGGCTGAACTTGAGGCTGTCGTCCTTCTGGCGTTGCACGCGGATCAAATCACCCACTTGCGCCACGTCAGACGGCTGCTTGGGCAGCGCGCCCATGCTGTTGGTGTTCAGGAACGGGCGTGCCCATTTCATGCTGTCCCACGCTACATGGGCTTCGCCGGTGCGGGTCAGCACTTGTACGCCGTCTTTCTTCACCTGGGTGACGATAGCCGGCTCCAGGCCACTGATGGCGCGCTGCTTGCCCAGCTCGGTGGTCCAGGCGCTCAGGGTCTTGCCCGGCAGGCGCGATTCAGGGCCACGGTAGCCGTGGCGCTGGTCGTAGGTGATCAGGCCGGAATGCACCGAGTCATTGGCGATTTCCTGCAGGTTGCTTGGCACCGTGGTGGTCACCCGGAAACCTTCGGTGTAGGCCTCACTGCCATAGCGGCCGACCATCTCGGCGCGCGCCATTTCAGCAATATAAGGCGCGTTCACTTCCGGCGTCGGCACGTGGTAGCTGGCGTTCAGCGGTTCGGCGATGGCGCTTTCGTAAGCGGCCTGGTCGATCTTGCCCAGCTTGTACATGCGGCCCAGGATCCAGTCGCGGCGTTCTTTGCTGCGCGCCGGGTTGGCCAGGGGGTTGAAGCGTGAAGGGGCCTTGGGCAGGCCGGCAATCATCGCCATCTGCGCCAGGCTGGCGTCACGGATGGACTTGCCGTAGTAGACCTGCGAAGCCGCCTCGATGCCGTAGGCACGGTTGCCCAGGTAGATCTTGTTGACGTACAGCTCAAGGATCTCGTCCTTGGTCAGCTGGCGTTCGATCTGCAGCGCCAGGAGGATCTCGGTGGCCTTGCGCGAAAAGCTGCGCTCGCTGGTGAGGAAGAAGTTCTTCGCCACCTGCATGGTGATGGTGCTGCCGCCGGACTGGATGTGTCCGCTTTTTACCAGTTGTGTCGCCGCACGCACCAGGCTGCTGGGGTCGACGCCATAGTGGTTGGCAAAATTATCGTCTTCAGCCGACAAAAGGGCGCTGATGAAATTGGGCGGAATATCGGCAAAACGGATCGGTGTGCGGCGCATTTCGCCGAACTCCGCGATCAGTTTTTCATCGCTGCTGTAGACCCGCAAAGGAATCTGCAACTGGATACTTCTGAGGGCCTCTACCGAGGGCAAACCCGGACTAAGGTAGAGGTAGGCCCCGCTGAGCACGAGCAGCAGCCCGCAAACGATGGCGACAATGGAGTACCCGAAAAACTTCAGCAGACGAATCAAGGCTTTTGGATTTCCAGAGAAAAGAATGAGTTAGGCGTCGGGGCATGCATGGCAAACGATGGATCGACCCGAGCTGCAGATAAAAAGCGGGAAAAAACGCTGGGCATTAAAGCATTTTTCGACTTGGGACGTCATTCGCACCTGTTCAACAAGTCGACCGAATGCATGGCGCCCAGCGGCAATCAGGCGGTATGACAGGCAAAGCTTTAGGGAGTTTTATGGGAAAGGGATTTTTCACGGGAAAAGGTGGCACCTTGCTGGGTGTCGACATCGGTTCGTGGTGCTGTCGCTGCGGTGTCCGGGCCCTCGGTGATCACGCGGATGATCGAGATGGACGCTGGGCTCTCTGATGATGAGATGAGCTGGATGATCCAGATGGAGGCGGACCAGTACATTCCTTATCCGCTGGATGATGTGGCTATCGACTTTCAAGTGCGCGGGCCGACGGCCCTGGATCCGAGTCGGGTCGAGGTACTGCTGGCTGCATGCTTGAAGGAACACGTGGAGGCCCGCGAGGCGGTTTTGACCCTGGCGGGGCTGGTGTCGAAGGTAATCGATATCGAAGCGTTTGCATTGGCGCGCGCTTGCCGTCAGGATTTCGCCAGCTTCACGCCGAGCCATCGCGTCGATGGTGCACAATGGGCCGTGGATGCCCAGGGGATGGGAATTGCTTGCGGGTTGGCCCTGAGGAGTTTCGCTTGAAGACACGAATCAACCTACTGCCTTGGCGTCAGGCGCTGGCAGAGCGGCGACGCAAGTATCTACTGGCGTGCTTGCTGGCGTTCGCCTGTGCGGCGCTCGCGGCCGTGTGGCTGGCGGACCAGGTCATCGACCAGGCCATTGATCGTCAAGTGACCCGCAATGACCATCTGGGCAAGGAGGTCGTCGGCCTGGATTCACGCATCAAGACCATCGATGACCTGCAGGAGCAAAGCCAGCAATTGGCCCAGCGCATGAAGGTCGTGCAAGACCTGCACGATGCCCGCTCGCCAGGCGCGCAGCTATTGGACCAACTGGCGCGAGCGGTCCCCGATGGGGTGCACCTGCATGAAGTGGTGGCCAAGGGCGATACGGTCAGTATCAGCGGCAGCGCTGAGTCCAGCCAGGACATCGCCCAATTGATGCGTCGCCTGGAGGCGGCGGAAGGTGCCCATTCCGCGCGGTTGCAGCATGTGCGAACGGATGGCGCGCGCGGTAACAATGAATTCCAGCTGATGGTGCGTCAGGGAGAGTCCTCCGAGGCTCAACCTTGAGCCTGCCAAGGCTCAATCTTTCCGTACTCACTCACAACACTGCAAAATGGCCCCTGACTGGCAAGGCCCTGTTGGGCTGTGCGCTGGCGGGCGTGGTGTTTGTGGTGGGTGACCTTGTGTACCTGAGTCCTTCGCGGGAGCGGTTGCGTCAGGTCGAAGCGCGGGAAGTGGCCCTACAGCAGCAAATCGCACACAAGACTGGCCTGGCCGCCAGCCTTGAAGCGCGCGCGCAGCAGCTTCAACGGATGCAAGTTAAGGTCAATGAACTAACGCAGGCGTTGCCCGGCGAGTCCGGAATGCCTGGCTTGCTCGAAGATATCGCGCGCCTGGCACTGGCCAATGGCTTGCTGGTCGAGAGCGTCACGCCGTTGGATGAGGAGTCTCAGCCGTTCTTTCACGAACAACCCGTGCAGGTCGGCGTCATGGGCACTTATCACGATCTGGCAATGTTCCTCACGGGTCTGGGCAGCCTGTCGCGCATCTCCACGGTGCACGATATGGCCATGCGGCGTCATGGCAAGCTGCTGCGTCTGGACCTGCTGGTCAAGACTTACTGGCATGCGCAGGGCGGCGGGCAGCGTGTACCGCGACAGCCTTTTGCCTACGACTTGTCGGGGTTGCGTGATCCATTTCAACTGCTCGCAGCGCAGGTCGACCATCCGAAGGGTCGGCCTACCCGAGCGCCGGACCTCGCCCGGCCACGTGGCGTTCTGGAAAACCTCGCGGTGGAGCAGTTTGAAATGGTGGGCACGCTGTCCCGTGGGGTGCAGGTATTTGCCTTGCTACGGGCTGCCTCCAAGGTCCATCGCCTGGCGGTCGGGGACTACCTCGGCCCGGACCATGGTCGGATCACAGCCATCCATGAGCGCGCTATAGAACTGGTCGAGCTGTTTCCTGATGGTCAGGGCGCATGGCTGGAACGCCCGCGAACCTTGTTGTTAAACATCAACTCATAACGGAATCAAACAATGAAAAGGACTTTCTCGTCCTTCGGTGTGGCGCTATGGATAGCGTTCACGACACCGATGGCTGTTGCTGTGCCCAATCGTGTGGATCTGATCCACTTGCCGCCTCCCGGCCTCGCTACACTGAACGCCTACACAGGCGATAAGCTCACCCTCAACTTCCAGAGCATCGAGTTGCGCACCGCGTTGCAACAAATTGCCGACGTGGCGGGCCTCAACCTGGTTGCCAGTGACGATGTGCAAGGCTCGATCACCCTGCGTCTCAAGGAGGTGCCCTGGGATCAGGCGCTGGACCTGGTGCTGCAAGCCAAGGGCCTGGACAAGCGGGTCAAGGCCGGCGTGTTGCTGGTGGCGCCGGCCGAAGAGTTGGCTGCGCGTGAGCTGCTGACGCTGGAATCGCGCAAACAGATGGCCGAATTGGCGCCGTTGCGCCGGGAGTTGCTGCAAGTCAATTACGCCAAGGCGGCGGACCTGGCCAAGTTGTTCCAGTCGGTCACTGGCCTTGAAGGCGTGACCGATGAGCGCGGTTCGGTGGCGGTGGATGATCGCACCAACAACATCATCGCCTACCAGACCGTTGAGCGGCTGGAGGAGCTGCGGCGGATCGTGGCACAGCTGGATATTCCGGTACGCCAGGTGATGATCGAAGCGCGGATTGTCGAGGCCAATGTCGATTACGACAAAAGCCTGGGTGCGCGCTGGGGTGGGCGGCTCAATCGCGGCAACTGGGGCGCAGGAGGCATTCCGAAACCTCAGCCTGAAGGCGCGGAACCGCCGGAGAACCCACCCAGTTCACCCTTTGTGGACCTGGGGTCACTCACCGGCACTTCGGGCCTGGGTATCGCGTATATCACCGACAACCTGCTGCTGGACCTGGAACTCACCGCCATGGAGAAAACCGGCAACGGCGAAATCGTCTCGCAACCCAAGGTGGTCACGTCCGACAAGGAAACCGCGCGCATCCTCAAGGGCACAGAAATTCCCTATCAGGAATCCAGCTCCAGTGGCGCTACGTCGGTGTCGTTCAAGGAGGCCTCGCTGTCGCTGGAAGTCACCCCGCAAATCACCCCGGATGACCGCGTGATCATGGAGGTCAAGGTCACCAAGGACGAGCCCGACTACCTGAACAAACTCAACGACGTACCACCGATCAAGAAGAACGAGGTCAACGCCAAGGTGTTGGTCAAGGATGGCGAGACCATCGTCATCGGCGGGGTTTTCTCCAATACCCAAAGCAAAGTGGTAGATAAAGTGCCATTTTTGGGCGATGTGCCGTATCTTGGCCGCCTTTTCCGGCGCGATGTGCTGGCGGAGAAAAAATCCGAGCTGCTGGTATTCCTGACTCCGCGTATTATGAATAACCAGGCGATTGCTGTGAGTCGTTGATTCTGTGCGAAATTTGATTCTTGTAGGACCGATGGGCGCTGGAAAAAGCACCATCGGCCGTTTGCTGGCCAAAGAGCTGCGCCTGCCGTTCAAAGATTCCGACAAGGAAATTGAATTGCGCACGGGTGCCAATATCCCATGGATCTTCGATAAGGAAGGCGAACTGGGCTTTCGTGACCGCGAGCAGGCGATGATCGCCGAGCTCTGCGGACTCGACGGCGTGGTATTGGCCACCGGCGGTGGCGCAGTGATGCGCGAAGAAAACCGTCGCGCGCTGCATGCCGGTGGTCGGGTGGTCTATCTGCATGCGTCGGTCGAGCAGCAGGTGGGCCGTACCGCCCGCGATCGCAATCGCCCGTTGCTGCGCACGGCCAACCCGGAGAAAACCCTGCGGGACCTGCTCACGCTGCGCGATCCGCTGTATCGGGAAATCGCCGATCTGGTGGTAGAAACCGATGAGCGGCCACCTCGGATGGTGGTCCTCGACATTCTTGAGCGCCTGCAACGGCTGCCACCCCGTTAAAGCCCGGCTCGAAATGCGCTATTCTCGGCGGCGCGCTATCACCCTGTGGGGTGTGGCGTAGAGCCATCAGGTGACGTCAGAACGTGGCGTCATCGGTCGTCACAATATCTCTAACGCGGGGACACATGCAGACACTTAAGGTCGATCTAGGCGAGCGCAGCTACCCGATCCATATTGGCGAAGGTCTGCTGGACCAGCCCGAGTTGCTCGCACCGCATATTGCCGGGCGGCAAGTGGCGATCATCTCCAACGAAACGGTCGCGCCGCTGTATCTTGAGCGTCTGAGCCGCAGCCTGTCGGCCTATTCGGTGATCTCCGTGATCCTGCCCGACGGCGAAGCCCACAAGAACTGGGAAACCCTGCAACTGATCTTTGATGGCCTGCTCACCGCACGTCATGACCGCCGCACCACCGTGATCGCCCTGGGCGGCGGTGTGATCGGCGACATGGCCGGCTTTGCGGCGGCCTGTTACCAGCGTGGCGTGGACTTTATCCAGGTGCCGACCACGTTGCTGTCCCAGGTCGATTCGTCGGTGGGCGGCAAGACCGGCATCAACCACCCGCTGGGCAAGAACATGGTGGGCGCGTTCTACCAGCCTCAAGCCGTGCTGATCGACACCGCGACCCTCAACACCTTGCCGCCGCGCGAGCTGTCGGCGGGCCTGGCGGAAGTCATTAAATACGGGTTGATCTGCGACGAGCCGTTCCTGGCCTGGCTGGAAGAACACGTGGATGCCCTGCGCAACCTCGACCAGGCGGCACTCACCGAAGCGATTTCGCGCTCCTGCGCCGCCAAGGCGCTGGTGGTGAATGCCGACGAACGGGAGTCTGGTGTACGCGCTACCCTGAACCTGGGCCACACCTTCGGCCATGCGATCGAAACTCACATGGGCTATGGTGTGTGGTTGCATGGGGAGGCCGTAGCTGCTGGCACGGTGATGGCACTGGAGATGTCGCAGCGCCTGGGCTGGATCAGCGCCGAGGAGCGTGATCGCGGCATCCGCCTGTTCCAGCGCGCCGGTTTGCCGGTGATCCCGCCGGAGGAGATGACTGAGGCGGATTTCCTCGAACATATGGCAATAGACAAGAAAGTGATCGACGGTCGACTGCGACTGGTGCTGCTGCGCCACATGGGCGAAGCGGTGGTGACCGACGATTATCCGAAAGAGATTTTACAGGCCACGCTGGGAGCGGATTACCGCGCCCTGGCCCAGCTTAAAGGTTAATAAGATCCCGATGACTAGTTTGCATGCCGACGAGGCGTTCCTCGGCCATTACCAGTTAAGCCACGACCCTTTTGCTCCACGGGTGCCTGGCTTCAAATTTTTCCCGGCCCAGCGCAAGCCAGTGCTCGGCCAGCTGCACCACCTCGCGCGTTACAGCCAGCTGCTGCTGGTCGTGACCGGCCCGCTGGGCAGCGGCAAGACCCTGCTGCGCCAGGCCCTGGTGGCCAGCACCAACAAGCAGTCGGTGCAGAGTGTGGTGGTGTCGGCCCGTGGTGCCGGTGATGCGGCGGGCGTTCTGCGCCAGGTCGCCCAGGCGCTGGACGTAGCGACTGCCGAGCCGAATGCGATCCTCAAGCAAGTGGTGCAGCTGGGCCTGACCGGCCAGGAAGTCTACCTGCTGGTGGATGACGCCGAGCAGCTCGACGAATCCGCCCTGGAAGCGCTGCTGGCGCTGGCAGCCGGTACACCGGAAGGTCGCCCGCACGTGTTCCTGTTTGGTGAGTCGTCGCTGATCGCCGAGTTGGAGCAGATCAGCGGTGACCAGGAGCTGTTCCACGTCATCGAGCTGCAGCCGTACGAAGAGGAAGAAACCCGCGAATACCTGGCTCAACGCCTTGAAGGCGCAGGGGCCGGTATCGAACTTTTCTCCGCTCAGCAGATCTCTGATATTCACGAAAGCTCCGACGGCTGGCCTGGCACCATCAACCAGGTTGCCCGCGATGCCATGATCGAAGCCATGATTGCCAGCCGCACTGCGGTCAAGCGTCCAAAGATGGGGTTCACTATGCCTAAGAAACACGTATTGGCTATTTCCGCCGTTGTCGTGGTCGCTGTCGCCGCCGCCTGGTTGATTCCAGGCCGCAGCAAGGCACCGACCACGGCCGGCGCGCCAACCGAACAGGCGCAGTTGCCACTGGGCAAGCCCACGCCAAACGTCGAGTTCGCCAACTCCGGCCAACCGACCAACCTGCCGATGGTCGGCCAGCCGGTGATGCGCGGTCCGCTCGCCGAAGAAGCCGGTGGCATCTCCGAAGGCGACGACGGCGTGCCGCTGGAAGGTTCCAGCGCTACACCGCCTACCGTGACCACCACTGCACCGCCTGCGGGCGTGCCAGCGGGCCAGCCGGCAGCAGTTGCCAAGCCGACCCCGGCGCCGACCGTTGCCACTGCAAAGCCTGCGCCTGTGACCAAGCCGGTCGCGCCTGCGCCAGCCGCCAAGCCAGCTGCGGCTGCGGCTGCCAAGCCTGCTGAAAAACCGGCCGCCACCGTTGCCAAAGCCGGCGCTGCTGGTAGCAGCTGGTATGCCAGCCAGCCGACCGGCAACTTCGTGGTGCAGATTCTCGGCACCAGCTCCGAAGCCAACGCCCAGGCGTTCGTGAAAGAGCAGGGCGGCGAGTACCGTTATTTCAAGAAAGTGCTCAACGGCAAGCCTCTCTACGTGATCACCTACGGCAACTTCTCCAGCCGTGCAGCCGCCGATTCTGCGATCAAAACCTTGCCAGCGAAGGTTCAGGCTGGTAAACCTTGGCCTCGCACTGTTGCCAGCGTTCAACAAGAACTCGCAACAACTCGCTGAAGATCCGGCGGCCTTACCCAGGCCGCCCTCCCGGCACCTCAAAAAAATCCGCAAGTGCGTGCTGCCCTTACAGGCCGCGCGCTTTGTGGTGTCTGCGTCACAGTAGCTTTTGAGTCGTAGCGGTCAGAATTAAAAAAGTTTTGACTAGCACAGCATATCGCTTTAAACCTTTCATAAATGCGACATAGATTTGCGACATTTCGTCGCTAAATTTGTGAGCGTCTGTGTCGGTGTGTACAATGACCTCCCTTTTGCCCCCGCTAAGCCGGCGTACGTTCGGCGTGGAAGGTAACCGGTTGAATTGAAAAGAAATTTGCCTCGATATAAGAGGCAGCCTGGTGAGAAAGTGTCTATGAAAGCAGGTCTGTACCAACCCGATGAATTCAAGGATAACTGCGGTTTCGGCCTGATAGCCCATATGCAGGGCGAGCCCAGTCATACCCTTTTGCAAACGGCCATCGAGGCCCTGACCTGCATGACCCACCGCGGTGGGATCAACGCCGACGGCAAGACCGGTGACGGTTGCGGCTTGCTGATTCAAAAGCCCGACCAGTTCCTGCGCGCTGTCGCAAAAGAGCAATTTGCGGTCGACCTGCCCAAGCAGTACGCCGTGGGCATGGTGTTTTTCAACCAGGACCCGGTCAAGGCCGAAGCCGCTCGCGAAAACATGAACCGCGAGATCCTGGCCGCCGGCCTGCAGCTCGTCGGCTGGCGCAAAGTGCCGATCGACACCAGCGTACTTGGTCGCTTGGCCAACGAGCGCCTGCCGCAGATCGAGCAAGTGTTCATCGCAGGCGAAGGCCTGAGCGACCAGGACATGGCGATCAAGCTGTTCACCTCCCGTCGTCGTTCGTCGGTTTCCAACGCCGCCGACACCGACCACTACATCTGCAGCTTTTCCCACAAGACCATCATTTATAAAGGCCTGATGATGCCGGCGGACCTCACCGCCTTCTATCCAGACCTGAGCGATGAGCGCCTGCAAACCGCAATCTGCGTGTTCCACCAGCGCTTCTCCACCAACACCCTGCCGAAATGGCCGCTGGCCCAGCCATTCCGCTTCCTCGCCCACAACGGCGAGATCAACACCATCACTGGCAACCGCAACTGGGCCGTGGCCCGTCGCACCAAGTTCGCCAACGATTTGATGGACCTGGAAGAGCTCGGCCCGCTGGTCAACCGCGTGGGTTCCGACTCCTCCAGTATGGACAACATGCTCGAACTGATGGTCACCGGCGGCATCGACCTGTTCCGTGGCGTGCGCATGATCATTCCGCCAGCGTGGCAGAACGTCGAGACCATGGACCCGGACCTGCGTGCGTTCTACGAGTACAACTCGATGCACATGGAGCCGTGGGACGGCCCGGCCGGCGTGGTCATGACCGACGGCCGCTACGCGGTGTGCCTGCTCGACCGTAACGGCCTGCGCCCGGCGCGTTGGGTCACCACTACCAACGGCTTCATCACCCTCGCGTCGGAAATCGGCGTGTGGGACTACAAGCCTGAAGACGTTATCGCCAAAGGCCGCGTGGGCCCTGGCCAGATTTTGGCCGTGGACACCGAAACCGGTCAGATCCTCGACACCGACGCCATCGACAACCGCTTGAAGTCCCGTCACCCGTACAAGCAATGGCTGCGCAAGAACGCCCTGCGCATCCAGGCGACCATGGAAGACAACGACCACGGTTCGGCTTTCTACGATGTCGACCAGCTCAAGCAATACATGAAGATGTACCAGGTCACGTTCGAAGAGCGCGACCAGGTGCTGCGTCCGCTCGGCGAGCAAGGCTACGAGGCGGTCGGTTCCATGGGCGATGACACGCCAATGGCCGTGCTGTCCCAGCGCGTGCGCACGCCGTACGACTATTTCCGCCAGCAGTTCGCCCAGGTGACCAACCCGCCGATCGACCCGCTGCGCGAAGCCATCGTGATGTCGTTGGAAGTGTGCCTCGGTGCCGAGCGCAACATCTTCCAGGAATCGCCTGAGCACGCTTCCCGCGTGATCCTCAGCTCGCCGGTCGTGTCCCCGGCCAAGTGGCGCTCGTTGATGACCCTGGATCGCCCCGGCTTCGATCGCCAGATCATCGACCTGAACTACGACGAGAGCCTCGGCCTTGAAGCCGCTGTGCGCAACGTCGCCGACCAGGCTGAAGAAGCTGTGCGCGCCGGTCGTACTCAGATCGTGTTGACCGACCGCCATATCGCCCCAGGCAAGCTGCCGATCCACGCTTCCTTGGCAACCGGCGCAGTGCACCACCGCCTGACCGAAAAAGGCCTGCGCTGCGACTCCAACATCCTTGTGGAAACCGCCACCGCTCGCGACCCGCATCACTTTGCGGTGCTGATCGGTTTCGGCGCCTCGGCGGTGTATCCGTTCCTCGCGTACGAAGTGCTAGGCGACCTGATCCGTACCGGTGAGGTGCTGGGCGACCTCTACGAGGTATTCAAGAACTACCGCAAAGGCATCACCAAGGGCTTGCTGAAGATCCTGTCGAAGATGGGCATCTCTACCGTTACCTCGTACCGTGGCGCACAGCTGTTCGAAGCCATCGGCCTGTCCGAAGAGGTTTGCGACCTGAGCTTCCGTGGCGTGCCGAGCCGTATCAAGGGCGCGCGTTTCGTCGACATCGAAGCCGAACAAAAAGCCCTGGCAGCCGAAGCCTGGAGCGCGCGCAAGCCGATCCAGCAAGGCGGCCTGCTCAAGTTCGTGCACGGTGGCGAATACCACGCCTACAACCCGGACGTGGTCAACACCCTGCAAGCCGCCGTGCAGCAGGGCGACTACGCCAAGTTCAAGGAATACACCTCGCTGGTGGACAACCGCCCGGTGTCGATGATCCGCGATTTGTTCAAGGTGAAGACCCTGGACACGCCGATGGACATCAGCGAAGTCGAGCCGCTGGAGTCGATCCTCAAGCGCTTCGACTCCGCAGGTATCTCCCTGGGCGCCTTGTCGCCTGAGGCTCACGAAGCCCTGGCCGAAGCCATGAACCGCCTGGGTGCGCGTTCCAACTCCGGCGAAGGCGGTGAAGACCCGGCGCGTTACGGCACTATCAAGAGCTCGAAAATCAAGCAGGTCGCGACCGGTCGTTTCGGTGTGACCCCGGAATACCTGGTCAACGCCGAAGTGCTGCAGATCAAGGTGGCCCAGGGCGCCAAGCCTGGCGAAGGTGGTCAGCTGCCAGGCGGCAAGGTCAACGGTTTGATCGCCAAGCTGCGTTATGCAGTGCCGGGCGTAACCCTGATTTCGCCGCCGCCGCACCACGACATTTATTCGATTGAAGATTTGTCGCAGCTGATTTTCGACCTGAAACAAGTCAACCCGCAGGCGCTGGTCTCGGTGAAACTGGTAGCAGAAGCTGGCGTGGGCACCATCGCCGCTGGCGTTGCCAAGGCCTATGCCGACCTGATCACCATCTCCGGCTACGACGGCGGCACCGGCGCTTCGCCGCTGACCTCCATCAAGTACGCCGGCGCACCGTGGGAACTCGGCCTGGCCGAAACCCACCAGACCCTGCGCGGCAACGACCTGCGCGGCAAGGTACGTGTGCAGACCGACGGCGGCCTGAAAACCGGCCTCGACGTGATCAAGGCCGCGATCCTCGGCGCCGAAAGCTTCGGCTTCGGCACTGCGCCAATGATCGCCCTGGGCTGCAAATACCTGCGCATCTGCCACTTGAACAACTGCGCCACCGGCGTCGCCACTCAGAACGAGAAGCTGCGCAAAGATCACTACATCGGCACCGTCGACATGGTGGTGAATTTCTTCACCTACGTCGCCGAAGAAACCCGTGAGTGGCTGGCCAAGCTGGGCGTGCGTTCCCTCGAAGAGCTGATCGGTCGCACCGACCTGTTGGAAATCCTCGAAGGCCAGACCGCCAAGCAACATCACCTGGACCTCACGCCGCTGCTGGGCAGCGATCACATTCCGGCCGACAAACCGCAGTTCTGCGGCGTCGAACGCAACCCGCCCTTCGACAAAGGCCTGCTGGCCGAGAAGATGGTGGAAATCGCCGGATCGTCGATCAACGACGCCAGCGGTGGTGAGTTCGCCCTGGATATCTGCAACTGCGACCGTTCGATTGGCGCCCGCATCTCCGGCGAAATCGCGCGCAAGCACGGCAACCAGGGCATGGCGAAAGCGCCGATCACCTTCCGCTTCAAGGGCACTGCGGGCCAGAGCTTTGGCGTGTGGAACGCGGGTGGCCTGCACATGTACCTGGAAGGTGACGCCAACGACTACGTGGGCAAGGGCATGACCGGCGGCAAGCTGGTGATCGTTCCGCCTAAAGGCAGCGTCTACAAGACCCAGGACAGTGCCATCATCGGCAACACCTGCTTGTACGGCGCCACCGGTGGCAAGCTGTTCGCCGCCGGCACCGCCGGTGAGCGTTTCGCCGTGCGTAACTCCGGTGCCCACACCGTGGTGGAAGGCACTGGCGATCACTGCTGCGAGTACATGACCGGGGGCTTTGTCGCGGTACTGGGCAAGACTGGTTACAACTTCGGTTCGGGCATGACCGGCGGTTTCGCCTACGTGCTCGATCAGGACAACACCTTCGTCGACAAGGTCAACCACGAGTTGGTCGAGATCCAGCGGATCAGCGGCGAAGCCATGGAGTCCTACCGGAACCACTTGCAGCACGTGCTGGACGAGTATGTCGAGGAGACCGGCAGCGAATGGGGCCGCAACCTCGCCGAAAACCTCGATGATTACCTGCGTCGTTTCTGGCTGGTCAAGCCCAAGGCTGCCAACCTGAAGTCGTTGCTTTCCAGCATCCGTGCCAACCCGCAGTGATATGCGCCTGAACAGTTTGATGAGGTTTTAACATGGCTGAACGTCTGAATAACGACTTCCAGTTCATCGATGTCGGGCGCAAAGATCCGAAGAAGAAACTGTTGCGTCAACGCAAAAAAGAGTTCGTGGAAATCTACGAACCCTTCAAGCCCCAGCACTCGGCCGACCAGGCCCACCGCTGCCTGGGGTGCGGTAACCCGTATTGCGAATGGAAGTGCCCGGTGCACAACTTCATTCCCAACTGGCTCAAGCTGGTGGCCGAGGGCAACATCCTCGCCGCTGCCGAACTGTCGCACCAGACCAACACCCTGCCGGAAGTGTGCGGCCGGGTGTGCCCGCAAGACCGTCTGTGCGAGGGTGCCTGCACCCTTAACGACGGCTTCGGCGCGGTGACCATCGGTTCGGTGGAGAAGTACATCACTGACACCGCGTTCGCCATGGGCTGGCGTCCGGACATGTCCAAGGTCAAGCCGACCGGCAAACGCGTCGCCATCATTGGCGCCGGCCCTGCCGGCCTGGGTTGTGCCGACGTGCTGGTGCGTGGCGGCGTGACCCCGGTGGTGTTCGACAAGAACCCGGAAATCGGCGGCCTGCTGACCTTCGGTATCCCCGAGTTCAAGCTGGAAAAAACCGTCCTGAGCAACCGTCGTGAAGTGTTCACCGGCATGGGTATCGAGTTCCGCCTCAATACCGAAATCGGCAAGGACATCACCATGGAGCAACTGCTCGAGGAATACGATGCCGTGTTCATGGGCATGGGCACCTACACCTACATGAAGGGCGGTTTTGCCGGTGAGGACCTGCCGGGCGTGTATGACGCGCTGGACTTCCTGATCGCCAACGTGAATCGCAACCTGGGCTTTGAAAAGTCGCCGGAAGATTTCGTCGACATGAAAGGCAAGAAGGTCGTGGTGCTCGGCGGTGGTGACACCGCGATGGACTGCAACCGCACCTCGATCCGCCAGGGCGCCAAGTCGGTGACCTGTGCCTATCGTCGTGACGAAGCCAACATGCCGGGCTCGCGCAAAGAGGTGAAGAACGCCAAGGAAGAAGGCGTGAAGTTCCTCTACAACCGCCAGCCGATCGCTATCGTCGGTGAAGACCGCGTCGAAGGCGTGAAGGTGGTCGAGACCCGTCTCGGCGAACCAGACGCCCGTGGCCGTCGCAGCCCCGAGCCGATCCCGGGTTCCGAAGAGATCATCCCGGCTGACGCTGTGGTTATCGCTTTCGGTTTCCGCCCAAGCCCGGCGCCGTGGTTCGAGCAGTTCCAGATCCAGACCGACAGCCAGGGCCGCGTTGTAGCCCCGGAACAAGGCCAGTTCAAGCACCAGACCAGCAACCCGAAGATCTTCGCCGGTGGCGACATGGTGCGTGGTTCCGACCTGGTGGTGACGGCGATCTTCGAAGGGCGCAACGCTGCCGAAGGGATCCTGGATTACCTGGGCGTCTAACCCCAATCCGGGTTGGAATGCAATCAAACTGTGGGAGCGGGCTTGCTCGCGAATGCAGTGGATCAGTCACCAAATGTGTCGACTGACCCACCGCATTCGCGAGCAAGCCCGCTCCCACATTTGGTTCCAGTACATTCAAGACATTGCTGCAAATCAACCCGATAGACAAAAGGCACGGCGCATACCGTGCCTTTTGCGTCTGGCTCTGAGAAAATGCCCGCACTTTTTTTGCGGATGCCGACATGACTGCCCTCAAGAACGACCGTTTCCTTCGTGCCCTGCTCAAGCAACCCGTGGATGTCACCCCTGTGTGGATGATGCGCCAAGCCGGTCGCTACCTGCCGGAATACCGCGCCAGTCGCGCCAACGCCGGCGACTTCATGAGCTTGTGCATGAACCCGGAGTTCGCCTGCGAAGTCACGATGCAGCCGCTGGACCGCTACCCACAACTGGACGCGGCCATCCTCTTCTCCGATATCCTCACCATCCCTGACGCCATGGGCCAAGGCCTGTACTTTGAAACTGGCGAAGGTCCGCGTTTCAAGAGGGTCGTCAGCACCCTGGCCGATATCGAAGCGCTGCCGATCCCGGATCCGCACAAAGACCTCGGTTACGTGATGGACGCCGTGAGCACCATCCGCCGCGAACTCAACGGCCGCGTGCCGCTGATCGGCTTCTCCGGCAGCCCATGGACCCTGGCCACCTACATGGTCGAAGGCGGTTCATCGAAAGACTTCCGCAAGACCAAGGCCATGCTCTACGACAACCCGCAAGCCATGCACCTGCTGCTGGACAAGCTGGCGCAGTCGGTTACCTCCTACCTCAACGGCCAGATCATGGCCGGTGCGCAAGCGGTGCAGATCTTCGACACCTGGGGCGGCAACCTGTCGGCGGCGGCGTACCAGGAATTCTCCCTGGCCTACATGCGCAAAATCGTCAGCGGCCTGATCCGCGAACACGAAGGCCGCAAAGTGCCGGTCATCATGTTCACCAAGGGCGGTGGCCTGTGGCTGGAAAGCATTGCCGACGCCGGTGCCGACGCCCTGGGCCTGGACTGGACCTGTGACATTGGCGAAGCCCGCCAACGCGTGGGCAACCGCGTCGCGCTGCAAGGCAACATGGACCCGACCGTGCTGTATGCCAAGCCAGAAGCGATCCGCAGCGAAGTCGGCCGCATCCTCGCCAGCTACGGCAAGGGCAGCGGGCACGTGTTCAACTTGGGCCATGGCATCACGCCGGAAGTGAACCCGGAGCATGCCGGCGCGTTCCTGCGTGCGGTGCATGAGTTGTCGGCGCAGTATCACGAATAACACGCAAAACAAATGTGGGAGCGGGCTTGCTCGCGAAGGCGGAGTGTCAGTTGATTTATTCATGACTGATACACTGCCTTCGCGAGCAAGCCCGCTCCCACTTTAAAGCAGCACCGTATCAGGCCTGCACATTCCCCAACGGCGGCAACTTCGCCAACTTCAACGCCACCAGCAACGCGCCGATCAGCAGCGCCACGATAAACGCCCCAATCCCATTCCATCCGGCAAAGTGCCAGAAGAACCCGCCCGCCGTTCCCGCAATACTCGACCCCACGTAGTAGCAGAACAGGTACAGCGACGACGCCTGCCCCTTGGCTTTCACCGCGCGGCGGCCGATCCAGCTGCTGGCTACCGAGTGGGCGCCGAAGAAGCCGAAGGTGAAGATCAGCATGCCCGGCACCACCAGCCACAGCGGGGTGAACAGGGTCAGGGCCATGCCGGCCAGCATCAATACGATGGTGCCCCACAGCACACGACGGCGGCCGAGGCGGTCTGCGAGGGAGCCGATTTTTGCCGAGCTGTAGATACCCGAGAGGTACACCAGCGACAACAAGCCGACCAACGCCTGGCTGAGGTCGTAGGGATCGGCCAGCAGGCGATAGCCGATGTAGTTGAACATCGTCACGAACGCGCCCATCAGCAGGAACGCTTCGAGGAACAGCCAGGGCAGGCCTGCGTCCTTGAAGTGCATGACGAAGCCATCCACCAGGCTGCGCGGCTTGAGGCTGGTGGCGCGGAAGTTGCGCGATTCCGGGAGGATTTTCCAGAACACGGTTGCGGCGATCAACGCCAGGGCGCCGATGATCAGCATAGCGGTGTGCCAGCTGACGAAGTCGATCAACACGCCGATGATCAGGCGCCCGCTCATGCCGCCAATCGCGTTACCGCCGATGTACAAACCCATGGCCAGGCCGATGTGCTGCGGGTGGATTTCTTCGCTCAGGTAGGTCATCGCCACTGCGGCCAGGCCACTCAGTGACAAGCCTACCAGCGCGCGCATGAACAGAATGCCTTCCCAGGTCGGCATCAAACCACTGGCGATGGTCGCCAGCGCGGCGCAGAACAGCGCCGAGACCATCACCGGCTTGCGCCCCAGGCGGTCGGAAATCGGTCCGGTGATCAACAAACCGCACGCCAGCATCGCCGTGGCCACCGACAGGATCAGGCTGCTTTGTGCCGCATTGATGGAAAACTCCTGGGACAGCGCCGGCATCATCGGCTGTACGCAATACAGCAGCGCAAAGGTGGCGAAACCACCGGAGAAAAGCGCCAGCACCGTGCGCATGAACATCGGTGTGCCTTTTTCGATGAACTCGTCATTGAGCTGGGCCACCACCTCATCCAGAGCGGTGGGCGGTACGTCTTGAGCGAGTGGAGCAACAGCAGCTTTCACGGGGACCTCGGGGAGGAAGAGCGTGCCAGGACAGGCAATGCAAAAAAGAATATAGCTCCCTAATGATTCTTTCCAATATATTGTTCGACCTGTTTGATAGCTTTAACGACCTAATGAGGCTCCCATGGAATTGCGTCACTTGCGGTACTTCATCGCCGTCGCCGAAGAACTGCATTTCGGCCGGGCCGCGCAGGTGCTGGGCATCTCGCAACCGCCGCTGAGCCAGCAGATCCAGGCGCTGGAGCAGGAAGTGGGGGCGCGGTTGTTTGAGCGTACCAATCGTCGGGTCGAGCTGAGCGAGGCGGGACGGTTGTTCCTGCACGAGGCACGGTTGGTGCTGGCACAGGTCGACAAGGCGGCGGACGTAGCGCGCCGGGCGCAGTTGGGTGAACTGGGCGAATTGAAGATTGGCTTCACCTCGTCGGCGCCGTTCAACTCCAGCATTCCCCAGGCGATCTTTGCGTTTCGCCAGGCGTTTCCGGCGGTGCATCTGAACCTCCAGGAGATGAGCAGCACCGAAGTGGCTGAGTCGCTGGTGGATGATTCGATTCAGGTGGGCCTGATGCGGCCGTTGCCGTTACCGGATTCGCTGAGTGTGGTCGAGTTGATGCGTGAGCCGCTGGTGGCGGTGCTGAATGCCGGTCATCCGTTGGTGGAGGGCAGTGAACGGGGCTTGCACCTGGCGCAATTGGCACAGGAACCGTTTGTATTTTTCCCCCGCACCTACGGCAGTGGTCTCTATGCCCAGTTGCTCAGCCTGGCGCGTGATGCCGGCTTCAGCCCGCACTTTGCCCAAGAGGCCGGGGAGGCGATGACCATCATCGGCCTGGTGGCGGCGGGGTTGGGCGTGTCGGTGCTCCCGGCGTCATACCAGCGCATCCGCATTGATGGCGTGGTCTATCGCACGTTGCTGGATGAGGACGCGGTGACGGCAGTATGGCTGGTGCAGCGCAAGGGCGCGCAGACGCCGATGGCAGAGGCGTTTGTGGAGTTGCTGGTGGCGAGGGAGCTTGCTCCCGCTGGGCTGCGTAGCAGCCCTAAAACCTGACACCGCGATCTGCCGGAACAGTCGCGGTGATCTTACTGGGGCTGCTGCGCAGCCCAGCGGGAGCAAGCTCCCTCGCCACAGGGGGCGGTCCCGGTTTACTTGGTGGTGCCGGTTTGTTCAAACAACTGCGCCGCCGACCCCGCCTCATTCACGCCATTGCTGCGCAACCCCGCCATGATGTCGCTATCCAGGTTGTTCACCCAACGGTTGTAGTTGCGATGGATCTTGCCGTCCTTGTAGCCCAGGTCGCGACTGTCGCGGTAGGTGATGGCGTAGCTGTTGCGGGTGTAGCGGATGTCGATGGCTGCGTAAAACTGGTTACGCACGGTGATCTCGGCCTGTACCAGCTGCGGGCTCAGGCGTTGTACCGTCCATTCGCGCTTTTGCAGGGCGTTGACGATCACCGTTTTCAACTTTTCTTCGCTGACCTGGGCGTCGGCCGGCAGGTCGTGCTGGGTGTTGAGGACCGGCTTGTTGGTACAACCGGCGGTGACCAACAGGGCCAGGGTGATCAAGGTAACGCGTAGCAAGGAAGACATTCCGTATTCTCCAATCGATTTAACAGTCAGGACCAGCGGCGGAAGATCAGCGAGGTGTTGACGCCGCCAAAGGCAAAGTTGTTGTTCATCACGTAGTCGTGGTGCATCTCGCGGAACTCACCTTGCAGGTAATCCAGCTCGCCGCATTGCGGGTCGATCGAATCCAGGTTGAAGGTGTGCACGTACTGGTTGCGGTTCATCATCTCGATGCTGAACCACGACTCCAGCGCGCCGCACGCGCCCAAGGTGTGACCGAGGAAACTCTTCTGTGAGCTGATAGGCATGCGGCTGCCGAACAGGCTGCTGGTCGCCAGCGTTTCGGCGATGTCGCCTTGGTCGGTGGCGGTGCCATGCCCGTTCACATAGCCGATTGCGGAGGGTTCCAGCCCGGCATCCTCCAGGGCCAGTTCCATCGCGCGGCGCATGGTTTTCTGTTCCGGGCGGGTGGTGTGCTGGCCGTCGGCGTTGCTGCCAAAACCGACCAGCTCGGCGTGGATATGCGCACCACGGGCCAATGCGTGTTCCAGTTCTTCGAGTACCAGCATGCCGCCGCCTTCGCCGATCACCAGGCCATCGCGGCCGCTGTCGTAGGGGCGTGGGCTGGTCTGCGGCGCGTCGTTTTTCAGGCTGGTGGCGTAGAGCGCGTCAAACACCATGGCTTCGGTGGGGCACAGCTCCTCGGCGCCACCGGCGAGCATCAACGGCAGACGGCCGAACTTGATCGCTTCATAGGCGTAACCAATGCCCTGGCTGCCGCTGGTGCAGGCGCTGGACGTGGGGATCAGCCTCCCGGTCAGGCCAAAGAAGATGCTGATATTCGCCGCCGTGGTGTGCGGCATCATGCGCACATAGGAGTTGGCATTCAGCCCCTCGGCCACCGAGTTCAGCAACATGTTGCCGAACGCCTTGATCTCGTCGGTGCTGCCGGTGGACGAGCCACAGGCCACGCCCATGCGGCCGTCCTTGATCGACTCGTCGCCCAGCAAGCCCGCGTCCTGCAACGCCTGCTCGGCCGCCCACACTGCCAGGCGCGAGACCCGGCCCATGCTGCGCAGTTGTTTGCGCGTCCAGTGCGTGGGTACGACAAAATCGTCGATCGGCCCGGCCAGGCGCGTGTTCAGTTCGGTAAAACGGTCCCACTCGTCCATGCGTCGGATGCCGCTGCGGTTGGCGCGGAAGTTGGCGGAAATGGTCGCCCAATCGCCGCCCAGGGAAGTCATGCCGGCCATGCCGGTCACTACGACGCGTTTCATCAGCACAGGCCTCCATTCACGGCCAAGACCTGGCGCGTGATGTAACCGGCTTCGGCCGACATCAGGAAGTTCACCGCACTGGCCACCTCTTCCGGCGTGCCCATGCGTTGTGCCGGGATCATCTTCATCAGTTCTTCCACCGGCACGTTCTCATCCAGCATGGCCGTGTCGATCAAGCCGGGGGCGACGCAATTGACGGTGATCTTGCGCTTGCCCAGCTCGATGGCCAGGGCCTTGGCCGCACCAATCAGACCGGCTTTGGAGGCGCTGTAATTGACCTGGCCACGGTTGCCGATCAGTCCGGAAACCGAGGTGATGCACACGATGCGTCCGGCCGCGCGACGACGAATCATCGGCATCATCACCGGGTGCAGCACGTTGTAGAAACCGTCGAGGTTAGTGCGCATCACCACGTCCCAATCGTCTTCCGACAAGGCCGGGAAGGCGCCGTCACGGGTCAGGCCGGCATTGAGCACCACGCCGTAATAAGCGCCGTGTTGCTCGACGTCAGCGTCGAGGATTTCCTTGCACGCAGCCCGATCCGCCACATCGAATTGCAGCACCCGCGCCTTGCGGCCCAGGGCTTCAACCTCGGTCTGCACTGCATCGGCGTCGCTACGACCGCTGCGGCAATGCAGCACGATGTCATGCCCGGCCTGGGCCAGGCGCAGGGCGATGGCGCGGCCGATGCCACGGCTGGAGCCGGTGACCAGTACGGATTCAGTCATGGCGTTACGTCCTTCGATTCATCTAAATAGTTGGCCGCCTGGGGCGGTCGAAATACATTCAAGCGGGCGCTGGCCTGGATCCCGTCGCCGGTCAGGTGGCATTCGAACACACCCATGCCGTTGTCGTCTTCCAGGGAGCGCAGGCTGTGGATCGCCAGCTCGGCGCCGGCCGGGAAGTACTCCACGTTGCACTCGAACTTACGTGTGCCGAGCAGGAAGCCCAGTTCCACCGCTTCGCCTTTCTGGCGCGCGCGGCAACCGGCGTAGGCGGCGACGCTTTGCGCCATCAACTCGATGCCGACCCAGGCCGGCAGGCTGCCGTCCGCGCGGTTGAACAGGCCGCCAGGTTTGACGGTGACGCGGGTGTGGATCTGCTCTTCATCGAACGACAGCACCTGGTCGATCAGGATCATGTCGCCCGCATGGGGCAGCAGTTCAGCGAGTGGCCAAGCAATCATGGGGCCTCTCCGATAATCAGGCTGACGTTGTTGCCGCCGAAGGCAAATGAATTGCTCATCAGGCAGCGCTTTCCCAGGGTTTCCGAGGCCTGCGCCCACTGCAAGGCGGGCAGGGCCGGGTCGGCCTGGCCGTCCCACACGTGGGGTGGGACACGGTTGTGAGCCAGGCTCAACCAACAGAACGCCGCTTCCAGCGCCCCGGCTGCGCCCAGGGTGTGGCCGCTCATGGGTTTGGTTGATGAGCAGGCCACGCCGTTCGGAAACAGGCTGGCGACGGCCAGGCTTTCCATGGCGTCGTTATGTTGGGTGGCGGTGCCGTGCAGGTTCAGGTAGCCGATCTGCTCAGGCTGCAATCGGGCGCTCGCCAGGGCCTTGCGCATGGATTGCAACGCGCCTTTGCCGGTGGGTTCTGGCGCGGAGATATGGTGCGCATCGCAACTGGCACCGCTGCCCAGCAGGGCGATGGGCGCGGGTTCCTTGCTCATCAGGAACAGCACGGCCGCTTCGCCGATGTTGATGCCGTTGCGGTTCACCGAGAACGGATTGCAGCGCTCGTTCGAGACCGCTTCCAATGAGCTGAAACCGTTGAGGGTCAGCTTGCACAGGCTGTCGACGCCGCCGCAGATCACCGCATCGCACACACCCAGGTCCAGCAGGCGCTGGGCACTCATCAAGGCGCGGGCGCTGGAGGTGCAGGCGGTGGAGATCACATAGGCCGGGCCGCTCAGTTGCAGCCAGTCGGCGAGGAAATTCGCCGGGGCGCTGAGTTCCTGCTGCTGGTAGTCGTAGTCGCCGGGGAACTGGTGCTCGCGCAAAAAATGCGCAATGCCGCGACTGGCTTCGTCGATGCCCGAGGTGCTGGTGCCGAGTACAACGCCGACGCGCGATGCGCCGTAGGTGTGGATCGCCTGGCGGATATCGCCTTCAATCTGCAACGCCGCTTCCAGCAGCAACTGGTTATTGCGGCTGCTTTGCTGGCCCAGTTCGGCGGGGATGGTCGCCAGCTCGCCGTGCACACCGGCTACCGGCAACACGCGTTCCGGCACCCAGCCGCTTTCGGCGCGCATGCCGGAGCAGTCACCGGCAAACAGGCTGCGGCTGACTTCATCCTGGCCTCGGCCGAGGGCGCAGATCACGCCCAGGGCGTTGAGGTAGGCGCTCATCGGGCGGCCCCGAGCGGCGTGATGCGGTAGCTCAACGGCTGGCCGGTCATGTTCACGCTGAAGACCTCGGACGATTGATACACGATCTGCCAATGCCCCGGCAGGGTGCGCGTCAGGTCCATGGCCTGGGCGCTGGGGTAGAGCGCGCGCACGTCGTCCGCCGACGTCAGGGCAAACAGCAACGCGGCAAACAGCTCGCGCGCCTGGGGATTGGGCGGCAGCAAGCCGTCGGCCTGCCACTCGCCATCGATCAGTTTTTGTCGGGCCTGGGGGATGCCCAGCGGGTCCATCATCGACCAGCGAATGCCGCCGCTTTCGCGCTGGATCACCAACAGCCAGTCCTGGCTCTGCCCGTCGGCCAGGCGCTGCACATGCAATTGCAGCGGCAAGATCAGGGCTGGGGTTTTCTCAGGCAGCGGCGCCTGGCTGGCGCAGGCGCTCAGCAGCAACAGGCAGCCGATCAACAGCATGCGCATCATGGGGCGGCACTCGTCAGCGGTTTGCGTGCCACGCAGTTGACCAGGGTTTCCTCGCGTTGGCCTACTGGCGGCGCCTTGCGCAGGCCCCAACGTTCCAGCAGGCCGAAATCGCTGGAACGGCTCCACCACAAGTACGGGTACGAGACGTTCTGCGGGCCAAATTCAAAGCCCTGCTCGCGGAGCATCTCCAGGTACTCTTCGGCGCTTTTCTGCACATGCATCGGGTGGCGGAACAGCCAGCGAATCACCCAGGTGTCGATATAGGCTTCGGTGGATTCGGCAAACAGCAGGTATCCGCCCGGCTTGAGCACGCGGTAGAACTCTTTGAGCGCACGGTGCTGCTCGACCAGGTGGTGGAAGGTCTGGTGGCAGAACAGGATATCGACGCTGGCGTCCGGCACTTGCAAGGTGGCGCAGTCGCTGCCGATCAGTTCGATGGCCAAGCCTTGGCGCTGGGCTTCTTCACGGCTCAGCTCCAGGCTGTGCGGGTCGGCGTCCAGGCCGATCAGGCGCTCGGGGGCGAACACCTGCTGCAAGTACTGGAACGACTTGCCCTGGCCACAACCAGCGTCGAGCAATACCGGCGCCTCTGGCAAGGGGTCGGTAAACAGGCCGCGCAGGTCGTTGATCGCCACGCGCAGCACATGGTGCTGCCAGGTGTGGCTGCGCAGGAACCAGAAGCCGAACCTGGTTTCTTCGACGTAGTTTTTACTCAGGTACTGGCTAGTCATACCGGCTCACTCGCACAAATCTCCGACAGCATCCGCAACCGCCGCTTGGGCTCGCTGACAAACGGGTTGCGCTCATCCCACGCGTAGCCGGCGAGGATCGAGCAGATCATCCGGCGAATCTCCGGCGAGCTGTCCGGATGGTAGATCACATCCTGGAACGTCCCGGCGTACCAGCCTTCGACGTAGCAGCGGAACGTGTCCACGCCGCGTTTCAAGGGCACGGCAAACTCGTTCTCCCAGTCCACGGCTTCGCCCTTGAGCTGACGGTGCAGCACAGCGGCCGCCATGCTTGCCGAACGCATGGCGATGGTCACCCCGGACGAAAACACCGGGTCGAGGAATTCTGCCGCATTGCCCAGCAAGGCAAAGCCCGGCCCGTGCAGGGTTTTGACGTTGGCCGCGTAGCCGCCGAGGGTGCGCGCCGGGGTGTCCCACACGGCGTTTTGCAGCACGCCGGCAAGGCTTGGGGTTTCATTGATAAAGCCGCGCAGGCAGGCGTCGAGGTCGCCATCGCGGCCGTCGAAATGCTCCTTGGCCGCGACCACGCCCACCGAGCAACGCCCGTTGCTGAACGGAATGGTCCAGAACCAGATATCACGCTGGGTTGGATGGGTGGTCACCAGAATCTTGCTGCGATCAAAGCCTTGATGTTCGATGCGGTCTTCGACGTGGGTGAACACCGCCTGGCGTACGGGGAAGTCGGACGGCAGATCCAGGTCCAGCAGGCGCGGCAGCACGCGGCCATAGCCGCTGGCGTCGAGCACAAACTTGGCCTTGAGGTGGTACTCGGTGCCGTTCTCGCGGCGGACGTGCAGGTAACGGGATTCGCCCTGGAAGTCCACGCCGACGATGGTTTCGCCGTAGCGGATCTCCACGCCTTGCAGCGCGGCTTGATCGGCCAGCAACTTGTCGAACTCGCCGCGCTGCACCTGGAAGGTGGTCGGCTTGCCGTTGCTGAAGGTGTCACTGAAATCAAATGCGCTGTAGCGCTCGCCCCAGGCGAACGCGGCGCCGGTTTTCACCTGGAACCCCGCGGCCTGCACAGCGTCGAGCATGCCGGCTTCTTCAATGAAGTCGATGCAGTGGGACAGCAGGCTTTCGCCAATCGAGAAGCGCGGGAAATGCTGGCGCTCGATGATCAATACATCATGCCCTTTGCGCTTTAACAGCGCGGCGGCGATGGCCCCGGACGGTCCGGCACCGATCACCACCACCTGGCGACGTTCCATTTCAACTGTGGGCACGAGGGCTCCTTGCCACATTGGCGATAATCACATTCATAAGGCGTGTTTCTGTTGCCCGGCCCAGGGTGCCAGCATAAAGCTGAATGCCAGGCCCAGGCTGACCGATAAGCCGAAATTGCTCACCGCCGGTGTACTGGACACCGCCAGCAGCCCAAACGACAACCAGGTCGTCACTGCTGCCAACAATGTTCCCAAGAGACTGACCGCAGGACCGCCGATTTGCTCGCGCATCAGGATCGCGTAGTCGACGCTGATGGCCGTGACCAACAGCAGGCCGAACAGGCTGAACAGCGTCAGCGGCTGGCCGAGCCAACCGAGGCTGGCCAGGCTGCACAGGGCTGCCAGCAGCGGCAAGGCGACGATGCGCAAGGCCCCGCCGAAACCGAACGGCAGGATCAGCAGCAACACGATCAGCACGCAAGACATCAACTTCAATTCAGCGGCGCTGATCTGCGTATCGGCGAACACCCGGTTCAAGTCGCCCAGGCGATCCACCAGTTGCACGCCCGGTAAATCCAAAGCCTGTACGCGCAGCAAGGCGGGGTTGTTCAAGCCTTGCAGGCTGACCATGGCCGCCACGCCGCCCTCGACTTTGCCGAGCCACAGCGTGCGCCAAGGCTCGGCCATCGGGCCGGCCAGCGCGGCATCGATGTCTTGGGTGGGCAGCGCTTGCAGGTGCGCGACTTCAGCTTGCAGGGCGCTGGCGGGTACGCCGAGGTCCAGTAGCGGCTGCCAGTGTTGCGCCAGGTTGTTCAGCGCATCACGCAGTTGTTGCTGTTCGGCAGGCTGGCTGACCAATTGATTGAGCGCCAGGTAGCCCTGGAGCTTGTCCATGTTCACCAACTGATCGAGGCGCTGCGCCAACGCGCTCTGACGCTCCAGCAGCTGTTGCTGGTTGTCCGCCCGTACCAGGAAGAACTGGCTGGTGGGCTGGAACCCGGTGATTCGCGCCACGGCCTGTGCTTCTTGCAGCAGCTGCGGCGGCGCGCCGATCCATTGGCGGATATCGTTTTTGCTGTTCAAGTGCCACAGGCCACCGGCGCAAAACAGCAGCACCAGCGCCAGCAGGACCGCGCTCGGCACGCGCTTGAGCAGCGATTCGCGCACCAACCACAGGCATTGCGCGATGCGCAGCGGCCATTGCGCCGGGCGCAACTCGACGCCCTTGAGCAGCGCCGGCAACAGGCACACGGCGGACAGGTAGGCACCGACCAGGCCGGCGGCTGAGAAGATGGCGATTTGCGTTAATGCCGGGAATGGCGTCCAGGCCAGCGCCAGGTAGCCGATGCAACTGGTCGCCAGGCTCAGGCTCAACCCCGGCAAGGTGATGCGAAGCGCCGGCCAACTGCGCCACGGCTGCATGCTCCAGCTTTTCGACAGGTAATGCAGCGGGTAATCCACCGCCACGCCAATCAGGCTGGAACCCAGCACCAGCGTCATCACGTGCATATGGCCGAACAGCGCCACGCAGGCCACCGCGCCAAACAGCATGCCCACCAGCACCGGCACAAAGGCCAGCAACACCCGCCAGCGGCGGAAGGCGAGCAACAGCAACAACAGGATGCCGACGGTTGCGCCGCCGCCGACCCAGGTGATTTCCCGCGTGGCTTGCTGCTGACCATTGGCGGCGTAGAGCAAGCCGCTGGCGGCGAGTAATTGCGCGCCGTGTTCGCTGGCCTGCGCGCGACTGGCCTGGAGCAAATCCGCCACTTGCAGCGGCAGTTTCATGTCGAAGGCATTGCCGGTGGTGCGCGCACGCAGCAGTACCCAGCTCTTGCCGTCGGCATCGGCGATCAACGCGCCGCTGCCGATATCCAGCTGCACCGAGCCGTGCTGCGGCTGGCTGTTCTGGATACGCCCGGTGAGGCCCAGCCAGTCGTCCTGGCTCGGCACCAGGCTGAAGCCGGTAAAGGGGTCGAACAGCGCTTGCACGCGCTGTTGGATAAACGCGTCAGGCTGTTCGATCAACTGCTCGCGGTCCTTGGTCGAGAGCATCGCCAGGCGCCCGCGCAGCAATTGCTCGCGCAGTGCCGGCAAGTCGGCTTGCAGGTTCCACTGCACTTTTTCAAACAGCCCGCTGGCCTGCCAGCGCTCGCCCAATTGTTGGGCGACTGCCACGGCTTGCTGGCGATCGGCATGGCCTACCAGTACCAGCATCTCGCGGTTCAGCGGTTCCTGCATGCGCTGTTCGGCTTGCTGTTCCAGGGCGTCCGGCGTGTTGCCCGGCACCAGTTCCATCAGGTTGGCCGACAACGGCGCGCCATGGCGCCACTGCCAGCCGGCCAGGGCCAGTACGGCCACCAGCAGGATCAGGAACAGGCGCGGCAGCAGGCGCTCACTGGGCAAAGTCGTGTTGCTCCGCTTCGCTCAGGGGTTGGCCGGCGGTGCTGTCCTGCATGCGCAAAACAGTGCTGTCGCCTTGGGTTTCCAGCAGTTCGATGGTCTGCACCAAGTCGCCACCGTCGATGTTGATCTGGGTGAACACCTGCTTGAGCAACAGTGAACGCGGGATCAGCGTGAGCTTCCATTGCTTCGCCTCGCCTTGCAGCTGCAAGTCGAAGTCACGCTGCAAGCCGCTGCTGTCGCCCTGGAGCACGGCGAGGAACAGGCGATTCTGCTCGGCGCCGGCGCTCTTGTTCGGCAGCAGTTGCCAGCCATTGGCGTCACGGCGGGCAATGCCCTGGGCGCTGATGCGGTAGTCCTGTTGCAATGGGGTTTTCAGCAGCCACAGCAGGCCGTGGTCCTTGGCGAGGACGAAGGTGCCTTTGCTGACCAAGGGCTGGGGCAGGGCGCGCAGGTGTTTTTCCTGGGTGAAGCTGCCGTGGATCACGCTGTGTTTGGCCAACTGCTCGCTGAGCTGTTGCAGATCGAAGGCGTGGGCTTGCAGCGACAGCAGCAGCGCACCCAGAAAGGTGATCCATTTCATGACAGGGCCTTTTCGACGGCGTCGGTGAATACTTTGGGCGAGGCCAACTGCATCTCGCGGCTGGCGATTTCCACCGCCACCTGCACGGTGCTGGCGCGGGTCAGACGCTCGCCGCTGGCCAGGTCAGTGATCAGGTAATTGACCTTCAAACGGTTCTCCCACTCCACCAGGCTGGCGCGCACGTTGAGGGTCTGGCCGAACACCGCGCCGCGCACGTAGCGCAGCTGCATGTCGATCACCGGCCAGGCGTAGCCGGAGTCGAGCATTGCCGTGTAGTTGTGGCCGATCTTGTCCAGCAACGCGCAGCGCGCCACTTCCAGGTACTTCACGTAATGCCCGTGCCACACCACATTCATGGTGTCGACGTCAAAAAACGGCACGAGGATTTCAGTGTCGCAATGCAGCACGCCCTGGCTACGCATGCAGCCTCCAGTGTTGCTCGGCAATACGTTGCAGGCACAGGCGCAGCTCACCTTCGAGGGCGCGGTCTTCAATGACGGGTGGGAAGTCCCTGGCCAGCTCTTCGTGCATCGCCGCCAATGCGGGCGGCAACGGTCGCGCATCTTCGGCCTGGGCGCGCAGCCACACGCCTTGATTGGCGGCGAGCAGCGTGGCGGCGGCGACCTGTTCGGTCAGCTCCAGCACGCGGATCGCATCACGGGCGGCGATGGTGCCCATGCTCACTTTGTCCTGGTTGTGGCACTCGGTGGAGCGCGAGAACACGCTGGCCGGCATCGTATTTTTCAAGGCTTCGGCGGTCCAGGCGCTGGTGCCGATCTGCACGGCCTTGAAGCCGTGGTTGATCATGGCGCGGTCAGTCGGAGCGCCGGACAGGTTGCTCGGCAGCCCGTGGTTGTAACGCACGTCCACCAGCAGCGCGAGCTGGCGGTCCAGCAGGTCGGCGACGTTGGCGACCAGGGTCTTGAGGCTGTCCATGGCAAAGGCGATATGCCCGCCATAGAAATGCCCGCCATGTAGCACGCGCTCTTCTTCAGCGTCGATGATGGGGTTGTCGTTGGCGCTGTTCAGTTCGATCTCGATGAACGAACGCAGCCAGTTCAGGCTGTCGGCCAATACGCCGAGGACGTGGGGCGCGCAACGCAGCGAATAACGGTCCTGCAGGCGATGCAGCGGCGCGGTCGGTGCATCGATGGCCAGGTCCTTGCGCAGCCAGGCGGCGACCTGCATCTGCCCCGGGTGCGGCTTGGCGGCGAACAGGCGTTCGTCGAAGTGTTCCGGGTTGCCTTGCAGCGCCACCACGTTCAGCGCGGTGATGCGCGTGGCCAGTTGCAGCAGGTAGTCGGCGCGGGCGAAGGCCAGGCAGGCCAGGCCGGTCATCACGGCGGTGCCGTTCATCAAGGCCAGGGCTTCCTTGGGGCGCAGCACCAGCGGTTCCCAGCCCAGCTCGCGGTGCACGTCGGCCGCCTGGCGACGTTCGCCACGGAACATCACTTCGCGTTCGCCGGACAGGGTCGCGGCCACGTAGGACAGCGGGGTCAGATCACCGCTGGCGCCCACCGAGCCTTCTTCCGGGATCAGCGGCAGCACGTCGTGTTCGAGGAACGCCTGCAGACGCTCCAGCAACTCCACGCGCACGCCGGACACGCCGTGGCACAGCGACTGCAATCGCGCCGCCAGCACCGCGCGGGTGGCCTGGGCGTCGAGCAACTTGCCCAAGCCACAACCGTGGAAGGTGTACAGATGACGCGGCAATGCTTCGACGTGCTGCAACGGCACGGCCACTACGCAGGAGTCGCCGTAGCCGGTGGTCACGCCGTAGATCACGCCTTCCTTGTCCAGCAGCGAATCGAGGAACTGCGCGCCCTTGGCGATGCGCTGGCGATACGCGGCGTCGCCCTGCAATTGGGTCGGCGCCTGACGGTTGGCCAGGGCCAGCACGTCTTCGATGCGCAAAGCGCGTTCGCCAAAGGTTACCGGCTCAAGATGCGTCGTCATCGGTCTTCCAGAAAGGGTAAAAGTTGAACCATTGTTGGGGCGCTTCCAGGCAGAACTGGCCCAGGCGTGCGGCGTAGCGCGCGGTCCACAGGGCTATGACCTGCTCGCGGGTGTTGCGTTTCCATTCGATCAATTCAGCGAACGGCTCAATGCTCAGGCGGTAGCGGCCGTTGTGCTTGAGGCACATCAGCAGGTTCACCGGGCATTTGAGCAGGCCGGCCAGCAGCCATGGGCCTTGGGGGAAGGCGGCGTCGTGGCCGAGGAAGTCCACGCGCACCGTGCGCCCGCCGTGCAGCGGCACGCGGTCGCCGGCGATTGCCAGCCATTCGCCGTCGTCCAGGCGCTGGCTGAGCAGCAGCATGGTGGCCGGGTCCAACTCGCTGACCTGGATCAGGCGCAAGTGGGTTGCCCCGGCTTCGCCCAGCAGGCGGTTGAATTGCTCGGCGTGCTTGGTGTGCACCAGTACGTTCATGGTGACTTGCTCGCCAATCTCGGCGAGGGCGCGGCACACTTCCAGGTTGCCCAGGTGCGCGCCCACCAGCATCTGCCCGCGCTCGCCGCGTAGTTGCCCGCGCAATTGCGCCGGGTCGTTGATCTCGATCTGCTCCAGGCGCAGCTTGCCGTTCCACACGTCGAGTTTGTCGAGCAGCGAGTCGGCAAACGCCATGAACTGGCCGAAGACTTTCCAGTGGCTGGGGCGCAGCTCGTCGCGCCCGCTCCAGTCGGCCAGGCGCTGCTGGTATTGCCAGGCGCTGCTGCGCGCGGTGCGGCCAAACAGGAAGAAGTACAACACAATGCCGTACAGCACCGGGCTCAGCAGACGGCGGCCAAGGACCTTGGCGGCGAAGGCGGTGAGTTTCATCAGCCAATAGCTGCCGCGTTCCTCGCGGTCGGCCCAGTGTTTGCCGCTGTCGCTCATGCCTGCCACCGCCGCCACAGGATCATCGGCGCGCGCACCAACATGCCGAAGAACAACCGGGTGTGCATGGCCGAGATGCGTACGTTGTCGCGGAACAACCGGAAGTGTGACAGGCCGTCGGCCGGGTAGTGCACCTGGGTCGGCAGCCAGCGCATCGGCTGGTTGCGCCAGGCCAGGCGCACCAGGATGTCGGAGTCGAAATCCATGCGTGTGCCGATGTAGGCCGAGTCCATCAGTGCCAGCACCGGCGCCAGCGGGTACACGCGAAAGCCGCACATCGAGTCGCGGATTTGCAGCGACAAGGTGTTGATCCATACCCACACGTGGGTCAGGTAGCGCGCGTACAGGCGGCCTTTGGGCACGCTGTCGTCGTATTCGGGGTAGCCGCAGATAATGGCGTCGGGATGTCGGCGCGAGGTGTCGAGGAAGGTCTCGACCTCGCGCAGATCGTGCTGGCCGTCGGCGTCGACTTGCAGGGCGTGGCTGAAGCCCAGGCGTGCGGCCTCGCGGAAACCGGCCATCACGGCACCGCCCTTGCCCTGGTTGGTGGGCAGGGTCAGCAGCGTGACGTTTTCCAAGGTGGCCAATTGCGCCAGCACGGCGGCGCAGGCCGGGCTGCTGCCATCGTCCACCAGCAGGCAGGGCAGGCCACTGTTCAACAGACTCCGGACCACGGCGGGTACGGCGGCTTCGTGGTTGTAGACCGGGATCAGGGCGCAGGGGTTATGCATGCGCGGCCTCCAGCAAAATCCGGCCGCTGGAGCAGGCCGCGACGCCGTTGCGGTAGGCGAAGTACAACTTGCCGCGCTCCCGGTCGAAGCGCAGATGCAGCTCTATTGCATCGCCGGGGCGGACCAATTGCTGGAACTTGAGCACTTCCATCCCGGCAAACGTTGCCGGTAAATCGAGCAGTTGCTGGCCCAGGTTGAACGCCCATTCCACCTGCACCACGCCCGGCAATACTGGGGTGACCGGAAAGTGCCCGCTGAAATAGGCCAGGTCTGGCGGGACGCTCAGTTGCAAGGTCCATTCGCCATCGGCTTCGACCTGCTCCAGTACTTCCGGGGCTTTCGGTCGTGGTGCCAACAACAGCGCCTCGACCTGCGCCTGGGGCAGTTTGCCTTGGCTGTTCAGCGGCAACTGTCTCAGCAAACGCCAGCGCCGCGGCAGCGCCAGGGCTTCGCAATGTTGGCTCAAGTGTTGGCGCAGGGTTTGGGTGAGCGTGCGCCGCCCCTGATTGCGCAAGGCGTGCAGGCCTTCGGCACTCAACACCACCAGGGCGCCAAGGGACGCGCGGTTTTCCTGCACCACACCCAGGCGCGTTTCCGCGACCCACGGGTGGGTCATCAATGCGTGTTCGAGCATGGGCAGGGAGATGCGTTTTTCTTCCAGCTTGACGATGCGATCCAGGCGCCCGAGCAACTCGAAACGGCCATCGGCATGGATGCGCGCAGCGTCGGCGGTTTGTTCGACGTGCCCTTCAGGCAGATACGGTGAAGCGATGCGCAGGGCGCCGTCGGCGTCCTGGCTCAGGTGCACGTCGGCAAACGGCTGCCACGGCTGCGCACCCTGGCGCCAGGCGATACCGCCGGTTTCCGAGCTGCCGAGGATTTCTGTGGGCCACTGTTGCAAACGGTCGTACAGGCTGCCAGCGGCTTCCACCGGCAATGCGCCGCCAGAGGAAAACACCCGTGACACCTGGCTCAGCGCCGGCCAGTCGAGGTTGTCGCCCATGCGCTTGAGCAACGCCGGGCTGGCGACCCAGGCGAACCGGGCCTGCTCGCGGCTGGCGCGCTGCAAGTCTTCAGGGAAGGCCAGTTGCTTGCGCACGAAGGTACGGCCAGCGCACAGCGGCCACAGCACGCGGAACAGCAAGCCGTAGATATGCTGGGTGGCGACGCTGCCGATGATGCAGGCGTCCTTGAGGTCCGGTCCCCACAGGGTTTCCAGGGCTTCGACCTCGTTGGCCAGTTGGCGCAGGGTCTTGTCGATGCGCTTGGGCTCGCCGCTGGAACCGGAGGTGCAAAGGCTCAGGTGGCAAGCGTCCAGATCAAGTGCGGCAGCGGTCAGTGGCGCCTGGTACAGCGCGTCCAGGTCTGCCGCTTCGGTCAGCCAGGCATCGACGGCCTCGTCCCAGCGTTGGCGGGTCTGAGGTTGCAGGTCGGCGGGCAGCAATACGCTGACCCCGGCGCGCCAGGCGCCCAGCAGGGCAATCGCCAGCAGACCGGCGTCTTCCAGGTACACGGCCATGCGCTGGATCCCACGCGCTTGCAGGCCGGCGGCCAGGCTCAGGGACTGTTCCCACAGCTGGGCATGATTCATTGCAGGTTCGGTGGTGACCGGACGCTGTTCCAGCGGCTCAAGCAGCAAGTGCTCAAGTTTCAACCCATTCATACGCGGCCTCGAACCCTTTGTCGTACCAGCCATTCCACGGCAAACAACAGCCCCATCAGCCCGTAGGCGATCAGGCCGTTGTACAACGTCCACCAGCTCAGCGGCGCCCACAGGGTGAGGGCGGCGGCGAGCAGGCCATTACACAGAAAAAACACGCTCCACACCACGGTGACCTGGCGGGTATACACAATGGCATGCGGGGGCAGCACCGGGTCGGTCATGCGCGCCAGGCGCTCGACCATCGGCGGGCCGTATTTGAGGCTCAAGCCGAACAACGCCAGCATGAACCCGCTGACCAGGCTCGGGTACCAGCGCAGCAAGTGCGGGTTGTCGAACCAGGCCAGCAGCAGGCAGAACACGATCACCGCCACTGCCATCCAGCGGCTGCCGGGGCGTCGCGCACCGGTCAGCGCGCGCAGCAGCCACAAACTGCCGAGCAGCAGGCCGAATTGCCACGGTGCGAAGTGTTCGGTGCCGTAATACACCGCAAAGGGGTACAGCAGCCCCGCCAACAACAGGCCAAGGCCGATCAGCCGGCTCATGCGGCAGGCTGGACCAGACGGTACACCGCCTCAACCACGTCGTTGACGGTGCGCACGGCCTTGAATTCTTCGGCGGCGATCTTTTTGCCGGTCTGGCGCTTGATGTGGTCGATCAAGTCGACGGCGTCGATGCTGTCGATTTCCAGGTCCTGGTACAGGTTGGCGTCAAGGGTGACGCGTTCCGGCGGCAGTTCAAACAGTTCCACCAAGGCATCGCGCAAGGTGTTGAAAATATCGTCACGAGTTTGCATGGTCCGGTCTCAAGCTGCCTGTCTGGCCGTGACGAACGCCGCAAGGCTGGCCACGTTGGTGAAGTGATTGCGGGTGTCCTTGGCGTCGGCATCGATCTTGATGCCGTACTTTTTCTGGATCGCCAGGCCCAATTCCAGGGCGTCTACCGAATCCAGGCCGAGGCCTTCGCCGAACAGGGTCTGCTCGCTGCCGATGTCGTCGACGCTGATGTCTTCCAGGCCCAGGGCCTCGATGATCAGCGTCTTTATGTCGTGCTCAAGGCGGTGTTGGTCGCTCATCTTCGGCGAGCTCCTTAGTAAAATAGTGGTGCAGGTAATCGTTGAGCTTGCGTGAGGCCTGGGGCGCGGGCCCCTTTGATGCGAACGCCTGTGGTTCTATATCGGCACCCACCCGCAAACTGAAGTGCACGCGGCATTTTGGGATGCGATACCAGGGTTCGGCCTTGGTCAGCGTAGTGGGGCTGACCTTGATCACCACGGGGGTGATGATTGTCGCACCGCGCAGTGCAATGGCGGCGCCGCCGCGATGAAAGGCAGGCGCCGCGCCGGGTGTGGTGCGGGTGCCTTCGGGAAAGATGATCAGGGTCTGGCCGCCGCGCAGGGCATCCGCCGCCGCATCAAGCATTTCGGCGCTGCCGTCGTTGCTGATATAGCCCGCGTCGCGCACCGGCCCACGGGTGAAGGGGTTCTGCCACAGGCTTTGCTTGACCACGCAATTGGCCTGGCGCACCAGGCCGATCAGGAACACCACGTCGATCAACGACGGGTGGTTGGCGATGATCATCTGGCCTGGGCGGCCGAGGTTTTCCGCGCCTTCGACGCTGTAGGTGAGCACGCCGGCGCGCTGCATCAGGCGAATGAAGAACCAGAACAGCCAACTGATCGTGTGGCGGGCGCGGTTGCGGTGTTTGGCAGCGTCCCCTGGCAGGCAACTGAGCAACGGAAACACCAGCAAACGCAGGCACAGGCCGCCGAAGCCGAACAGCGCGAAGCTGGCGGCGGTAGCGAACAGGCGCCAGTAGTAGGCGTCCCGTGGTTTTTCGTTCAGGGCTTGCGTTGCCAATTCCATACACGGTTCTTCCAGGCATGTTGGCAGGCGACCTGTTCGGTGAGCAGGGTGCGCAGCAGGTTCAGGGCGTGGGGCCACTGGGTTTGAGTGGGTTGGACAGTGCCGCTGTTCAGTTCCAGCTGCCACTCGTCGCCCGGCGTTAGCAGCAGGCCAAGGGCGTAGGGGAAGGGCACGTCGACAATCCAGCTGGCATACGCCTCGGGCGGCTGTTCTTCGGTGATCACCAGCAATACGGCCGGGGCACCTTCGTTGAGCAGGGCGGCGGCTTCGAGCATGCCGTGTTCCAGACCATCGCCCGCGGCGGCGAGGGCGGTCATTTCGCTGGTTTCATTGCGCAGGATCGACCACAGGCCAATCACCGCGTTGTGCACCGACAGGCTGAACTGGGTCGGCGACAGCGGCTGGTCGTTGGCCAGGTCACTGAGGATGTCGAGGGTGCGCGGGGTCTCGCCATGCCGGGAGACAAACACCAGCGGCAGGTCCTGCAAACCCTCGGCCAGTGGCCAGCCCACGCTGAACGCCATGCGCGCCAGGCGGCTCAGGCGGCGGCGCTGCATGGCCGGCAGGAACGACACATCAGGGCTGGCATCGCTGGCGGGCAGCAACACCGGGGCCTGGCACCAGGCGCGCCAGTCGTCCACGCTATCGAGCCCTGGGGCCCAGGCGCGCCATTGGGCGATGTTGAAGTTGATCACTGAGAAGTTATCCCGCCCCTGCGGGCTTCCATGTGCGACTTTTGGCCCCGAATACCGGGACAGGGAGCAATAGTCGAATGGCGCGCATTATCCCGGTGCCGTGGGGTTCTAGCAAACTTTGGTAAAGATTTGTGCACGGTTGATTACAAAATAGTGGAAAGGATTTACAGATTGTCCTTTACCAGGGGCCTGATTGGATTGTCGGACCGTTCTTTTTAATCTGTCGGTTGCGTATGACAGACAAGTCGCCCATCGCCCGTGATGCAGCAGTGCATGGATGAACGAGGTAGCTAACAGGCGCTTTTGCCCTCTACACTCGGACATTCATTGATACACGGAGGTTTTTCCATGCGGCGTGTGGTGTTCAATCAGAAAGGCGGGGTTGGCAAGTCCAGCATTGCCTGCAACCTGGCGGCAGTCAGCGCCAGCGAAGGTTATCGAACCCTGTTGGTGGACCTCGATGCACAAGCCAACTCAACCCAGTACCTCACGGGGCTGACCGGCGACGATATCCCCATGGGTATCGCGGATTTTTTCAAGCAAACCCTGTCTTCCGGGCCGTTTTCCAAGAAGAACAAGGTAGATATCTACGAAACCCCGTTCGACAACCTGCACGTCATCACCGCAACCTCGGAATTGGCCGACCTGCAGCCCAAGCTTGAGGCCAAGCACAAGATCAACAAGCTGCGAAAGCTGCTGGATGATCTGAGCGAGGATTACGACCGGATCTACCTGGATACACCGCCAGCCCTGAATTTTTATGCGGTTTCGGCGCTGATTGCCGCTGATCGCGTGCTGATCCCTTTCGATTGCGACAGCTTCTCGCGCCAAGCCCTCTACGGCCTGCTGGCGGAAATCGAAGAGCTGAAGGAAGACCACAACGAAGGCCTCGAAGTGGAAGGCATCGTGGTCAACCAGTTCCAGGCCCGGGCGACCTTGCCACAGCAAATGCTTGATGAGTTGATTGCAGAAGGCTTGCCGGTATTGCCGGTGTACCTGGCCAGCTCCGTGCGCATGCGTGAGTCGCACCAGGAGAGCAAGCCGCTGATCCACCTGGACCCACGGCATAAGCTGACGCAGCAGTTTGTGGAGTTGCATAACCTGCTGGAAAACGCGTGATTGATGTCGATCCTTCTTACAGGGGGTGTAGGAAGGGTCTGGCTATAGGGGTTAAGCCTTGTAACGTTGCCTACAGGTACTCCAGAATCCGCTGGCTTGTGCGTCTGGAGGGATGTCTCTTAAGGTTCTTCGGTCACTGAATGTTCAGTGATCGGGTTTAGTAGCCCAACCGACCAAAGCATTTACACCGCCCTAAAAGCATGGCGTTTTATCGCCTATCTTATGGTGGCTGTGCGCAGGGCACTTTCGGGTGCGCCGGTCTTTGCTTTGTTCTCCGGTCTACTAACCTGCGTACAGCTGCCGCCCTTCGTTTAGTAGCGAAAAGGTGGCAGCCCTATCAGAGAACAAATGCATGTCTATTAATCTTTTCAATGTGGCACCCAACCTCCCCACCGAAACCCTCGTCCTCAACAGCTACGAAACCTTCTCCTCCGTCCGCACCCTGTTGCTCAACTTGTCCAACGACCTCACCGGCGAACACCGCGACGTGGCACTGGCGATCCACCAATTGAGCGAACTGGGTGTACTGCTGGTCGGCCAGATGATGGACCGTGAAGTCCCGCAGGCCTGAGGCTAAAACGCGGTCAAAAAATGTGGGAGCGGGCTTGCTCGCGAATGCAGTGTGTCATTCAGCCTATGCATTGACTGACACACGCATTCGCGAGCAAGCCCGCTCCCACATTAGGTTGGTGTTGTTCTTAGAGGCGATTTACACGCCCTGGCTGCGTAGCCAGGCCATCAACTGCGGCAACGGAAACGCCCCACTCTGGCGCGCCACTTCGCGGCCGTTCTTGAACAGAATCAAACTGGGAATCGAGCGAATCCCCAACTGCACCGACAACTGCTGATTGGCCTCGCTGTCCAGCTTGGCCAGCCGGCACTTACCCGCCAACTGCCCGGCCGCCTGCTCGAACACCGGCGCAAACGATTTACACGGGCCACACCAGTCGGCCCATACATCCACCAGCAACGGCAGATCGCCTTTGACCTGGCTGGCGTAGTCGCCTTGCTTCAGCTCAAACGGCTTGTTCAGTAAAACCGGCTGCTTGCAGCGCCCGCATTTGGGCGCATCGCCCAGGCGTTCACCGGGGATGCGGTTGAGCCCGTTGCAGTGGGGGCAGGGGATGACGAGAGGTTCGGACATGGTGGAGCTCCAACGAAAGCAGTCAGTGAAGCTCAATGTGGAGTCGGGCGCAGGTGTTATCAAGTTCTGAAGCGGAGTTGCATATGCTCACAGATTTTTGCGCGTCGATTGCGCGCGCCTATCTAGGCTGTGAAAGCGTGCTCGACAAAGCGCCACCGGTCCGATCGGCTCTATAGCAAATTGCGATAGTCAGTGTTCGGGTATAACCTTCATAGCAAGATGCGATAGGGATGTTGCATGCGAGTGATCAGTGCGAAGCAAATACGAAATGCCAAGGAAAAATGGCCTCACTCAGCCAGTGCTCTGGATGAGTGGCATCGAAAGGTCAAAGTCATCAGCCCTGAAGATTTTGCGACGTTGAGAGCCGTTTTCCCTGCTGTGGATAAAGTTGGGGCACTGCATGTGTTCAATATTGGAGGTAACAAGCTCCGCCTTGTTGCCATCGTGCGCTATCGAATGCAGCGCCTCTATATCCGGCATGTTTTGGACCATCGTGAATACGACAAGGGTAAATGGAAGGAGTCATGGGAAAAATGAGTGTATTGATCGAGCAAGTCGCCGAGCATTGGCAGTTCGTATCACCCTTGTTGCGTAAGCCGAAAACCGAGGCTGATTACGATGTGTTGGTAGAGGCACTCGATGAATTGCTGGATATCGTGGGGGACGATGAAACCCATCCGCTGATGGGGCTGGTCGATATCATCGGTGACTGGGTTGAGGCCTACGACTTAGAGCATTGGCCAATACCTGAGGCGAGCGGTGTCGATGTATTGCGCTCAATGATGCAGGAGCATGGCTTGACGCAAAGTGACCTGCCTGGGGTCGGCGCTCAGTCGGTTGTTTCAGAAATCCTGAGTGGAAAACGCCAGCTGAACGTTCGGCAGATTCGTTGGCTGGCGGAGTTCTTCAAGGTCCCTGTGGATATGTTCATCTGATCACGATCAAGGCGGTGGGCGATCTTCTGGATAGGCCTCCTACGACGAACAACTAATCTCCAAATGCTTCCCCCAATCCGGCGGACGCTGTGCGTATTGCTCCATCCCCGCTTGCTCCTCAAACGGCTTTGAAAGCACCGCATGCAGCCGCCGCACCTCGCTGTAATCCCCGGATTCAGCGGCTGCGATGGCGTTTTGCGCAAGATAGTTGCGCAAGATGTACAGCGGGTTCACCGCGTGCATCCGCGCACGGCGCTGTTCCTCGCTGTAGTCCCCATCCCGTGCAACACGCGCCTTGTACTGTTCGGCCCAGGCATCAAACCCGGCCAGGTCGACAAAGTCATCGCGCAACCGCGCCACGGCCAACGCCGCCGACTCATCCCCCAGGCGGCGGAAAAACAGGGTGTAATCCACGCCGCTGTTTTGCATCAGCTTCAATAAACGCTCGACCAGCTGCTGGTCATCGTCTTCGGCGGTGGTGAGTCCCAGGCGGCGGCGCATCAGGTCCAGGTAGTTCGCTTGATACAGCGGCAGGTACAGCCCAAGCGCTTCTTTCAAGGCGTCGACGCTGATAAACGGCGTCAGTGCTTGCGCCAATGCACTCAAGTTCCACTGTCCGATTGGCACCTGATTGCTGAAGGAATAGCGCCCTTCATGGTCCGAGTGGTTGCAGATGAAGTGCGCGTCAAAGTCATCCAGAAACGCAAACGGCCCGAAGTCGAAGGTGATGCCCAGGATCGACATGTTGTCGGTGTTCATCACGCCGTGGCAGAAGCCATAAGCCTGCCACTTGGCGATCAGCTCGGCATTGCGCTCGACGATTTCGCGGAACATCGCCAGGTACGGCTCGGGCTGTTCGCGGCACTCGGGGTAGTGCAGGTTCAACACGTGTTCGGCCAACAGTGCCTGCTGTTCGGGCTTTTTGGTGTAGTAGAAGTATTCGAAATGCCCGAAGCGGATATGGCTGTGTGCCATGCGCAATACCATCGCGCCGCGTTCCTGCTTCTCGCGCCACACGGGTGTGTCGGAGCCGATCACGCACAGCGCGCGGCTGCTGGGGATGCCCAGCGCGTGCAGCGCTTCGGAGGCCAGGAACTCGCGGATTGAGGAGCGCAACACGGCGCGTCCATCGCCCATGCGTGAGTAGGGCGTCATGCCGGCGCCCTTGAGGTGCAGGTCCCAGTGCTCGCCCGCTTCGTTGTACACCTCGCCGAGCAACAAGCCACGGCCGTCGCCCAGTTGCGGGGTGTAGCCGCCGAACTGATGCCCGGAATAGACCATCGCCCGGGGCTCCGCTTCGGCCCACAATTTGTGCCCGCCAAACAATTCGGCAAATACCGGCGTTTGGGCAACAGCGGGGTCAAGATCGAGCAGGGCCATCGCGGCCTCACTCGCTACAACCAGGCGCGGCGCGTCGAGGGGCTCAGGCAACACGTGGGTCGAGAACGCGTCGCCCAGGCGTGCGAAGCGGTTGTCGAAGGTCAGTTCGTCGAGGGCTTTCACCGGCCATCTCCAGCAGAATGTCCGAGCATTCTGCTGGGGATAGCGCGGTTAGTCGAGTTTGCTCGGCGGCGGTTCAGGCGCGTCGTCGACTTTGCCGGGTGGCGGCTCGGGGGCATCTTGCTCTGTCGCAGGTCCGACGAGGGTCTTGCGGTCATCTTCGACCGGCACCAGTTTGTATTCCTGGCCGTGCATGTTCTTCAGGTACACCTCCATCTGCCGAAACGAGATGTTGATGTGCTGCTTCTTGAATTCGCGGTTGATGTAGCGGTTGACCTCGTCCAGCACCGGGTTGCGGTCACCCAGGTCGCGCACGTGCATGCGCAGTTCGTGGTCGAGGGTGCTTTCACCGAAATTGAGGAAGTACACGTGCGGTTCTGGTTCTTTCAGGACCCGCGGGTTTTCCCTGGCGGCCTTGAGTAACAATTCCTTCACCAAGTCCAGGTCTGAGCCGTAGTCCACGCCCAGTTTGAGGGTGACGCGGGTGATGGTGTCGGTCAGCGACCAGTTGATCAGTTGCCCGGTGATGAAGGTTTTGTTCGGGACAATGATGTCCTTGCGATCGAAGTCGGTGATCGTGGTGGCGCGGATGCGGATCTTGCTCACCGTACCCGACAGGTTGCCGATGGTGATGGTGTCGCCGATGCGCACCGGGCGTTCGAACAGGATCATGATGCCGGAGATAAAGTTGGCGAAGATCTCCTGCATACCAAAGCCCAAGCCCACCGACAGCGCCGCCACCAGCCATTGCAACTTGTCCCAGCTCACGCCGAGGGTGGACAAGGTGGAGACGAAGCCGACGCCGGCAATCACATACGACAGCAGCGTGGTGGTCGCATAGGCGCTGCCTTGGGCCAGGTCCAGCTTGGACAGCACCAGCACTTCGAGCAGACCGGGCAGGTTGCGCGCCAGGGCGAAAGTGATGCCGATGATGATCAGCGCGCCGAGCAGGTCACCGATGCTGATCGGCACCATGCTGATATTGGCGCCGGTGCCGCTGGTGTATTCGTACAACGTGACGTTATCCAGGTACGAAAACACCGAGATCAGGTCCGACCACACCCAGTACAGCGCCGCGATAAAGCCGCCGAGCAAGGCCAGGCGGATCAGGCGCATGGACTGTTCGTTGACCTGTTCGATGTCCAGGGTCGGTTCTTCGATCACCGCTTCACCGTCGCCGGCTTCCTTGGCGGCCTGGCGTTTGGCCAGGGCACGCGCATAGGCCAGGCGCCGGGCGGCAACGCCCAGGCCGCGAACGAAGGTGGCTTCGATCACCAGCCAGAACATCAGCAGGTACAGGGTGTTGATCAGTCGGTCACTGAGCTTGAGCGCGGTGTAGTAGTAGCCAAAGCACACGGCGATAAACAACGCGACCGGCAGCGCGGTAAACAACAGGCCCACGGCCTTGCGGAACAGCGAGGCTTTTTCATGGGTCGGGCTGTTGAGCAACAGGCGGCCGAGCAGCCAGGCCATCAGTGCGTAGCAGGTGAGTACCACGCCGATGCCCAGCACGTCGTCGGCCAGCGCTGCCGGTTGGTGCTCGGCAATGGCCACCACGGCCACCAGGGCTAATACCACCAGCCCGAGTTTGCGCACCCAGCCTTGCAGGAATTCGACCTGGGGTTTTTCCCAGCGGAAGTGCAACTCGGCCACGCCACCCGGCGCCAGGATGCGATAAGCGGTATAGAACACCAGCCAGGCCTGGGCGATCTGCAGCAGGGCCGAACCAAGGTTGGCGTTCTGCCCACGGGCGTCGATCTGCAGCGCGTAGCCGCACAGCGCCAGGCCGAGGGACACCGGCATCGCCAGCAGGATATTGATCAGGATGGCCTGGGGCGTGTGCCACTGGCTGTCGCGCTTGAAGTGGCCAATATCCAGATGCACCTTGTTCAGGCGCTGGTACAGGTTTTTACGGCGCCATAGCAGCGCGCCAATCAACAGCAGCAGCGGCAGGAACAGCAGCGGGCGCTGGGTCAGGCCGTCATACAGCTCGCTGACGCTGGAGGCCCAGGGCAGGGTGGCGACTTGCTTGCTCAGGTGCGCCGGCACGGTTTCCAGCCATTCGGTGTCCAGCGGCTTGTTGCTGGGGATCCAGAACATCTGCTCATCCAGCGTCGCGCGCAGGGTGGTGGCGGTGCTGAGCAGTTGTTTCTGGTTCAGTTGCAGGGTGATGGATTCATTGAGCAGCGCGCTCAACTCACGGCTCAGGCGCTCCAGCAGGTCGCTGCGGGTGATCGCCAATTCCAGCAGGGTGCGGCGCAGTTGCGGGGTGACGTCTTCCGGCGCTTGGTTCGCCAGCAAGTTATCCACATAGGCGCTGGGCGAACTGATCAGTTCGCGCTGCTGGTTCACCTCGAACTGGTACAGGCGAATGTTGGCAATGTCGTCCGCCAAGTCGCGGTCCACGGTCAGGCGTGGCAAGGCTTGTTTCTGTTTATAGAGAATCTTGGACAGCAACAGGCTGCCCTTGAGCACGTTGATCTGCTCGTCCAGGGCCGAGTCGCTCTGGGTCACCGTGTCGAGTTGTTGCTTGGTTTTCAGGTTCTTCTGGGTCAGGTCATTGAGGCGGTCGGTGCTTTTGAGCAGGTAGTCGGACAGCTTCAGGTTGGCCGCGCTCTCGGTGGCGAGCAGGCTGCTGCCGCCGGCTTTTTGCGCTTCGATGGACTGCTGGGTCACCGTTTGTTGGGATTGGGCCAGGCGTTTCTGGTTGATCAGGGTTTGCAGGTCCTGGATCTCTTGTTCCAGGCGCGCGGTTTTTTCCATTACCAGGTCGTGCTGGCTGTTGCCCAGGTCTTGCAGTTGGCTGTTGCCGGCCAGTTCCTGGCGGCGCAGCGGGATCAGTGCGTTGAGGGCGGCGAGCTCGGCATTGAGTTGGTTGCGCTGGTCGCCGCTGAGAGCCTTGCCGTTGTCTTTGCCGGCCTTGAGGATCGAATTGATCTGCAGGATGCGCGTCTGGCTGCTGCTGATTTCGGTCTGGGCGCGTTCGGGGCGGGTCTGGGCGGCGATGGACAGGCTGTTGGCGTCGGCCAGTTCTTTTTGCAGGTCGCCTTGTTGGGTGGTGCGCTGCACCAGCAGTTGCTCCAGTTGCGGCACCGGCAGGGTGGCGTAGCGCTGGGCGACCGGGATGATTTTGGTGGCCTTGAGCCGGGTCAGCTCGCGCTGGTTGTCGGCGGTCTGGCGCGGCGCGTCTTCCAGTTGGCGCTTGAGGTCGACCAGGCGCTGCTCGTAATCCTGCTGGTTGCCCAGGTAGGTCAGGGTCTGCTGCAGGATGGTCTGCAGGGCCTTCATGTCTGCGTCGGGCAGCTTGCGGTCGGGCAGCTTGTCCAGGGTTTGCTGGATGGCGTCGGCGCTGGGCGGGTCGGCCGCGTGAACGGTGCCGACACAAAGGGTCAAGCCCAGCAGGGCGGTGGCGAGGAACGTGCGCAGGGTAGGCATAGAGACCGGTCTTGCAAGGTGAAGAATCGGGGCGTCGTCGCCCCGCAGTTTAGAGGAAGAGTCCGGGGCCCGGGCGACTTCCTTCGGGGAATCTGACGCCCACTTTGCCGATCTTGTTCCCGTCCATGACCGCGACGGTCCAGATGGTGTTGTTCCACTCCACCTGGTCGCCGACGATGGGCGCGCCGCCGACTTTCTGGGTGATGAAACTGCTCAGCGGCATGTCCGGGTCGATGCCCTCCAGCTTCAGGCCGTACAGCGCGGAAACCGCGCCCAGCTGGGCGTCGCCTTCCAGCACGAAGTCGCCGAAGAAACGCAGGTCCAGACCGCGTTGCGGGGCCTGGCTGAACAGTTTGCCCAGGGCCGGCAGGTTGTGTTCATGGCCGATCACGCAGAGCAAATCGTCGACTTCCAGCACGGTACTACCCGACGGATGGAGCAGCTGCTGGCCACGGAACAGCGCGGCGATCCGCGTGCCTTCGGGCATTTTCAGCTCACGCAGGGCAGCGCCGATGCACCATTTTTCCGCGCCCAGGCGATAGACGAACAGCTCCCACTCGCTGGTGACGTGCACTTCCAGCGCGGCACGGGAAATCGGCGCCGGGTCCGGCGGTACGGTGACCTTGAGCAGCTTGGCCACCCACGGCAGGCTCGTGCCCTGCACCAGCAGCGACACCAACACGATAAAGAACGCCAGGTTGAAGTACAGCTGCGCATGGGGCAGGCCGGCCATCAGCGGGAACACCGCCAGAATGATCGGCACCGCGCCGCGTAGGCCGACCCAGGCGATAAAGGCTTTCTCACGACCGTGGAACGCCTTGAACGGCAGCAGGCCGACCATCACCGACAATGGCCGTGCAAACAGGATCATCCACAGCGCCAGGCCCAGGGCTGGCAGGGCGATGGGCAGCAGATCATGGGGCGTGACCAGCAGGCCCAGCACCAGGAACATGCCGATCTGCGCCAGCCAGGCCATGCCGTCGAGCATGTGCAAAATGCCATGACGGCTGCGCACCGGGCGGTTGCCGATCACCAGGCCGCACAGGTACACGGCGAGGAAGCCGCTGCCGTGCAGGGCGTTGGTTACGGCGAATACGAACAGGCCGCCGGCGATCACCAGGATCGGGTACAGGCCGGTGGCCAGGTTGATGCGGTTGACCATTTGCAGCATCAGCCAGCCGCCACCCAGGCCGACCACGCCGCCGATGCCGAACTCACGCACCAAGTGAGTCAGCAGGCTCCAGTGCAGGCCGGTCTGGCCGCTGGCCAGCATGTCGATCAAGGTGACGGTGAGGAACACCGCCATGGGGTCGTTGCTGCCGGATTCGATTTCCAGGCTGGCAGTGACCCGTTCGTTGAGGCCCTTGCCGCCGAGCAGCGAGAACACCGCCGCGGCGTCCGTGGAGCCGACAATTGCACCGATCAACAGGCCTTGGATGATATTGAGGTCAAACAGCCAGGCCGCAGCCATGCCGGTGAGGCCGGTGGTAATCAACACCCCCACCGTGGCCAGCGACAACGCCGGCCAGAGTGCCACGCGGAAACTCGCCACCCGTGTGCGCAAACCGCCATCGAGCAGGATCACGGCCAGGGCGAGGTTGCCCACCAGGTAGGCGGTTGGGTAGTTATCAAAGATGATGCCGCCGCCATCGACGCCGGCGACCATGCCCACGGCCAGGATGATCACCAGGATCGGGATACCCAGGCGGGACGAAAGAGAACTCACCAGAATGCTCGCACTCACCAGCAACGCGCCGATCAAGAACAGGCTGTTGATGGTCGTCGCATTCAAAGGCAGTACTCCATGAGCAAACAAGACGGGGCGCAAACTGACCATGCAGTCTGCGTGCCAGCGATTCTAACCTGTTGAATTGCTGCGCTGTCAAAAAGCTTTTTCTGATTCGTGCAGGGTTAATGTGGAAGCTGGCTTGCTGTGGTGGGCAGGGCCCTTGTAGTGAGCAGGCTTGCCCTGCGCTGGGCTGCGGAGCAGCCCCAACAGGTACACCTCATGGTTACAGACAGTATGCGGTGACTGGTTTTGGGGCTGCTTCGCAGCCCAGCGCGGGGCAAGCCCGCTCACTACAGTCGGTCGGGGTCAGTTACAGGCGGAAGCGGCCGACCATCCCGTTCAAATCCACCGCCAGGCGCGACAGCTCACTGCTCGCCGCACTGGTCTGGCTGGCGCCGGTCGCTGATTGCACCGACAGATCGCGGATATTCACCAGGTTGCGATCCACTTCCCGCGCCACTTGGGCCTGCTCTTCCGCTGCGCTGGCGATCACCAGGTTGCGTTCGTTGATTTCGACGATAGCGGTATTGATGGTATCCAGCGACATCCCCGCTCCTTTGGCGATGTTCAGCGTCGATTCGGCGCGTTCGGTGCTGTTGCGCATCGAATCCACCGCGTGCTCGGTGCCGGCCTGGATACTGCCGATCATCCGCTCAATCTCGCTGGTCGATTGCTGCGTGCGATGGGCCAGGGCGCGCACTTCATCGGCCACTACCGCAAAACCGCGACCGGCTTCACCGGCACGCGCCGCTTCAATCGCTGCGTTCAGGGCCAGCAGGTTGGTCTGGTCGGCCAGGCCGCGAATCACATCCAGCACCTTGCCGATGTCGCGCGACTCGTTGGCCAGGTCGCCAATCAGCGTGGCCGTGGCCTGCACGTCGCCGCTCATGCGTTCGATGGCGCTGACCGTTTCCTGCACCAGGTCACGGCCATCGCCGGCGGAGGTGGTGGCATTGCGCGAAGCTTCGGAGGTGCTCACCGCATTGCGGGCGACTTCTTCGACGGCGCTGGTCATCTCGTTCACCGCCGTGGCGGCTTGTTCGATTTCGTTGTTCTGCTGGGTCAGGCCACGGGCGCTTTCGTCCGTGACGGCGTTCAGTTCCTCGGCAGCCGACGCCAACTGGGTCGCTGACCCGGCGATGCGTTGCAGGGTGTCGCGCAGCTTGTCCTGCATCTTGGCCATGGCGGCCAGCAGGCGCCCGGCTTCGTCGTTACCGTCGACCTTGATCGGCCGCGTCAGGTTGCCTTCGGCCACTTCTTCGGCGGCTTCGAGTGCCTGGGAAATGGGCAGGGTGATGCTGCGGGTCAGCAGCCACGCAAACAGCAGGGTCAGCAGGGTGGCGATCACCAGCAGGCTCACCACCATGTTGAAGGCCATGTTGTATTGGTCTTCGGCGTCTTTATTGGTAGCCAGGGCCATCTTGTTGTTGATGTCCAGCAGACGGGTGAGCACGGCGTTGACCTGCTCGGAGTTGCTCAGCAGCTCGGTGTTGAGCAGGGCGCGCAGTTCCTCCACTTGATTGGCGCGCGACAGGCTCTTCATGCGCTCTTCAATCTGATGGTATTGGCCCAGCAGGCGCACGTATTCGTCGTAGGTCGAGCGCTCTTCGCTGCTTTCAATGAGTTTTTCGTAGATGCCCTGGGCCGCGCGAATCTGCTGGTTACGCAGTTCAAAGGCTTCCAGGGTCTTTTGCTGAACCTCCGGCTCGCGGTTGGTCAGCAGGCGGTACGACAGCACCCGCAGGCGCAGGGTCAGCTGGGTAAATTCATCGAGGGCACGAATGCTCGGCACGCTGGACAGGGTGATGTCTTCGGTGGCGCCACGGATCTTGCTCATCTGGTTCAGGGCAAACACACCGAGAAACAACATCAGCGCGCCAATAAACGCGAAGCCGAGGAAGGCCCTCGGAGCGATATTCATATTACGAAGCGACATGCGGGAATCCTGGGGGAGAAGCGCGATCCGTGCGGCCATGAGACGGGGTGTCCCTCTCTATCGGTCGTACGACTAAAGTCTAAAGGGGCGTGTGCGGTTTTGTCGCATCTGACGAGGGTTTTGGCCGATTCAGGAACCAGATCCGGTAAATGCAGTCACTAAGGCTCGAAAGTGCGGCCCGGCCCTTAAAAATCGGGCTGCGCGCCGGGGATAACCCTGGCATCCGAGGTGAATTTTCTTTATCGTCACCGCCCTTTGAAAAAGCCCGAGAAATCAAAATGTTAGAAGCATCCCTCAGCCAATTGGAACAACTGGTCAGCGACCTGGTACAGCAGAACCAGGACCTGCTGGGCACCAACGAATCCCTCAAGGCGGAACTGGCCCGCGCCAAGGACGAGAACGACAGCCTGCAACTGAACCTGATGGAACAGGAAGAAAAGCACGGCGCCACCGCCGCACGTATCCAGGCGCTGGTTGAGCGTGTGAGCGCAGGGCCTGTCGGCGCATGAGTGAAGGGATAAAGGTCGTTTCGATTCTCGGAGAGGATTACTCGATCAAGGCTCCGGCCGGGGAAGAGAAAACCCTGATGCACGCCGTGACCCTGCTCAAGGCGTCCCTGGCCACCACCAAGAAGAAGTACCCGACCCTGATTGGTGACAAGCTACTGGTGCTGGCGGCGCTGAACCTGTGCGCCGAGCAGATCGAAATGCAGCAGGCGCACCAGCAGGAACTCGACCGTTACCAAGAGCAAGTCAGCGCCACGGTCGATGTGATTTCCAAGGCGATCGGAACGCCTTAGAACCACTCATCTTGCATGCCGAGGCACGTGTCATCACGGGCCTCCAAGATTGCCAGTTCATGATGGCAGCTCGGCACTTCCCAGGTCAGGAAGTACCGGGCGGCCTGGAGCTTGCCTTTATAGAAGGCCACATCCGCCGCATTGCCCTTGGCCAAGCCGGCTTCGGCGCGAATCGCCTGTTCCAGCCAGCGCCAGCCAATCACCGTATGCCCGAACACCTTCAAGTACAGCGCCGAATTCGCCAGGCTGCTGTTGACCTTGCCGTGGGCGAGATCCGTCAGCAAACCGAGGGTGACGCTTTGCAGGCGGTTGACCAGTTGTTCCAGCGGCTCCCTCAGCGCGTTAAGGCTTGGGTATTCCTGGGCGCGGGCGCCGGTTTCGGCGATCATTCGGATGAGTTGCTTCAAGCCCGCGCCGCCGTTCTGCGCCAGTTTGCGCCCGAGCAGATCCAGGGACTGGATGCCATGGGTGCCTTCGTGGATCGGGTTCAGGCGGTTGTCGCGGTAGTACTGCTCCACCGGGTATTCGCGGGTGTAGCCATGGCCGCCGAGAATCTGGATCGCCAGTTCGTTGGCCTTGAGGCAGAACTCCGACGGCCAGGATTTGACGATGGGCGTGAGCAGGTCGAGCAGTTCGTGGGCTTGCTTGCGCTCGGTTTCGGTGCCTAGGGTGGTGGTGTCGTCGAACAGCCGCGCAGCGTAGAGGCCGAGGTCGAAGGCGCCTTCCACGTAGGATTTTTGGGTGAGCAGCATGCGCTTGATGTCCGCGTGCTGAATGATCGAGACCGGTGCGGTCGTGGGATCTTTACTGTCGGGCAGGCGACCTTGCGGGCGTTCGCGGGCGTACTCCAAGGAGTAGAGGTAGCCGGCGTAACCGAGCATGACCGCGCCCATGCCGACACCAATCCGCGCCTCGTTCATCATCTGGAACATGCAGCTCAACCCCTGGTGCGGCTTGCCCACCAGATAGCCGACGCAATTCCCGTTATCGCCGAAGTTCAGCGCGGTAGACGTGGTGCCACGCCAGCCCATCTTGTGGAACAGCCCCGCCAGCAACACATCGTTGCGCTCGCCCAGGCTGCCGTCGTCGTTGACCAGGAACTTGGGCACGATAAACAGCGAAATGCCCTTCACCCCGGCCGGCGCGTCCGGCAGTTTGGCCAGCACCATGTGCACGATGTTTTCCGACAGCGGGTGGTCGCCGCCGGAAATGAAGATCTTGTTGCCTTTGAGTCGATAGCTGCCGTCAGCCGCAGGCTCTGCGCGTGTACGAATATCTGACAGCGAAGAACCGGCGTGGGGTTCGGTGAGGGCCATGGTGCCGAAGAAACGGCCGTCGATCATCGGTTGCAGGAAGCGTTGTTTCTGATCCTCGGTGCCGAAGCTTTCAATCAGGTTGGCGGCGCCCATGGTCAGGAACGGGTAGGACGTGGATGCGGCGTTGGCCGACTGGAAATGCGCAAAACAGGCTTGGGACAGCAGGGTCGGCAGTTGCATGCCACCGGCTTCGAAACTGCGCGCGGCGTTGAGAAAGCCGGCTTCCAGAAAAGCATCCACCGCCGGTTTCACTTCCGGAATCAGGATCGCCTTGCCGTCTTCAAAGCGCGGTTCGTTTTCGTCGTTCTTGCGGTTGTGGGGCGCGAAATACTTCTCGGCGATAGTGCGCGCGGTGCTGATGGCCGCGTCGAAGGTTTCACGATTGTGGTCGGCAAACCGCTCGCGCTGGGTCAGACCCTCGGCATCGAGGACTTCATACAGCTCGAAAGCCAGATTGCGGGAACTGAGCAGCGTCTCGGACATGGCGGCTTACCTTTAGAGGAATTGGCCTGAGTCTAAGTGCGCGAATGGAGGGTGGATAGCAAGATTGATTTGGGTGATGGAAGGACAAAACGCGGTCGGAAGGTGGAACACGGTCAATGTGGGAGCGGGCTTGCTCGCGAAAGCGGTGGATCAGTCAGTACATTAGGTGACTGACACTCCGCATTCGCGAGCAAGCCCGCTCCCACAGGGTTAGCCGATGGTCATCAGGCTGGCGTTACCGCCCGCCGCAGCGGTGTTAACGCTCAATGCCCGCTCGATCACCAAGCGCTCCAGCGCAATCGCCGTCTCGCCCTGCGACAAGCCATGCACGCCGACAATCGCACCACCACGCTGCGCCACTTGCTGGCACACCGCACGCAATTGATCGGAATCACCGTGATGCAGAACAGCGTCAAACACCACGTCGTCCTTGGTCCAGTCGGCCACGCGCTTGATCTTCGCCTGAATCTCTTTAGGCAGGCGTGGGAACAAGGCCTTGGTCAGGTCGGATTCGGGCCATACCGCCGAGCCGCCCACAGCCAACACTGCCGCCAGCTGCGTCAGCAGATCGCCTTCCACTTCCGCCAGGCACAGTACGTGCTCGCGGGGCAGGATGGCGTAGCTGTTGCGTTCGCCGGTCGGGCCAGCCAGTTGGCGGGTGATACCGCTTTGCGATTGCGCGGCGAACTGGCTGCACAGGGCACTCAGGTCGCTGAACTTATTGCTGTCGGCCCAGGTTTTCAGGGCGGTCAGCGGCTGGCTCATGGCGTCACGCAGGCGCACGTCCGGTGCGGCCAAGGCGTCGCCGCGTACGAAGGATTGCTCAATGGCATCCGTAGGACGCGTCGACAGCAGGCGGTACAGGTACAGCGGGCCACCGGCTTTCGGGCCAGTGCCCGACAGGCCTTCGCCGCCGAACGGTTGCACGCCGACCACAGCGCCGACGATGTTGCGGTTCACATAGACGTTACCGGCATGGACGTTGTCGATCACCTTGGCGATGGTCTCGTCGATACGGGTGTGCACGCCCAGGGTCAGGCCATAGCCGGAAGCGTTGATCTGGCCGATGAGCTGGTCGATCTCTTTGCGCTTGTAGCGCACCACGTGCAGCACTGGGCCGAAGATCTCGCGTTGCAGTTCGTCGAAGCTTTCCAACTCGATCAGGGTCGGCATCACGAAGGTGCCACGCTTGATCTCTTCACCGTCGGCAATCGCTACCTGGTACACATTGCGGCCTTTGTCGCGCATGGCCTGGATGTGTTTCTCGATGCCGGCCTTGGCTTCGGCGTCGATCACCGGGCCGATGTCGACGGACAGGCGCTCCGGGTTACCCAAGCGGCATTCCGCCATGGCGCCCTTGAGCATTTCGATGACACGGTCTGCCGAATCTTCCTGCAGGCACAGCACGCGCAGGGCCGAGCAGCGTTGGCCTGCACTGTCGAAGGCCGAGGACACCACGTCGATGACCACTTGTTCGGTCAGCGCCGAGGAGTCGACGATCATCGCGTTCTGGCCACCGGTTTCAGCGATCAACGGGATCGGACGGCCCTGGGCATCCAGACGACCGGCGACGTTGCGTTGCAGCAGGCGCGCCACTTCGGTGGAGCCAGTGAACATCACGCCTTTGACGCGATCATCACCCACCAGGCGGGCACCGACGGTTTCGCCTTGGCCCGGCAGCAATTGCAGCACGCCTTCCGGAATACCGGCTTCCAACAGGATGCGCACGGCTTGCGCGGCGACCAACGGGGTTTGCTCGGCAGGCTTGGCCAGTACCGGGTTGCCAGCAGCCAATGCGGCGGCGACTTGGCCGCTGAAGATCGCCAGCGGGAAGTTCCACGGGCTGATGCAGACCACCGGGCCCAGCGGGCGGTGGGCGTCGTTGGTGAAGTCGTTGCGTGCCTGCACCGCGTAGTAGCGCAGGAAATCCACGGCTTCACGCACTTCGGCGATGGCGTTGGCGAAGGTCTTGCCGGCTTCGCGAGCCAGCAGGCCCATCAGCGGTTGGATCTCGCCTTCCATCAGGTCGGCGGCACGTTCCAGGATCGCAGCGCGCTCGGCGGGCGGGGTGGCCTGCCAGATCGGGCCAGCGCTGATGGCGCACTGGATAGCGTTGTCGACGTCTTGAACGGTGGCTTCTTGCACATGACCGACCACGTCACGCAGGTCGGACGGGTTCAGTACCGGTGCTGCGGGTTGCTCGCTGGAGGCGCAACCGAGCATCGGCGCCGCTTTCCAGTGGTTGTGCGCGGTGGCCAGCAAGGCGCAGGACAGCGACGCCAAGCGGTGTTCGTTGGCCAGGTCGATACCGGCCGAGTTGGCGCGCTCGCTGCCGTACAGGTCACGCGGCAAGGGGATGCGCGGGTGCGGCAGGCCGAAGCCGCCTTCCAGCGTGGCCATTTGCTCGATGCTGGCCACTGGATCGGCCACCAGCTCCTGAATGGAGATGGACTGGTCGGCAATGCGGTTGACGAACGAGGTATTCGCGCCGTTTTCCAACAGGCGACGCACCAGGTAAGCCAGCAGCGTTTCGTGGGTGCCAACCGGTGCGTACACACGGCACGGACGGTTCAGCTTGCCTTCGGAAACCTTGCCTACAACCTGTTCGTACAGCGGTTCGCCCATGCCGTGCAGGCATTGGAATTCGTACTGGCCGGGGTAATAGTTCTGACCGGCGATATGGTAGATGGCCGACAGCGTGTGGGCGTTGTGTGTGGCGAACTGCGGGTAGATGACTTCCGGCACCGACAGCAGTTTGCGTGCGCAGGCAATGTAGGAAACGTCGGTGTACACCTTGCGGGTGTAGACCGGGTAGCCCTCCAGGCCTTCAACCTGGGCGCGTTTGATTTCGCTGTCCCAGTACGCGCCTTTTACCAGGCGGATCATCAGGCGATGGCGGCTGCGGCGTGCCAGGTCGATGACGTAGTCGATCACATACGGGCAACGCTTCTGGTAGGCCTGGATCACGAAACCGATGCCGTTCCAGCCGGTCAGTTGCGGCTCGAAGCACAGGCGTTCGAGCAGGTCCAGGGACAGCTCCAGACGGTCGGCTTCTTCGGCGTCGATGTTCAAGCCGATGTCGTATTGCTTGGCCAGCAGGGTCAGGGACAGCAGGCGCGGGTACAACTCGTCCATCACGCGCTCGTATTGCGCACGACTGTAGCGCGGGTGCAGGGCCGACAGCTTGATGGAAATGCCCGGGCCTTCATAAATCCCACGGCCGTGGGACGCTTTGCCGATCGAGTGGATGGCTTGTTCGTACGAGGCCAGGTACTTCTGCGCGTCGTGTTCCGTCAGCGCGGCTTCACCGAGCATGTCGTAGGAATAGCGGAAGCCTTTTGCTTCGAACTTGCTCGCGTTGGCCAGGGCTTCGGCAATGGTTTCGCCGGTGACGAACTGCTCGCCCATCAGGCGCATCGCCATGTCGACGCCCTTGCGGATCATCGGCTCGCCGCTCTTGCCGATGATGCGGCTCAGGGACGAGGTCAGGCCCGCTTCGTTGTGGGTGGCGACCAGTTTACCGGTCAGCAACAGGCCCCAGGTCGCGGCGTTGACGAACAGCGACGGGCTGTTGCCCAGGTGCGGCTGCCAGTTGCCGGTGCTGATCTTGTCGCGGATCAGTGCGTCGCGGGTGCCCTTGTCCGGGATACGCAGCAGCGCCTCGGCCAGGCACATCAGTGCCACGCCTTCCTGGGACGACAGGGAAAATTCCTGCAGCAGGCCCTGAACAATACCGGCACGGCCGCCGGCACTCTTCTGGTTACGCAGTTTTTCAGCGATCGAGGCGGCCAGCTTGTTGGTGGCTTCGGCCATTGGCGCTGGCAGGCGAGCCTGTTCGATCAGCATCGGCACCACTTCCGGCTCAGGGCGGCGGTAAGCGGCGGTGATCGAGGCGCGCAATACGGATTGCGGCAGGATGCTCTCGGCGAACTCAAGGAAGCATTGGTGGGCGTGGTCGGTCTGGACCTCGCCTGCGTCGTCAACGTCCTTGCTGCTCAAACCATTGAGTTCGGTCAGGGTTGCACCACCCTCCAGTTTCTCCAGGTAATTGAAAATCGCCTGCTTGATCAGCCAGTGCGGCGTGCGATCAATGGAGGTCGCGGCAGCCTTCAGGCGCTCGCGGGTCGGGTCGTCGAGTTTGACCCCAAGGGTGGTCGTAGCCATTTTCTTATCCTCATGGGTGCCACTACCGAGTGGCATCAGCTGGCGGCAAGATTAGCTTTGCGCATGCATAGGTGCAACCGGGTGCAACCCTTTTTATTCAGGAAAATTTCGATCGTGATCGGGAAAGAAACACACCGTCGACGGATTCCGCTCCTCCTTGGTGCGTTTGCTTCTGAGATCGGCTGTTCTTGCTCCGAAAAGGAGCAAAAACAGGCTGTTTTCCGCAAAACATATCCAGGTGCAACTTATTCTCACGAAACTGGTTGCACCTTATTTGCTTTGTTGAATAGCATTCGCGCCCAAGGTGCAACCACCTCAACGAGTCGGTTCATCGGCTGACGGCTTTCCTGGGGAAACGTCAGTCATAAATGCGCGGCACGCAGCTACGTCTACCTACTTCCAGTGGGTGGCCGTCTGACAGACCGCTGCTACATAAAAACAAAGCCAGGGCGTCACTCTTATGAGCGTTAGTAATCCAACCCTGATCACGTTCGTGATCTACATCGCAGCAATGGTGCTGATCGGCTTCATGGCCTATCGCTCCACCAACAACCTTTCCGATTACATCCTGGGCGGTCGCAGCCTCGGTAGCGTGGTGACTGCCTTGTCGGCCGGCGCTTCCGATATGAGCGGCTGGTTGTTGATGGGCCTGCCGGGCGCGATCTACATGTCTGGCTTGTCGGAAAGCTGGATCGCCATCGGCCTGATCGTCGGTGCCTACCTCAACTGGCTGTTCGTTGCCGGTCGCCTGCGGGTCCAGACCGAGCACAACGGTGACGCCCTGACCCTGCCGGATTACTTCTCCAGCCGTTTCGAAGACAAGAGCGGCCTGCTGCGGATCATCTCCGCCGTGGTGATCCTGGTGTTCTTCACCATTTACTGCGCTTCCGGCATCGTCGCCGGTGCCCGTTTGTTTGAAAGCACCTTCGGCATGTCCTACGAGACTGCCCTGTGGGCCGGTGCTGCAGCGACCATTGCCTACACCTTCGTCGGTGGTTTCCTGGCCGTGAGCTGGACCGACACCGTACAAGCCACCCTGATGATTTTCGCGCTGATCCTCACGCCGATCATCGTGCTGCTGGCCACCGGTGGCGTCGACACCACGTTCCTGGCGATCGAAGCCAAGAACCCTGACAACTTCAACATGCTGAAAAACACCACCTTCATCGGCATCATCTCGCTGATGGGTTGGGGCCTGGGTTATTTCGGCCAGCCGCACATCCTTGCGCGTTTCATGGCGGCGGATTCGGTGAAGTCGATTGCCAAGGCACGTCGCATTTCCATGACCTGGATGATCCTGTGCCTGGGCGGCACCGTGGCCGTAGGCTTCTTTGGTATTGCCTACTTCTCGGCGCATCCGGAAGTGGCAGGTCCCGTGACCGAGAACCACGAGCGTGTGTTCATCGAACTGGCCAAGCTGCTGTTCAACCCGTGGATTGCAGGCGTACTGCTGTCGGCCATTCTGGCGGCGGTGATGAGCACCTTGAGCTGCCAACTGTTGGTGTGCTCCAGCGCCCTGACCGAAGACTTCTACAAGACCTTCCTGCGCAAGAACGCCTCCCAGCTTGAGCTGGTATGGGTCGGCCGCCTGATGGTGCTGCTGGTTGCACTGATCGCCATCGCCATGGCTGCCAACCCGGAAAACCGCGTACTGGGCCTGGTGAGCTACGCATGGGCTGGCTTCGGTGCCGCGTTCGGTCCTGTGGTGCTGATCTCGGTGATCTGGAAAGGCATGACCCGCAACGGCGCACTGGCCGGTATCCTGGTCGGCGCGATTACTGTGATTGTGTGGAAACACTTCGAACTGTTGGGTCTGTACGAAATCATCCCAGGCTTCATCTTCGCCAGCCTGGCGATCTACTTCGTGAGCAAGATGGGCGCACCGACTGCCGGTATGGTCGAGCGTTTTGATGCTGCGGAAAAAGACTACAACCTCAATAAGTAATTCGCTGGGCGTTTAGTGCCAGGTGAGTTGAAAGAAAGGCCCGCGTCCTACGGATTGCGGGCCTTTTTTTACGTGCGTTTTACGCCGCTCCGAAGAGGATTCAGACGCGTCTGTGTAGGGCTTTACTGATTTATCCGGGGCATGCTCAGCCAGGGGGAGCCGTGATGCAGAATCGGTCCTCCACACCTAGCAGAGAAACACCGGATGTTCGCTCCTGCCAATCAAAGCGCCTTTACCCTGACCCTCGATGGGGAGCCCAGTGAATTCCAGGTCCACGGGTTTATGGGGGATGAGTTCATCAGCCTGCCTTTTCGCTTTGACCTTGAGTTGGTCAGCGAACAATCCGATCAAGACCTTGAGAGCCTGCTACACCGCCAAGCGTTCCTGGGGTTTGACGCCCATGGTCATGGGATTCATGGCCTGGTGTATCGGGTGGCGCAGGGCGATTCGGGCAGACGCCTTACCCGTTACCAGATCACTCTGGTGCCGCAGTTGGCTTATCTGGAACACAGCACGCACCAGCGGATTTTCCAGAAGAAAACGGTGCCCGAGATCATTGCGCAGGTATTGGAAGCTCAGGCTATCCAAAGTGATGCCTTTGCGTTTCAACTGAGCGGCAAGTATCCGCAGTGTGAATACTGTGTTCAGTTCGGTGAAACCGATCTGGAGTTCATTCAGCGTCTATGTGCCGAATCGGGCATTCACTATCACTTCCAGCACAGCCCCGAACGGCACCTGTTGGTATTTGGCGACGATCAAAGCGTTTTTGCCAGACCGGATCAAGCCACGCCGTATTCGCCTGGTACCGGGATGGTTGCCGACGAGCCAGCGATCAAGCGCTTTATCCTGCGACTGAAGACGCGTACCACTGGCGTTAGCTTGCGGGACTACGATTTCCAGAAGCCGGGCCTGACGTTGGAAAGCGAAGCATCCAGTCGGCTACGGCCCACCCTGGATGACCAGCACTACCCTGGGCACTTCACGGATCGTGAGCGTGGCAAGTACCTGGCGCAACGACTGCTGGAGCGTCATCGCAGCGATTACTGCCAGGCCAGTGGCGCTAGTGACCAGCCGGCGTTGGTGACAGGGCAGTTCTTGAGGATGACTGGGCACCCGCGTCAGGAATGGAATGATTTGTGGCTGGTTACCCAGGTGCACCATGTAGGGCACCAACCTCAGGTGCTTGAGGAGTCTGTGGGCGATGAGTCGCCTCAAGGCTACAGCAATGACTTTGTTGTAACGCCTTGGGACATAGCGTTTCGAACACCTCTGATTATGTCTCGGCCTCAAATAGCGGGTTACCAGAACGCAGTGGTGACCGGCCCTGCCGACAGCGAAATCCATTGCGACGAATACGGGCGGGTCAAGGTGCAGTTGGCGTGGGATCGCGACGGCGAACACAACGACCATTCCAGTTGCTGGCTGCGGGTTGCCAGCGGCTGGGCGCATGATCGTTATGGGTCGGTATTGATCCCTCGGGTGGGTATGGAAGTGCTGGTGGGCTTCGTCAACGGCGACATGGATATGCCGCTGGTCATGGGCTGCCTGCCCAATGCGGCCACCCAGATTCCCCTCGACCTGCCGGCGGACAAGACCCGCAGCATCTTCCGCAGCCAGAGCAGTCCCGGTGGGGGTGGCTACAACGAGCTGCGCATCGAGGACCGCAAGGGGGCCGAGGAAATCTACCTGCGCGCCCAGCGGGATTGGACGCAGCACGTGCTGCATGACCTTCGGGTAAAGGTGGACGGTGAGTCGCATCACGAAATGCAAGGTGAGGAGCAGCGCATCATCCATGGCAACCGTCTGACCGACCTGAAGCAAGACGACCACTTGATGGTGGGCGGCTCACGGCAGGTAAGGGCAGGGCAGACCATTCAGATAGGCGCGGGGCAAAGCGTTGTGATCGAGGGTGGCGCAACCGTCACGATTCAGGCGGGCGGGCAGTCGATCACGCTGTCTGCGGGCGGGATTTACAGCAGTGTGCCGATCCAGCTTGGCGGTGCGCCTGCTGTTGCTGCAGCGCCGTTAACGCCTGGACAGAAGGAAACATTGCTGGCGGTGATTCCCGCTCCGCTCAGCCGCGTACAAGTGGCCAGCCTGAAGCGCAGCGCGCCGTTTTGCGAGGAATGCGAGCGTTGCAAAAACGGCCAGTGCGGCCCCATCTGACTTTTAAAGGGATTTACGAAGATGCATCAACCTTTGCTGCCTGGCGAACAAATGTTTGCAGTGCTGGGCGCTGCCAGCGACGCCAAACCCCTTGACGCTTGGCGGGCGCTCGCCTCCGGGGCCGCCCTGCACCCCGTTTGGGCCGGCACGGCCTATGCGGCATGGGACGAGGTCATGCCCTATGTAGGCATCGTCGAGCCGGGCAGCCCTTTCCTGGAATGGGCTGCCTCCACTGATGCTACGGATTGGGGGTGGTTGGCCATATCGACCTACCCGCTGGAAACCGTGATTGCACACCTGCAAGGACTGACCAAGGTTTACCTGCCCGATGGTCAGGATGTGTTCTTACGGTTCTGGGATGGTGCTCAATTCCTGCCGATTCTTCAGCAGGCGGGCGATGAGCTATTGCCGGTGTTCCAGCGCTACGTGATCAATGGCCAGTCGCTGAACGTCACTTCTGGCCCAGTCACAGCCGCCAAAGCGAGCCCGTGGTGGCGAGTGCCTGCGCCTTTACTGCAACATCTGGCCGAGCAATCGCCGCAAACCCTGATCGATAACCTCCTGCAAGGGCTCGAAGAGCAGCGCCCCGACCTCCACACCGCGTTCCTGCCGACGACCCTGCGGCACAAGGTCGCCTACTTCGCGCGTCGCCGGGATGTCAGCCATCAGGGTTTGGCGGCTTATCTGGCTTCAGAGATGAGTTGAACCCAGCGCGCCCCTTCGACTTAAGCACCGCCCGGCACACCCCACTGCACCAACGCCCGCGTAAAAGGTAAACTTCGCCCCCTGCGCAGGAGCAACCATGAATTATCGTCACGCCTTTCACGCCGGCAACCACGCCGATGTCTTCAAACACCTGACCTTGACCCGCCTCATCGCCCTGATGTCGCGCAAGGAGCAGCCGTTCGCCTACCTCGACACCCACGCCGGGATCGGCCTGTACGACCTGCAGGGCGACCAGGCCAACCGCACGGGTGAATACCTGGAAGGCATTGCGCGCCTGTGGGGCCAAAGTGACCTGCCGCCGTTGACCGCTGATTACATGCGCGTGCTGCACGAGATGAACCCGGACGGCCAGTTGCGTTACTACCCCGGCTCGCCGGAGCTGGCGCGCCGCCTCACGCGGCCTCAGGACCGCGTGTTGCTCAATGAAAAACACCCGGAAGACGGCGTGCTGCTCAAGGACAACATGAAAGGTGATCGTCGGGTGAAGGTGCACCTGGGTGAAGGTTGGCATGTGCCGCGTGCTTTGCTGCCGGTGCCGGAAAAACGCGCGTTGATGCTGATCGACCCGCCGTTCGAAAAACTCGACGAGATGCAACGCTGCGCCGCTTCCCTCAAGGAAGCCGTGAGCCGCATGCGCCAGACCGTCGCCGCCATCTGGTACCCGGTGAAAGACCAGCGCATGTTGCGCCGTTTCTACCAGGACCTGGCCGGCACCGGCGCGCCGAAGTTGCTGCGCGTGGAATTGCTGGTGCATCCGCTGGACACACCCAACACCCTGACGGGCTCAGGCCTGGCGATTGCCAACCCGCCGTGGGGTTTGGAAGAGGAGTTGCGCGAGCTGCTGCCGTGGTTGTCCAAGCAGCTTGGGCAGACTCAGGGCGGGTGGCAGATGGATTGGTTGATCGCTGAATAGTCTGCAGCGTCCGGGCTGTTGTGGTGAGCGAGCTTGCTCGCGCTGGGCTGCGTAGCAGCCCCAAAATCCGTCACTATGGTCTATCTGGAAACCGCAGCGGCCTTGTTGGGGCCGCTGCGCGCCCCAGCGCGAGCAAGCTCGCTCACCACAGGGGATTTGTGTAAGCACAAGATCGGGTCAGATCGGGCAGGTCACACCTGTGCCACCGATGCCGCAATACCCCTGCGGATTCTTCGCCAGGTATTGCTGGTGGTACGCTTCGGCGAAGTACACCGTCGGCGCCTGGTCAATTTCGGTGGTGATGGTGCCCAGGCCAGCCTTGGTCAATTCACCCTGATAAGCCTCGGCACTCGCCTGCGCCGCCGCCAATTGCTCCGGCGTGGTCGCGTAGATCACCGAGCGGTACTGGCTGCCGATGTCGTTGCCCTGGCGCATGCCCTGGGTCGGGTTGTGCAGTTCCCAGAACATCTTAAGCAGGTCTTCGTATTTCACCTTGGCCTGGTCATACACCACCAACACCACTTCGCTGTGGCCGGTCAGGCCTGAGCAGACTTCTTCGTAGGTCGGGTTCGGCGTGTAGCCGCCGGCGTAACCGACCACGGTGCTGACCACGCCATCGCGCTGCCAGAACTTGCGCTCCGCACCCCAGAAGCAGCCCAGGCCGAAGATCGCAAAGCCGACGTCATCCAGGAAGGGGCCGAGCAACGGGTTGCCGTTGACGAAATGCGTTTCCGGCAGGTTCATCGGGGTTTCACGGCCAGGCAGAGCTTGTTCTTGAGTGGGCAGCACGTTTTTGTTCACCAGAATTTCCGAGCGCAAGACCATGATCAGTCCTCTCAGTCAGATTGAGTTGGGTAAGAATTCAGACAGCCAGTGTGCCCGAGTGTTACGGCGCTGTCAGGCGATTGGCCCGCGCGGGTAGCGTTTGAGCATCGCCAGCAGCTCTGCACCGGGGATCGGCCGGTCAAACAGGTAGCCCTGGCCGACATCGCAACGGTGCCGGCGCAGGAACGCCAGTTGTTCGGCGGTCTCGATGCCTTCGGCCACGACCTTGAGCTTGAGGTTGTGGGCCATGGCGATCACGGCCGAGGTGATTTCCATGTCGTCCTGGTTGTCCGGGATTTCGTGGATGAAGCTGCGATCGATCTTGATGATGTCGATGGGGAATTTTTTCAGGTAGCTCAGCGACGAGTAGCCGGTGCCGAAGTCGTCCATGGCCAGGGTCAGGCCAAAGCTTTTCAGTTGATCAAGCTGCAGGCGTGTGTCTTCGGTGGCTTCCAGCAGCAAGCCTTCGGTCAGCTCCAGCTCCAGCAGGTTGGCCGGCAGCTGTTCTTCCTTGAGGATCGCGGCAATCGAGGCTACCAGGTCCGGGTCGGAAAACTGCTTGGGCGACAGGTTGATTGCCACCTGCAAGTTGCCCATGCCGCCGGCGCTCAGTTGCTTGCTCATGCGGCAGGCCTGGCGGGCGATCCATTTGCCGATCGGGATGATCAGGCCGGTCTCTTCCGCCACGCTGATGAATTGGTCGGGGCGGATCATGCCCTTTTCCGGGTGGTTCCAGCGCAGCAGCGCTTCCATACCCAGCAGGCGGCCGCTGCGCAGGCACAGCTTGGGCTGGTAGAACACGTCCAGCTCGTTCTGGGTGAGGGCGCGGCGCAGGTTGTTCTCGACGAACAGCTTATAGCTGGCCTCGGCGTTCAGCGCTTCGGTAAACACCTGGACCTGATGCTTGCCGTTGGCCTTGGCCTTGTGCAAGGCCAGGCCGGCGTTGCGCATCAGGGTCTGCGGGTCGCGCCCATGCAGTGGCGCGCAGGCCAGGCCCACGGAGCCGGTGACGCTGATCAATTGGTTGTCGACGAACATCGGCTTGTCGAGGGTCGCCAACAACTGGCTGGCAACCTGCTGGCCGCTCTCCAGGTCGGTGTCATCGAGCAGCACCGCGAATTCGTTACTGGCAAACCGCGCCAGGCTGCCACCGGCACTCAGGCTGTTGCGCAAACGCCGCGCGAGGCTGATCAGCAGCTTGTCGCCGGTCTGGTGGCCGAGGCTGTCGTTGATGCGCTTGAAGTTGTCGATGTCCACCAGCAACAGGCTGATCGGGCTGTCGCTGTCGCGGGCAAAGCGCTCATCAAGGTTGCGGATGAACGCCGGGCGGTTGCCCAGGTTGGTCAGGTTGTCGGTGTAGGCCAGGCGCTCGATGCGCTGTTGGGCCAGCTTGGTCTGGGTGATGTCTTCGTAGATGCCGATGTAGTGGGTCAACTCGCGGTTGTCGCCGTACACCTTGGAAATCGACAGCTGGCCCCAGTAGGGTTCGAGGTTTTTGCGGCGGCTCTTGAATTCACCCTGCCAGCTGTTGCTCTTGGCCAAGGCTGACGGTGCATCGAACAGCAATTCACTGAGGTTTTCCAGCGCCGGCAACTGGGCCAGACGATGGCCGTGGACCTCTTCGGCGCTGTACTGGGTGATCGCGGTAAAGCTTGGGTTGACGTACTCGACCACGCCGTCGCAATTGACCAGCAGAAAGGCGTTGGCGCTTTGTTCCACGGCGCGCTGGAACAGGTGCAGGGCGCTGGTCGCCGTACGGCGGTTGTGGTTGTTGATGACCTGCGCGAACTGGTCGGCCAGCTCGCCGGCAAAGGCGATTTCGTCAGCCTGCCAGGCGCGGGTGCTGCCGCTTTGTTCCAGGCACAGCACACCCACCACATGGCCGTCGACGCGAATGCTCGCGTCGAGCATGGCGTGGATGTCTTTGTCGCGCAAACTGTCGGCCATTTCCCGGGTGCGAGGGTCGCGCAACGCGTTGGTGGCGTCGATCGCCCGGCTGCTGTGCAAGGCTTCCAGGTAGTCCGGGAAGCAGCTGGCATCGATGGACTCAGGCAGGTGGTGCTGCCCGTCGGCGCGGTGGTAGGCCGAGATCGGCACCAGGCGCTGACCTTCGAGGTTCCAGATACTGGCGCAGTCGATCTGGTAGATATCACAGGCACTGCGAGTGATCAGCTCGGCGGCTTCTTGCAGCGAGTTGTTGGTCGTGTAGCGCTGGCGGGCCAGCAGCAGGATCAGCTCCTGCTGGGCGCGCACCCGTTCCAGATGCTGCAATTGTTCCTGCTGGGCGCGCTGGTTGAGCTCCAGGGCGATCTGCAGGCGGCTGTTCTGGTTCTCCAGGTCGGCTGTCGGGGCTGCAACGGGGACTTCGCTGAACAAGCCGTCGACCACCATCAGGTAGCCGCGCAGCAGGTGACGATTGTGTTGTTTATAGGATTCGCCCATCTCCAGCAGGCTCAGCGGCCCGTCGTTGGTGTGCAGGGTGTAGCGCACCAGGTAATGCGGGCTCTGGGTCAGTTGTTGCTGGATGGCGTCGTGCAGTTGATAACGCGCCTGGGGCTCCATCAGGCTGGCGTAAGGCGTGCCGATCAAGGCACACAGCTCGACCGCCGGCAGGCCGAATTGGCGCTCGCAATTGGGGTCGAGATAAAGGAGGGCCCAGCTTGCCTCATTCAGCCGCTCGAAACGCAGCATACCGAGGCGCGAAGGCACCGGTAACTGCGTCACTACCTCGGCCGCCATACGGGCGACATCGGGTTGGCTTTTCATGGGGGAAACTCACTTGAAATTACGCGCACGGCGCCGGGCTCACGCCCTCTTTTCTGTTGCCTGCGGCAAGGTTGCATCATGCGGCGCGGGCTGACAAGAGAGGATGAAGGCTAAGTGCTATAAGGGGGTTATCGGCCGCGGAGGGGATTTCTACAGTCGGGGTGATGGAAGGTGTACAAGCCTGTTTTTGTTGTCCAATAAATGGGCAAAAAAAGCCCCGCCAAGTGGCGGGGTTGAGGTACGAGCGTGGCGCTCGAAAATCGGTGCAACCAGGCCTCCCGGGTGAACGGGAGGCCTGTTCGTGCTTACAGCAGGATGGTGCGGATGTCGTTCAGCAACTGGCTCAGGCGCTGGGTGAAGCGTGCAGCCGCGGCGCCGTTGATCACACGGTGATCGTAGGACAGCGACAGGGGCAGCATCAGCTTCGGCTGGAACGCTTTACCGTCCCACACAGGCTGGATGGTGGCCTTGGACACGCCCAGGATCGCCACTTCCGGCGCATTGACGATTGGCGTGAAGCCAGTTCCGCCAATGTGACCGAGGCTGGAGATGGTGAAGCACGCGCCCTGCATGTCGTCCGGGGTGAGCTTCTTGTCGCGGGCCTTGGCAGCCAGTGCAGCGGCTTCGGCAGCGAGTTGCAGCAGGCTCTTCTGGTCGACGTTCTTGATGACCGGTACCAGCAGGCCATCCGGGGTGTCGACGGCAAAGCCGATATGCACGTATTTCTTGCGGATGATCGCCTTGCCGCTTGGCGCCAGCGAAGCGTTGAAGTCCGGCAGTTCCTTGAGCAGGTGCGCGCAGGCCTTGAGCAGCAGCGGCAGCACGGTCAGTTTCACGCCGGCTTTTTCGGCCACGGCTTTCTGCGCAACGCGGAAAGCTTCCAGGTCGGTGATGTCGGCCTGGTCGAACTGAGTCACGTGCGGGATGTTCAGCCAGCTGGCGTGCAGACCGGCCGCGCCGATTTGCATCAGGCGGGTCATCGGCACTTCTTCGGTCTCGCCGAAGCGGCTGAAGTCCACGGTACGGATCGGCGGAATGCCCGAACCACCGGTAGCAGCGCCGGCAGCCGGAGCTTCCTTGGCTTTGTGCATCATGGCCTTGACGTAGACCTGCACGTCTTCCTTCAGCACGCGACCGTGAGGGCCGGTGGCCGACACAGCGTTCAGCTCAACGCCGAACTCACGGGCCAGCTGACGCACGGCAGGGCCAGCGTGAACCTTGGCACCGCTTGGCGCAGGCGCGGCAGCAGCAGGCGCTGGAGCTGCCTCGGCTTTTGCAGCAGGCGCAGGCGTAGCAGCAGCCGGTGCAGCTTCAGCCTTGGCGGCGGGAGCGGCGGCCGGAGCGGGCGCAGCAGCCGGTGCAGCGCCTTGTACTTTCAGCTTGAGGATGAAGTCGCCAGTGCCGACTTCGTCTTCCAGCTTGACCGCGATGCTTTCCACCACGCCGGCAGCCGGCGAAGGGATTTCCATGGAGGCCTTGTCGGACTCCAGGGTGATCAGCGACTGGTCGGCTTCGACGGTGTCGCCGACCTTGACCAGCAGCTCGATGATCTTGGCCTTGCCCGACGAACCGATGTCCGGGACGTGAATGTCCTGGACGCTGGCAGCGGCAGGTGCAGCAGCCGGGGCCGGAGCGGCCTCGGCAGCCGGCTTTTCAGCAGCAGGCGCAGGTGCAGCAGCGGCAGCAGGCGCCGCCGCAGGGGCCGCATCAGCGGCACCTTCGATTTCCAGTTCCAGCAGCTCGTCGCCTTCTTTCAGGCGGTCGCCCAGCTTCACTTTCAGGCTCTTGACCACGCCGGCCTTGGGAGCAGGGATTTCCATGCTCGCCTTGTCCGATTCCAGGGTCAGGATGCTCTGGTCGGCTTCGACGGTGTCGCCGACCTTCACAAACAGCTCGATTACTTCACCTTCACCGCTGCCGATGTCAGGTACGCGAATGAGTTCGCTCACAAAAAGTCTCCTCAGCAGTCCAGTGGGTTGCGTTTTTCCGGGTTGATCCCGAACTTGACGATAGCGTCTGCCACCACCTTGGGTTCGATCTCACCACGGTCAGCCAAGGCTTCCAGGGCTGCCAACACCACGAAGTGACGGTCGACTTCGAAGAAGTGACGCAGCTTCTTGCGGCTGTCACTGCGACCGAAACCGTCGGTGCCCAGGACTTTGAATTCCTTGGACGGGACCCACTGGCGAATTTGTTCAGCAAACAGTTTCATGTAGTCGGTCGAAGCGATCACCGGACCTTTACGGCCGTTCAGGCACTCTTCAACGAAGGTGAGCTGTGGCTTCTGGCCAGGGTGCAGGCGGTTGTGACGCTCTACGGCCAGGCCGTCGCGACGCAGTTCGTTGAAGCTGGTCACGCTCCATACGTCGGCGCCGACGTTGAACTCGTCACGCAGGATCTTCGCCGCTTCGCGCACTTCGCGCAGGATGGTGCCGGAGCCCATCAGCTGTACGTGGTGCGCTGCTTCCTTGGTGTCTTCTTCGAGCAGGTACATGCCCTTGATGATGCCTTCTTCCACGCCAGCCGGCATGGCTGGCTGCTGGTAGGACTCGTTCATCACGGTGATGTAGTAGAAAACGTCCTGCTGCTCTTCGGTCATCTTCTTCATGCCGTCCTGGATGATCACCGCCAGCTCATAGCCGTAGGTTGGATCAAAGGTGCGGCAGTTCGGGATGGTGGCAGCCAGGATGTGGCTGTGACCGTCTTCGTGTTGCAGGCCTTCGCCGTTCAGCGTGGTCCGGCCAGCGGTGCCGCCGATCAGGAAGCCACGGGTACGGCTGTCGCCTGCTGCCCACGCCAGGTCGCCAATGCGCTGGAAGCCGAACATCGAGTAGAAGATGTAGAACGGCAGCATCGGCTGGTTGTGGCTGGAGTACGAAGTACCGGCAGCGATGAAGGAGCTCATGGCGCCCGCTTCGTTGATGCCTTCTTCGAGGATCTGGCCCTTCTTGTCTTCCTTGTAGAACATCACCTGGTCTTTATCGACTGGCTCGTAGAGCTGGCCGACGGAGGAGTAGATGCCCAACTGACGGAACATGCCTTCCATACCGAAGGTACGGGCTTCGTCCGGGATGATCGGCACGATGCGCGGGCCGATTTCCTTGTCCTTGACCAGCTGCGCCAGGATGCGCACGAAAGCCATGGTGGTGGAGATTTCACGGTCGCCCGAGCCGTCGAGGATAGCCTTGAGGGTGCTCAGGTCTGGCGTCGGTACGCTGAAACTGTTGGCGCGACGCTGAGGCACGAAACCACCCAGTGCGGCGCGACGTTCGGCCAGGTAGCGGGCTTCGGCGCTGTTCGGCTCCGGCTTGAAGAACGGCAGGTTCTCCAGCTCTTCGTCCTTGACCGGGATGTCGAAGCGGTCGCGGAACAACTTCAGGCTGTCGACATCGACTTTCTTGGTGTTGTGCGCAGTGTTCTTCGCTTCGCCGGCACCGGTGCCATAACCCTTGATGGTCTTGGCCAGGATGACGGTCGGTTGTTCTTTGTGGTTGACCGCTTCGTGATACGCCGCGTAGACCTTGTACGGGTCGTGGCCGCCACGGTTGAGTTTCCAGATCTCGTCGTCGGACAGGTCTGCAACCATTGCCTTGAGTTCAGGCGTGTTGAAGAAGTGTTCACGCACGAACGCGCCGTCTTTGGCTTTGTAGTTCTGGTACTCGCCGTCGATGACTTCGTCCATGCGACGTTGCAGGATGCCGTCGACGTCTTTGGCCAGCAGTGGGTCCCAGAAGCGGCCCCAGATGACTTTGGTCACGTTCCACTGAGCACCGCGGAACACGCCTTCGAGTTCCTGGATGATCTTGCCGTTGCCGCGAACCGGGCCGTCGAGGCGCTGCAGGTTGCAGTTGATGACGAATATCAGGTTGTCCAGCTTCTCGCGGCCAGCCAGGGAGATGGCGCCCAGGGATTCCGGCTCGTCACACTCGCCGTCGCCCAGGAAGCACCAGACTTTCTGCTTGCCTTCAGGGATGAAGCCACGGGCTTCCAGGTACTTCATGAAGCGCGCCTGGTAGATCGCCTGGATTGGGCCCAGACCCATGGAAACGGTCGGGAACTGCCAGAAATCAGGCATCAGCCAAGGGTGCGGGTACGACGACAGGCCGTTACCGTCCACTTCCTGGCGGAAGTTGTTCATGTGTTCTTCGGTGATGCGGCCTTCCATGAACGCACGGGCGTAAACGCCTGGAGAAGTGTGGCCCTGGAAGTAGATCAGGTCGCCGCCGTGTTCGTCGGTCGGGGCCTGGAAGAAGTAGTTGAAGCCGATGTCATACAGGGTTGCGCTGGAAGCGAAGCTGGAGATGTGACCGCCCAGGTCCGAATCTTTCAAGTTCGTGCGCATTACCATCGCCATGGCGTTCCAACGTACCAGCGAGCGAATGCGGCGTTCCATGAACAGGTCGCCAGGCATGCGTGCTTCGTGGGTAACAGGGATGGTGTTGCGGTATGGCGTAGTGATGGCGTAAGGCAGTTGCGAGCCGCTGCGGGTCGCGAGTTCGCCCATACGGGTCATCAGGTAGTGAGCACGGTCTTCGCCTTCTTTGTCGAGAACCGATTCCAGGGCGTCCAGCCATTCCTGGGTTTCGACGGGATCGAGGTCTTGCATGGCTTGCTCCAGGGCGGAAAGGCTACCAGAATCGGTTGCCTGAAGTTTGCGACTGGCCTTGTGGGCAGACGACATAAATTCTTGGATGGCCGAAGGTTGCTTCGGCGTCCTGTAGTTTTACTACAAATCGTCGGCCATTTCAGCCTTTCGAATGTATATACGAGTAGTAAAACTACACAAGACTGAGCGTATGGCTCGGTCTGGCTGGTGAGCATAATCGTTATTGTTGATCTTTTGCGAACAAGAAAAGGTGAATGTTTGATGTTGGCTGCCAAAATGAAATTAATTTCAGCTATTTCTAACCTTTGTTCGACAGTCCTTCATAGAGCGTGGTTCTTGCGTTCACAGCCACACGCCATTTACGCGCCGAACAAGGATAGACCATGAGCCTTCCAACACTCGCCGAACTACCGGCGATTCTCTTGCCAAAAGCCCAGCGGGCCGAGCAGTCATTTCGTGACGCAGTGGCCGCGCTGGACGACGATCATGGACTTTCTGCGTGGACGCCGCAACGGTGGGCCGACTTCGCCCGCGTCTGCGCGGCCAGTGATTTCGTCATTGAACAGAGTGTTCGTGACCCTTTGATGTTGCTCGAACTGGTGGCGTGGGGCGAGCTGGACCGTGGTTTTGCCCCTGGTGAGCTGTGCGGGCAGATTGCTGGCGCCGTGCAACAAGCCGAAACAGAAGATGAGCTGGGCCGTGTGCTGCGTCGCCAACGTACGCGCCAGCAGGTGCGCATCATCTGGCGCGATCTGACCCGTCAGGCGGACCTGGTGCAAACCTGCCGCGACCTCTCCGACATGGCCGACGCCAGCATCGACCAGGCCTACCAATGGCTGTACCAACGCCACTGCGTGCAGTTCGGCACGCCCACCGGCCGGCGCAGCGGCGAGCCGCAGCACATGGTGATCCTGGGCATGGGCAAGCTCGGCGCGGTGGAGCTGAACCTGTCGTCGGATATCGACCTGATCTTCGCCTACCCCGAGGGCGGCGAAACGGTGGGTGTCAAACGCTCCCTGGACAACCAGGAGTTTTTCATCCGCCTGGGTCAAAAACTGATCAAGGCCCTCGACCCGATGACCGTCGACGGCTTTGTGTTCCGTGTCGACATGCGCCTGCGCCCCTACGGTTCGGCCGGCGCGCTGGTGCTCAGCTTCAATGCGCTGGAGCAGTACTATCAGGACCAGGGCCGCGACTGGGAACGCTACGCCATGATCAAGGCGCGGGTTGTTGCCGGCGACCAAGTGGCCGGTGCGCAACTGCTCGACATGCTCCGACCGTTCGTCTACCGCCGCTACCTGGATTTTTCCGCCATCGAGGCGCTGCGCACCATGAAGCAGCTGATCCAGCAGGAAGTGCGGCGCAAGGGCATGGCCGATAACATCAAGCTGGGCTCGGGCGGCATCCGTGAAGTGGAATTCATCGCCCAGGCCTTCCAACTGATCCACGGCGGTCGTGACCTGAGCCTGCAACAGCGCCCGTTGCTCAAAGTGCTCGGTACGCTGGAAGGCCAGGGCTACCTGCCGCCGGCGGTGATCGCCGAATTGCGCAATGGCTACGAATTCCTGCGTTACACCGAACACGCGATCCAGGCGATTGCCGACCGGCAGACGCAAATGCTCCCGGACAGCCCGGAAGACCAGGCGCGTATTGCCTTTATGTTGGGTTTTGCCGACTGGGCCGCCTTCCACGAACGGCTGATGTACTGGCGCGGTCGGGTGGATTGGCATTTCCGCCAGGTGATTGCCGATCCTGACGAAGAAGAGGGCGAAGAAAGCGAGTTGGTGGTGGGCGGTGAGTGGTTGCCGCTGTGGGAAGAATCCCAAGATGAAGAAGCCGCCTGCCGCCAATTGGCCGAGGGCGGCTTCACCGACGCGACCAAGGCGCTCAAGGCGTTGGCCGGTCTGCGCAACAGCCCGCAATTGCGTGCCATGCAGCGTTTGGGGCGTGAGCGGCTGGATGCATTTATTCCGCGCCTGCTTGCCCAAGCGGTGGAACACGCCAACCCGGACCTGGTGCTGGAGCGCGTGCTGCCATTGGTCGAAGCTGTCGCGCGGCGTTCCGCTTATCTGGTGCTGCTCACGGAAAACCCCGACGCCCTGCGTCGCCTGTTGACCCTGTGCGCCGCCAGCCCGTGGATCGCTGAGCAGATCACTCGCTTCCCGCTGTTGCTCGACGAATTGCTCAACGAAGGCCGCCTGTTCAAACCGCCATTGGCGCCTGAGTTGGCCGCCGAGTTGCGCGAGCGTCTGACGCGCATCCCGGAAGACGATCTTGAGCAACAGATGGAAGCCTTGCGTCACTTCAAGCTGGCCCACCGCCTGCGCGTGGCCGCTTCGGAAATCGCTGGCAGCCTGCCGCTGATGAAAGTCAGTGACTACCTCACCTGGCTCGCCGAGGCGATTCTCGAACAAGTGCTGGCCCTGGCCTGGCGCCAGACCGTCGCGCGCCATGGCTCGCCGCAACGGCTGGACGGCACCCTGTGCGATCCTGGGTTTATCATTGTCGGTTATGGGAAAGTCGGCGGGATCGAACTGGGGCATGGTTCGGACCTGGACCTGGTGTTTATTCACGATGGCGATCCGCAGGCGGAAACCGATGGCGCCAAGCCGATTGACGGCGCGCAGTTTTTCACGCGTTTGGGCCAAAGGATCATTCACCTGCTGACCACCCAGACCAACTCCGGCCAGCTGTATGAAGTGGACATGCGCTTGCGGCCTTCCGGCGCGTCCGGTTTGCTGGTGAGCTCGCTGGGGGCGTTTGACCGCTATCAACAAAATGAAGCCTGGACCTGGGAACATCAGGCCTTGATTCGCGCGCGGGTACTGGTGGGCAGCCAGGATGTGGGCCAGGCATTCGAGCAGGTGCGGGCCAAAGTGCTGGGGCAGCAACGCGACCTGGCGAAGCTGCGCCAGGAGGTCAGCGAGATGCGCGCCAAGATGCGTGACAACCTGGGGACCAAGACCACGGCGGCCGGCACCGGCGCCAATGCCTTCGAGGCCACGGCAGTGTTCGACCTCAAGCAGGACGCCGGATGTATCGTCGATATTGAATTTATGGTGCAATACGCGGCTTTGGCGTGGTCTGCGCAACATCCATCGTTGCTGCGCTACACCGACAATATCCGCATTCTGGAAGGCCTGGAGCAGGTGGGCTTGATGCCTGCCGCCGATGCCCATCTACTGCGCGAGGTGTATAAGGCCTACCGTTCCGCCGCGCACCGCCAGGCCTTGCAAAACGAGGCCGGTACGGTGGCCGGGGATCAGTTCGCCGACGAACGGCGCCAGGTAATGCGCATCTGGCAGGCGCTGGGGTTGAGCTGAAACACTATTAGGGCGGGGAGGCATAAGCCTCCCCGCATCGTTTGTGGAAACTACATGAATATTCTGATCGTTGGGCCCAGTTGGGTCGGTGACATGGTGATGGCGCAGACACTGTTCCAGTGCCTGCGTATGCGCTACCCGGACTGCCAGATCGACGTACTTGCCCCTGAGTGGAGCCGGCCGATCCTCGAACGCATGCCGCAAGTGCGCAAGGCCTTGAGCTTCCCGCTCGGCCATGGCGCGCTGGAGCTGGCGACGCGCCGTCGTATCGGTAAATCCCTGGCGGGCGAATACGACCAGGCGATCCTGCTGCCCAATTCGCTCAAGTCGGCGTTGGTGCCGTATTTCGCCGGTATCCCCAAGCGCACCGGTTGGCGTGGCGAATTCCGCTACGTGCTGCTCAATGACGTGCGCACCCTGGACAAAGCCCGCTATCCGCTGATGATCGAGCGCTTCATGGCCCTGGCCTACGAGCCGGGGGCCGAGTTGCCCACGCCGTATCCGCGTCCGAGCTTGCAGATCGATCCAGTGAGCCGTGACGCCGCCCTGGCCAAGTTCGGCCTGGAACTCGACCGTCCAGTCTTGGCGCTGTGCCCCGGCGCCGAGTTTGGCGAGTCCAAGCGCTGGCCGTCGGAGCACTACGCCAAGGTTGCCGAGGCCAAGATCCGCGAAGGCTGGCAGGTCTGGTTGTTCGGTTCGAAGAAAGACCATCCGGTGGGCGAAGACATTCGCCAGCGTCTGATTCCTGGCCTGCGTGAAGAGGCGGTCAACCTCAGTGGTGACACGTCCTTGGCCGAAGCCATCGACCTGCTGTCCTGCGCCGATTCGGTGGTGTCCAACGACTCTGGCCTGATGCACGTCGCTGCCGCGCTGAACCGCCCACTGGTGGCGGTATACGGCTCCACATCGCCGGGCTTCACGCCGCCGTTGGCCGACAAGGTCGAAGTGGTGCGCCTGGGCCTGGAGTGCAGCCCGTGTTTTGATCGCACCTGCCGTTTCGGTCACTACAACTGCATGCGCCAGTTGCTGCCGCAGCCGGTGAACGAAGCCTTGCAGCGATTGCAGGGCTCTGCGGTCGAGGTCCGATAGTTTGCGCGTACTGGTAATCAAGACCTCATCCCTGGGCGACGTGATTCATGCCTTGCCGGCCCTGACCGACGCGGCGCGGGCGATTCCCGGCATCCGATTCGACTGGGTGGTGGAAGAAGGCTTCGCCGAGATTCCCACCTGGCACCCGGCGGTCGATAAGGTGATCCCGGTGGCGATCCGCCGCTGGCGCAAAAATATCTGGCAGACCCTCAAGAGTGGCGAATGGCGGCGCTTCAAGCAGCAAGTCCAGTCGACCAAATATGACCTGGTGATCGACGCCCAGGGACTGCTGAAAAGCGCCTGGCTGACCCGCTACGTGCGTGCGCCCATCGCGGGTTTCGACAAGCATTCCGCGCGCGAGCCGATGGCTGCACGTTTCTATTCTCGTCGCCTCGCCGTGGCGCGCGGGCAGCACGCGGTGGAGCGGCTGCGTCAGCTGTTCGCCGTGGCCCTCGGTTATGACTTGCCCAAAGGCTTGGGCGACTACGGCCTGAGCACTGAAAAACTCCTGGGCCTGCCACCGAAAAAGCCGTTTGTACTGCTGCTGCACGGCACCACCTGGGACACCAAGCACTGGCCCGAAGCCTACTGGCGCGAGCTGGCCGAGCGCATGGGGCGCCTGGGTGTGGATGTGAAGTTGCCCTGGGGCAACGCTGCCGAAAAAGCCCGCGCCGAACGCTTGGCCCAAGGCCTGCAAAACGCCGAGGTGCTGCCCAAATTGAACCTGGCCGGCGTCGCCCGAGTACTGGCCGGCGCCCGCGCCTGCGTAGCGGTGGACACCGGTCTCGGTCACTTGGCCGCCGCGCTGGATGTGCCGACCATTTCCCTGTTCGGCCCGACCAACCCCGGCCTCACCGGCGCCTATGGAAAGGGCCAGATTCACCTGGCCAGCGACTTCCCTTGCGCGCCGTGCCTGCAAAAGCAATGTACCTATCAACCGACGGCCGACGACCTGCGTCGGTTCGACATCAAGCGCGAGTCGCCGCTGTGCTTCACGCGCCTGAACCCTGAGCGTGTGGCAAGCCGACTGAGCACGTTGTTATTGGCTGAGGAGCTGCACTGATGCAACTGGCTTTTGTGCTGTACAAATATTTCCCCTTCGGTGGCCTGCAGCGCGACTTCATGCGCATCGCCCTGGAGTGCCAGCAGCGCGGCCATCAGATTCGTGTCTACACGCTGATCTGGGAAGGCGACATCCCGCCCGGCTTTGAAGTGCTGGTGGCGCCGGTCAAGGCGTTCTTTAACCATCGGCGCAATGAGAAACTCAGCGCCTGGATGGCCGCCGACCTGGCCAAACGCCCGGTGGACCGTCTGATCGGCTTCAACAAAATGCCTGGCCTGGATGTGTATTACGCCGCCGACGGCTGCTTTGAAGACAAGGCGCAGAACCTGCGTCATTCGCTGTACCGCTATTTTGGCCGCTACAAGCATTTCGCCGACTACGAGCGCGCCGTGTTCGCCAAGGAGGCCAAGACCGAAGTCCTGATGATTTCCGAAGTGCAGCAGCCGCTGTTCATCAAGCATTACGACACCCCGCTGCAGCGCTTCCACCTGTTGCCGCCGGGCATTGCCCAGGACCGCCGCGCGCCGCCGAACGCCGCCGAAATCCGTGAAGGGTTCCGTAAGGAGTTCAACCTGGGCGACGACGATTTGCTGCTGGTGCAGATCGGCTCGGGCTTCAAGACCAAGGGCGTCGACCGCAGCCTCAAGGCCGTGGCTGCGTTGCCGGCTGAGCTGAAAAAACGCACGCGCCTGTTTGTAATCGGCCAGGACGACCCCAAGGTATTCCAACTGCAAAGCGCCACGCTGGGGCTGGGGGACAATGTGCAGTTCCTCAAGGGCCGCAGCGATATCCCGCGTTTCCTGCTGGGCGCCGACCTGTTGATCCACCCGGCATACAACGAAAACACCGGCACCGTATTGCTTGAAGCCCTGGTGGCCGGGCTGCCGGTGCTGGTCTCGGCCGTATGTGGTTATGCCCACTACATCGCTGAAGCCGACAGCGGCCTGGTGCTGGATGAGCCGTTTGAACAAGCGCAGCTCAACAGTTACCTGGCGAATATGCTCACTGACACTGCACAGCGCGCGGCCTGGAGCCGCAATGGTTTGGCCTTCGCTGAGACGGCCGACCTTTACAGCATGCCGCAGCACGCTGCGGATGTGATCCTGGCGGAGCCAAAACGATGAAGTTGATTCTTGCCGAACCGTTCAAGACGTTATGGGCCGGGCTTGATGCCTTTGCCGAAGTCGAGAAGCTGCAAGGCGAAGTATTCCGCGAGCTGGCGGCGCGTCGCACCCTGCGTTCCGTGGTGGATGGCCGTCCGTATTTTGTGAAAATCCACCGTGGCATTGGCTGGGCGGAAATCTTCAAGAACCTGATCACTGCCAAGTTGCCGGTGCTAGGCGCTGGCTTGGAGTGGGATGCGATCCACCGCTTGCAGGTCCTGGGCGTTCCGACCATGACCGGCGTGGCCTTCGGCGAAAAAGGCAGCAACCCGGCGGACCAGCACTCGTTCATCATCACTGAAGAGCTGGCGCCAACCCTCAGCCTGGAAGATGTGACCATCAACTGGGTGGCGGAGCCTCCGGCGCCCGCGTTGCGTCATGCGCTCACCCATGAACTGGCGCGCATGGTCGGCGACATGCACCGTGGCGGTGTGAACCACCGCGACTGCTACCTGTGCCATTTCCTGCTGGACACGGCCAAGCCTATCGATGCAAAGAACATCAAGCTGTCGGTGATCGACCTGCACCGCGCCCAACTGCGTGCGCACTTGCCGTTGCGCTGGCGCGACAAGGACCTCTCCGCGCTGTACTACTCGGCGCTGGACATCGGCCTGACCCGCCGCGACAAGCTGCGCTTCCTCAAGGGCTACTTCCGCCAGCCGCTGCGCCAGATCCTGGCCGAGCAATCGGCGTCGTTGAACCTGTTGCAGCGCAAGGCCGACAAGCTTTACGCACGCAAGCAGCGCCTCGGGGATGCAATCTGATGGCGGGCTGGAACCTGGAACCTGCCTACGCCAACCTGGCGGATGATTTTGGAAGCCTCGAAGCGGTGTTCGCCCTGCAGGGCGAGCAACTGACCCGCGACCCGCTGTCGGAAGTGATCCGCGTGGAGCGCGGCGGGGTCAATTACTACGTCAAGCGCTATACCGGCGCCGGCAAGGGCCTGCGGCGTTACCTGGGCAAGCCTCGGGTCAAGTCCGAGTGGCAGAACCTCAAGCGCTTCGCCAAGTGGGGCATTCCCACCGCCGACGTGGTTGCCTGGGGCCTGGAGCGCAAAGGCCTGGCCTACGACCGTGGCGCGATGATCACCCGCGAGCTGCCGAGGACCGAAGACCTTTCGGTGCTCGCCGAGCGCCACGATGCGCGTCTGCGCGACCCCAAGTGGGTCAACGCGGTGAGCCGCCAGCTCGCCGAGTACACGCGCACGATGCACGATCATCGCTTTACCCATAATGATTTGAAGTGGCGCAACCTGCTGATCGATGATCACGCCACCCTGTACCTGATCGATTGCCCCAATGGCGACTTCTGGCGCGGGTTCTGGCTCAAGTACCGCATCACCAAAGACCTGGCCTGCCTGGACAAGGTGGCCAAATATCACCTGTCCGCCACCCAGCGCCTGCGTTTCTACATGCAGTACCGCCAGCACCGGCACCTGAGTGCATCGGACAAAGAGCGGATTCGCCACGTGGTGAAGTTTTTCGAGGGACGCGAATGAGTGATTTCCTGGCGGCTGAAGACCGTGCGCTGCTGGAGCGCCACGGCCTGGCGACGTTCGACGCCTTGTGGGCCAAGCAACTGGACGCGGTGGATGAACCCAATACCAGCCGGGGTGGCTGGAGCAGCGTGTTCCGCCTCGAACTCGACGGCCAGGGTTATTACCTCAAGCGCCAGAGCAATTACCTGACGCGCAGCCTGCACCGTCCCTTTGGCGAGCCGAGTTTTTCCCGCGAATTCCGCAATATCAGCCGGTACCGCAAGCTTGGCATTCCGGCCTTGCAAGCGGCGTTCTACGGCGAGCGTAAAGTTAACGGCGAACACCGCGCCATGTTGCTGACCCGTGCCTTGGACGGCTGGAATGACCTGGATTCGCTGCTGGAGCAGTGGCCTTCATTGAGCGATCTCCAGCACCGCGAGATCTTGCTGGCCTGCGGTCAACTGGCGCGTCGGCTGCACAGCGTCGGCCAGGTGCATGGCTGTTTTTACCCCAAGCATATTTTCCTGCAGGCCACCGGCGACGGTTACGCCGCGCAGTTGATCGACCTGGAAAAAACCCGCCCGCTGCTGTTTGGCTGGCGCGATCGGGTCAAGGATCTGGAGCCGTTGTTGCGTCGCGCACCCCAATGGTCTGATGCGCAGGTGCACCAGTTGTTGGCGGCGTATCTGGAACTGCCTGCGGACAGTTCGTTGGTCGACACCTGGTTCCAGCGCCTGAGCGCCCGCCGTAGCCACAAGGAAAACCGTTGATGCGTTTGTCCGAGCTGAAAACCGCCGGCCGTTCCCCCGACTTGCCCCTGACCCTTGAACTGGCCGATGCGGCGGGCCCCGGCCAGTTGCAATTGCTGAGCCTGTTACGCGTGCTGCCGGGCGAGCGCTACGTAGGCGCTGCCGTGTGGCGTGGGCGCCCGGTGCTGGCCAAACTGTTGGTCGGCAGCAAGGCGGCGAGACATTTTCAACGCGAGCTTACGGGTGTGCGCCTGCTTGCCGAGCAAGGGCTGACCACGCCGTTGCTGCTGGCCGATGGCTTGCAGGAAGGCGAGGGTGGCTGGCTGCTGTTCGAGTTTATTGAAGGCGCCGAAAGCCTGGCTGACGCCTGGCATGCCGTCGAAGGTCTGGCGCCGCTGGCCGACGAGCAAGCCGCCGTGCTTGCCGAAGCGCTGGGCGCGATTGCGCAGATGCACACCCAGGGCCTGTGGCAGGAAGACCTGCACCTGGACAACCTGCTGCGCCAGGACGGCAAACTGTACCTGATCGATGGTGCCGGGATTCGCGTGGAAGAGGCGGGCAAACCGTTGTCGCGCAACCGCGTACTGGAAAACCTCGGCGTGTTTTTCGCCCAGTTGCCGAAGAACCTTGAGCCGTTTACCGAAGAGCTGTTGGTGTATTACCTGCTGGGCAACGGGGAACATGCCTTGCCGTTGGAAGCCCTGGAAAAACAGGTGCGCAAAGTCAGCGCCTGGCGCCTGAAGGACTTTCTCAACAAGGTCGGCCGTGAATGCACGCTGTTCAGCGTGCTGCGCGGGCCGTTTGCCTTGCGTGCCATCCGCCGCGAAGAAGAAGCCGCGTTGCTGCCGGTGCTGGAGCAGGCCGATGCCTTGCTCGACCAGGGCCATCTGTTCAAGACCGGTGGTGCCGCGACGGTGGCCAAGGCTGAAGTGGCCGGTCGTGCGTTGGTGATCAAGCGCTACAACATCAAGGGTTTCGCCCATTGGCTCAAGCGCTTCTGGCGCCCGAGCCGCGCCTGGCATTCCTGGCGCGAAGGCAATCGCCTGGCCTTTCTTGGCATCGCCACGCCCAAGCCGCTGGCCGTGCTGGAAAAGCGTTTTTTCTGGCTGCGCAGCCGTGCGTACCTGGTGACCGAACTCATCACGGGGCCGGACATTATCGAGCGCTTTGCGCCCTACGTTGAACAAGGCGATGCGCCGGAAGATGAACTGCTGGCCCTGGATCACCTGTTTGCCGAACTGATCCGCGAGCGCATCAGCCATGGTGATTTCAAAGGGCACAACCTGTTCTGGGACAGGGACCGCTGGTCGTTGATCGACCTGGACGCCATGCGCCAACACAGCTCCGCCGCGAGCTTCGCCCCGGCGTTTGCCAAGGACCGCGCGCGGTTTATGCGCAACTGGCCGCAGGAGAGCGCGCTGTACAAGCTCATCGATCAGCGCTTGCCCACTCACGTCTGATTGGGCTCAAACGGTGGGAGCGGGCTTGCTCGCGAATTCGCATTGTCAGTGAATACATTTGTTGCTGACCTACCGCATTCGCAGGCAAGCCAGCTCCCACATGAGCTTCGCGGTGGTTTTAGAATTGGTACTCGGCACCAGCACCCGCATACCAGGAGCGCCCCGGCGCGGCTTCGTAATAGCGGTTGTTGCCATCGCCGACGATCACCGAACCGACGTACTGGCGGTCGAGCAGGTTGTCCAGGCGCAGGGTCTGGTGGAAGGTCCAGTGCTCGACTTTCTGCTCGAAGCGCGCGCGCCAGTTGAACACGCTGTAGGCCGGTGCGGCGTGTTGGCTGTTGGTGTCCTCGACATAGACCTTGCTGCGGTACAGGCCTTCGATGGCGGTGCTGACCCAGTCCCGCGGTTTCCAGTTCAGCTCGGCGAACAGCGTGGTTTGCGGCACGCCGGGCAGGTAATTGCCTTTGTCGACGGCAGTGTTGCCGCCGCTGACAAAGTCACTGTCGTAGGTGGCTTGCAGGCGGGTGTAGGCGAGGTTGGTGCTCCAGTGTTCGCTGAGCTGGCTTTCGATGCCCAGTTCGAAGCCGCGGCGCAGGGTGCGGCCGGCGTTCTGGTAAGTCGTACGGCCGCCGCTGGATTGCTGCACCACCAACTCGTCTTCGGTGGTGATCTGGAAGACGGCGGCGTTAATGCGCGTGTCCTGGCCGACGCGTGCTTTCAGGCCGACCTCATATTGCGTACTGACCGAAGGCTTGAGCGCGAAATTGAAACCGTTTGAGCTGCTGGAATAAGCCGATTCAGCTTGCGTCGGGGTTTCAAAGCCTTTGCCTGCGCTGACGTAGCCATGCAAGTCAGGCGTGAACGCGTACATGACGCTGACTGACGGTGTGTTCTTCTGGTAAGTCTTGCTGCCGCTGTCGTTGCCGTCGCTGAGGAAGTGGTCGTCGACCTTCATTTCCATGGTGCTGTGGCGTAGCCCTGCTTGCAGCGTCCAGTCACCCAGTAACCAGTTGGCTTGCACGAATGGGTCAAGGCTGGTGGCGGTGTCGATTTCGTCGCGGCCAAGGGCGCCTTTCACGCCGTGAACGCCAGTGACGGTGTTGGAATAGCCTTGACGATCATCCTGGCTGCGGTCGTAGTCGAGCCCGGCGATCAGGGTCAGGTCGCCCGGGGCGCTGGTGATAGGTTGCAACCAATGGACGGAACCACCGTAGAACTTGCGATCAAACGCCACCACGCCGCCGCGTGCATTGGCGGGGTTATTCACGCCACTGGCAAACTTGTCAGGAATCGACAGGTACTGAATCACACTCCGCCGCCCCGTATACGCATTCACCTGCAACGTCGCATCGCCGAAGTAGCGCTCGTAATTCAGGCCCAATTGCTGATGATCGATGCTTTTGCGCGTGTTGTAGGCCAGCGCATTGGCACTCACCGAGCGCGGATCGGCCTTGTACGCCGCCCAGGTCTGCCCCAGCGGATCCTGCGTGCCGTTCTGTTCAAGGCTGCTGTAGATCAGCGCGAGTTTGCTGTCGTCATCTGGCTGGAAGTTAAGCTTGGCGAAGGTCTGGTCGCGGCGCGCGCTGCTGTGGTCGCGGTAGCCGTTGGTGTCCATGCGTGAGGCGTCGAGCACAAAGCCTGCGCCATTCGCTGCGCCCTCGGCGGTCAGGTGGTTCTTGTTCAAACCGTCGCTGCCCACCAGGGTCTCGGCGCCGATGCGTGGCGGGCCTTCGCCGTCGCGGGAGAACATCTGGATCACGCCGCCGGCGTTGCTGCCATACAGGGTGGCCGCCGGGCCGCGCAGCACTTCGATGCGCTCGGCGGTGTCGAGGTTGAAGGTGGCCGCCTGGCCTTGGCCGTCCGGGGTGCTGGCGGGAATGCCATCGGCAACCAGTTTGATGCCGCGCACACCGAAGGCCGAGCGGGCGCCGAAGCCGCGGGAAGAAATCTGCAGGTCCTGGGCGTAGTTCTGGCGGTTCTGCACCACCAGGCCGGGCACGCGGGACAGGACCTCGGAGGCATTGATGCCCAGTTGGCCGTCGCTGATCTGCTCACGGCTGATGCCGTCGACCGAGTAGGGCAGGTCGAAGGTAGGGCTGGCGCTGCGGGAGCCGGTGACCACGCTGGGGTCCAGGATCAGCGGTACGTCGTCAGCCCGCGCGGCATCACTCAAGGCGAGCAAACCGGGCAGCAACAAGGTGAAGCGGGCGAGGGTTTTCATGGGTCAGCCAGAATCCGTGGCGCGTTGTATAGGAGGTAAACGCGCAAAGGGGCGCGAGTTTAGTGACTTGGGCGAGATTTATCATTTAGGAATCGTCTTACGCTGCACATCGGAGGTGCCACCCTGGGACATCAGCCTTTGCGATGTTAGCGTGGCAGGCCTTGGTAACGACAATGGCCGATGGGTCAAAAGGAAGGGGTCATGAGGATTGGGTCGAAAGTCGTGTGGCTTGTGCTGTGCTGTCTGCTTGCCGGTTGCGGAACCGTCACCACGGTCATGCGTCCCGACGCGGTTGCCAGCCAGAACCTCAAGGATTCGCGCAGCCACTGTGAGAACGTGCCACGTATCTACAGTGGGGTGATCTACAACTTCTGCACACTCAACGGCGAGCCGGCCCCCGACAAAAGCCTGACAAGCAACAGCCTGATTGACCATGGCGGTGCCACGCTGCCCTTCGTTGCCGTGGATTTCATTGCTTCCGGCGTGGTCGATACGCTGGTGTTGCCCTACACCCTTTACCGCCAGAGCAAAGACGGCAGCATCGAGATCTTCCGCTGATCCTTCTTGCCACTCGCCGCTAACAGCTCCCCCCTGCTTTTAAGCTATAATCCCGCCCTTTAGCTGTTTCCTGCCCAGGCGGGAAGCACACTTTTTCGCGGCGTAACCCGCCTGCATGCAGACTAAAAGAGGCTAGACCCCTGTGGCATTGACGATTCTTGGCCTGTCCGGCGCCCTTAGCCATGATCCTTCCGCAGCCTTGTATATCGACGGCAAGCTGATCGCGGCCGCCGAAGAAGAGCGCTTCGTACGCGACAAACATGCAAAGAACCGCATGCCCTACGAATCGGCGAAGTTCTGCCTGGAACAGGCCGGCATCAAGCCTTCCGACGTTGACGTGGTGGCGATCCCGTTCGCCCCGATCAGCCTGTTCGGTGAGGCGCGCTGGCACTACGCCAAGCGTTACTGGTACGCCCCGGACCGCGCGCTCGACGCAATCCTGATGGGCAACCGCCGCTACAAACGCTATCGCAACAAGATCGTCTGGTGCCTGGAGCAACTGGGCTTCGATCCGAAGAAAATCAAGATCGAACCGGTTGAACACCACCTGGCCCACGCATCCAGCGCCTACCACTGCTCCGGCTTCCAGGAGAAAACCGCGATCCTTGGCATCGATGGTAAAGGTGAGTACGCCACCACGTTCTTCGGCTACGGCGAAAACGGCAAGATCCATAAGATCAAGGAATTCTACGATCCGGACTCCCTCGGCGGCCTGTACGGTGCAATCACCGAGTTCCTCGGTTTCGAGATGCTCGACGGCGAGTTCAAGGTCATGGGCATGGCGCCGTACGGCGACGCCAGCAAATACGATTTCTCGCGCCTGGCCTCCTTTGAAAACGGCGAGCTGGTGATCAACACCGACTACGCCAACGTCATCGGCCTGCGCCGCTATAAAGAGAAAGGCAAGGGGTTCTACTTCTCGCCAAAACTGATCGAGTGGCTGGGTCCGAAGCGCGAAGGCGATATCGCCGACGAGCCGTACATCCACTACGCCGCCAGCATGCAGGCGTTGTTCGAGAAACTGGCGCTGCAGATGATCGACCACTACCTGGGCGACATCCTGAAAGACACCGGCAAGCTGGCCTTCGCTGGCGGCTGCGCGCTGAACGTCAAGCTGAACCAGAAGATCATTGCCCGTGACGACGTCAAGGAGCTGTTTGTACAGCCAGCGTCCGGCGATGCCGGTACGGCGGTCGGTGCGGCGGCTTATGTGTCCCACGCCCGTGGTGTGCCGGTGGAGAAGATGGAACACGTCTACCTCGGCCCGTCCTATAGCAACGAAGAGGTGATTGCGGCGTGCGCCAAGCACGAGAGCAAGCCCGTATGGCGCAAGATCGACAACATGCCCCAGCGCATCGCCAAGATCATGGTCGACGGCAACCCGGTGGCCTGGTTCCAGGGTCGCATGGAGTTTGGCCCGCGTGCCCTCGGCGGTCGTTCGATCATCGGTTGCCCAAGTGCTACCGGCGTGGCTGACCGTATCAACCACCAGATCAAGTTCCGCGAGCGCTGGAGACCTTTCTGCCCGTCGATGCTCGACACCGTCGCCCCGCAGATGATCAAGGTCGACCACCCGGCGCCGTTCATGACCTTCACCTTTGAAGTGGCTGAAGAGTGGAAGACCCGCGTGCCGGAAGTGGTCCATGAAGATGGCACGTCCCGCGCCCAGGTACTCAAGCGTGAGTACAACCCGCGTTACTACGACATGATGAAAGAGCTGGAAGTGCTCACCGGTAACGGTGTGTCGCTGAACACTTCGCTCAACCGTCGTGGCGAAGCGATGATCTGCTCGCCGAAAGACGCGCTGGACATGTTCTTCGGCTCTGACCTGCAATACCTGATCATGGAAGACATCCTGGTCGTCAAAGACGGCGTGGACCCTTATGACACGGTCGGCTGAACGCCACGTCCTGCAGTTCTGCCACGGCTATGACGGGCCGTTCCTGGACTGCGCGCGGCAGTACGCCAGCCTGTTCGCAGGCTCCGGCTACAAGGTGACCACGGTGTTTCTCACCGGGGTTGCCGACCCTGAAGTGGCGGCGGGTTGCGCCAGTGATGAGGTGTTGTTCATGGAGTTCAGCTCGAAGGCCATTCGTGGCCTCAAGCTGGGCGCCATCGCCGAGATGCGCAAGATTGCCGCCTCGCGCAATTTCAGTTTCTGCATCGCACACCGCGCCAAGCCCATCTACGTGGCGTTGCTCGCCACGCGGTTGCAGGTGATCGGTGTGCACCATGCCTTCGGTGATTACCAGCGCCGTGGCCGCCGCCTGTTCGCGTCGATCTTGCGCAAGCGCCTGAGCCTGCTGGGGGTTTCCGACGCCGTGCGCGATGACATCCGCCGCTGCCTGCCGAGTTGGCCGGCGGCGCGTATCCAGACCTTGTACAACCGCATCGATGTGCAAGCCCTGCAAGCCCAGCAGGTTTCCAGGGATGACGCGCGGGATGCCCTGGGGTTGTCGCCGGATGAATGGGTGGTCGGCAATGTCGGCCGCCTGCACCCGGACAAGGACCAGGCCACCCTGCTCAAGGGCTTTGCCTTGGCCCTGCCGCAGCTGCCGGCTGAAAGCCGACTGGCGATCCTCGGCACCGGGCGCTTGGAACAGGACTTGAAGGAGCTGGCCCGCGAGTTGGGGATTGCCGACAAGGTGCTGTTCCTCGGCCAGGTGCCGGAGGCGCGCCGCTATTTCCGCGCGTTTGATGTGTTTGCGCTGAGTTCCGATCACGAACCCTTCGGCATGGTGCTGCTGGAAGCCATGGCCGCTGGCGTTCCACTGTTGGCTACCGCGTGTGGTGGTGCACGGGAAGTGGTCGAAGGTGTTGGCATCCTGTTTCCGTTCGGTGACGCTGAGCACCTGGCCCAAGGGCTGGGCCATCTGGCCGCGATGGACCCACACCAGCAACACCAGTGCGCAGAACTGATGCTGGAGCGCTTGCACGCACGATTCTCGGATCAGGCAGTGCGCGACACTTTCTGGCAACTGCCCCATGTCATTGAACTGACCGCGAGGGCTTGATGCTCAATCGATTCCAAGGCTGGCGCGAGCGCGGCTGGTCCGTCGTCGATGCACCGACCTACAACGAGGCCTGGCAGCGTTTTGGCGGTAGCGTCGCCACCCATCCGCAAGTGATCGAGCGCCTGGCTGGGCTGGCGCAGATTCCAGTGCGATACCTGGCCTGGGAGCAGGCGGGTGAACTCAAGGCGTGCATTGCCACTTGGGGTCGCGACTTGGCGCTGTCCAAGGACGTGCTCAAGCGCAGTGGCAAGAAAGGCCTGTTCGACCTGGGCAATGCCGAGGTGATCCTGCCGGCCGCCGCCGATGCGCAGGCGCCTTTGCGCCAGCGTGCACGCTACCTGTCGACGCTGAACGAAGGCCGCTTCAGCGGCCTCAAGCCACAGGCCGAACAGTTGGCCATGGCGCGCACCCCGGAAGAACTGTCGAAGAAGTTTCGCTATAACCAGCGCCGCGAACTGCGTTTGCTGGAAGAGGCGGGCGGCGTGGTGCGGCCAGTCAGCGAGTTTTCCAGCGCAGAGTTGGCGGCCATCTACTGTGACCTGTTCCTGCGTCGCTGGGGCTTCACCGCCACGGGCGCCGAGCGCTTGGCCGAAGTGATCGAGCTGATGCGCGAGTGGTTGATCGGTTCGGTGATTTTTCTGAATGATGCGCCTATCGCGATTCAGTTGGTGTATCGGGTCGAATCGCCGGAATGGATCAGCGTGGAGTACGTCAACGGCGGGGTCGATCCTGAAACCCGTGCCTTCAGCCCCGGTAGCGTGTTGAGCTTTCTTAATACCCAGAGCGCCTGGGAGCAGGCGCGCGAAGTCGGCAAGCCATTGCGCTTCTCCTTTGGCCGGGCCGATCGCGAGTACAAGGACCGTTGGTGCAACCCCGTGCAGGTATTCAGCGTATGACCCGTAAGCAGCAATTGCTCAAGCGCCATCGGCGCAACAAGCGCACGGCGCTGATGGTTGGCGTATTGCTGCTGGTGGTGATCGGCATCCTGGTGGCCTGGTGGTTGCCATTGCTGTTGGCCGTGCTGGCCTGGATCGCCCATGAAGCGTGGTTTGCCGACCATCTGTTCTATGCGCCTAACGAGGATTACCAATACCGTTTTGCAGCGGATGCCGAGGTGCCGGGCGTGCGCCTGGAAAATGGGCGCTTGCTACTGGATCAGCCGGTAGACGCGGACGCAACGCGGGTGCTGGCGATCAAGGTCAAAAGCACGTGGCTGGGGCGCTTCCTCGACCCGAGCATTGAACTGGCGGGCGACCGGCAAACCTTTGAGCGCGGCGTCAACGGCGTGCGTTACCTGAACCTCAGTGGTTTGGCGCTGAACGAGTTGCCGTTGCGCGGGCGGCATTGCCGATTGATCGGCACGCCCCGCCTGTGGGCCTGGACCCACCCGGATTACCGCACGCAGCGCGTGATGGTGATCGCGCCCCATGCCGACGATGCAGAATTGGCGGCGTTTGGTCTGTACAGCCAGGCTGAAAAGCCTTGGATCGTCACCCTGACCGCAGGTGAAATCGAAGCCGAGCATTACCAGCAGATGGGCCTGGACGCGGTCGAAGCCGCGCGCATCAAGGGTCGCCTGCGCGCCTGGGACAGTATCGCGGTGCCGCTGTGGGCCGGTGTGCCACAAGCGCACTGCGTGCAACTGGGTTACTTCTGCCTCCAATTGCAGGCGATGCAAGCCGCACCGGACCTGCCCTTTGCTTCCCGTGAAGCCGAGATGACAGACGTTCGGCCGTTCCGCCAATTCAATCCGTTTGCACTGCCAGCGGACAGCGATGGCTTGCCCACGTGGAACAACCTGTTGGCCGACCTGCGCCAAGTGTTGTTGATGGCGCGTCCAGAAGTGATTGTGCTGCCGCATCCGGTATTGGACCCGCATCCAGACCATGTCTGCGCGCAGCACGCGGTTCTGGAAGCCTTGCAAGGTCTTGAGTGGCAGCCGACGACAATACTGGGCTACGCCAACCACCTGCACGACAACGACCGCTGGCCCATGGGCGACGCGGGTACCGGCATTGCGTTGCCGCCGCTGTTCGACGCGACCGAAGAGCTGCTGCCCTGCAGCCTGCCGCTGACGTTGGCGGATCAGCGTGACAAGGCCATGGCGCTGGGCATGATGCATGACTTGCAGCCGTCACCGCCCTTCAAACGCCGTGTCCGGCGTTGGCTGCAGCGAGTGTTGGCGGGCCGTGCACCGTCTCCGTATGGTGAGAATGAATTTTTCCGCAAAGCCGTACGACGGCATGAGCTGTTCTGGCGTTTGGGAAAGGATAAGTCATGAAAGTCTTGTTTCTGGTGCAGAAAGAGCAGCGCGCCATCCTCGATCGCTTGTACGAAGGCGTGGCCGAGCACTGCGAATGTGATATCCGTTGGTTGAGCAGCGATGAGCAGCGCAACCTGCGCGGTTACTTCCGGCGTGAGGTCGACGTGACCCGTTACGATCGCATCGTGTTCTTCCTGCGCTTCAAGCAGGAAATCCGTCAGGTCGGATTTATCCGTACGATCCCGAACCTGGTGATCCTCGAACACGACGCCTACCAGAACTATATTTCCTGCAAATACACCGGAAAATTCAGCGCCCATTACCGTCGCTTGCCCTGGGCGCGGGTGATCAGTTCCGGCTACATGGTGACCCAACGCCTGCGCGCCGAGGGCTTTGACGCGGTGTTCGTGCCCAAGGGCTATGATCAGGCGCTGTTGCAGCCGCAGGAACGTGAGCGGGATATCGAGCTGGCGTTTGTCGGCAGTACCAACAGCGTGGCCTACAGTGGACGCAAGGCACTGCTCGATGAACTGGCACAGGTTGAGCCGTTGGTGGTCACGCGCACCAAATCCGGTGAAGAATATTGTGCCACGCTCAACCGGATCCGCTTTTTCGTCAGTGCCGATGTAGGCATGGGCGAGTACATGATCAAGAATTTCGAAGCCATGGCCTGTGGTTGCGTGCTGCTGGCGTTCGATCAGGGCGCCGAAGAAAACGCGGCCCTGGGGTTCGAGGAAATGGTCAATGTGGTGTTCTACAAGGACATCCCGCAGTTGCAGGAAAAACTGGCCGTGTTACGGTCCAATCCGCAGTTGGCGGCCGACATTGCGCGAAAGGGTCAGGACCTGGCCGTCAGCCAGTTCAGCTTTGCCCGGATCGGCCAGCGGATTGTCGAAGTCCTCGAGCCGCCCCTGCGGCCCCGTGCACCATTGAGTGTGCTGGAAAGGTTGCGCCTGAAACTGGGCGTTTGATATCGGCCAGATGGCCGCAAATGATGGCTATGTGATATTATCGAGGCTTGAATGCAATTCTCCGATCAAAGCGACATAACGCTCGTAGTGACCAGTTGCGGTCGCTTCGATTTGTTGAAGCGCACGCTCGAGAGCTTCGATCAGTTCAATACGGCGGCGATCCGCGAAGTCTTCATTACCGAAGACTCCGGTGACGACGCCGTGCGCCAAGCGGTTCCACAGCACTGGCACGGCCATTGCACTTTCTTGATCAACCGCCCGAAGCTTGGGCAGTTGGCGTCCATCGACTTGGCCTATGAGTCGGTCAAGACCCCCTACATATTCCATTGCGAGGATGACTGGGCGTTTTATCGACCCGGCTTTGTCGAGGATTCCAAGACGATATTGGAGCACCGACCGGATATTTTGCAGGTGTGGTTGCGTAACTACGTCTACGACTTGCAGGTGCACAGCCCCTATATTCACCTGGGGCCTCGTGAAGTGGTGGGCGGTGTGCCGTGTTACCCCCTGCTGTCCGACAAACCCGAGTGGCAAGGGTTTTCGTTGAACCCAGGGTTGCGACGTATCAAGGAATATCGCTTGTGCGCGCCCTATGCCGGGTTCGAGGGTGAGAAGGGATTATCGAAGCGTTACGCGCAGCTGAACCTGGCGGCCGTGACTCTGGAAGGCGATGCGGTTCTGCATACCGGTTTCGGTTTGCATGTGGCGACGGCAGAAGAGCGCTTGACCAAAGCGCGGCGCAAGCGGCGCGAGCGGATCAAGCTGGCGGCTATGTTGGTACTGGGTGTCGGTATTGGCTGGTTGATCCATTAAGTACAGGCGACAAGCCACCACAACGCCGCAAAAGGTCATTTTTTCGATGAGTATCCTCAACATCATGTGGGCCGGTGGTTCTGCATTCGCTTCGGTGCAGAAGGTTCATCAACAGATACTTTCCCACGCTGTATGCCGTGCGCCGATCACTACCTGGTTGCTTCAAGGTCGTTCGGACGAAGGGGAATCGGCAGTAGAGTGGAGTTTGTCCTCTGCCCGACTCAAAGGCCGGCACTTGTGGAAGTTGCTGATGCCTTGGATGCGCGCGCGTTTCCAGAAGGCGCTCCCTGACGATTTGCAGGTTGTGCTGCTGGATGGGGTGGGCGTGGCCCGGGTGATGTTGCCGGTGCTCAAACACTTGCCGCACGTGCGTGTTGTCGTGGTTTTTCATGGCGTCACACGCATGCGCCGGTCGGACAAAAAGCTGTTTGAGCAGTTTCCCGCCGAGCAACTCACGCTGGCTGCCGTCTCGCAAACCCTTGCCCAGTCGATCGAGCGTTTTCTGCAACGGTCCGTGACAGTGCTGCGCAGCGCGTTCGACCCAGTAGCCTTTCGTGCCGCCGCGCTTTCTCGGGAGCAGGCACGCATTCGTCTTGGACTGCCGCTGGACGGTTCGCCCGTGCTGGGTGCGGTAGGCCGATTGGTCGACGGCAAAGGGTTCAGCTGTTTGCTGGAGGCGTTTGCCGGCGTGTCGGCGCATCTGCCGGACGCGCGGCTGGTGATTATCGGCGAGGGCGCCGCAAGGGATGCCTTGGAGGCGCGTATCGAAAAACTCGGCTTGCAGGGCAAGGTGACGTTGCCGGGTCATCTGTCGGATGCGGCGACGCTTTACCGCGCCTTCGACTGGGTCGCCATTCCGTCGACCCAAGAGGGCTTGGGGTTGATCCTGCAAGAGGCAGTGATGGCCGGTGTGCCGGTACTGACCAGCGAGTTGGCCGTGTTTCGCGAGCAGTTGGCGGAGGCCGGCTGGTACGCCCCTTCAGATAATGCGCAGGCCTGGGGCCTTCTGATGGAGCGTGCCTTCGCCGCTTCGGCCCGGGATGTGCTCAAGGCCCAATCGCGTGCATTGGCGCCGGAGCAAGCCTGGAAGGATTTCAGTGAAACTTCCCAGCGCCTGTTTTCATGCCGCTAGCAGCGCTTGTTCCAGTGCTTGCATTGGAAAGCGTTCGTTCAGCTTCTCGCGCGCAATATAGCGGGCGAAATGCTGCAAATTGCGTCTTGCCAACTCCTGGTTCAACGGGGCGCGCAGGAAGCGCATATCCGCCACATCGATCAGCCCCATTTCGTTATCAGGTGTAACAACGATATTGCCCAAGTGCAGGGAGCGGAAGTAAATTCCCGCACTGTGCAAACGGCGGATGAGCGCCACCAGCGGGTCGAGGTTCGATTGCCAGTCAAAGCCTTCTTTATTGGAAATCTGGCGTAGCGTTTCACCCGGCAGTGGGCGGTACAGCACCGCGGTCATGCCGGGTGCGGCCAGTTGGAAGAACGCCAGTACGGTCAAGGTAGGGATGCCACGTTGTTGCAGTTGCGCCACGTTGTCGATGAAGCGCTTGGAGTAGGGGCGAAACAGCGCCGACGAAAACAGGCGCTTGCGGCGAAACAGTTTGAGGATATTCCCGTCAGCCAGCAGGTAGACCTTGGGGCCGTAGCTGTCCTTTTCCAGGATGCGGGCGCCTTCAATCATTGCGTTTAAATCGGCTTGGGGAAGCCTTGAACATTGCATCGTCGGAAAGCCTTGTAGGAGTCGCGGGCACAGTGATCGGTAATAATGCCGAAAGTTTTGGGTTTTAACCATGCCGCGTTGGTGGGGTGGACGTATTCAGGAGCGGGTGATGCAAGCAAGTCGTTGGGCGCAGGTGTGGATGGTTTTCGGGTTACTTTGGTTTTTGCTGGCGATTGCCTTTGCGCCGACCAACAAGATTTACCAACAAGGCTTGACCCTGTTTCTCTGGTTGCCTGCCATGGTGTTCGCCTGGTCGGCCCGTGAGCGACTCAAGGAAGTCTGGCGTGAACAGCGTTGGATGTGCCTGATGTTGGCGGCACTGGCCATCTGGGGCGCCATCAGCCTGTCGTGGAGCAATGCCGAAGACCCGTCCCGCGAGACCAAGCGCTTGCTGTATATCGGCGTGTTCCTGCTGTTTTTCCCGGTGTTTGCCTGCGGGCAAGCCGATCGGGTCATCCGCGTGATGCAATGGGGCGGTTTCGGGCTGGCCTTGTCGTCACTGGTCGCGATCATCAAGTTCTATGGTATTGAACACCACGCCTGGTTTGCGCGCCTCGAAGGGATAGGTCAATTGTCCCACCCGATTCTGGGGGCCTATGTGATTGGTCTGGCTGCCATCTGGCTGCTGCATTGGCTGCCACGTGGCCGCTGGATGCAGGCGGCATGGGTGGTGTCCATCGCATTGCTCGGGCTTTTCGTCGTGCTGAGCCAGAGCCGAGGTGCTGCACTGGCCTTGCTTCTGACCGTCGTGGCGATGCCGGCCTGGTGTCGTGATCGGCGTACCGCGGTAATCTCCATTGGCGCAGTGATAGTGGCGCTGGCGGTATTCTTCTCCATGCAGTCCCTGGTGTTGTCCAGAGGCGTCTCCTACCGGCCGCAGATCTTCATGACCGCCGTCGAGATGGTTTCCCAGCATCCGTGGACCGGTTTGGGGCTGGGTGGGGATTACAGGATCTTCATCACCGCGTATGGCATGTATTTCGACCACGCCCACAACCTGTTCTCCCACGTTGCCATCGAACTCGGCCTGCCCGGCCTGCTGCTGTGGTGTGGCTTGTGGTTCGGTGTGTTGTGGCAAGCCTGGAAGGCCCGCGACACGCTTTACGGCAGGGGTATCATCGGCATGTGGGTGTTTTCGTTCCTGGCCATGCAGTTCGATGCCGCCAGCCTCACGGGCACCCCACGGGCCGAGTGGTTTATCTCATGGCTGCCGATTGCGCTGGCGACTGTCTTGGTCTGGGCTCGGGCCAATCCCGATGCATGTGATAAAGTTCGCGTCCTACCCAATCAGTGAGCTCGACACATGAGTGACGCACCGCCCAAAGCGGACCAGGAATCCAGCCTGAAAATCTATTTCAGGCTGCTGGGCTATGTGAAACCGTACATCGGCATGTTCATGCTGAGTATCTTGGGCTTCGTGATCTTTGCTTCCACCCAGCCGATGCTGGCCGGGATCCTCAAGTACTTCGTGGATGGCTTGAGCAATCCCGATGTGGTGTTCCTGCCCAAGATCCCGTTGTTCAAGGACCTGAAGCTGTTGATGGCCGTGCCGCTGCTGATCATCCTGATCGCCGCGTGGCAAGGCCTCGGCTCGTTCCTGGGCAACTACTACCTGGCCAAGGTCTCCCTGGGCCTGGTGCATGACCTGCGGGTCCAGCTGTTCAACAAGCTGCTGGTATTGCCCAACCGTTATTTCGACACGCACAACTCCGGTCATCTGATTTCCCGCATCACCTTCAACGTGACCATGGTCACCGGCGCCGCCACGGATGCGATCAAGGTGGTGATCCGCGAGGGCCTGACGGTGGTGTTCCTGTTCGGCTACCTGCTGTGGATGAACTGGAAGCTGACCCTGGTCATGCTGGCGATCCTGCCGCTGATCGCAATCATGGTCGGTAGCACCAGCAAGAAATTCCGCAAGCAGAGCAAGAAGATCCAAGTGGCGATGGGCGACGTGACCCACGTGGCCTCGGAGACCATCCAGGGCTACCGCGTGGTGCGCAGCTTCGGCGGCGAAAGCTACGAAGAGCGCCGTTTTGCCGCCGCCAGCCAGGGCAACACTGATAAACAGCTGCGCATGAACAAGACCGGTGCGGTCTACACACCAATGCTCCAACTGGTGATCTACACCGCAATGGCAGCGCTGATGTTCCTGGTATTGCTGCTGCGTGGCGACGCCACGGCGGGCGACCTGGTGGCCTACATCACCGCAGCGGGCCTGTTGCCCAAGCCGATTCGCCAATTGTCGGAAGTCAGCTCGACCATCCAGAAGGGCGTAGCCGGTGCCGAAAGCATCTTCGAACAGCTGGATGAAGAGCCGGAAGTCGACAGCGGCACCGTGGAGCGTGATCGCGTCAGCGGTCGCCTGGACGTGCGCAACCTGAGCTTCACCTACCCAGGTGCCGAGCGTGAAGTGCTGAAGAACATCAGCTTCACCGCAGAGCCTGGGCAGATGATCGCCCTGGTCGGGCGTTCGGGCAGTGGCAAGTCCACGCTGGCCAGCCTGATCCCGCGTTTCTACCACCACGAAACCGGCGAAATCCTGCTGGATGAGGTGGAGATCGAAGACTACCGTCTGCGCAATCTGCGTCGGCACGTGGCCCAGGTGACCCAGCACGTGACGCTGTTCAACGATACGGTGGCCAACAACATCGCCTACGGCGACCTGGCGGATGCACCGCGTGAAGACATCGAGAAGGCCGCCACCGATGCCTATGCCATGGACTTCATCGCCGAACTGCCCAAAGGCCTGGACACCGAAGTCGGCGAAAACGGCGTGCTGCTTTCCGGCGGCCAGCGCCAGCGCTTGGCGATCGCCCGTGCACTGCTGAAAAATGCCCCGCTGCTGATCCTGGATGAGGCAACTTCGGCGCTTGATACCGAGTCCGAGCGCCACATTCAGGCCGCTTTGGACAAGGTCATGAAGGGCCGTACCACTCTGGTGATTGCGCACCGACTGTCCACCATCGAGAAAGCGGACATGATTCTGGTGATGGACCACGGTGAAATTGTCGAGCGTGGTACACACGTGGAACTGCTGGCCATGGGCGGCTATTACTCGCGGCTGCACGCCATGGGCCTGGATGAGCCGGTAACGGCCAACATCACCTGATATGCCGGGGCGCGCAATGCGCCCTGGTGTTTGTATCAAGCCCCTTACAGGCTTGACCAAAGCCAAATAATTCGCTGCCTAACGTTTGTTATGTTGGCCTTCTCGATTCGAATGACGAACGAGAGGGCTAACCTTCTTGCGTGGGTAATGGAATGTTGCAGCGTCTGTTCTGGAAATTGCTTCCCAAGCCCCAGCGGGTTTTCCTGCTGGGGCGTTTGTCGGTGGTGGATCGCCAGGCGGTGAACAAGTCCCTGTCTGGGGTGACCACGCTTCCACCGGCTTTCGAGCGTCACAACTGCGTATTCATCCATGTGCCTAAATGCGCTGGCAGCAGCGTCTGCTCGGCGCTGCTGGATGGGCGCTGGCCGGGCCATCTGCCGTATTACTGGTACCAGCAGCAATTCCCCGAGCACTGCGAACGCAGTTTCAAGTTTGCCTTTGTGCGCGACCCATTGGAGCGTGCCTATTCGGCCTACACCTACCTGCGCAGCAATCATATGGGTACCCGTGATGTGCACGCCCAGGCGCTGGTGTGCAGCTACCGCGACTTCGATCATTTCGTCGGCAGTTGGCTACACCCGGACAACCTGCACCGCCAACTGCACTTCGCCCCCCAGACTGATTTCCTGGTCGATCACATGGGCCGTATGGCCATGGACTTTCTTGGGCGCCAGGAATCCCTGGAGCAAGACTTCCAGCGGTTGTGCGAGCACCTCGGCGTCAGCACCACGCTGCCGCATCTGAATGTTTCACTGGGGCGGCGCAACGAGCCGGTCAGGGATTTTTGCAGCCTGCGTACACGCCGTCTGGTGCGGCGTGCCTATCAACGTGATTACGAGGTGTTGGGGTATGAATAGTCAGTCACTCTCCCGGGGTTCGGCTTCTGTCCGCCCCTTTGCCTTGTCGTTGTCGGTGGCCGCGCGGGCTGCGCTCAAGCACCAGCAGCCTTGCTGCCTGTGGCTGACGGGGTTGTCCGGGTCCGGTAAATCGACCCTGGCCAATGCGCTGGAAGTGCAGCTCAACGAACAGGGCCGGCATACCTTCGTGCTCGACGGCGATAACTTGCGCACCGGTTTGTGCAATGACTTGGGCATGAGTGATGCGGCGCGCAAGGAAAATATCCGGCGCATCGGCGAGGTAGCGCGGCTGATGGTGGACGCAGGACTGATCGTAATCGTTTCGGCGATTTCCCCGTTCAGCGCCGACCGGGCAACCGCCAAGGCACTGTTTGGGCCGGGACAGTTTTTCGAGGTCTACATCAGCACGCCCTTTGACGTGTGCGCGCGGCGTGATCCCAAGGGCTTGTACCGTGCGGCCCTGGAAGGACGTATCAAAGCGTTTACCGGGCTGGACAGCCCCTATGAGGCGCCGATCAAGGCGGACTGCGAAATCAATACCGAGGAATTCGAACTGCTCGACGCGGTGGACAAAATCCTGGCGGCGCTGTTCAAAAAGTGATCAGATTTGCCGTGTGATGCATCCCGGATAAAGCTCTCGAACTAGGCGGCGCTCACCCTGTGCTAATATCGCGCCCCTGTTCATTTTGTATGTGGGATGCTCCATGAAGTTGTCCATGCCGCGATTCGATCAAGCCCCTGTCTTGGTGGTCGGCGATGTTATGCTCGACCGTTACTGGCATGGCGGTACCTCACGGATTTCCCCTGAGGCGCCGGTACCGGTAGTCAAGGTCGAGCAAATCGAAGACCGTCCGGGCGGCGCTGCCAACGTTGCCCTCAATATTGCCGCCCTCGGCGCCCCGGCTTCCCTGGTCGGCGTGACCGGCGACGACGAAGCCGCCGACAGCCTGGCCAATAGCCTGCGCGGTGCTGGCGTGCGCGCGCTGTTCCAGCGCATTGCCCACCAGCCGACCATCGTCAAGCTGCGGGTCATGAGCCGTCACCAGCAACTGCTGCGTATCGATTTTGAAGAACCCTTCGCCACCGACGCCCTGGCCCTCAGCGGCCAGGTCGATGAGTTGCTCGAAGGCATCAAGGTGCTGGTGTTGTCCGACTACGGCAAAGGTGCCTTGCGCAACCACCAGGTGCTGATCCAGGCCGCCAAGGCCAAGGGCATTCCGGTACTGGCCGATCCAAAGGGCAAGGACTTCTCGATTTATCGCGGAGCCAGCCTGATCACGCCGAATCTCAGCGAGTTCGAAGCCATCGTCGGCGGTTGCGCCGATGAGCACGACCTGGTCACCAAGGGCGCCGCGTTGATGGCAGACCTCGACCTGGGCGCCTTGCTGGTGACCCGTGGCGAGCACGGCATGACCCTGCTGCGTCCGGGCCACCCGGCGATGCACCTGCCGGCACGTGCCCGCGAAGTGTTCGACGTGACCGGCGCTGGCGACACCGTGATCTCCACCCTGGCCGCCTCGATTGCCGCGGGCGAAGAACTGCCCCACGCCGTGGCCCTGGCCAACCTGGCGGCAGGTATCGTGGTGGGCAAGTTGGGTACGGCTGCCATCAGCGCGCCTGAATTACGTCGTGCGATCCAGCGTTCCGAAGGTTCAGAACGCGGCGTGCTGACCATCGAGCAACTGCTGCTGGCGATTGACGATGCCCGTGCCCATGGCGAAAGCATCGTGTTCACCAATGGCTGTTTCGACATCCTGCACGCGGGTCATGTGACTTACCTTGAGCAAGCAAGCGCCCAGGGCGACCGCCTGATCGTGGCGGTCAACGATGACGCCTCGGTGAGTCGCCTCAAAGGCCCTGGCCGTCCGATCAACAGTGTCGACCGTCGCATGGCCGTGCTGGCTGGCCTGGGTGCGGTGGACTGGGTGATCAGCTTCCCTGAAGCGACCCCGGAAAACCTGCTGGCCCAAGTCAAACCGGACGTGCTGGTCAAGGGGGGCGACTACTCCGTCGACCAGGTTGTCGGGGCGGATATCGTCAGTGCCTACGGCGGCAAGGTCAAAGTGCTGGGGCTGGTCGAGAACAGCTCGACCACGGCCATTGTCGAGAAAATCCGCAACAATGAGTAAGTGGGTGCTTGTTACCGGTGGAGCGGGTTTTATCGGCTCGCACCTGGTCGATGCCCTGCTTGCCAAAGGCTATGGCGTGCGGGTGCTGGATAACTTCTCCACCGGCAAACGCAGCAACTTACCGCTGGGCAACCCGCGCGTCGAACTGCTGGAAGGCGATGTGGCCGATGCCGAACGGGTGGCTCGCGCCGCCGTCGGCGCAACGGCGGTGGTACACCTCGCGGCGGTGGCTTCGGTGCAGGCCTCGGTGGATGATCCGGTCAGCACGCACCAGAGCAACTTCGTCGGCACCTTGAATGTCTGCGAAGCCATGCGCAAGGCTGGCGTCAGGCGCGTGGTATACGCCTCCAGTGCGGCGGTCTATGGCAACAATGGCGAAGGCGCTTCGATTGACGAAGACACCCCCAAGGCGCCATTGACGCCCTATGCGTCTGACAAGCTGGCGGGCGAGTACTACTTGGACTTCTACCGTCGCGAGCATGGCCTGGAGCCGGTGATCTTTCGCTTCTTCAATATCTTCGGGCCACGCCAGGACCCATCATCGCCGTATTCCGGCGTGATCAGCATCTTCAGCGAGCGCGCGCAGCAGGGCGTGCCGATTGCCGTGTTTGGCGATGGCGAGCAGACTCGTGACTTCATGTACGTGGAAGACCTGGTGGACGTGTTGGTGCAGGCGATTGAAGCGCCGACCGCGCCGCTGGGTGCCATTAATGTGGGCTGGAACCGCACCACTACCCTCAAGCAGGTATTGCAGGCGCTGGAAGCAATTGTCGGCAAGTTGCCAGCGGTGACTTACGGGCCAGCGCGTTCCGGAGATATCCGGCATTCGCGGGCGAATAACCAGCGCTTGCTGGCGAGCTTCACGCTGCCCGAACCCACTCCCCTGAAGGTCGGGCTGGAGCGCTTGCTCAAAGGCTGACGCGATTTGTAGTGAGCGGGCTTNNCAAGCCCGCTCACTACAGTCTGATTCAGGCCTTGGCTTTTTTCTTGGGCACGATCTTGCGCAGCACCCGCTGTGCCAAGCGCTTCAATTTCGACTCTTTCTCCGGCTCCGCCAACCCCTGCTGACGTAGCCAGTCCTTCCAGCGAATCCGCTCCTCACGCACCAGCCAGCCTTCCTGCTGGGCGAAACTTTCCGCCAGGTACAAGCCACGAGTACTGGCTGGGTACAGCTGGTCTTTCTTGACGGTGTACAACTCGGCCAGGGGCTGGCCGTCTTTGAGCGGCATCAGGTACAGGTCAGGACGCTGGCGATCCAGGCGTGCCACCAGTTGATCGCCTTCCAGGCGCTCGTCCACATGGAACAGGCTCAGGGATTTGGCTTCCTTGGGCACTTCCAGGCGCAGGTCATAGATCAATTGCAGGGAGGCGGTGGGCAGGTGCACGTAGGCGCGTGGGCGCTCAATCAATTGGGTGGTGGCGCAACGTACCGGCCGGGCGGCACCGGACAGCGGGCTGAGGCGAAAGGGCAGGGCTTCACGGTAATGCAGCGCGGCGGAGTAGGGCGCCGGTAGCCAAGTGTCATTGAAGCGTCCGCCCAGCCAACCTTCCGGCGTCTCCAACAGGCACTCTTCGGCGATTTCCTGGATGGCGGTGTGCAGCGGCAGGTTCAGTTCATGGGCGGGTACGTAGCCGGAGATCAGCTTGAGCACCACATCGCCACGGTCCTGGCGGCGCTGGCGCACCAGCACCCAATAATCGCGGTTTTGCCAGTGCAGGGTCAGGCGTACCGATACGCCGAGGTTGGCCAGTTCCAGGGCGAAGCGTTCTGGGTCGGCCACTTCCACCGGCTTGCGCCGTTGCAGGGTCTGGGCAAAGTTGAGCGGCATGCCGACGCTCTGGTAACTCAGGCCTTCGGGGGTGGCTTCGACGTGCAGCGGCAGTGTCTTGAAGTTGCTGGGGTTTTTTCTTATGAGCGTTCGCGGCATGTCGGCTCCTTCTTGCGACGGGGTCGGCCGCGTGGGCGGCATCAGAGTTGACGAATGACCTGGGCAGCGGTCGCCACGTTATGGGCCAGGTGCAGCGGATTAATGGTCCCGACAATAGCACTGGCGACGCCCGTTTGCGCAAACAACAGCATGAAACTCGCACGAATTGGATCCATTCCAGGCTCCAGGCAAACATGTCCACTGGCCAAGGCCTTTTTCACCAGGATGCCTTTGCCGTGGGCGGCCGCATAATCAATGACGGCTTTCTCGGCCTGTTCGTTCAAATTGTAGGTGACCATGGCGCAATCGCCCTGTTCCAGAGCCTTCACCCCGCCTTCGACGGTTTTGCCGGAGAAGCCGAAACCGCGGATCTTGCCTTCTTTTTTCAGCTCGGCCAGGGTCTGGTAGACCTCACAGTCGTTGAGGATGTGCAGGTCGTTACCGTCGGAGTGCACCAGCACCAGGTCGATAAAATCGGTTTCAAGTCGTTTCAAACTGCGCTCGATCGACAGGCGGGTGTGAGCGGCGCTGAAATCGTGGGTGGATGCGCCATTCTCGAACTCTTCACCCACTTTGCTGACAATCACCCAGTCCTTGCGTTGGCCGCGCAACAGCGGGCCCAGGCGTTCCTCGCTCATGCCATAGGCCGGCGCGGTGTCGATCAGGTTGATGCCCAGTTCGCGGGCCTGTCGCAACAGCATGCGCGCCTCGTCATCACCGGGAATCTGAAAGCCACTGGGGTACTTCACCCCTTGGTCGCGGCCCAGCTTGACGGTGCCCAGGCCCAGGGGCGAAACCATCAGGCCGGTGCTGCCCAGGGGGCGATGCAGGTCGTGCAGGGTAGGTAGGCTCATGGCAACAGTTGCTCCCAGGCAGGGACGCCGATGGCGGGTTTTGGCAGGTCGGGCAGCGGCTCGCTGGCGCTTGGGCGGATGCCGTCACGTTCCAGGCTGTTGATCACCCGATCAGCGAAGTCCGGCGCCAGCGCCAGTTTGGTCGGCCAGCCCACCAACAGGCGGCCTTCCTCGGCGATGAAGGCGTTGTCGGGACGGGTGAGGCCCGATTGCAGCGGCTCGGCGCGGTCGACGCGCAAGGTGGCCCACTGGGTTTGGCTCATGTCGATCCACGGCAACAGCTGAGCAAGCTCTTTCTGCGCGGTGGCGATCTGTTCTTGCGGCGTGCGTGCCACGCCATCGGCTTCGGCAATGTCGCCGCCCATGTACCACACCCAGTTGCCATCGGCGGCCGGGTGAGTGGTGACAGTGATACGCGGTTTGGTGCCGCCACCCAGGCAGTGGGCATACAACGGCTTCAGGCCGGGGCCTTTGGCGATGATCATGTGTAGGGGGCGCTTCTGCATGGCCGGCTTGCTTAAGCCCAGGCCAGTCAGCAAGTCTGCGGTGCCGCCACCGGCGCTCAACACGATGCGTTGGGCGCGGATCTCACGGTCGTCTACTTTCAAACCAACCAGCTTGTTGCCTTCCAACAGCGGTTCGATGTGTTGGCCGGCGAGCAAGCCATCGCCCGCCAACTGCGCCAGGCGTTCGATCAGGCTCGGGACGTCCACCACCAACTCGGCCAGGCGATAGACCTTGCCCTTGAATCGACGGTCTTGCAGGGCGGGCGGCAGATCGTCGCCCTTGACCTGATCGACACGGCCACGCACGGCCTTGCTGGCGAAGAAGCTGGTGAGGTTGCCTGCGAGGGTGCCGGGCGACCACAGGTAATGGGCTTCGGACAACAGGCGCACGCCGGTCAGGTCCAGCTCACCGTTACCCGCTAGCGCTTCGCGCCAGCGGCGCGGCATGTCGGCAATGGCTTCGGAGGCGCCAGTGAGGGCGCCATGCAGGGCGTATTTGGCACCGCCGTGAATGATCCCTTGGGACTTCACGCTTTGCCCGCCACCCAAGGTGGCGTTTTCCACCAACACCGTGGAAAACCCCTGGCGGCGCAGGCGCGCATTCAGCCAGAGGCCGGCAACCCCGGCGCCGACAATCAGAACGTCGGTGGAAATAACGGATGGCATGGGCGACCTCAGTGTTCAAGACAAGAGGCGCAGTATACAGCCTGTTGAAGGGTGGTCAGTGCCCGGCGGTTTTCGAGAACAGCTGGATCACCACCACGCCCAGCACAATCAGGCCCATCCCCAGCATCGCCGGGATATCCAGCTTCTGCCCGTAGATAAACAGCGCCGCGATGCTCACCATCACAATGCCCATCCCGGCCCACACGGCGTAGGCCACGCCCACCGGCACCGTGCGCACCACCAGCGTCAGCATCCAGAACGCCACGCCGTAGCCGACGATCACCAGCAGCAGGGGGATCGGCGTACTCCAGCCCTTGATGGCCTTCATGGACACGGTGGCGATCACTTCCGAGCAGATGGCAATGGCCAGGTAGTAGTAAGCGACGTTCATGGGTCAATCCTCGGGGTAAAGCAATCAGATAAGGCTGGCATTCTAGAGTTTAATCAGATGGGGTAAAGTCATTACCTATCTGAATTGGAGATGGGTTGAGCCATGAGCGTGCAATGGGATCTGGAGCAGATGCGCCTGTTTGTCAGCGTCGCCGAACAACGCTCGTTTTCGGCCGTGGCGCGCCAACAGCGCAAGGCGCAGTCGGCGGTGAGCAATGGGATTGCAATGCTGGAGGCGGACCTGGGCGTCAGCCTGTTCGAGCGTAGCAGCGGCCGCCAACCACGGTTGACCGAAGCCGGCAGCGTGTTGCTGGAGGAAGCACGCGAAGTGCTGCGCCAATGTGAGCGCCTCAATGGCCGGGCGCTTTCACTGACCCGCGGCGAAGAGGCGTGCCTGCGCCTGGCCCAGGACGAAGCCATGCTGTTCCAGCCGGTCCTCGACAGCCTGGAAGCACTGGCCGGCCAATACCCGTTGCTGGAAGTGCAACTGTCCAGCGCCGCCCAAGGCGATGTAGCGCGCAAGTTGGTGGAGCGCAAGGCTGACCTGGGCCTTCTGTTCTATCACGACCAGATCCCCGAAGCTCTGGAGCGACGGGTGGTCGGCAGTGTGGAGATGGTCACGGTGTGCGGCGTGAATCACCCGCTGGCCCAGGAACCCTACGTGACGTGCCAACGCCTGGCACAGTTCCGCCAGTTGCTGATGTCGACCCAGACCAGCGTATACCCCGGCAGCGAAGCGGCCAGCCCGTTGGTGTGGCGCGCCGACAGTTTCTACGTGTTGGCCGAATGGCTGATGAGCGGCCTGGGCTGGGCCTGGCTGCCCCGGCATATCGTGCAGTACCCGACCTATCAGCAACAAATGGTGGAACTGGACAGCGAATGGACGCCGCCGGCCCTGGTGGTGGAGCTGGTCTGGCGTCGCGACGAACACCTGGGACCGGCCGCGCGCTTCCTGGCCAAACGATTTGCCGAGTGCTTGCAGGCGATCGACTGAAAAAGCCGATAAACTCCGCCGCCATGAATAGAACTCTCTACAGCTGTCTGTTTTACCTGGCGCTGCCGTTGGTGGCTTTACGTCTGTGGTTGCGTGCGCGCAAGGCGCCGGCCTATGCCAAACGCGTCGGCGAGCGCTTTTCCTATGGCTTGCCGGTGATGCAACCCGGCGGGATCTGGGTGCATGCCGTGTCGGTGGGCGAGAGCATTGCCGCGGCGCCCATGGTGCGCGGGTTGCTGGCGCGTTATCCGACGCTGCCGATCACCGTCACCTGCATGACGCCCACCGGCTCCGAGCGCATCCAGGCGTTGTTCGCCAACGAGCCGCGCATCCAGCATTGCTATTTGCCGTATGACTTGCCGTGCGCGGCCAAACGTTTCCTCGACCGTGTGCAGCCGAAACTGGCGGTGATCATGGAAACCGAGCTGTGGCCCAACCATATCCACGCCTGCGCCCAGCGAGGGATTCCGGTGGCGTTGGCGAATGCGCGGTTGTCGGCGCGCTCGGCCAAGGGCTACGCGCGCTTTGCCAAGCTGACGGCGCCGATGCTGTCGCAAATGAGCCTGTTCGCCGTGCAGACGCACACCGAAGCCCAACGCTTTCTGAGCCTCGGCGCTCGGCCGGAAACCGTCGACGTCACCGGCTCAATCAAGTTCGACCTGACCATCGACCCCGAGCTGCCAGCGCGGGCCGCTGCGTTGCGCGCGCAATGGGGCGCCAGCGAGCGCCCGGTGTGGATCGCCGCGAGTACCCATGAAGGTGAAGATGACGTGGTGTTGGCAGCCCATCGCCAATTGCTCGAAAGCTATCCCAACGCGCTGCTGATTCTGGTGCCGCGCCATCAGGAGCGCTTCGGGCCGATGTTCGAGCTGTGCCAGCAGCAAGGTTTTGTCACCGTGCGTCGCTCCAGCGGCGAAGCCGTCACCGCGCAAACCTCGGTTCTGCTCGGCGACACTATGGGCGAATTGCTGTTTCTCTACGCTTTGGCCGACAGCGCTTTTGTCGGCGGCAGCCTGGTGGCGACCGGCGGGCACAATCCCCTGGAGCCGGCGGCATTGGCCAAGCCTGTGATCATGGGGCCGCACGTGTTCAACTTCCTCGAAATCACCGCGATGATGCGTGAAGCCGGGGCGCTGCGCGAGGTGGATGACGCCGAAGGCTTGGCCGAAGCCGTGCGCCAGTTATTCGAACTGCCGCAGGATGCGCGCAAGATGGCGCAGGCGGGGCTCAAGGTGATGCAGGCCAACCAGGGCGCGTTGAAGCGCTTGCTGGATGGCCTGGGGCGTTTGCTTCAATAGCCGGGGCGGGCTTTCAATTGCTCGGCGGCAGCCTTGGCCAGATCTGGCGGCAGGAAGTCGCGGTCCGGGTTGTAGTCAGCCTTTAAGTAGCGCGCCAGGTCCTGCAAGTCGCCTGGGTTCAAGGTGCCGGCCGCCTGCTTCAAACGCAGGTTGTCGAGGATGTAGTCATAACGGCTGTTGTTGTAGTTGCGCACCGACGCGTATAGCTGGCGTTGTGAATCCAGCACATCGACGATGTTACGCGTACCCACCTGGTAACCGATTTCCGTGGCTTCCACCGCGCTCTGGTTGGAGATGATCGACTGGCGGCGCGCTTGCACCTGCTCCACATCGGTGTTTACCGCACGGTGCAGGTTACGGGTGTTTTCCACTACCTGGCGGCGCAGGCCTTCGCGCTGCTGCTCGGTCTGGCCCAGGCGCGAGTAGGACTCACGCACTTGCGAGCTGGTCAGCCCGCCGCTGTAGATCGGGATGCTCAGGCGCAGGCCGATGGTGCGTTGTTCCACATCGCCGCGGTACGGCGTGCCGAACGCATTCGGGTTGCTGAAACCCAAGGCGTCGTTGTCACCTTTTTCGTATTGCGCCACGGCGTCCAGGGTCGGCGCGTGCCCGGCCTTGCGCTGCTTGAGGGTTTCTTCGGCGGCGGTCACGGCGTAGTTGCTGGCGAGCAGGTTGAGGTTTTGGCGGCCGGCGGTTTCGACCCAGGCCTTGGCGTCGTTCGGCAGCGGCGGCAGCACCGGCAGGGTGTGGACAATGCCCTGGATCGAGTTGTATTGGCGGTTGGTCAGGGTGATCAAGGCTTCGAACGCGTCTTCCACCTGGCGCTGGGCCAGGATGCGGTTGGCGCGGGCGGTGTCGTAGCTGGCCTGGGATTGCAGCACGTCGGTCTTGTCCGACAGGCCGACGTCGAAGCGCTCGTTGGACTGGTCCAGCTGGCGCTTGAAGGCATTCTCTTCGGCCTTGGTCGACGCCAGGTTGTCCTGGGCACGCAACACGGCAAAGTAATTTTCGGCACTTTGCAGGATCAGGTTCTGCTCGGTGGCCGACAGTTGCAGCGCCGCCTGCTCGTTGGTGGCCTCAGCGGCCTGCAGTTGGAACCAGCGGTCGGCACGGAACAGCGGCTGGCTCAAGGTGGCCCGCCAGGAATGTGCGTCGCGGTTGGCGGTGGCGGCGGGCGTGTCGATCTGGGTGCGCACGTTATTGATATCGGCGCCACCGGTCAGGTTCGGCAGCAGCCCGGCGCGGGCCTGGGGCACCACTTCTTTTTGCGCGCCGTATTGGGCGCGGGCGGCGGCCAGGTCGGCGTTGTTGTCCACCGCTTCCTGGTAGACGCTGACCAAATCAGTTTTAGCGGACAAGGGCGCTTCTGCTGCCCAGACCATTCCGTTGGTCGCACAAGACACGGCGAGAGCCAGTGAAAGTTTGCGCAGCATGAGGCGATCCCTAGATAAATATTATGGATGTAATTTATGGCCCAAGGCTAAGGCTCGCCCTGTGTGGCGTCAAGCCTTGAAGCAGTTCCCGAGTGTAGTGGCGGGATCACCGCACAACAATCTGCAAAAGAGCCATTCATCACGCTGAATGCACCGCCATTGGCAATTTGCCCACGCCATGGTCTAGACTGGCCGAGTTCTTGTCGGGGTGCCTTGTTGGAAGGCTGAGATCGGTAAATACCGGATCCCGTTGAACCTGATCAGGTTAGCGCCTGCGTAGGGAACAAGATTTCTCGTCACCCGGCGAGTCCTCTTGTGCTTCGTCCGGGATGCTGTTCATTTATTGACCAGCCCTCGTGCACCGAGCACAGCACTGGTTTCAGTGCGTCCATCCGTCACAGGTTCGCTCCGACAAAAATCCACCGCCTGGATAAGTTGGAGAGCCCGTGATGACTACAACATTAAAAAACAAAGTGCACCTGAGTGAATCGGCCAAGGTCGACTCCGGCTCTGTGCAACCCTTTACCCGCTCGCAAAAAATCTACGTACAAGGCACCCGCCCGGACATTCGTGTGCCGATGCGCGAAATCAGCCTGGACGTGACCCCCACCGACTTCGGCGGTGAAATCAACGCGCCGGTCGTGGTCTATGACACCTCTGGCCCGTACACCGACCCTAACGTCATCATTGACGTGCGCAAAGGCCTTGGCGATGTACGCTCGCCATGGATCGAAGTGCGTAACGACACCGAGCGCCTGCCAGGCCTCAGCTCGCATTTCGGCCAGCAACGCTTGAGCGATGCCGAACTCACCGCGCTGCGCTTTGCCCACGTGAAGAACCCACGTCGTGCCAAGGCCGGCGCCAACGTCACGCAGATGCACTACGCGCGCAAAGGCATCATCACCGCCGAGATGGAGTACGTCGCCATCCGCGAAAACATGAAGCTGGAAGAAGCCCGCGCCACTGGCCTGCTCGACCAGCAACACGCCGGTCACAGCTTTGGCGCCAGCGTGCCGAAGATCATCACTCCGGAATTTGTGCGCGAAGAAATCGCCCGTGGCCGCGCGATCATCCCGGCCAACATCAACCACACCGAACTGGAACCGATGATCATCGGCCGTAACTTCCTGGTGAAGATCAACGGCAACATCGGCAACAGCGCCCTCGGTTCGTCCATCGAAGAAGAAGTGGCGAAACTGACGTGGGGCATTCGCTGGGGTTCGGACACCGTGATGGATTTGTCCACCGGCAAGCACATCCACGAAACCCGCGAGTGGATCATCCGCAACTCGCCCGTGCCGATCGGCACTGTACCGATCTACCAGGCCCTGGAAAAAGTCGGCGGCGCCGCCGAGGACCTGACCTGGGAGCTGTTCCGCGACACCCTGATCGAACAGGCCGAGCAGGGCGTGGATTACTTCACCATCCACGCCGGCGTGCTGCTGCGCTACGTGCCGCTGACCGCCAAGCGCGTCACTGGCATCGTGTCCCGTGGCGGTTCGATCATGGCCAAGTGGTGCCTGGCGCACCACAAAGAGAACTTTACCTACACGCATTTCGACGAAATCTGCGAAATCATGAAGGCCTACGACGTCAGCTTCTCCCTCGGCGACGGCCTGCGCCCAGGCTCGATTGCCGACGCCAACGACGCCGCGCAATTCGGCGAGCTGGAAACCCTCGGCGAGCTGACCAAGACCGCCTGGAAGCACGACGTGCAAACCATGATCGAAGGCCCCGGCCACGTGCCGATGCAGTTGATCAAGGAGAACATGGACAAGCAGCTCGAATGCTGCGACGAAGCGCCGTTCTACACCCTTGGCCCGCTGACCACCGACATTGCGCCGGGCTACGACCACATCACCTCCGGCATCGGCGCGGCGATGATCGGCTGGTTCGGTTGCGCCATGCTTTGCTACGTGACGCCCAAGGAACACTTGGGTCTGCCGAACAAGGATGACGTGAAGACCGGGATCATTACCTACAAGATCGCGGCCCACGCAGCGGACTTGGCCAAGGGGCATCCAGGCGCGCAGATTCGCGACAACGCCTTGAGCAAGGCGCGCTTCGAATTCCGCTGGGAAGACCAGTTCAACCTCGGCCTGGACCCGGACACCGCGCGTTCGTACCACGATGAAACCCTGCCGAAGGACTCGGCCAAGGTCGCACATTTCTGCTCCATGTGCGGGCCGAAGTTCTGCTCGATGAAGATCACCCAGGAAGTGCGTGAATACGCGGCCAACCAGCGCATTGAAGCGGTGGACGTGGATGTCGCCAAGGGCTTGGCCGAGCAGGCGGAGCGGTTCAAGCAGGAAGGCAGTCAGCTTTACAAAAAGGTCTGATCCGGGATTGTTGGAGGCTGTGCCGGCCTCTTCGCGAGCAAGCCCGCTCCCACATTTGGAACGCATTCCAAGTGTGGGAGCGGCGGTGCGACGATTCGACTTGCTCGCGAATGCAATCTCCCAAACAACAAATGTTCCTCAGAGATAACACCCTTGAGCATTCAACCGAGTACTTACTCCCCGGATATCGCAGTACCGAGCGACAAAAGAGTCTTCGGCGCCCGCGACCTGTTCTCCCTCTGGTTCTCCCTCGGCATCGGCCTGATGGTCCTGCAGACCGGCGCCTTGCTTGCACCGGGCCTGGGCCTGTCCGGCTCGTTGCTGGCGATTTTCCTCGGCACCCTGGTGGGCGTGCTGTTGCTGGCCGCCGTCGGCGTGATCGGCAGCGACACCGGCCTGTCCGCCATGGCCGCCCTCAAACTCAGTCTTGGCGCCAAAGGTGCCAGCCTGCCGGCGTTGCTGAATCTGCTGCAACTGATCGGCTGGGGCTCGTTCGAAATCATCGTGATGCGCGACGCAGCCAGCCTGTTGGGCACGCGGGCGTTCAGCGAAGGCAGCCTGTTGGCCAGCCCATTGCTGTGGACCCTGTTCTTCGGCGGTTTGGCAACGCTGCTCGCGGTCAGTGGCCCGCTGACCTTTGTGCGCCAGGTCCTGCGCAAATGGGGGATCTGGCTGCTGCTCACCGCCTGCCTGTGGCTGACGTGGAACCTGTTCGCCAAAGCCGACCTCGCCGCACTCTGGGCCAGGACGGGTGACGGTTCGATGCCGTTTGCGGTGGGTTTTGATATCGCCATCGCCATGCCGCTGTCGTGGCTGCCGCTGATCGCGGATTACTCACGCTTCGGCAAGCGTGCCAAAAGTGTGTTCGGCGGCACCGCGCTGGGGTTCTTCATCGGTAATTTCTGGCTGATGAGCCTGGGCGTGGCCTACACCCTGGCGTTTGCGCCGAGCGGCGAAGTGAACGCGCTGTTGCTGGCGTTGGCCGGGGCTGGCCTGGGAATCCCGCTGCTATTGATCCTGTTGGATGAATCGGAAAATGCCTTCGCCGATATTCACTCGGCGGCGGTTTCCAGCGGGATATTGTTGCGTTTGAAGGTCGAGCACCTGGCGCTGGCGATTGGCGTGATCTGCACGCTCATCGCCTGCTTTGCGCCATTGGCTCAGTACCAGAACTTTCTGCTGCTGATCGGCTCGGTCTTCGCGCCGCTGTTTGGCGTGGTGCTGGTGGATCACTTCATCCTGCGCCGTCGTAGCGGGGGAGCCATAGCCAGCCTGCGCTGGCCGGCATTAATCGCCTGGCTGGGTGGCATTGCGACTTACCACCTGCTGGCCAATCTGTATCCGGACATCGGCGCGACCCTGCCGGCGCTGGTGCTGGCAGGGCTGTTGCAGCTGATCCTGGGCCGGGCCTTCAGCGGCGCGCAGGCACCAGTTCAGGCTTGAGGATGCCGTCCAGGCGCGAGTACGGAATCTGTAACTCGACGTGGCCCAAGGCATACGGCGCGATGGTGGTGGTGGGGTACTTGAGGATCACGCCACCGTAGGTGAGCGCCACGTTCGGGGTTTTCTGGAAGGGGTACTGTTTCACGTACTCCGGCTCCAGGCTCAGGCGGGTGCTGATCAGCCAGCTGTTATGGGCCACCTGGGCGGCTTTCCAGAAGGCGTCTTCCTTGCCGGGCAGCAACATGTCGGTGAGGGTCAGGGCCTTTTGCTGCTGGCGCGAATAGTTGATGAACGCGCGGCCTGGCTCGCCATGGGTGGCGCCCTGGTCCAGGTAGCTGGAGAGTTCGATGATCACCAAGCCGTCATGCTGCTCACGTACCTTGGCTTGCAAGTACATGCTGTTGCGTGGCGCGGCGGTGCGCAGGAACTGCTCGCTGTACGTCGCGAGGCTGGTTGGCAACGGGTCGGCCTGGGTCATTTCCAGCAGGCGCTGTTCGATCAAGGCGTCCAACTTGGGCTCCTTGGCAAAGTGCACCGTGTCGATATTCACCAGCGGGCAGTCGGCGCTGGCGCAGCCTGGCTTGCTTTGCTCGGTGGCGTCGCGGGTGGCGTCCAGCGGGGTTTTGTAGCTGGGCTGGAACAGGCTTTGGCAGGCACCGAGGGTCAATGCGATACAGGCCACGGAGGCGATTTTTAAAAGCGACATGTAGGGTCTTCGTCCGTCGATAAGAGCGAAATTGTGCAGCTTCGACTACCGGCAAGGCAGTCAGTTCGCCACTAAGCTCATTAGAGTGAGTTTGACGCCCGCCGTCTATCCCGGCAACTGGAAAGGGGCTGCATCCGGAGGCACGGGCGCGTTAGGATGGCGCCAATTGCGCAGGTTCAACGGGGATGGGATATGACGGATTTTGCAAAATCGGCGCCGGGCAAGATCGAAATGGTTCAGCACGACAACCTCTACACAGGTTTCTACAAGCTCGATCACCTGCAACTGCGCCACGAGAAATTCGACGGCAGCATGAGCCGGGTGATCAACCGCGAAGTGTTTGTGCGCCATGATGCCGTGTGTGTATTACCCTACGACCCGCAGCGCGATGAAGTGGTGTTGAACGAGCAGTTTCGCGTCGGTGCCATGGGCCGTACGGACAACCCCTGGATGATCGAAATGGTCGCCGGCCTGATCGACAAGGACGAGCAACCTGAGGAAGTTGCGCACCGCGAAGCCGAGGAGGAAGCTGGGCTGACGTTCTCCGCGTTGTGGCCGATCACCAAATATTTCCCGTCGCCCGGCGGCAGTACCGAATATGTGCACTTGTACCTGGGTCGCTGCGACAGCGCCGGTGTGGGGGGCGTCCATGGATTGGAAGAAGAAGCTGAAGATATCCGCGTCACCGTCTGGGCCTTCGAAGATGCCCTGCAAGCGGTGCGCGACGGCAAAATTTCCAACGCAGCCAGCATTATCGCCCTGCAATGGCTTGCGCTTAATCGCGCGGAAGTGAGGGGGTTATGGCAGTAAAGGCACGGGAACGTTATCGAGTCGACCTGATCGGGCTGCAAGCGGCTTGCGAGGCCAACTACGCGCGGCTGATGCGCCTGCTCCCTGACATGCGCCACGCCCCCGAGGCCCGGCGCATCGGCGTGACCCACGGCGACCAGATGCTCGGCGTGCTGGCGCTGGAAGTCATCGTCAATTGCCCGTACACCACCACCCTGCGCGTGCGCCAGGAACACAGCCTGCCCTGGCTGCCGGTGCCGCAACTGGAAGTGCAGGTGTACCACGACGCGCGGATGGCCGAAGTGATCAGCGCCGAACATGCACGACGCTTTCGCAGCATCTATCCTTACCCCAACGTGTTCATGCACCAGCCCGATGAGAAAGCACAGCTCAATGTGTTCCTCGGTGAATGGTTGAGCCATTGCCTGGCCTTGGGCCATGAGTTCGAAGTTGTGCGGTAGATGTGAACTGCATCTGCTTCCCAAGGTTTCCTCTTGTGTCCTGCCCCAGCATAATCACGCCACACGTCCATTCCTGTGATTGCCTTGGGAGAGCGCCTTGCCGAGCGTATCCACTGTGAGTCCCGATGCGCCCGCATTGCTGGTGCAACTGTCCGACAGCCATTTGTTTGTCGAGGCCGACGGTACGCTGCTGGGCATGAACACCCGTGACAGCCTGCAAGGCGTGATTGAACGGGTGCGCGCGCAGCAGCCGCGCATCGATTTGGTGTTGGCCACGGGGGATCTGTCCCAGGACGGCACGCTGGAGTCCTACCAGCAATTTCGCGACATGACCCGGCAGATCGACGCCCCGGCGCGCTGGATTCCCGGCAATCATGACGAGCCGCAAATCATGGCTCACGCCGCCGTGCACAGCGATCTGCTGGAGCCGGTGGTCGATATCGGCAACTGGCGCGTGACCCTGCTGGATTCCGCCGTACCCGGTTCAGTGCCGGGCTACCTGCAAGACCAACAGTTGCAGCTGCTCGCCCAGGCCCTGAGCGAAGCGCCTAACCGTCATCATCTGGTGTGTTTTCACCATCATCCGGTGCCCATCGGTTGCGCCTGGATGGACCCCATTGGCTTGCGCAATCCTGAGGCGTTGTTTGCCGTGCTTGACCGTTTTCCGCAGGTGCGGGCGGTGCTGTGGGGGCATGTGCACCAGGAAATCGACCGCGAGCGCAACGGCGTGCGCCTGCTGGCATCGCCGTCCACCTGCATCCAGTTCGCACCGGGCAGCGAGGATTTCAAGGTCAGCGAGCAAGCGCCGGGCTACCGCTGGCTGCGGCTGCATGCCGACGGACGGTTGGAGACCGGGGTAGAGCGCTTGGTCGGCTTCGCGTTTACGGTGGATTACGGTAGCAACGGCTACTGAGATTTACCTGTAAACTGCGCCTTTTTGGCGCAAGCATGGAGAGCCCGGCATGTCCGCTTCGATCCTGTATATCCACGGTTTCAACAGCGCGCCTGCGTCCAACAAGGCCACTCAGTTGATCACCGTAATGGGCGCCATCGGCCTGGCCGACCAATTGCGCGTACCGGCCCTGCATCACCATCCCCGTCAGGCGATTCCTCAGTTGGAAGCGGCTATCGCTGAACTGGGGCGGCCACTGCTGGTCGGCAGCTCACTCGGCGGCTACTATGCAACCCATCTTGCCGAGCGCCATGGCCTCAAGGCGCTGCTGGTAAACCCGGCGGTCAGCCCTCACCGGATGTTCGACGGTTACCTGGGCACCCAGAAGAACCTCTACACCGATGAAACCTGGGAACTGACCCACGACCACGTCATGGCGCTGGCCGAGCTGGAAGTACCGGCTCCCCAGGATGCGGCGCGGTATCAGGTGTGGTTGCAGACCGGGGATGAAACCCTGGATTATCGCCTCGCCCAGCAGTATTACCGGGCCTGTGCCTTGCGCATCCAGGCCGGCGGCGACCATGGTTACCAGGGGTTCGCCCAGCAATTGCCGGCCATGTTGAGCTTTGCCGGCATTGGCGCAGATCAGTATCAATCCTTCGATTTTTCTTCATTGTAAGAATCGCAGGTCACTTTTTAATCGAACGACTCACGACGAGACCCCATGGCCACTCCCAGCGCTAGCTCTTATAACGCCGACGCCATCGAAGTCCTCTCGGGCCTCGACCCGGTGCGCAAACGCCCCGGCATGTACACCGACACCAGTCGGCCGAACCACCTTGCCCAGGAAGTCATCGACAACAGCGTCGACGAAGCCCTGGCCGGTCACGCCAAGTCGGTGCATGTCATTCTCCACGCTGACCATTCCCTGGAAGTGTCCGACGATGGTCGCGGCATGCCGGTGGATATCCACCCGGAAGAGGGTGTACCCGGCGTTGAGCTGATCCTCACCAAGCTGCATGCGGGTGGCAAGTTCTCCAACAAGAACTACCAGTTCTCCGGCGGCTTGCACGGTGTGGGTATTTCCGTGGTCAACGCCCTGTCCACGTTGGTTCGCGTCAGGGTCAAGCGCGACGGCAACGAGTACGAGATGACGTTCGCCGATGGCTACAAAGCCACCGACTTGGCAGTGATCGGCACCGTTGGCAAGCGCAACACCGGCACCAGTGTGTACTTTGCACCGGACCCGAAATATTTCGATTCGCCAAAATTCTCCATCAGCCGCCTCAAGCACGTGCTCAAGGCCAAGGCTGTCCTGTGCCCAGGCCTGCTGGTGACTTTTGAAGACAAAGGCACCGGTGAGAAGGTCGAGTGGCACTACGAAGACGGCCTGCGTTCGTACCTGGAAGACTCCGTCAGCGACTTCGAGCGCCTGCCCAACGAGCCGTTCTGCGGCAGCCTGGCGGGTAATAAAGAAGCCGTGGATTGGGCGTTGTTGTGGCTACCGGAAGGTGGCGACAGCGTGCAGGAAAGCTACGTCAACCTGATCCCGACCGCCCAGGGCGGCACCCACGTCAACGGTTTGCGCCAGGGCTTGCTGGATGCCATGCGCGAATTCTGCGAATACCGCAGCCTGCTGCCGCGTGGCGTGAAGCTGGCGCCGGAAGACGTGTGGGAGCGCATCGCGTTCGTGCTGTCGATGAAAATGCAGGAGCCGCAATTCTCTGGCCAGACCAAGGAGCGCCTGTCGTCTCGCGAAGCGGCGGCGTTTGTCTCCGGTGTGGTCAAGGATGCCTTCAGCCTGTGGCTCAACGAGCACCCAGAGCTGGGCCTGGCCCTGGCGGAACTGGCGATCAACAACGCCGGCCGTCGCCTGAAGGCCAGTAAGAAGGTCGAGCGCAAGCGCATCACCCAGGGCCCGGCATTGCCCGGCAAGCTGGCCGATTGCGCCGGGCAAGACCCGATGCGTTCCGAGCTGTTCCTGGTGGAAGGTGACTCCGCCGGTGGTTCCGCCAAGCAAGCACGGGACAAGGAATTCCAGGCGATCCTGCCGTTGCGCGGCAAGATCCTCAACACCTGGGAAGTGGATGGCAGCGAAGTCCTGGCCAGCCAGGAAGTGCACAACATCGCCGTGGCCATTGGTGTTGACCCAGGCGCAGCGGACATGAGCCAGTTACGCTACGGCAAGATCTGCATCCTTGCCGACGCCGACTCCGACGGCCTGCATATCGCCACGCTGCTGTGCGCGCTGTTCGTGCAGCACTTCCGCCCGCTGGTGGATGCCGGTCACGTCTACGTCGCCATGCCGCCGTTGTACCGGATCGACCTGGGCAAGGAGATTTACTACGCCCTGGACGAAGCCGAGCGTGATGGCATCCTCGACCGCCTGGTGGCCGAGAAGAAACGCGGCAAGCCACAGGTCACACGATTCAAGGGCCTGGGTGAAATGAACCCGCCGCAGCTGCGCGAAACCACCATGGACCCGAACACCCGGCGCCTGGTGCAGTTGACCCTGGGCGAAGACTTCGCCGCCACCTCGGAAATGATGGACATGCTGCTGGCGAAGAAACGCGCGCCGGACCGCAAGTCCTGGCTGGAATCCAAAGGCAACCTGGCCGAGGTTCTGGGCTGATGCGCACAGGTTTCGCCCTGGCGATCCTGATGTTGAGCGGGCTGGCGGCTACCCCAGTGGTGGCCGCACCCGTGGCTGAGTTGAAGCTGGTGTCCGAGCACCCGGTAGACGGCATGCGCGGCGGCAACCTGTCGGGCCTGGCCTTGTGTGGCAAAGAGTTGTGGACGGTTTCCGACCGTGATGACGACCAGATCTACCGCCTGGATATCAGTGCGCCGACCTGGCAGGCCGAGGCGGTAAAGATCGACGTGCCGCCGGTGCCGGAATCCGGGCTGCCTTGGGGTTTGCGTTCGCGCACCAAGGCCGCTTCGTTCATTCGCGGTGGTGACTTGGACTTTGAAGGCATTACCTGCGATGCCGCCGGCAACCGCTACATTGTCAGTGAAGCCCATGCGGCGGTGCTGCAAGTGCCGGTGACGGGTGCACCTGAGTGGTTGAAGATTGCGCCGGGCATGGTGCGTGAAGCGCGGGCCAGCGGCATGCTGCTGCACTTCAATGCATTGTTTGAAGGCCTGGCGATCAATCCCGAAGGCAACCAGATCTGGCTGGCAGCCGAACGTGAGCGACGCGGCCTGATTTCGATCAAGCGTCCGCAAAGCCTGTGGGACTGTGACGGCCCCTGCGTCTTGTTGAGCGAAGCCGGGCAGGAAGTGCAACCGGCCCAGTTCCCGAACCCCAAGGCGGTGTCCAAGGATTTTGCCGACCTGGCGCTGTTCAACGGCAAGCTGTTTACCCTGGAGCGCAATGCGTTCCAGATTTGCCGGCGGGATGCGGTCACGGCCAAGGTCGAGCTGTGCTGGTCGTTTGCCGACGAGACCCTGACGCCCGAGCGGCGTTATCCCCAGTCTTATGGCCTGGCTGAAGCCTTGGTGGTGGACGCAGAGGGCGCCTGGCTGGGCATCGACAACAATTTCGGCCCGCGTGCCGACGGTGAAAAACGCCCGGTGGTCTATCGTTTTGCCGCCCCGGCCGGTGGTTGGAGTGCCCAGCCATGAACTTGAATTTTCTTGAATTGACCCGACGTCGCGACATTTTCGCTGCGTCTTACCAAATGATGAGGCCCGCATGAGTGACATCCTCGCAGACAGCTTAGATGGCGTAGAACGCCGGTCGCTGGCTGACTTCACCGAAAATGCCTACCTCAACTACTCCATGTACGTGATCATGGACCGTGCCTTGCCGCATATCGGCGACGGCCTGAAGCCGGTACAGCGGCGCATTATCTACGCCATGAGTGAGTTGGGCCTGGACGCCGATTCCAAGCACAAGAAGTCGGCGCGTACCGTCGGTGACGTGCTCGGTAAGTTCCACCCCCACGGCGATTCCGCCTGCTACGAAGCCATGGTGTTGATGGCCCAACCGTTCAGCTATCGCTACACGCTGGTAGACGGCCAGGGCAACTGGGGGGCGCCGGATGATCCCAAGTCGTTCGCTGCGATGCGCTACACCGAGGCACGCCTGTCGCGTTACTCGGAAGTCCTGCTGAGCGAATTGGGCCAGGGCACCGCTGACTGGGGGCCTAACTTCGACGGCACCCTCGACGAGCCGCTGGTGTTGCCGGCGCGTTTGCCGAATATTCTGCTCAATGGCACCACCGGCATCGCCGTCGGCATGGCCACCGATGTGCCGCCGCATAACCTGCGCGAAGTCGCCACCGCGTGCGTGCGCTTGCTCGATGAGCCGAAAGCCACGGTGGAACAGCTCTGCGAACATATCCAGGGCCCGGACTACCCGACCGAAGCGGAAATCATCACGCCGCGCGCCGACCTGCTGAAGATGTACGAGACCGGCAAGGGCTCGGTGCGCATGCGCGCTGTTTACCACGTCGAAGACGGCGATATCATTGTTACCGCGCTGCCGCACCAGGTGTCGGGTGCCAAGGTGCTGGAGCAGATCGCCGCGCTGATGCAGGCCAAACCGTCGAAATTGCCGCAGGTTGCCGACCTGCGTGACGAATCCGACCATGAAAACCCCTGCCGCATCGTGATCATCCCGACCAACAGCCGGGTCGATCACGAAGTGCTGATGCAGCATTTGTTTGCCAGCACGGATTTGGAGTCCAGCTACCGGGTCAACGTCAACATCATCGGTCTGGACGGCAAGCCGCAGCTGAAAAACCTGCGCAACTTGCTGGTGGAATGGCTGGAGTTCCGGGTGCAGACCGTGCGTCGCCGCCTGCAGTTCCGCCTGGATAAGGTCGAGCGTCGCCTGCACCTGTTGGACGGCTTGCTGATTGCCTACCTCAACCTGGATGAAGTGATCCACATCATCCGTACCGCCGAGCACCCGAAAGCCGAGCTGATCGCGCGTTTCGAGCTGAGCGAGATCCAGGCCGACTACATCCTCGACACCCGCTTGCGTCAGTTGGCGCGACTGGAAGAAATGAAGCTGCGCGACGAACAAGATGCGCTGCTCAAGGAACAAGCCAAGCTGCAAGCGCTGCTGGGCAGCGAAGCCAAGCTGAAGAAGCTGGTGCGCAGCGAGCTGATCAAAGATGCCGAAACTTACGGCGATGACCGTCGTTCGCCAATCGTCCAGCGCGCTGAAGCGAAAGCTCTGACAGAAACTGAGCTGCTGCCAAACGAGAAAATTACCGTCGTTCTGTCGGAAAAGGGTTGGGTTCGTTCCGCCAAAGGGCATGATATTGACGCCACTGGCTTGTCGTACAAGGCCGGCGATGGTTTCAAGACCGCCGCTGCCGGGCGTTCCAACCAGTTTGCGGTGTTTATCGACTCCACCGGGCGCAGTTATTCGGTGCCGGCCCACACTTTGCCGTCTGCACGGGGGCAGGGTGAGCCGTTGACCGGGCGCCTGACGCCGCCGCCAGGGGCAAATTTCGAGTGTGTGTTGCTGCCGGATGATGACGCGCTGTACGTGATTGCGTCCGATGCGGGTTACGGTTTTGTGGTCAAGGGTGAAGACCTGCAGGCCAAGAACAAGGCCGGTAAGGCCTTGCTGAGCTTGCCGAACAACGCCAAGGTGATCCTGCCGCGGCCGGTGGACGATCGCGAGAGCAACTGGCTGGCGTCGGTGACCACCGAAGGGCGTTTGCTGGTGTTCAAGATCAGCGACCTGCCGCAGTTGGGCAAAGGCAAGGGCAACAAGATCATTGGTATTCCCGGCGAGCGGGTGGCCAGTCGCGAAGAGTACGTGACCGACATCGCAGTGATCCCGGAAGGCGCGACGTTGGTGCTTCAAGCCGGTAAACGTACCCTGTCGTTGCGTCCTGACGACCTTGAGCATTACAAGGGTGAGCGCGGTCGGCGTGGTAACAAATTGCCTCGCGGCTTCCAGCGCGTGGATGCTTTGCTGGTGGAAACGCCGGTTTAACGCGTATTAGAGCCCTCGATCTACGATTTAACGCGTAGATCGACGCTTTGGCGCTGGAGTCATGGCGCATATTCACGGATGATATGGCCTTTCCAGCGCCGGCGTGGCCGAGCGTGTTTAGGTTATTTTTAGTATTACATTGTGGTTCGCCTTGTGGCAGCCACCTGGATGGGATGATGACTGCTCCACGCCTTCCTTTATTTTTTGTGCTCGCTGGCCTTTTGGGGCTGGCGGGTTGCAGCACACACCAGCCGGTGTCGCTGTACCAGCTGGACAGCGGAAGTCCGGCTCAACCTGCACAGACTGCCGGCATGGCCGTCTTGCTGGGCCCGGTGGTCGTCGCCGACTACCTGCAACGCGAAACACTGCTGCAACGTCAGAACGACGGCAGCCTGCAAGGTTCCACCGATGGTCGTTGGGCGGGCAGTTTGTCGTCCGACATCAACCAATTGATGTTGCGTCAGGTCGCAGGTCAGCTGGACAGCCAGCGTGTGGTGCTGGCGCCCGCGCCGACGGGGTTTACCCCGGATGTGCAGGTGTTGCTGACCATTACCCGTCTTGACTCCGGTACGTCGCAACCGGCGATCCTCGATGCGCAATGGCGTTTGATCGATCGTCGTGGGCAGGTGCGCGATAACCGCATCGTGCACCTGCAGGAGCAACACACGGGCACCACCGCGTCCCAGGTCCAGGCCCAGGGTGTGTTGTTGCAGCATCTGGCACAGCAGTTGTCGGTGGCCCTCAAGCCATTGGCCAACCAGCCGCCGATTGCCGAAGCGCCGCGCAAGCAGAGCGCTCCGGTGCAGGCCAAGCCGGCAGAACCGCAGAAGCCGAAGATGCCGATGGCAACGCCGATTCGCACGGACATGGAAGTGTTCAGGTTCTGACTTGAATCACCGACACAAAAAAAGGCCCGCTGACTCAGCGGGCCTTTTTTGTTGTGGCGTTTGCCCCTGTGATGAGAGGGTTCCTGTGGTGAGGGAGGCTTTTGTGGTGAGCGGGCTTGCCCCGCGCTGGGCTGCGAAGCGGCCCCAATCCAGTCACCGCATTTATCCAGGTAGAACCGGGCCGTCTGGTTTTAGGGCCGCTTCGCGCCCCAGCGCGGGGCAAGCCCGCTCACCACAGAAGCCCGCTCCGCTACAACAAGCCCGTTTCACCTTAACCTTTGGTGCGGGTCTCGTGCATCCGCGCCAACTGCCGCTCCAGCATCGACGGATACGGCTCCATCAACCGCTCCACACAGCTGGCACCCTCTGGGCTGGCAATCGGGCGGATCCGTGCGCGCTGACGGATCAGCGTGTCTTCACTGATCTTGCGCTCCACCAGCAGCAGGTTGCGACTGTGTTGCGACAGCGCCAGGGCGTCCTGGGCGCTCTCGGTGAGCAGCAGGTCGATCTGGGTCATGCCAAACAGGTCGTCGCTCACCGTCAGGCCCAGCTGCAGTTGCAAGGTGATGCCACTGTCGGCCACTTCGATCTGCAGGGCATGGCCCAGGGCGCGCAGCAACTCGCCGCAGCAGATGGCGTTGGTCAGGTAGTCTTCGCCGCTGTCTTCGCTGTGGAACAGCATCAAGGTACTGCCATCGTTCAGGGTGTGCAGTTCGCTCTGGTACAGCGACGCGGCCTGGTCGAGGCAATCGCGGTAGCGCTCCAGCAGCTCGGTCAGGCGTGTGCGGGGCAGGCGACGCAGTTGGTCCTGAGCGCCCAGTTGCACGGCCAATACGGCGCTGAACTGCGGTTCGGTATTCTTCACCGGGGCCGGTTTCGGTGCGACGGCCGGCGCGCTGGCCGAGGTGTCGCGCAGGTCGGCGAAGGGGTCTTCGTCGTCCAACTCATCTTCTTCGGCTTTGAACGCCTGGCGGGTGGCAGGCTTCAGGCCCGCTACCGGCGCGTCCTGCACTTCAAACTCAGGCTCGTCGTCGTAATCGGTTTCGTCGAACTCAGGCTCTGGCTCTACTTCGCGCACCACCGGTTCCGGGGCGAAACTGGCGTGCAACTGGCGGGCGAGGTCGCCGATTTCATCCTGGCGGTCAGTGGCCGGGGTGTGTTCGTCGATATCGCGCAGCCAGATGCGCAACTGCATCAGCGGCGTGGAGATGTGCCGGCCCAGGCGCAGGCTCAAGGCCAGCGCCAACGCCAGCAGGATTGCGCTCAAGATGCCCATGCTTTGCAGGCTGATGGTCATCGGCTGCTGGAATTGCTGCATGTCCAGGCTGATACGCAGTTGACCGGCCTTCACATCCTGAAACGTAATGTTGCTCTGGTACAAGCCTTCGGCTTCACCCAGCAGGCCGTTTTTCGGGCGCTGCCCGGCTTCGGCCATGATCCGGTTGTCCACGCTGTAGATAGCGGCGTGGGCCACCAGCGGGTTCTTGGTCAGGTTATTGAGCAGCACGTTGAGGCTGAGGATGTCGTTGGACACCAGCAGCTCAGTCGCCGAGGTGGCGGTCTGGGTGGTCAAGCTCTCGCCCAGGGCGTCGGCTTGCTCGTGCATGGCCTGTTTGAACTGCAAACCCATCACGCAGGCGTAGATCACCAAGGCCAGGGCGACCAGGATCACGTTATGGCTGGCGATGCGTAATGCGATCGGTACACGGCGGTGGCGCAGTGCCCGGAAGATCAGCAGGAAGAAATTATCGGTTTTTACTGGCGTGGGCCGGTTCACTTGCGCTCGGCTCTTGGTCCGTGAAGTTGACGCGCAGTATAGCGACAGCCCTAGAACCGGCAAAGCGCTGGCTGTGCCCGATGGTCACTGAAAGTGGGTAGAATGCGGTTTTTTTCCAGCCTGGGGGTGCGCCTTGCGCGAAATTGTCCTGATTAACATCACGGGGGAAGACCGCCCAGGTCTGACCGCAGCCATTACCGGCGTTCTGGCCCAGGGTGGTGTGAACATTCTCGACATCGGCCAGGCGGTGATCCACGACACCTTGTCGTTCGGCATCCTGGTCGAGATTCCGAGCACTGAACAGGCGTCTTCGGTACTCAAGGACATCCTGTTTACGGCGTACAAGCTGGATCAACAGGTGCGCTTCACCCCGGTGTCCGAAGAGGACTACCAGCACTGGGTGGCCGGCCAGGGCAAGAAACGCCACATCGTGACGCTGCTGACCCGCAAGGTCACCGCCGAACAATTGCAACGCGTCAGCTCCATTACCGCGCAGTACGGCCTGAATATCGACCATATCGACCGTCTGTCGGGTCGTATGCCGCTGGACACCCCGGCCGACAAAGGCAAGGGCTGCATCGAGTTCTCCGTGCGCGGTGAGCCAGCCGACCCGCAAGCCCTGCGCGCCGAATTCCTCAGTGTGGCGCAGGAGCTGAATGTCGACATCGCCTTCCAGGAGGACTCGCTGTTCCGCCGCAACCGCCGTCTGGCGGTGTTCGACATGGACTCCACGCTGATCGAAGCCGAAGTCATCGACGAATTGGCCAAAGCGGCCGGCGTGGGCGAGCAGGTTTCCGAAATCACCGAGCGCGCCATGGCCGGTGAGCTGGACTTCCGCGCCAGCTTCAAGGAGCGCCTTGCGCTGCTTAAAGGCCTGGACGTGAGCGTGCTGGACTCCATCGGCGCCTCCCTGCGCCTGACCGAAGGCGCCGAAACCCTGTTCGCTGAACTCAAGCGCCTGGGCTACAAGACCGCCATCCTGTCTGGCGGCTTCACCTACTTCGCCAAGCAATTGCAGGCCAAGCTGGGCATCGACTACGTGTTCGCCAACGAGCTGGAAGTGGTGGATGGCAAGGTGACCGGCGTGGCGGTCGAGCCGATTGTCGACGCTCAGCGCAAGGCGGACCTGCTCAAGGAATTGGCGCACAAGGAAGGTTTGCGTCTGGAGCAGACCATTGCGGTCGGCGACGGTGCGAATGACTTGCCGATGCTGGCAATTGCCGGGTTGGGTGTGGCGTTCCGCGCCAAGCCGTTGGTGAAGCAGTCGGCCAAGCAGGCGATTTCGACGTTGGGCTTGGATGGCGTGCTGTATCTGCTGGGCTTCCGTGACCGCGACGGTCAGCTTTAACTCGCTCTAACTGGTAAATGTGGGAGCCAGGCCAGGCTCCCACCTTCAATCAGGCTTTCGGTAGACCGATGCCTTGGCCCATCTCTACCGGGGTGCCAGCGGCCAACTCTTCAGCCCACTTCACCTGATCCGGCCCAAACAGCACAATCGCGGTCGAACCCAGCTTGAACCGACCCAACTCCGCACCTTTCTCCAGATGAACCGGCGCGCGTGCGGCCTCGTCGTAGCGGAAGGTTTTCAGCTCGCGCTTCGGCGGTGTCACCAGCCCGGCCCACACGGTTTCAATCGACGCCACAATCATCGCACCCACCAATACCACGGCCATCGGGCCGCGTTCGGTGTCGAAGATGCAGGCAACGCGCTCGTTGCGTGCGAACAGCTCAGGTACGTTTTCAGCGGTAGTCTGGTTGACCGAGAAGATGCGGCCAGGAATGTAGACCATTTCGCGCAGCGTGCCGGCCAGCGGCATGTGCACGCGGTGGTAATCCTTTGGCGACAGGTAGATGGTGGCGAAATCGCCGCCCATGAACGGAGCCGCCACGGCCGAGTCGCCGCCCAGCAATTCCAGCACGCTGAAACTGTGACCCTTGGCCTGGAACACCCGCCCATGCTCGATCGGGCCCAATTGGCTGACCGCACCATCGGCGGGGCTCAACACCGCGCCTGGGGTTTGATCCAGTGGGCGCGCGCCGTCTTTCAGGGCGCGGGTGAAGAAGGCGTTGAAGTGCTCATAGGCGGTCACGTCTTCAACCAGGGCCTGGGACATGTCCACTTGATAACGCTTGGCGAACCAGCTGGTGAAGGCATTCTTGAACCAGCGTACGCGGCACTCGGCGATGCAACCGGCCACGCGCGACAGCAAGTGGTGCGGCAGCAAGTACTGGCTGAGGATAAACAACTGCTTTTTCATAACTGTCCTTAAACCTTAAATCTCGACGGGGGTGTCGGGGTGGTTGCCCCATTCGCCCCAGGAACCGGCATAACCTTTGACTCGCGGATAACCGAGCGCCTTGGCCACCAGGTAGGTGAAGCCAGAGCGGTGGTGAGTCTGGCAGTGGGTGATGATTTCTTTGTCGCGGGTCAACCCGAGGTCTTCGAGGATCTGCGCCATGTCGCGGCGGATACGCAGGTTGCGCGCCTTGTCCATGCCGGCGGTCCATTCGAAGTTCACCGCGCCGGGGATGTGCCCGCCTTTGGCGGCGAGGACCTTCTCGCCGGAATACTCCAGCGGACCGCGTGCGTCCCAGATACCCAGGTCGGCGGCACCCAGGCGGCTTTGCAGGTATTCGCGGGTGGCGGTGGGGCCATCGTGCAACGTGAGGCTGACCGGGCCGCCGACGGGGGCGGGCACGTCGGTGGAAACCGGGTGCTTTTCTTCCAGCCAGGCCAGCAGGCCGCCGTCCAGGTAGTGGTACTTCTGGTGGCCGATCACGTCGAGCATCCAGATGAATCTCCCGGCCCAGCCGCCGCCTTCGTCGTCGTAGACCACGTAGGTGGCGTCCGGGGTGTGGCCCAGTTCGCCGAACAGCTTCTCAAGATCAGCCTTGTTGGGCAGCAGGCCGGGTGCCGGCGGCTGGCCCAGTTGGGTGCGCTTGGGGTCAACGAAATGCGCGCCGGGGATATGCCCTTCGGCGTAGCGGGCGGCACTGGTGAGGTCCACCAGTATCAGGTGTTCGGTATCGAGGCGACCAAGCAGGTCGCTGGATTCGATCACCAGCGGCAAGCCAGAGAAGTCAGGCATGTGAGGTCTCCTGGGCACAAATGTTGGCGATAAAGGACGGCGATTGTAGCGCAAGCATCAGGCGCTGCGGTTGGTAAAGCAGTGCAGGGCTTTCTCGATGCATTGGGCGGTTTTACCGAAGGCCTGCACGGTGGTTTCCGAGAACGGCCCGCCGCCCTGGTCGGCCACCATCAGCATCACCACCTTGCCATTACAGCTCAGCGAGCGCAGCAACAGGTGTTCGCCGGTGAACAGGCGACGCAGGATCGGCGGTAGCAGGGCCGAGAACTGGGCGTGGTTTTCCGGGTTGAGGCGCACCTGGGCGGATTTTTCCAGCAGGCGCTGCAAGAGCGTGCTGTTGACCACATCCAGGCTCAAATTGGCCGCATCCTTTGGCAGGCCATCGACCTGGTGCACACGCAAGGTGCTCATGGCGCGGTCAGCCATCAACAGCATGACCCGCTGCATGCCACTGGCCACCAGGGCCTCCTTGGCGCAGGTGGTCAAGTGCATGGCGTTGGCAAAGCGGCTCGGTTCCACCAGCAGTTCGGTGCAGCGCTTGCGCCACACGGCCAGGGCCTCGGCGGTGGGCGGCGGCGCTGGGAGCAGGCCGCGATGAATCTTCTGCACATGCCACGGCCAGATCAGCGACAGCGCCGGGTGCCAGAGGTCAGGCATCAAGGTGGTGCGGGCGCTGGTGACGGCCTGCTGGTGGACCTGCTGCTGCACCTCGCCCAGGGGCTGTTGCAGGTACAGCGCTGTGAGGAGTTGCCAGCGTTCGGTGTGCGGACAGGTCCAGGACTCCTGGGCCGACATCGCCAGGCCGTTGGCCAGCAGCACGGTATTGGCCGGCTGGTTCAACCAGCGGCGCAGGTTGGGTTCGGCGTCGAGCAATTGCTGGTGGCGCAGTGGGTCGTCTTCGCGGGCAATGTGCAGCGCCTTGACCAGCAGGCGTTGCTCGCTCATCAGCAGCTTGTAGCCCTGGGACACCCAGATCGGCAGGTGCCAGGCTTCGGTCAGGCCGACGCACAGGTCCAGCAGGCGCACGCCGAACAGTGCCTGTTCGACCTCGCGGGCCGATTGGCCCTTGTGGATCACCCGCAGTTCCCATTCTTCCAGGAGCTTGGGGTAGGCGACCGCCATCGGCCACAGCGGCGACAGAAACAGCAGGCTGCCCCAGTGAATGTCCTGCCACAGTCGCGCCAGGCGGCTGCCGAACAAACCGTTGGCTTGTTGCGACGCGTGCTGGCTGATCAACAGCAGTTGGCGCAACGCCACGGGGATCTCATTGGCCGGCACCGACGGCAGGCGCGCCAGCAGTTCTTCGGCGCGCTTGAGGCCCAGGCGGTTGAGCGCCACTTCGAGGTTTTCCGCCGGTTCTGCCAGGCTGCCATGGGTGTGGCTGTTGGCCTCGCGCATCACGCTGAGCACAAGCGCCGGACTGCTTTGCATCAGATCGGCAATATCTCGCAATGAACTGCGGCTGTCGCGGATGCCTTTGCACACCCGGTCGTGGCTGGCCTGGGGCACAGGCAGCAGCACATCGTCCAGGCGCTTGATCCAAGCGGCGAGAGAGTTGGGTTTTGCACTTGGGACTGTCGTTTCATTAGCCATGATAGGGGCGCGATCATCACTTGCGGTCTACACGCCCGGAGCGGGCCGAACTGGCTTTTCGCCTTAACGGGCTATAGTCTGGCGCAGTTTTGCCGATAAGTAGAACAAGAGTTTTCTGCTACACCCAATATGTCCATGAACCCGACGGCGCAAGTACTCATCCCCTATGGCTAAAATTATCGGCATCATCGTCGTCATCGCAAGCGTGCTCGGTGGCTACGTCCTGTCCCACGGTAAAATTGCTGCGTTGATCCAGCCCTTCGAAGTGCTGATCATCGGTGGTGCGGCGTTCGGCGCATTCTTGCAGGCAAACCCCGGCTACATGACCATGCACGTGGTCAAGAAATCGCTGGGCATGTTCGGTTCGCGTTTCACCCACACCTTCTATCTGGAGGTGCTGGGGCTGGTCTACGAGATCCTCAACAAGAGCCGCCGCGAAGGCATGATGGCCATCGAGGCCGACATCGAAGACGCCGCCGCCAGCCCGATTTTCGCCAAGTACCCGGCCGTGCTCAAAGACGAGCGCATGACCGCCTACATCTGCGACTACCTGCGCATCATGTCCTCCGGCAACATGGCCCCCCATGAGCTGGAAGGCCTGTTCGACATGGAGTTGTTCAGCCTTAAAGAAGAGTTGGAGCATCCTTCCCACGCCGTGACCGGCATCGCTGACGGTATGCCGGGTTTTGGTATCGTCGCGGCGGTACTCGGTATCGTGGTGACCATGGCATCCCTGGGCGAGGGCGACCAGGCCGCTATCGGCATGCACGTGGGTGCGGCACTGGTGGGTACGTTCTTCGGTATTCTCGCGGCCTACGGCTTCTTCGGCCCGCTGGCGACGTCCCTGGCCCATGACGCCAAGGAAGAAATCAACCTGTATGAATCGATCAAGGCCAGCCTGGTTGCCTCGGCTTCCGGCATGCCGCCGTCCCTGGCGGTGGAGTTTGGCCGCAAGGTGCTGTACCCGAAACATCGCCCAAGCTTCGCCGAGCTGGAACAAGCGGTTCGCGGTCGCTAAGCCATGGAAAACAACCAGCCGATAATCATCAAGCGCGTCAAGCGCTTCGCTGCGGGGCACCATGGCGGCGCCTGGAAAATCGCCTTCGCCGACTTTGCGACGGCGATGATGGCGTTCTTCCTTGTGCTGTGGCTGATGTCCACCGCCACGCCCGAACAGAAGATCGCCATCGCCGGCTACTTCAAAGACCCAATTGGTTTCTCGGAAAGCGGCACGCCCTTCGTGATCGACCTGGGCGGCTCGCCGCAATTGGCGCCTGAGCGCACCATCAACCCGGAGATCAAGACCGAGTCGCCCCAGGAGAAAATCCCGATCGAGCGCGACACCGTCGAGTCCATGGCTGAGCAGGTCGAGCAGGAGCGCCTTGAGCTGCTGCTGCAAGAGCTGCAGACCAAGGTCGAAGAAAACCCGCAACTGCTGAAATTCAAGGACCAGATTTCCTTCGAAATCACGCCCGAAGGCCTGCGCATCCAGATCACCGACGCGGCCAACCGGCCGATGTTCGACTCCGGCAGTGCGCGCCTGAAGCCGTACTTTGAAGACATCCTGCTGGCCATGGCCGACACCATCAAGGCGGTGCCGAACAAGATCAGCATCAGCGGCCACACCGACGCCAAGCCATACGCGGGCCAGGGCGATTTCGGCAACTGGGAGCTCTCTGCCAACCGTGCCAACGCCGCGCGCCGCGCGCTGGTTGCCGGCAGTTATCCGGACCCGCAAGTGGCGCGCGTGGTGGGGTTTGCTTCGTCGCAGCTGTTTGATCATCAAGACCCGTTCAACCCGGTCAACCGCCGGATCGACATCGTGGTGCTGACCAAAAAGGCCCAGCGTGCGATTGAAGGCGATCAACCGCCGACGCCGCAACCTACCCCAGGCGCAGGTGCGCCGGGAGAGGTTCCGGCCGATCCGAACGCGATTCCACCGGGGCAGGAGCCGTTGCCGGCGCATGAACTGCGTCAGAAGCTGAACTTGTTTGATGATGGTGGGGTGAAGGATCCTACGGTGCCGGGTACCGGTTCGTAAGCTTCACAAACAAAAAGGCCGCGATGATCGCGGCCTTGTTGTTTCTATCTGTGGGGTGAGCTTTCTGTGGCGAGGGAGCTTGCTCCCGCTGGACTGCGCAGCAGTCCCCAACTTTTTAGGGGCGCTGCGCACCCCAGCGGGAGCAAGCTCCCTCGCCACAAGGCTCAGTAACTGCTCTCCGGCAAGCTCGCAATAATCGACCGATAGCTATTCATCCGCTGCTGCTGCACACGCCCATCCTCCAGCGCCTTGAGCAATGCACAGCCCGGCTCGCGGTCGTGTTTGCAGTCGCGGAAGCGGCAGGTGCCGATCAGATCGTTGAATTCGATGAAGCCTGCTTCCACATCGCTGCGGCTGACGTGGCCGAGGCCGAATTCTCGGATGCCGGGGGAGTCGATCAACTCACCGCCGCCGGGGAAGTGGAACAACCGCGCGGTGGTGGTGGTGTGGGTGCCCTGGCCGGACAGTTCCGACAGCGGGCCCACGCGGGTTTCGACTTCCGGCAGCAGGCTGTTGACCAGCGAGGATTTACCCACGCCCGACTGGCCGACAAACACGCTGATGCGGCCGTCCAACTGCTGTTGCAGCTGTTCCATGCCATTGCCGTGATGCGCCGAGACTTCCAGCACCGGGTAGCCGAGCGTGCGGTACACCGCCAGAAGGGCATTCAGCGCCGGGGCGTTCTGCTCGTCGATCAGGTCGAATTTGTTCAGCAGCAACAGCGGGCGGATGCCAGCATGCTCGGCAGCGACCAGGTAGCGGTCGATCAGGTTGGCATGGGGCTCGGGCAGTGGCGCGAACACGATCACGATCATGTCGACGTTGGCCGCCACCGGCTTGAGTTGGCCACGGCTGTCCGGGCGGCGCAGTTCGGTGGTGCGTGGCAATTGGGCGACGATCACGCCGATGCCTTGGTTGCCGGCACGCCAGACCACTTGGTCGCCGGTCACCAGCGCAGGCAGGTTGGCGCGCAAGTGGCAACGGAACACTTGGCCTGCGAGTTCGCCTTCGAGCGCCTCGACTTCGACCTGCACACCAAAGTGCGCGATCACCAGGCCTGTTTGTTCAGGGCCCAGGTCGCCGCCTTCAAGCGCTTCCACGGCGGAGGATTCACGTTTGGCGGCGCGAGCGGCGCGTTCACCTTGAATCTTTTCGATGCGCCAGTTTTGGCGACGGTTGAGCTGGCGTTTGGCCATGGGTGTTCCGTGTCGATAATGCAAAGGTTGGGTAAAACGGTCGCGAGTCTAGCACGCCCCCGCCTGCTAAACTGCGCAGCTACGCCAAGGTGCCAAGAGAATCAAGCCATGCAAAACCCACAGAACCTGATTTGGATCGATCTGGAAATGACCGGTCTGAACCCCGACACCGACGTCATCATCGAGATGGCGACGATTGTCACCGACAGCAACCTCAACACCTTGGCCGAAGGTCCGGTGATCGCCATCCACCACAGCGATGCCGTCCTCGCCACCATGGACGAGTGGAACACCCGCACCCACGGCAACTCCGGCCTGACCCAGCGCGTGCGCGACAGCCGCATCAGCATGGCCGAAGCCGAAGCCGAGACTATCGCCTTCCTGGAAAAATGGGTGCCCAAGGGCAAGTCGCCGATCTGCGGCAACAGCATCTGCCAGGACCGTCGCTTCCTTTATACCCACATGAAAGGGCTGGAAAGCTACTTCCATTACCGCAACCTGGATGTGTCGACACTCAAAGAGCTGGCCGCGCGTTGGGCGCCGGAAGTCAAAGACAGCTTTCATAAAGGCAGCACGCATTTGGCGCTGGATGATATTCGCGAGTCGATTGCCGAGTTGCAGCATTACCGCAAGCATTTCATCAAAGCGTGACGCCCCCTTTTGGTGCCGTCAGCAAATGATTAGACTGCCGGCCTCAATGCAAGGATCGCCCTCATGCTGCTGATGCTCTACCTCATCGCCATCACCGCCGAAGCCATGACCGGCGCGCTGTCGGCCGGGCGACGCGGCATGGACTGGTTTGGCGTGGTGCTGATTGCCTGTGTGACGGCGTTGGGGGGCGGTTCGGTGCGTGATGTGCTGCTCGGGCATTACCCACTGACCTGGGTCAAGCACCCGGAATACCTGGTGCTGACCTCTATTGCCGCACTGGTGACGATCTTTATTGCACCGCTGATGCGCCGCCTGCGCTCGCTGTTCCTGGCACTGGACGCCGTGGGCCTGGTGGCCTTCACCCTGATCGGCTGCATGACCGCGTTGGAGATGGGCCACGGCATGCTGGTGGCGTCGGTCAGTGGTGTGATCACTGGAGTTTTCGGTGGCATCCTGCGCGACATCTTCTGCAACGACATCCCGCTGATCTTCCGTCGTGAGCTGTACGCCAGCGTGTCGTTCCTCGCCGCCTGGTTCTACATGCTCTGCCTTTATCTGGAACTGCCCAGCGAGCAGTCGATCCTGTTGACCCTGTTCAGCGGCTTTCTATTACGCCTGCTGGCGATCCGTTTTCACTGGGAAATGCCCAAGTTCGTCTACAACGACGACGTGCACTAGCGCGTAGCGTGCTGGTTCAGCGCCCATTCCACGTGTTCGCGCACCAGCTCCGACGGGTAATCCCGGCGCGCCTTCAAGGCTTCCAGCACCGGAATACTCGACGGCGCATTGCCCAGGCCCACCGCCAGGTTGCGCAGCCAGCGCTCGTAGCCGGCACGACGCAGCGGTGAGCCTTCGGTACTGCTGAGGAATTTATCCTCGTCCCACATAAACAGCTCGGCCAGCTCCGCGTTATCCAGGTTGTGGCGTGGTTTGAAATCGCTTTCGGCGGTAGAGCGGGCGAAACGATTCCACGGGCACACGATCTGACAATCATCGCAGCCGAACACACGGTTGCCGATCAGGGGACGCAGGTCCTCGGGGATCGCGTTTTTCAGCTCGATGGTCAGGTAGGAAATGCAGCGTCGCGCGTCCAGCACGTAAGGACCGACGAAGGCATTGGTGGGGCAGATGTCCAGGCAAGCCGTGCAGCGGCCGCAATGTTCGGTACTGTGGGGCGCGTCGATCGGCAGTGGCAAGTCGACAAACAGCTCGCTGAGGAAGAAATAGCTGCCGGCCTTGCGATTGAGGACCAGGGTGTTTTTACCGATCCAGCCCAGCCCGGCTTTTTCGGCGATGGCTTTTTCCAGCACCGGCGCACTGTCGACAAAGGCACGGAAACCGAATGGGCCGATCTGCGCCTGGATGCGGTCGGCCAGTTGCTGCACGCGCTTGCGGATCAGCTTGTGATAATCGCGGCCCAGGGCGTACCGCGAGATATAGGCTTTTTCCGGCTTGGCCAGCAATTGGGCCATTTGCGTGTCGCCCGGCAGGTAATCCATGCGCAGCGACACCACGCGCAAGGTGCCCGGCACCAGTTCATCGGGGTGGGAGCGTTTGCTGCCATGGGCGCCCATGTAGTCCATCTCGCCGTGATAGCCCGCGTCGAGCCAGCGTTGCAGGTGCTGCTCATGCTCGGCCAGGTCCAGGCCGCTGATGCCGACTTGTTGAAAGCCCAGCTCGCGGCCCCAGTCTTTGATCGATTGGGCGAGGGCGGGCAGATCGGACGTAATAGCAGGCATGAGACACGGGAAACCACAGGTTAGATGCGTATAATTCTGCCAGACATCGGAGCTTGAAGACGCATGCCGCAGACAAAACACGCAATAACCGACGTACAGCCCCTGTTGCACGGCCATTTGCCGCAACTGCCGGCCCGTTCGCCGGACGCCCATAAAGGCCAGTTTGGCCACCTGTTGGTCATTGGCGGTGACCACGGCTTTGGCGGCGCCGCCTTGCTGAGCGCCGAAAGTGCCTTGCGCAGTGGCGCGGGCATGGTGTCCCTGGCGACGCGCCCAGAACACGTGCTAGCCGCTTTGGCTCGCTTGCCGGAAGTCATGACCGTCGGCCTCAGCTCGGCCAACCAACTGATGGGCTTGTTGGAAAAGATCTCGGTCATTGTGATCGGGCCTGGGCTGGGTGAAGCGTCCTGGGGCAAAAGCCTGCTGTCCGTCGCCGCCAACGCCAGGCAGCCGCAAGTCTGGGATGCCGACGCCTTGAATCAGCTCGCCAATGGCGGCATCAGCTTGCCAGCCAACAGCGTGATCACCCCGCATCCGGGGGAGGCTGCGCGGTTGTTGGGCCTTTCGACAGCCGAGGTTCAGGCCGATCGTCTTAAGGTGGCGCGCGCGTTGACTCAGAAATTCAATGCAGTGGCTATCCTCAAGGGGGCTGGCAGTTTGATTGCCAGTCCGGACGGACGTGTTTCACGCTGTGACCAAGGCCATCCGGCGATGGCAACGGCGGGGCTCGGTGATGTCCTGGCCGGGCTGGTGGGCGCGTTGCTGGCCCAAGGCATGCCGGCTTATGAGGCAAGCTGCCTGGCAGTTTGGTTGCATGCCACGGCGGGCGATCGCCAGGGCACCTTTGGTCGCGGCTTGGCTGCCAGCGACTTGATACCCGCCATTCGTCAATTGCTGGAGGAGCAATCGCCGTGTCTGAAGTAATCCTTTTCCTGGCCGATGAAGAGGCCATGGTTGCGTTCGGGCAACGCATTGCGCAGGTGACGGCGGGTGCAGGGCTGATCTTTCTGGAAGGTGACTTGGGGGCGGGCAAGACCACGCTATCCCGAGGGATTATCCGAGGGTTGGGCCATACAGGGGCAGTAAAAAGCCCTACGTTCACCCTGGTAGAACCCTACGAGATTGGTGCAGTGCGCGCCTTCCACTTTGACCTTTATCGTCTGGTTGACCCCGAAGAGCTCGAATATATGGGGATCCGGGATTACTTCGATGAAGATGCGTTGTGCCTGATCGAGTGGCCAGATAAAGGCACAGGCTTTTTGCCAAAGCCTGACATGACCATTACCATTACGCCGCATGAGCATGGACGTCAGTTGAAGTTGTTGCCCCAGAGCGCGCGCGGCCAGTCGTGGTGCGCCGCTTTGGCATTGGAATTCAAATAATTGGTGGGGTTAGGTATGCGCTTTCGCGCGTTGGTTGCTGTCGTGGGGGTGTTGCTTGCGGCAATGACTGTCAATGCTCTGGCTGCTTCACAGGTGAAAAGTGTTCGCCTGTGGCGAGCGCCGGATAACACGCGACTGGTGTTCGACCTGTCTGGCCCGGTCCAGCACAGCGTCTTTACCCTGACGGCGCCTGATCGCCTGGTGATCGACATCAACGGCGCGACCCTGGCTGCGCCGTTGAAAGTGTCCACCGCCAATACCCCGATTACCGCCATGCGCTCGGCCCAACGCACGCCGACCGACCTGCGTGTGGTGATCGACCTGAAAAAGGTCGTGACCCCGAAAAGCTTCTCCTTGGCGCCCAACGCCCAGTACGGCAACCGACTGGTGGTCGACCTGTTCGACAATGCCGCCGATGCCAATCCGCCGCCTGCACCGCCTCCAAGCGTCGCGACTGTCCCGGCGGTGCCGGTCAACCCGTCGCAACCGCAGGTCAAGCTGCCTCCGCCGCCACCGGCTCCCGCCGGCAAGCGTGACATCATCGTGGTGATCGACGCCGGTCATGGTGGCGAAGACCCGGGCGCTTCCGGTTCACGCGGCCAGCATGAAAAAGACGTGGTGCTGGCGATTGCCCGTGAACTGCAGCGCCAGATCAACGCGATGAAAGGCTACCGCGCTGAGCTGACCCGTACCGGCGACTACTTCATTCCGTTGCGCGGCCGTACCGAAATTGCCCGCAAGAAAGGCGCTGACCTGTTCGTGTCGATCCATGCCGACGCCGCGCCTTCTACCGCAGCCTTTGGCGCCTCGGTGTTTGCCCTGTCGGATCGCGGCGCGACGTCTGAGACCGCCCGCTGGCTGGCCGACAGTGAAAACCGTTCCGACTTGATCGGCGGGGCGGGTAACGTCTCCCTTGATGACAAAGACAAAATGCTCGCCGGCGTACTGCTCGACCTGTCGATGACCGCTTCGCTGACGTCCAGCTTGAACGTGGGCCAGAAGGTCCTGAGTAACATCGGCCGGGTCACCTCGCTGCACAAACAGCGCGTGGAACAAGCAGGATTCATGGTGTTGAAGTCGCCGGATATCCCATCGATCCTGGTGGAGACCGGGTTTATCTCCAACTCCAACGAGGCCTCGAAGCTGGCCAGCGCCAGCCACCAGCAAGCGCTGGCGCGTTCCATCAGTGCCGGTGTGCGCCAGTTCTTCCAGCAGAATCCGCCACCGGGCACCTACATCGCCTGGCTGCGTGACTCGGGGAAAATCGCCCAGGGCCCACGTGACCATCGCGTACAGCCCGGCGACACCCTGGCCATGCTGGCTGTGCGTTTCCAGGTGTCGGCCGCGACCTTGCGCAGCGCCAACAACCTGAAGACCGATGAATTGAAAGTCGGCCAGGTGTTGACCATCCCTGGCACCGAATTGGCGGCGCAGTAATGAGCGACTCGATCCTGGATAACGGCTCACGCATCGAACTGCTCAGCCCGCGCCTTGCCAACCAGATTGCGGCCGGTGAGGTGGTGGAGCGTCCGGCCTCGGTGATCAAGGAGCTGCTGGAAAACAGTATCGACTCCGGCGCCAAGCGCATTGATGTCGACGTGGAACAGGGCGGCGTCAAGCTGCTGCGCGTGCGGGATGATGGCAGCGGCATCTCGTCCGACGACCTGCCGCTGGCCCTGGCCCGTCACGCCACCAGCAAGATTCGCGACCTGGAAGACCTTGAGCGGGTGATGAGCCTGGGCTTTCGCGGTGAGGCGCTGGCGTCCATCAGCTCCGTGGCGCGCCTGACCCTGACGTCCCGTACCCGCAGCGCCGAGCAGGCCTGGCAGGTGGAAACCGAAGGTCGCGACATGGCGCCTCGGGTCCAGCCGGCAGCCCATCCCGTCGGTACGTCGGTGGAAGTGCGCGACCTGTTCTTCAACACCCCGGCGCGGCGCAAATTCCTCAAGGCCGAGAAAACCGAATTCGATCACCTGCAGGAAGTCATCAAGCGCCTGGCCCTGGCCCGCTTCGATGTGGCATTCCACCTGCGGCATAACGGCAAGACCATTCTCAGCCTGCACGAAGCCCACGATGACGCCGCGCGTGCTCGCCGGGTGTCAGCGATTTGCGGGCCGGGTTTCCTGGAGCAGGCGCTGCCGATTGAAATCGAGCGCAATGGCCTGCGGCTGTGGGGTTGGGTCGGTTTGCCGACTTTCTCCCGCAGCCAGGCGGACTTGCAGTACTTCTTTGTGAACGGCCGTGCGGTGCGCGACAAACTGGTGGCCCACGCGGTGCGCCAGGCCTATCGCGATGTGCTGTTCAACGGGCGTCACCCCACGTTTGTGTTGTTCTTCGAGGTCGACCCGTCGGTGGTGGACGTCAACGTGCACCCGACCAAGCACGAAGTGCGCTTCCGTGATGGGCGCATGGTGCATGACTTCCTCTATGGCACCTTGCACCGCACGCTGGGTGATGTACGTCCGGATGATCAGCTGTCCGCGCCGATTGTGACGGCCGTGGTCCGTCCGAGTGGCCCGCAAGCCGGTGAGTTCGGCCCTCAGGGCGAAATGAGCCTGGCGGCCAACCTGCTGCAATCGCCGCAGTCGCAACCTGCCTATACCGCGCCGAATGCTGGCGCCGGCTCGGGTTATCAATACCAATACACGCCGCGCCCGCAATCAGCAGTACCTGTGGCTGAAGCCCAAGCGGCTTATCTCGAGTTTTTCGCGCCGTTGCCAGGTGCCGAAACGGGCGCGCCTGTGGCCTTGCCGGAAGGCGGCGGGGATATTCCGCCGCTGGGCTACGCGTTGGCGCAGCTCAAGGGTATCTACATTCTGGCGGAAAACGCCCATGGCCTGGTGTTGGTGGACATGCACGCCGCCCACGAGCGGATCATGTACGAACGCCTCAAGATCGCCATGGCCAGCGAAGGTCTCAGCGGCCAGCCGCTGCTGGTGCCGGAGTCCCTGGCGGTCAGTCAGCGTGAGGCCGATTGTGCCGAGGAACACCACGGTGTGTTCCAGAAGCTGGGCTTTGAATTGCAGCGCCTGGGCCCGGAAACCCTGGCCATCCGCCAGATTCCTGCGCTGCTCAAGCAGGCCGAGGCCAACCGTCTGGTCGCCGACGTGCTGGCGGACCTGATGGAATACGGCACCAGTGACCGTATCCAGGCGCACATCAACGAATTGCTCGGCACCATGGCCTGCCACGGCGCCATCCGCGCCAATCGCCGCCTGGCCCTGCCGGAAATGAACGGCCTGCTACGCGACATGGAAAACACCGAGCGCAGCGGGCAATGCAACCATGGCCGACCGACCTGGACCCAGATGGGCCTGGACGATCTGGACAAACTGTTCTTGCGCGGCCGTTGATGAGTGCCTTGCCCCCCGCGATCTTCCTGATGGGCCCCACGGCCGCCGGCAAGACCGACCTGGCCATCGAGCTGACCAAGGTGCTGCCGTGCGAGCTGATCAGTGTCGACTCTGCCCTGGTTTACCGGGACATGGATATCGGCACGGCCAAGCCTTCCAAGGAGCTGTTGGCCCAATATCCGCATAAGCTGATTGACATCATCGACCCGTCAGAGAGCTATTCGGCGGCGGATTTTCGCACCGACGCCCTGGCGGCCATGGCCGACATTACTGCGCGGGGCAATATTCCGCTGCTGGTGGGCGGTACGATGCTCTATTACAAGGCTTTGCAGGAAGGCCTGGCGGATATGCCGCCGGCCGACGCCCAGGTGCGCGCCGAACTCGAAGAAGAGGCTGCACGCCTTGGCTGGCAAGCCTTGCACGACCAGTTGGCCGCCGTGGACCCGGTGTCCGCCGCGCGCATTCACCCCAATGACCCCCAGCGCCTCACTCGCGCCCTGGAAGTCTGGCGCGTGAGCGGGCAGACCATGACTGAACATCGCCTGAAACAAAGTGCGCAAAGTGCTGACGCAGGCGCATCTGGCGCGTCACAATTGCCCTATACTGTGGCGAATCTGGCCATCGCTCCGGCAAATCGCCAGGTGCTGCATGATCGAATTGCACAAAGATTCACAATTATGTTGGAACAGGGGTTTGTGGACGAGGTCGTAGCTCTGCGTTCCAGAGGTGACCTGCATCCAGGGTTACCTTCGATACGTGCTGTAGGCTATCGCCAAGTCTGGGATCATCTGGATGGCAAGCTGACGTCAGCCGAAATGCAGGAACGCGGCATCATTGCCACGCGCCAATTGGCGAAACGCCAGTTCACCTGGTTGCGCAGCTGGAGCGATTTGCACTGGCTGGACAGCCTGGACAGCGACAATCTGTCACGCGCCTTGAAATACTTGGGATCGGTCTCCATATTGAGCTGAGTCCTTGCAATTGCCGTCTATCCTTGGGGGTGTGACGGCCATAAGCTATCTATTTTCCGATTTTTTATTATTGATCCTTAAAGGAGTGCGGCACATGTCAAAAGGGCATTCGCTACAAGACCCTTACTTGAATACTTTACGTAAAGAGAAAGTGGGGGTTTCCATCTACCTGGTCAACGGTATCAAGCTGCAAGGCACGATCGAGTCGTTCGACCAGTTCGTGATCCTGCTGAAAAATACCGTCAGCCAGATGGTCTACAAGCACGCTATCTCGACAGTCGTTCCTGTTCGTCCAATCCGTCTGCCTAGCGCCGCCGGTGATGAAGCAGCTGACGCTGAGCCAGGTAACGCCTGATAGGAGTCTCCTTTGTTCTTTGAGCGCCACGGTGGTGGTGAGCGGGTAATCCTCGTTCACTTGGATGGACAGGACCCTGAGGCGCGCGAAGATCCGCAGGAGTTTCAGGAGTTGGCAAATTCGGCCGGCGCCGAGACCGTTGCGTTTTTTAACGTGCCGCGTCATCGGCCAACCGCCAAATTCCTGATTGGCAGCGGCAAGGTCGAGGAACTGCGCGACCTGGTCCATGCCGAAGAAGCCGATCTGGTGATCTTCAATCACGTCCTCACGCCCAGTCAGGAACGTAACCTCGAACGTGTCTTCGAGTGTCGCGTGATTGACCGTACCGGTCTGATTCTCGATATTTTTGCCCAGCGCGCCCGTACCCATGAAGGCAAGCTCCAGGTTGAACTGGCCCAGCTTGACCACATGAGTACCCGCTTGGTCCGTGGCTGGACCCACCTTGAGCGTCAAGGTGGGGGTATCGGCATGCGCGGGCCGGGTGAAACCCAGCTCGAGACCGACCGACGCCTGTTGCGGGTTCGCCTGCGCCAGATCAAGGGTCGCCTCGAGAAAGTGCGCAGCCAGCGTGAGCAATCGCGCCGTGGGCGTACCCGCGCGGATATCCCGACCGTGTCCCTGGTGGGCTATACCAACGCCGGCAAATCTACACTCTTCAATAATGTGACGAAATCGGACGTGTACGCGGCCGACCAACTGTTCGCCACCCTCGACCCGACCCTGCGCCGTCTGGATCTGGACGACCTGGGGCCGATTGTCCTGGCCGACACCGTGGGCTTCATTCGTCACTTGCCGCACAAGCTGGTCGAGGCATTTCGGTCTACGCTCGAAGAGTCGAGCAATTCCGACCTGCTGTTGCACGTGATCGATGCGGCTGAACCGGATCGCATGTTGCAGATTGAACAGGTGATGCTGGTGCTGGGCGAGATTGGTGCCCAGGACTTGCCGATCCTCGAGGTCTATAACAAACTCGATTTGCTTGAAGGCGTTGAGCCACAAATCCAGCGCGATGAGAATGGCAAGCCCCAGCGGGTCTGGCTGTCAGCGCGTGATGGCAGTGGTCTTGAGTTGCTTGAACAGGCCATTGCCGAGTTGCTCGGCGGCGATTTGTTCGTTGGCACCTTGCGCTTGCCCCAGCGTTTTGCTCGACTGCGTGCACAGTTTTTCGAGTTGGGCGCGGTACAGAAAGAAGAACACGACGAAAAAGGTGTCAGCTTGCTGGCCGTTCGATTGCCGCGCTCGGAGCTCAATCGGCTGGTCAGCCGTGAGGGCGTTGTACCGACAGAGTTCATCGAACAACACACTTTGCAATAAAAGCCTCCTAAAGCGGTTGTGCCGCAGTGGCAGGCATTCTGTAGCATTGGTCGGCGCGCCGTGGGTGCGTCTTTGCTTTATCAGATGGAGAGCGCTATGGCTTGGAATGAGCCGGGTGGCAACTCGAATAATCAGGATCCTTGGGGTGGTAAACGCCGCAATAATGGCGACCGCAAGGGGCCACCAGATCTCGACGAGGCCTTCCGAAAGCTGCAGGAAAGCCTGAATGGGTTGTTCGGTGGTGGAAAAAAACGCGGTGGTGACGACGGCGGTCGCACAAGCAAGGGCGGCGGCTATGGCCTGCTGGGCCTGGGGCTTGTCGTGCTGGCGGCCGTATGGCTGTACAGCGCTGTCTACGTGGTGGACGAGCAGGAGCAAGCCGTGGTGCTGCGCTTCGGCAAGTACTACGAGACTGTCGGCCCTGGCCTGAACATCTACTTCCCGCCGATCGACAAGAAGTACATGGAAAACGTCACGCGTGAGCGTGCCTACACCAAGCAAGGCCAGATGCTGACCGAAGACGAGAACATCGTCGAAGTGCCGCTGACCGTGCAGTACAAGATCAGCAACCTGCAGGACTTCGTGCTGAACGTTGATCAGCCGGAAATCAGCCTGCAACACGCCACCGAAAGTGCCCTTCGCCACGTCGTCGGTTCGACTGCGATGGACCAGGTGCTGACCGAAGGTCGTGAATTGATGGCCAGCGAGATCAAGGAGCGCCTGCAACGGTTCCTCGATACTTATCGCACCGGTATCACCGTTACCCAGGTGAACGTACAGAGCGCAGCTGCACCGCGTGAAGTGCAGGAAGCCTTCGATGATGTGATCCGTGCCCGTGAAGACGAGCAGCGTTCGCGTAACCAGGCTGAAACCTACGCCAACGGTGTCGTGCCGGAAGCCCGTGGTCAGGCCCAGCGCATCCTCGAGGATGCCAACGGTTACCGCGACGAAGTGGTCTCCCGCGCCAAGGGTGAGGCGGATCGCTTTACCAAGCTGGTCGCCGAGTACCGCAAGGCGCCGGAAGTTACGCGCGAGCGTCTGTACCTGGACACCATGCAGGAAGTCTTCAGCAACACCAGCAAGGTTCTCGTGACCGGCAGCAAAGGTGGGCAGAACAACCTGCTGTACCTGCCGCTGGACAAGATGATCGAAGGTGGTCGTAGCAGCACCAGCGCACCGTCCACCGGTTCCAATGCCGCTGCCAACGAAGCGAGCGCCCGTGCGGCCGCTGACTTGCTGCAACAGCAAACACGTACCAGGGAGAGTCGTTGATGAGCAATAAATCGCTGACCGCCCTGATTGTGGGCGTCGTCGTGGTCATCGCTGCCTGGAACTGCTTCTACATCGTGGCTCAGACCGAGCGTGCGGTGCTGCTGCAATTCGGTCGCGTGGTCCAGGCGGATGTCCAGCCGGGCCTGCATGTGAAAGTCCCCTACGTCAACCAGGTGCGCAAGTTCGACGCCCGCCTGATGACCCTGGATGCACCGACACAGCGCTTCCTGACCCTGGAAAAGAAAGCCGTGATGGTTGACGCCTACGCCAAGTGGCGCGTCAAGGATGCCGAGCGCTTCTACACCGCGACCTCCGGCCTCAAGCAAATTGCCGACGAGCGTTTGTCGCGCCGTCTGGAATCGGGCCTGCGTGACCAGTTTGGTAAGCGCACCCTGCACGAGGTGGTATCCGGTGAGCGTGACGCGTTGATGGCTGACATCACGCGTTCGCTGAACACGATGGCAGAGAAAGAACTGGGCATTGAAGTGGTTGATGTCCGGGTCAAGGCGATCGACCTGCCGAAGGAAGTGAACCGCAGCGTGTTCGAGCGTATGAGCACCGAGCGTGAGCGTGAAGCCCGTGAGCACCGCGCCAAGGGTAACGAGCTGGCAGAAGGTATCCGTGCGGATGCCGACCGTCAGCGCCGTGTACTGTTGGCCGAAGCTTATCGCGAGTCTGAAGAGGCCCGTGGTGATGGCGATGCTCAAGCCGCGGCGATCTACGCCAAGGCCTACGGCCAGGACCAGGAGTTCTACGCGTTCTACCGTAGCCTGCGCGCCTACCGTGAAAGCTTCGCGAACAAAACCGACGTCATGGTGCTGGACCCAAGCAGCGACTTCTTCCGCTACCTGGAAAAGTCCAAGTAACCAGCCTGTGATTCTGTAGGTTTCACTCCCGTCGGGCGGCTAAAACGCCTGGCGGGGTGATCCTTTCAGAAAACGGGTGTATGATGCGGCAGCCGGGAAATTCCCGGCTTTTTTGCGTCTGCATGTTTGATTCGGCAGGCGTGACAGGTTTTTCGAGGAAAGTGCCCGACGAGGCCGATTACAGGCCGTTCGTCACGTCGCTCTTGCGCGTGGTTTATGCAGGGGGCGGGTATTTTCTGCTTCACTCAAGGCTCGGCCGAGGGCTGGCCGCCCGGATCAAAGGGGAATGGCGTAATGGCAACGGTAGACCGCTGGCTGCTGCCAGATGGCATCGAAGAAGTACTGCCACCAGAAGCTGCGCGCATCGAAGTAGCGCGTCGCCAGGTGTTGGATCTGTTCCAGAGCTGGGGTTACGAATTTGTCGTGACTCCCCATATCGAGTACCTGGAATCCCTGCTGACCGGCGCGGGCCAGGACCTGGATCTGCGCACCTTCAAGGTTATCGACCCGCAATCGGGCCGGCAAATGGGTTTCCGTGCCGACATCACGCCGCAAGTGGCGCGCATCGATGCGCACACCCTGCGCCGCGAAGGTCCGAGCCGCCTGTGCTACGCCGGCAGTGTGCTGCATGCACAGCCGCGTGCCTTGTCGTCGTCCCGTAGCCCGATTCAGTTGGGCGCCGAATTGTACGGCGATGCCAGCCCGAGCAGCGACGTTGAAGTGATCAGCTTGATGCTGGCCATGCTGCAACTGGCCGACGTGCCGGATGTCCACATGGACCTGGGTCACGTCGGTATCTACCGTGGCCTGGCCCGTGCGGCCGGTTTGTCTGGTGAAGTGGAACAACAGCTGTTCGATGCCCTGCAACGCAAGGCCATCGATGAAGTGATTGCCCTGACCGCTGGCGTGCCTGCCGACTTGGCCGACATGCTGCGTGCATTGGTGAACCTGTGCGGCGGCCGTGAAGTGCTGGTGGCTGCCCGTGAGCGCCTGGCCAAGGCGCCGGCGCCGGTCCTGGCTGCACTGGACGACGTGCTCGCGATTGCCGAGCAGTTGTCGGCGCGCTTCCCGGAGCTGCCGCTGTACTTTGACCTGGGTGAGTTGCGTGGCTACCACTACCACACCGGTGTGGTGTTTGCCGTCTTTGTACCGGGTGTTGGCCAGGCCATCGCCCAAGGTGGTCGTTATGACGATATCGGCGCCGACTTTGGTCGTGCGCGTCCGGCCACTGGTTTCTCCACCGATTTGAAAACCCTGGTGACCCTGGGGCGTGCTGAGGTCGAGCTGCCGTCTGGTGGCATCTGGATGCCCGACAGTACGGACGCAGCACTCTGGCAGCAGGTTTGCCAGTTGCGCAGTGAGGGTCAGCGTGTCGTCCAGGCCTTGCCTGGGCAACCATTGGCCGCCGCCCGTGATGCGGACTGCGACCGGCAATTGATTCTGCAGAACGGGCTTTGGCAAGTATCGCCACTGGCTTCTTGAGTTTTCCTGCCGGCCATCGCCGGCACCAAGTTTGCGCGAATGAGGACAAGTGTTATGGGTAAGAATGTCGTAGTCCTGGGCACCCAATGGGGTGATGAGGGCAAAGGCAAGATCGTTGATCTGCTGACCGAACATGCTGCCGCCGTAGTGCGCTACCAAGGTGGCCACAACGCTGGCCACACCCTGGTCATCGATGGCGAAAAAACCGTCTTGCACCTGATCCCATCGGGCGTGCTGCGCGAAGGCGTGCAGTGCCTGATCGGCAACGGCGTGGTGGTTGCACCTGACGCCTTGCTGCGTGAGATCACCAAGCTGGAAGAGAAAGGCGTACCGGTGCGCGAGCGCCTGCGTATCAGCCCGTCCTGCCCGCTGATCCTGTCCTTCCACGTTGCGCTGGACCAGGCCCGTGAAAAGGCCCGTGGCGAGCTGAAGATCGGTACCACCGGTCGCGGCATCGGCCCGGCGTACGAAGACAAGGTTGCGCGTCGTGGCCTGCGTGTGGGCGACCTGCTCAACATGCCGCGCTTTGAAGACAAGCTTCGTGAACTGGTGGATTACCACAACTTCATGCTGGTCGGTTACTACAAAGAGCCAGCCATCGAGTTCGAGAAAACCCTGGCCGAGTGCAAGGAATACGCTGAGCTGCTCAAGCCTCTGATGTTGGATGTCACTGCCGAACTGCACGACCTGCGTCGCGCTGGCAAAGACATCATGTTCGAAGGCGCCCAAGGCTCCCTGCTGGACATCGACCACGGCACCTACCCGTACGTGACCAGCTCCAACACCACCGCTGGCGGCGTTGCGACCGGTTCCGGCGTTGGCCCGATGTTCCTGGACTACATCCTGGGCATCACCAAGGCCTACACCACTCGCGTAGGTTCGGGCCCGTTCCCGACTGAGCTGTTCGACGACGTCGGCGCTCACCTGGCCAAGCAAGGTCACGAATTCGGCGCAACTACTGGCCGCGCCCGTCGTTGTGGCTGGTTCGACGCCGTTATCCTGCGTCGCGCTATCGATGTGAACAGCATCTCGGGCATCTGCCTGACCAAGCTGGACGTCCTCGACGGCCTGGAAACCATCAACATCTGCATCGGCTACAAAGATGCCGAAGGCAAGGACGTTGCTCCGACCGACGCCGACAGCTACGTGGGCCTGCAGCCTGTGTACGAAGAAGTGCCGGGCTGGACCGAATCGACCGTGGGCGCCAAGACCCTGGAAGAGCTGCCGGCTAACGCCCGCGCCTACATCAAGCGTGTCGAAGAGCTGATCGGTGCGCCGATTGACATTATTTCGACAGGTCCGGACCGCAACGAAACCATCGTTCTGCGTCACCCGTTCGCTTAATAAGCTGTTGATGTAAAAAGCAAAGGGCTCCTTCGGGAGCCCTTTGTCGTTTCTGTCGCCTGGGCGGCACGACCCTTGCTTTGGTTCTTTCTTTCGCGGTGCTATCAAATTAATGGCACCCGTGGTGGAGGGATTCCCGATGTCTGCCGTTCTCTCATTGTTACAAAGCCGTCTGTTGCGGCCAGTGTTCGTTACCCTAGGTATCGCCCTTTTGGTGCAAGTGCTGGTGGCCGTCGCCCTGACGCGAAGCACCGTCACCGCGTTGGAAGCTGATTTGGGTAATCGCCTGGGTATCGACAGCCAGAAACTGTCGGGTGAATTGGCCCAAGCCGGTAAAGAAGTCACGTCCAGCCTGGACAGCTTGTCGAGCAGTACCCGTCAACGCCTGACAGCCGGGCTTTCAACCCGCCTGCAGGAAGAGCAGAAGCAACTGCGTGCGACCCTGGAAAAAGACCTGAAAGACTCCGCCAATGACATGGCGCAGCTGCTGGCCTCGGTGGCACCCCGCGCCATGTGGGACAGTGACGTGCCGACGCTGTCGGAATTTGCCCGGCGTGCCCAGCGCAATCCCAACGTGCTGTTCGTGGTCTATGACGACGCGGCGGGTGAGCACTTGACTCGCTACCTCAACCGTGAAAACCCGATCAACCAGGCGCTGTTGGAAAAGGGCAAGGGTGACCGCGCCTTGGATAAAGTGCTGGATGCGGCCAAAGATGACCCTTCGGTGTTCTATGTTGAGGCGTCCATCAGCCCCAACGGCGTGGAGATCGGCAAAGTGCGCATGGGGGTTTCCACTGCCGCAGTGGAGGCGGATCTGGCCGCGCTGGATAAGCGCTTCGCCGCACTGATCGCCAGCGGTGACCAGCTGGTGGGCGACAGCCTCAAGGGCGCGGCGGCCGATAGCGCTGCCGCGATGGGCGCGCGCCTGCAATCCGCGCAAGCCACCGCTACACAGATGACCGCCAACACCACCAGCGCCGTCCAGGACGCCGCCGGCACCTTGCGCTGGCGCATCGGCATGGGCTTGGCGCTGGTCGGTTTGGGCGTGTTGCTGTTGATCGCCATCGTGCTCGGGCGCCGTGTGGTCAACCGCCTGAAGCTGCTGATCGCGGCCATGGACGACTTGGCTGCAGGCGAGGGTGACCTCACCAAGCGTGTGCAAATCAGCAGCAAGGATGAAATTGGCGACATGGCGTCGGCGGTCAATCGCTTTGTGGATAAGTTGCAGCCCATCGTTCGCGAGGCGGGGGATGTGGCCCAGCGCACCGGCGTGGAAATCGGCGCGATGACCTTGCGCAATGCCGGTGCCGACGCAGCGGCCGGCTTGCAGCGCGATGAGGTGGCCGAAAGCTTGCGCGCGTTGTCGCAGATGGCCGACGAGGCGCAGGCCGAAAGCCATGCGATGCAGGCGGCGTTGCAGCAAGTGGTGGATATTCGCCAGGCGACGGATGAAAACTCGCGCACCTCGGCTGAGGTCGGCAGTTTGATCGAGGCGCTGGCGGGCCAAGTACAAGCGGGTTCCACCGTCATCGAGCGCCTGGCCCAGCAAAGCCAGCAGATCGAGGTAGTGCTGACCGTGATTCACGGCATTGCCGAGCAGACCAATTTGCTCGCCCTCAACGCCGCGATCGAGGCGGCGCGTGCCGGTGAAACCGGGCGTGGTTTTGCCGTAGTGGCCGATGAGGTGCGGGCGCTGGCGAGCAAGACCCAAAGCTCCACCGGCGATATCCAGGCGCATATCGTGGCGTTGCAGCAGGGCGCGCGGGAGGCGGTGGAAACCATCGGCAAGGCCGGGCGTCAGGCTAATGAAGGTTTGCTGGTGCTGCGTGACAGCGTGCGCTTGCAGCAGACGGTGCAGGCTTCGGTGGAGCAGGTGCATGCGGCGATTGGCTTGGCGACACGCGCGGCCGAGCATCAAGCCCAGGGTGCTCATGCAGTGCGGGGTAGGGTCGAGGTGATCCATGCCCAGGCCGAGCGTGCCGCCCAGGCGGTGGTGGAAACCACCGCCAGTGGCAAGGTGCTCGATGGGCTGGCGGCGCAGTTGAAGGCGAGCCTGGGGCAGTTCAGGGCTTAGCGTCGTCAGTGCTGGCCCCTTCGCGAGCAAGCCCGCTCCCACATTTGGAATGCTTTTCAAAATGTGGGAGCGGGCTTGCTCGCGAAAGCGATCTTAACGGCTCAGATACATCCGAGTCGTTAGCAGATAAACCGGCAACCCCGACACCAGAATCAGCAACGCTGCATACGGCGCTGCCGCCGCAAACTCCACATTCGAGGTATGCGCCCACACCGCCGTCGCCAAGGTATTCAGCCCCGTTGGGCTAAGCAGCAACGTCGCCGTCAATTCCTTCATCGCATCCAGAAACACCAGCGCAAACGCCGCCCCCAATGCCGGGAAAATAATCGGTAAGGTCACCCGGCAAAACGCACTGAACGACGAGGCGCCCAACGTGCGTGCAGCCTCTTCAAGCTGCGGCGCAGCCTTGTTCAGCGCGGTACGGATCGGCGCCTGGGCCAGCGGCAAAAACAGCAGCGCATAAGCAATCAACAACAATGCCGAGGTCTGGTACAGCGCCGGCACATAGTGCAGGGCGAAGTACACCAGCGTCAGCGCAATCACCAAGCCGGGCAGGGCGTGCAGCAGATACGGCAGGCGTTCGGCCCAGATCGCCAACTGGCCTTTGTAGCGCACCACCAGCAGTCCGACCGGTACAGCCAATACCAGGCAGAGCGCGGCGCCGCCCAAGGACAGCGCCAATGAGGACAGCAACGCTTCACCGATCTCTGCTACCGGGAAGGCGGCAGAAGATCCCACTGCCAGCCAATAACCGAGCATCCCCAGCGGAATCCCGCTGCCGATGATCGCCAGCGCCAGGCAATACACCTGGCCCAATGGTGCCCACTGACCCAAGCGAACCTGCTCCGCATGCCGCGCCGCGCCCTGGCCGATACGCACATGCCGGCCCTTGCCGCGCACACGCAGCTCCAGCCACAGCAGCGTCAGGCACATCACCAGCAACACTGCCGAGAGCATCGCGGCATTCGCATTGCTGAACTCAAGCTCGAACTGTTGGTAGATGGCGGTGGTAAAAGTCTGCAAACCGATGATCGACAGTGCGCCAAACTCCACCAGCATATGCAGCGCAATCAACAATGCCCCGGCCAGCAGTGAGGGCCACAACAGCGGCAAAGTGATGCGAAAGAACACGCCCCAGCGATTCAGCCCCAGGGTGCGGGCCGACTCTTCCAGGGAGGGGTCAAGATTGCGCAGCGTCGCTGCCACCGGCAGAAACACCAGCGGGTATTTCGACAGGCTCATCACCAGGATCGCCCCGCCAAGCCCTTCGAAACTGGCGCTCAGCGATACCCAGGTAAAGCTGCTGACAAACGCCGGTACTGCAAACGGCAGGCACAGGATCACGCCCCAGATGCGTCGCCCCGGCAGGTTGCTGCGCTCCAGCAGCCAGGCCAGGGACAGGCCGATCACGCCACACGTCACCGTCACCCCGACCATCAACGCCAAGGTATTGCGCAGCAACCCGAACACATACGGCCGCCAGAGCAGGTGCACCGCCTCCGCCCAGCCCGCTTGCCACGCCTTGAGCCCCACATAAGCCAGCGGCAGCAGACTCAAGCCGACCAGCAACAGAACGGGCAGCAACAACCAGATCGACGGGCGCTTGCGCCTTGGGCGCAAACCCCCGCGCAGGGCGGGGGCGGGTAGCGATGGGTTCATCAGTTCAAGCCAACGTCACGTTCCAGGTCCAAGGCTTCTTCGGCGTTGCCCAGGTCGGCGGGGGTGACTTTCGGCGGTTGCAGTTCGCTGAAGGGCTTGAGGCCACGGTTGGACTCCATGCCTTTACGCAGCGGGTATTCAGCCGATGTGTTGGTGATGACGCGCTGGCCCTCTTCACTGGCCATGAACGCCAGCAGTTGCTGGGCTTCTTTCGGATGCTTGCTGGATTTCAGCGCCGCCGCCGAAGACACGGTGATCAAGCCACCGGCATCGCCATCGGTGAAGTAATGCAGCTGCGAATCCAGCTTGGTTTTTTCTTTCTTCAGGGCGAACCAGTAGTAGTTGTTCACCAACACGGTGGCCACTTCGCCATTTTCAACGGCTTTGAGGGCGACCATGTTGTTGCTGTAGACCTTGCCGAAAGCGCGCAGGCCGGTCAGCCATTCTTCGGCGGCTTCACGACCGTGCAGCTTGATGATCGCCACGGCCTGTTCCTGGAACGCGCCGCTGGTGGGCACGAAGCCGACCTTGCCTTGCCACTCGGGGCCGGCGAAATCCAGCACCGATTTGGGCAGGTCTTTTTCAGCGATCAATTTCGGGTTGAACGCCACGACGCGGGTGCGTGCGGTCACGCCCATCCAGTCGCCGTTGGCGCCGACGTAATCCTTGGGCAATACGTCGAGGGTGCTGGCGTCGATCTTGGCCAGCAGGCCTTGTTCGCCGAGTTTGTTCAACGGTGGCGATTCTTCGGTGTAGATCACGTCGGCAGGCGAGCGGTCGCCTTCTTCCACGACCTGGCTGGCGAGCTGATTGCTGCTGCCTTTGCGCACGTTGACGTGAATGCCGGTCTTGGCTTCGAAGGCCTTGGCGAGTTCATCGCCGACTTCTTTGTGCTGGCCGTTGTACAGGGTCAGGGAAACCTTGTCGGCGGAATACGCGGTGGGCGAGAGCAGGGTCAGGCCGAGCAGAGTGATGGTCAGGCCACGCAGAAGGGATGTCTTGAGATGGGTATCGCGGATCATCATCCGGGTTGTTCCTCACTTGTATGCAACAAATACTTACAAGGATAAACGATAAAGTTTCTCAGGTGCGGGCGAGGGGGCAAATCGCTGGGAAAGTTTCCGAGATGAGGTTTTTAAAGCCCGGAAACGAAAAAACCCGCTTTCGCGGGTTTGATCTGAATTTGGTGCCCAGGAGAAGACTCGAACTTCCACGACCTTGCGATCACCAGCACCTGAAGCTGGCGTGTCTACCAATTTCACCACCTGGGCATTATCAGCAGCGCTTGCGCTGTTGATGGGACGAACTATACGGAGGGCTTTTTGATCTGTAAACCCCTGATTCGAAAAAATAAATCAAGTTTTCCGTTAAAAATCAAAGACCTGAAACGAAAAAACCCGCTTTCGCGGGTTTGATCTGAATTTGGTGCCCAGGAGAAGACTCGAACTTCCACGACCTTGCGATCACCAGCACCTGAAGCTGGCGTGTCTACCAATTTCACCACCTGGGCAGCATCAACAACGTTGCCGTCGTCGATGGCGCGCACTATACGGAGGGGATTTTAAGCTGTAAAGCCCTGCCACGAAAAAAGCCTGGAAAATTTCGCCAATGGTCGTGCAAGGTGCCCGCCGGGTGCTGCAAAGGGCTTTAAAAGGCTTGTTGGCGTCTGAAATTTCCCGTTTCAATACGCGTATGCCAAACTAACCCGCATATAGACAAGGTGAAAACTCTCTAATGGCCGATTGGCAGTCCCTCGATCCCGAGGCCGCTCGTGAAGCGGAAAAATATGAAAACCCTATTCCTAGCCGCGAACTGATCCTGGCGCATCTCGCCGATCGGGGTTCGCCTGCTAGCCGCGAGCAGCTGGTCGAAGAATTCGGTCTGACCACCGAAGACCAGCTCGAAGCCCTGCGCCGCCGTTTGCGTGCCATGGAACGTGATGCTCAACTGATCTACACCCGCCGTGGCACTTACGCGCCTGTGGATAAGCTCGACCTGATCCTGGGCCGCATTGCCGGCCATCGTGATGGTTTCGGCTTCCTGATCCCCGACGACGGCAGCGATGACCTGTTCATGAGCCCGGCGCAAATGCGCCTGGTGTTCGATGGCGACCGTGCCCTGGCGCGCGTTTCCGGCCTGGACCGTCGCGGTCGCCGTGAAGGCGTGATCGTCGAAGTGGTGTCCCGTGCCCACGAGTCCATCGTCGGCCGTTACTTCGAAGAAGGCGGCATCGGCTTTGTGGTGCCGGATAACCCGAAGGTCCAGCAGGAAGTGCTGATCACTCCGGGCCGTAATGGCGCCGCCAAAGTCGGTCAGTTCGTCGAGGTGAAGATCACCCACTGGCCAACGGCGCGTTTCCAGCCCCAGGGCGATATCGTTGAAGTGGTCGGCAACTACATGGCGCCGGGCATGGAAATCGACGTTGCGCTGCGCACCTACGATATTCCTCACGTCTGGCCTGAGGCTGTGCTCAAAGAAGCCGGCAAGCTCAAGCCTGAAGTGGAAGAGAAAGACAAAGAAAAACGCATCGACCTGCGCCATCTGCCGTTCGTCACCATCGACGGCGAAGATGCCCGCGACTTCGACGATGCGGTCTACTGCGAAGCCAAGCCTGGCAAGCTGCGCCTGTTCTCCGGTGGCTGGAAGTTGTTCGTCGCGATTGCCGACGTGTCCAGCTACGTGAAGATCGGTTCGGCCCTGGATAACGAAGCCCAGGTGCGCGGCAACTCCGTGTACTTCCCTGAGCGCGTGATCCCGATGCTGCCTGAGCAGCTGTCCAACGGCCTGTGCTCCCTGAACCCGAAAGTCGACCGCTTGGCCATGGTGTGCGAGATGACCATCTCGAAAACCGGCGAAATGACCGACTACCAGTTCTACGAAGCGGTGATCCATTCCCAGGCGCGCCTGACCTACAACAAGGTCAGCACCATCCTGGAAACGCCGAAGACCAGCGAAGCCAAGGCCCTGCGTAGCGAATACGCTGGCGTGGTGCCGCACCTCAAGCAGCTCTATGCGCTGTACAAGGTGTTGCTGGGCGCTCGTCACGTACGTGGCGCGATCGACTTTGAAACCCAGGAAACCCGGATTGTCTTCGGTTCCGAGCGCAAGATCGCCGCAATCACCCCGACCACGCGTAACGATGCGCACAAGCTGATCGAGGAATGCATGCTGGCGGCCAACGTGGCCACCGCTGAATTCCTGAAGAAGCATGAGATTCCTGCGTTGTACCGCGTGCACGACGGCCCGCCGCCGGAACGCCTGGAAAAACTGCGCGCCTTCCTCGGCGAGCTCGGCCTGTCCCTGCACAAAGGCAAGGACGGCCCGACGCCGAAGGACTACCAGGCTCTGCTCGCCAGCATCAAGGACCGTCCGGATTACCACGTGATCCAGACCGTCATGCTGCGCTCCCTGAGCCAGGCGGTGTACAGCGCTGATAATCAAGGCCACTTCGGCCTGAATTACGAGGCGTACACCCACTTCACTTCGCCGATTCGCCGTTACCCGGACCTGCTCACACACCGCGCGATCCGCAGCGTGATCCACTCCAAGCAGAACACCCCGCACGTCAAGCGCGCCGGTGCTATGACCATTCCGAAAGCACGGATCTATCCGTACGACGAAGCGGCCCTGGAACAGCTGGGCGAGCAGTGCTCCATGAGTGAGCGCCGCGCCGACGAAGCCACCCGCGACGTGGTGAACTGGCTCAAGTGCGAGTTCATGAAAGACCGCGTAGGCGAGACTTTCCCTGGTGTGATCACGGCCGTGACCGGCTTTGGTCTGTTTGTCGAGCTGACCGACATCTACGTCGAAGGCCTGGTGCACGTCACCGCGTTGCCGGGTGACTACTACCACTTCGACCCTGTGCACCACCGCCTGGCGGGCGAGCGCACCGGTCGCAGCTTCCGTCTTGGCGATACCGTGGAAGTGCAGGTCATGCGCGTCGATCTCGACGAGCGCAAGATCGACTTCGGCATGTCCGACAAACCAGCCGAATCGCCGGGCAGCCGTAAAAAACGCGGCAGCGAACCGACCAGCAAAGGCAAGGCAGCGCCCGCCAAAGCAGCGACCGCCGAGCCTGCACCTGCCAAGGCCGGTCGTCGTCCGTCCGCGAAGGAAAAGGCCCCCGAAGCCTACCGTCCAAGCGATGCGGCGGCGAAAAACGCCGAGCTGCGCAAGAGCCGCGAGTTGAAGCAGCAGTTGCTCAACGAAGCCAAAAGCGGTGGTAAAGCGGCGTCTGGGGGAAAGTCCCGCGGGGCGGAAAATCCGTCGAGCAAGCCAAGTAAGCACCGTAAAGGCCCGCCAAAAGCGGGTTCGGGCCCTGCCAAGAGCGGCGGGTCGCGCAAACCTAAGGCCAAGTCATGAGTCTGGAAAAAATCTACGGCGTCCACGCCGTAGAAGCACTGCTGCGTCACCACCCGAAACGCGTCAAGCAAGTGTGGCTGGCCGAAGGCCGCAGCGAGCCGCGCGTGCAAGCGCTGGTCGAGTTGGCGACCCAAAACAAGGTTGCCATCGGCCAGGCCGAGCGTCGCGAAATGGACGTGTGGGTCGAAGGCGTCCACCAGGGCGTCGTTGCGGACGTAAGCCCAAGCCAGGTCTGGGGCGAGGCGATGCTCGACGAGCTGCTCGACCGTACCGAAGGTGCGCCGTTGCTGCTGGTGCTGGACGGCGTGACCGATCCGCACAACCTCGGCGCCTGCCTGCGTTCGGCGGATGCTGCCGGCGCGCTGGCGGTGATCGTGCCTAAAGATAAGTCCGCGACCTTGACGCCGGTCGTGCGTAAAGTCGCCTGTGGCGCGGCGGAAGTGATTCCGCTGGTGGCCGTGACCAACCTGGCGCGCACCCTGGAGAAACTCCAGCAACGTGGCCTGTGGGTCGTGGGCACGGCAGGCGAGGCCGAGGTCAGCATTTATGACCAGGACCTCACCGGCCCGACCATCCTGATCATGGGCGCCGAGGGCAAAGGCATGCGTCGCCTGACCCGCGAACACTGCGATTACCTGGTCCATCTGCCGATGGCCGGTAGCGTCAGCAGCCTCAACGTGTCGGTCGCCACCGGCGTGTGCCTGTTTGAAGCCCAGCGCCAGCGCGGTGCGAAGGCCAAACCGAAGAAGTAATCAAGTTTGGCGCAGGTCAAAATGTGGGAGCGGGCTTGCTCGCGAATACGGTACTTCAGTCAGCATTTTGGGTGACTGATACACCGCTTTCGCGAGCAAGCCCGCTCCCACATTGGTTTTGTGTTTGGCCTGAGAGGGTGATTGTTCAAATAATCACCAATCACCTTGCACGCTTCCTCCCCCTTCTCTACAATTGCGCCCCTTGCCTTCCTGGCGGGCACCGATGTGCCTCCCTGCGGCAAGATCCATAAGTGTCATTCACTCCTTGTCTGACCGTTTTTGAGCGGCAGGCTACAACCCGTAAGGAGCATTCATGCGTCATTACGAAATCATCTTTTTGGTCCACCCGGATCAAAGCGAGCAAGTCGGCGGCATGGTTGAGCGTTACACCAAGCTGATCGAAGAAGACGGCGGCAAAATCCACCGTCTGGAAGATTGGGGCCGTCGTCAACTGGCCTACGCAATCAACAATGTTCACAAGGCTCACTACGTGATGCTGAACGTTGAGTGCACTGGCAAGGCCCTGGCCGAGCTGGAAGACAACTTCCGCTACAACGATGCTGTGATCCGTAACCTGGTCATCCGTCGCGAAGAAGCCGTTACCGGCCAATCCGAGATGCTCAAGGCTGAAGAAAACCGCAGTGAGCGCCGTGAGCGTCGCGACCGTCCTGAGCACGAAGGCGCTGATAGCGCTGATAGTGATGACAGCGACAACAGCGATAACGCTGACGAGTAATCCACGGACCTTTTAAGGAGCCTATCAAATGGCACGTTTCTTCCGTCGTCGTAAATTCTGCCGCTTCACCGCTGAAGACGTGAAAGAGATCGATTACAAAGATCTCAACACTCTGAAAGCCTACGTATCCGAGACCGGCAAAATCGTTCCAAGCCGTATCACCGGTACCAAAGCACGTTATCAGCGTCAGCTGGCCACCGCTATCAAGCGCGCCCGCTTCCTGGCCCTGCTGGCCTACACCGACAGCCACGGCCGCTGAGACCGGGCAGTCGACAAGTAGTAAGGGATTGAATGCATGCGCGCCTTAGCTGAGTTCATCATGCGCGGTCGTGTGCAGGCCACTCTCGTAGTGGCTGGATGTGCAGCATTGCCGTTGTTGTATTGGTTGGCTGCTGCCGCTGGGTGCCTTGTGCTCCTGCGGCGCGGTTTGCAGGATGCCCTGGGTATCCTGGCCCTGGGAGTCGTGGCTGCCTTGATCTGGTGGCTGCAACTGGGCGAACCCAAAGTGCTTTTGGTGCTGCTGGGGTCGTCGAGCCTTGCGTTGGTTTTGCGCGCAAGTGAGTCCTGGGTCCGCACGCTGCTGGTCAGCGTGGCATTGGGGTTGGTGTTTTCGGTGTTGATTGACGCGGCTTTCCGCCCGCAAATCGAGGCGCTGTCGCAAGAGATCGCCAAGATCCTGCCGATGGCACTCGGGGAACTCTACCAGCAGCTTTCGGTAGAAGAGCGAGCGCGACTGGCAACACTGATTGCACCGGCCCTGATCGGCCTGATGGCGGTAATGATGCAGATCGTCAGTTTGCTGAGCCTGATGCTTGGGCGATATTGGCAGGCGTTGTTGTACAACCCGGGTGGTTTTGGTCGCGAATTTCGCAGTATCAGAATCCCCGTGGGCCCGGCGATGTTGCTGCTGGCACTCATGATGGTCGGACCGTACTTCGGTTCACAAGCCACCTTGCTAGTGCTGTTTTGCAGCGTACCGCTGGTGTTTTCCGGACTGGCCCTGATTCACGGGCTGGTCGCGCAGAAGCGCCTGGCCAAGTTCTGGCTGGTGGGGATGTACGTAACGATGCTGGTGTTCATGCAACTGATCTATCCGTTACTCGTGGTCTTGGCCATTGTCGACGGCCTGATTGATTTTCGCGGTCGTCTGGCGTCGAAAGACGCCGATAACGCGAACGGTGAAGGTTAAAAGTTAGAGGATTTTCACATGCAACTGATCCTTCTGGAAAAAGTCGCCAACCTGGGCAACCTGGGCGACAAAGTGAACGTTAAGGCCGGTTACGGTCGTAACTACCTGCTGCCATACGGCAAAGCCACCGCTGCAACCGCTGCCAACCTGGCTGCGTTTGAAGAGCGTCGTGCTGAGCTGGAAAAAGCAGCAGCAGACAAAAAAGCTTCGGCCGAAACTCGCGCTGCCCAACTGGCTGAGCTGGAAGTGACTATCACTGCCACCGCCGGTGACGAAGGCAAGCTGTTCGGTTCGATCGGCACCCACGACATCGCTGATGCACTGACCGCCTCCGGCGTTGAAGTGCAGAAGAGCGAAGTTCGTCTGCCGAACGGCACCATCCGCAACGTAGGCGAATTCGACGTAGCCGTGCACCTGCACGCCGAAGTTGAAGCCACCGTACGCGTTGTCGTGGTAGCAGCTTAAGCAATACCTAACTGACTGGCACCTCGCGTGCCAGGCAGTTAACATCGGGCACGATCCTGTTTACAGGTCGTGCCTTTTGTTTTTCTACACACCCCTAATTCCAAGTGGCCATGAACGATATTTCAGCTCCTGAGCAATACGATCTGCAAACCGCTGCCCTGAAGGTGCCGCCGCATTCCATCGAGGCCGAACAGGCCGTGCTCGGTGGTTTGATGCTGGACAACAACGCCTGGGAACGCGTGCTGGATCAAGTCTCGGACGGTGACTTCTATCGCCATGACCACCGCCTGATCTTCCGCGCCATCGCCAAGCTGGCCGACCAGAACTCACCCATCGACGTGGTGACCCTGGCCGAGCAGCTGGACAAGGAAGGCCAGACCTCCCAGGTCGGCGGCCTCGGCTACCTCGGCGAACTGGCGAAAAACACGCCGTCCGTCGCCAACATCAAGGCGTATGCCCAGATCGTCCGCCAGCGGGCCACGCTGCGCCAGTTGATCGGCATCAGCACCGAGATCGCCGACAGCGCCTTCAACCCGGAAGGGCGTACCGCCGAAGAGATCCTTGACGAAGCCGAGCGCCAGATCTTCCAGATCGCCGAGGCCCGCCCGAAAACCGGCGGCCCGGTGGGCGTCAACGAGCTGTTGACCAAGGCCATCGACCGTATCGACACGCTGTTCAATACCGACGCGGCCATCACCGGTATTTCCACCGGTTATGCCGACCTGGACGAGAAGACCAGCGGCCTGCAGCCGTCAGACTTGATCATCGTCGCCGGTCGTCCATCCATGGGTAAGACCACCTTTGCGATGAACCTGGTGGAAAACGCCGTGTTGCGCAGCGACAAGACCGTCCTGGTGTACTCCCTGGAGATGCCAGGTGAATCGCTGATCATGCGGATGCTCTCGTCCCTGGGCCGTATCGATCAGACCAAGGTGCGTTCCGGCCAGCTGGAAGACGACGACTGGCCGCGCCTGACCTCAGCGGTCAACCTGCTCAATGACCGTAAGTTGTTCATCGACGACACCGCGGGCATCAGCCCCTCGGAGATGCGTGCACGTACCCGTCGCCTGGTGCGTGAACACGGTGACATCGCACTGATCATGATCGACTACCTGCAGTTGATGCAGATCCCGGGCTCCAGCGGTGACAGCCGGACCAACGAGATTTCCGAGATCTCCCGGTCCTTGAAAGCCCTGGCCAAGGAATTCAACTGCCCGGTGGTGGCACTGTCCCAGCTCAACCGTTCCCTGGAACAACGTCCCAACAAACGCCCGGTGAACTCCGACTTGCGGGAATCCGGAGCGATCGAGCAGGATGCCGACGTCATCATGTTCGTGTACCGCGACGAGGTGTACCACCCCGAGACCGAGCACAAGGGCATCGCCGAGATCATCATCGGCAAGCAGCGGAACGGCCCCATCGGCTTTATCCGCCTGGCCTTCATCGGTAAGTACACCCGCTTCGAGAACCTCGCGCCGGGCAGCTACAACTTCGACGACGACGAGTAAGGCGGGTTAATCCGCTGGGCCAAACAGCCGCCTGATGGCTTCTTCGCTATAGCCGTAGTTCCATCGCAACTCAGTACCGGGGGCGAGGTCTTCGGCGGCAAAAAATGCGGTGAGCCGCAGCCTCACCATGGGTTGTGTGCCAACTTGGGTGTCCACTTCAAAACCTGCCTCGACCACGTTGTAGCCTGCTTTGGCCTGCCTGACCGGCTGGCCTTCTTGGTACTCGAACAGGGTGTTGATCCGCGAGAGTGTGTTGTCGCCTGACAGCACCAGGCTTGGGCTCAGTTGCTTGGACGTTGAGGCACCCCACTGGCCCTTGCGATTCGATACGAACACATCGAACAGATAAGGATCCTCGCGGTTGTCGGCGACGAAGTAGGGCAACAGTTCCCCGCCATATACGCCCAACGCTTCGCCCTTGCGAATATCACGAGTGGTAACAACTGTTGCCTGGCCCAGCAGGCTCGACTCCTCCGGGAATTTTTGGTGGGCTTGGGTAAATGGGATCACTTCAAGCCTGTCGTCATACAGCGCCGCGACTTTCTCAAACCCCTCCCATTGGATAAATGGCATGACCAGGCTCTTGCTGAATCGCTCGCCGGTCCTGAGGGAGGTGCCGATGGACTGGATATACCGGATACGCATTGGCCGGCCCTCTATATCGCGCAGCGGATAGCGGCCGTTGTTGGCGCGATCAAATACGCGCAGGTAGTTCTGATTGTGCTGGAAGCTTTTGCTCGAACGCATATGGCGCAACTCTCGCGCCGTGTACACCGTTTTGCCTTCGTCCGCTGACTCGTAATCGTTGTCAGACTCGGCCGACACGAATTCTTCGCTGGAACTGGGTGTGCTCTTCAGGTCTGCGCCTGGATGTTCAACGAGGCTGTCTTCCAGCGCCCAGCCACCTTCGGGCTTTTTGCGGATGTAGGGTTGATAGGCCCTGAAACGGCTGCGCGCATCCACCAGGCGCCAGCCCTGGCTGTCAGCCTGTACCTGGTAATGCCGCGCATTTTCCAGCACATAGTAGCGATAGCTGCCATCAGGCAGGATGGGGGTCTGGTAGATGCCATCACTGCGTAGTGACAAACCTTCGGGTGCTGTTGATTCGGCAAACAAGGGGTCAAGCGTGCGCCCTGTTGGAAAGGACGCACTGCGGGTCAGCGTCGCGCGCTTGGCGGCCCGCTTGCGGGCCATCACCTGCAAATTGGTCCTACGGATAGCGTGGCGCAGGCTGGAGGCGCCCGATGGGCGTAGCATGTCATCGAGCTCGTCGGCCGATAGCGTCTGGGCAATAGCGCTGAGCAGGTCGGTCGGTTTGTGCAGCGCCTTGCCTTGCATGTCGCGCAGACAATACTGTTCGCCTTCACGCGTCACCACGTAGCCTGGGCTGGCGTCCTCGGCACCACTGCTGCCCAGCACACGGCCGGCGGTGTTCTTGTCACGTACTTCAATGCGACGTCCTTCGGGCCAGCCGGGCATGTGGCTGAGCGTCGACAGCACCATCATGGGGGTATCGTCGGTGGGGGCGCAATCCAGGTGCAGGCTGCCTCGCGCCCGGCTGGCCCGCGTCTGCTGCACATACTGGTCGGCTTCCCAGAGCTGTTCTGGTGCCAGGCTCTTTTCTCGTTGCAGTGTAAGTTGTTGTTCAGGGCTGAGGACCGCTGCCATTTCCTGCAGGTGGCTGGTGGATGCATCGGGCACGAACCGGCCGATTTGCTGCTCAATGGCCGTGACGGGTGTGTCCAGCGTCAGGGTCAGCCAGGCGAATAGTCGTGCTCGGTGTTGGTGTGCGCTTGTGACCAGGCGCTGCGACAGGTTTTCTACCTTGCTCAGGTAGCCCGCTGGAGAGGGTGGCAGAAGCTCGTTGAATTCACTGCTGGGCATTTGCTCTTCCAGGTGAAACAACAGCTCTCCCTTTCTGAAGCGTGCCAGTGGCACCTTTATTTCGGTACGCCCTGTGCCATGGCTGACCAGTGTAGTGCCCTGCTCATCGACTACTTTCACGCTGCGACTTGCAGGCCACTCAGGCAATGAGCACACCAAGTGCATCTGAATGTATGGCGAAATGGGCGTTACGGTCGCGCCTTCGGCCCGGGCGATGTCGAAGTCCTGGATTTCCTGATCCAGGTTGAAGCGTTTCAACGTATCGCGCAGCACGGGAGGCGGGCGTAGCCCTTCCTGATGGGCTTGGCGCAAGGTCGTACTGTCCACACCGCTGACCAGCAGGAGCGTTTCCGCCTGGGGCTGGCTGATGTTCGTGGCGTCAGGCCCCAGGCGCTTGATCAGCTTGAGTTCATCCCAGTCATGCGAAGTTTCATGGGCCATGCGCCAGCCGCCAACACCGTTGCTCACTAAGGGCGGGGTATGGGCGTGAGGGTCGCTGGGGTGTTGCAACTGCCACTGCTTACTATGTGGGTCGTGCGTCACCCTGTGCAGGTGATCATCAAGTTTCAGGTAGTGTTGTTGGTCGTGGAGGTAGAGGCCCTGCGCGTCTGCGGGCACGCCGCCCGGCAAAGTTTTGTCCAGATGGCGATAAGGGGTCAGGTCCGGCTTCCATAGGCGTTCTTCTCCCTGGCGCAGCTTGACTTTGACCAGCCTGGCGGTAAAACCGACCGTCTTGACCGCGCCGGCGGTGGCGACGGCCAGCGCGACATTGTCCAACACGTCCATCAAGTCATTGAGTGCCTCGTCGCTATCGCCTCGGCCCCAGGCGGCAAAGCCACTGTAGATAGTGCCGAGCAACTGCGCTGCGCTGACCGCCAATAGCACTTCTCCCACAATCGGGACGAACGAAGCCGCAAAAAAAAGCAGGGATTTGCCGAGGTCGATATAGGATTGCAGGCGTTTTTGTCGGCTGACCACGTCAATATCCGCTGTGGGCACTGCCAATTCGCGGCCGTCCGCTTTTATCTGCTCGATCCTGCGACGTGTTATCGCCAGAAACAAATGGACCTTAATCGGCGTGCAACTGACCGTCAGCTCCAGGCTGATAGGCACGTGTTTGCCGGTGGCGCCTACCGAGATCCAGTCCACCCAGGCAGGCCTTATCTCCAACAACGTTTCCTGGCGTTGCAAGGGCACCCGGCGCTTGAAAAAGGCCAGGTACTCGGGGTTTGTATCCAGGCGCTCTGCCAGTTTGCTTTCCAGGTCATCAAGCGAGGGGTGCAGGCGTATGGGGGCGAGGGGGTCGTCCGGGGTGTAGAGGAGCTGTAGCGTGATGTCGCTCCGGAACTCAATCACCAGCACGTCGGGTAACACGACGTTATCTAGGGTCAAGTGGCTGCACGTCAGGTCCGGATGTTTTCCGTCCTGCGCCAGCACCAGCAGGCAGCCGTATTGAGCTTGCGACAGAATGTTGTGCATAAACGCCAGGTGCAGCGCCACCGTAAATGCATTTTTCGCTTGCTCAACGAAGAGTTTCTGGACATTGCTGGTCATACGGAGTGAATACGTCGGCCCCAGTACCTGGTCGAGGTGTGCCTGATACAGGCGGCCAATATCCAAGTCACGACAGAGCCCCGCAAACCAGGTAGGCAATATAGGATTGCGCACCCGCGTGCCTTGAATGAACGTGTACAGCGCGGAGCCCTTCTCCATGCCGCCATTGTCAGCTTCCGAGGTTTCAAAGTTTTGCAGGGCAGCGTCCAGCAGGGTGTGCTCGGTGGTTCGAGCATGAGTTTTGATTAGCCCAAGTAAATGATGGTGTTTCCATTCGCGTACCAGCAGCGCCGTTTCATCATTCAATAGCCCGCGGAACTTGCGTTTCAGGGCGCTTTTCAAAAGTGGGCGAGCGAAGTCGGCCGGGTTTTTCAGCTGGTTCAGGAAGGTTTTGAGTTCATGCCTTGATCGATTGCTTTCTATCAAGCTGCTGCGCAATGCCTTGCGCACGGTCTCGGGTGCGCGGGTTAGCCACGCAGGTAGTTGAGTTTTGATGAAGCCCGCATGAACTGATAGGGCCGGTGCTGGGGTTCCGTTCATCGCTGTATCCAGGGTGGGGGTCGATATACGGCAGACTACCCATGGATGTATTTGCCAACCGCTAACCCGATAGCGTCTGGCGCCCCGCAAAATCAGGTATAAGACGCCGCTTTCAGGCGCCTCGCGCAAAGCCGACCATTACCGTCGGAATTGGTCAAAATTTGTGCTATATTCCGCGCCCGCGATTTTCCATCTCAACACCGGTCACCGTCATGCAAACAGCCAAGCCGTTATTTGACTATCCCAAGTACTGGGCCGAATGTTTCGGCCCAGCGCCATTCCTGCCGATGAGCAGGGAGGAGATGGATCAGCTTGGCTGGGATTCCTGCGACATCATCATCGTCACCGGTGATGCGTACGTTGACCATCCGTCGTTCGGCATGGCGATCATCGGCCGGCTGCTGGAGTCCCAGGGCTTTCGCGTCGGGATCATTGCCCAGCCGAACTGGCAGTCCAAAGACGACTTCATGAAGCTCGGCGAGCCGAACCTGTTCTTCGGCGTCGCGGCCGGCAACATGGACTCGATGATCAACCGCTACACCGCCGACAAGAAAATCCGTTCCGACGACGCCTACACCCCTGGCGGCATGGCCGGCAAACGCCCGGACCGCGCCAGCCTGGTGTACAGCCAGCGTTGCAAGGAAGCCTACAAGAACGTGCCGATCGTACTCGGCGGTATCGAAGCCTCCCTGCGTCGCATCGCCCACTACGACTACTGGCAGGACCGCGTGCGCAACTCGATCCTGATCGACGCCACCGCCGACATCCTGCTGTACGGCAACGCCGAGCGTGCGATTGTCGAGGTTGCCCAGCGCCTGTCGTGGGGCCACAAGATCGAAGACATTACCGACGTGCGCGGCACCGCGTTCATTCGCCGTGACACGCCAGTGGGCTGGTACGAAGTGGACTCCACGCGTATCGACCGTCCGGGCAAGATCGACAAGATCATCAACCCGTACGTGAATACCCAGGACACCCAGGCCTGCGCCATCGAGCAGGAAAAAGGTCCGGTGGATGACCCAGAAGAGGCCAAGGTCGTACAGATCCTGGCCAGCCCGCGCATGACCCGCGACAAGACCGTGATCCGCCTGCCGTCGGTGGAAAAGGTCCGTGGCGACGCGGTGCTCTACGCCCACGCCAACCGCGTGTTGCACCTGGAAACCAACCCAGGCAACGCCCGTGCGCTGGTGCAGAAGCACGGTGAAGTGGACGTGTGGTTCAACCCGCCGCCCATTCCCATGACCACCGAAGAAATGGACTACGTGTTCGGCATGCCTTACGCCCGCGTCCCGCACCCGGCGTATGGTAAGGAAAAGATCCCGGCCTACGACATGATCCGTTTCTCGGTGAACATCATGCGTGGCTGCTTTGGCGGCTGCACCTTCTGCTCGATCACCGAGCACGAAGGCCGCATCATCCAGAACCGCTCCGAAGAGTCGATCATCCGCGAGATCGAAGAGATCCGCGACAAAGTGCCAGGCTTTACCGGCGTGATCTCCGACCTCGGCGGCCCGACTGCGAACATGTACCGCATCGCCTGCAAGAGCCCGGAAATCGAATCCGCGTGCCGTAAGCCGTCGTGCGTGTTCCCTGGTATCTGCCCGAATCTGAACACCGATCACTCGTCGTTGATCCAGCTGTACCGCAGCGCCCGTGCGTTGCCGGGTGTGAAGAAGATCCTGATCGCCTCCGGCCTGCGTTATGACCTGGCCGTCGAGTCGCCGGAGTATGTGAAAGAGCTGGTCACCCACCACGTCGGTGGCTACCTCAAGATCGCCCCGGAACACACCGAGGAAGGTCCGCTCAACCAGATGATGAAACCGGGCATTGGCAGCTATGACAAGTTCAAGCGCATGTTCGAGAAGTACACCAAGGAAGCGGGCAAGGAGCAGTACCTGATTCCTTACTTCATCGCCGCCCACCCCGGCACCACCGATGAAGACATGATGAACCTGGCCCTGTGGCTCAAGGGTAACGGCTTCCGTGCCGACCAGGTGCAGGCGTTCTACCCGTCGCCGATGGCCACCGCCACCGCGATGTACCACTCGGGCAAGAACCCGCTGCGTAAGGTCACGTATAAGAGCGACGCGGTGACCATCGTCAAGAGCGAAGACCAGCGCCGTCTGCACAAGGCCTTCCTGCGCTACCACGACCCGAAAGGCTGGCCGATGCTGCGTGAAGCGCTGACCCGCATGGGCCGTGCCGACCTGATCGGGCCGGGCAAGGACCAACTGATCCCGCTGCACCAGCCGAGCACCGACAGCTACCAGAGCGCCCGTCGCAAGAACTCGACGCCGGCTGGCAGCCATAAGGTCGCGAAAGAAACCACCACCAAGATCCTCACCCAGCACACCGGCCTGCCGCCACGTGGCAGCGACGGCAGCAACCCGTGGGACAAGCGCGAGCAAGCCAAGGCCGCCGCCCAGGCGCGCAACAAGCAAGCCGCCAAGGAACGCAGCGATGCGGCCAAGGGCAAGGGCGGCAAGCCTGCGCGCAAGCCGGTGGTGCCGCGTTGATCGCAGCCTGAACATGCAAAACGCCAGCCTCGTGCTGGCGTTTTGCTTTCTAGGCGCTGGGTGGGCGGTTTGTTAAGGTGGCGCCCATTCAGTTCAAGGAAGAAAAACATGGCTAACCCCCTGGCCGGCATCGGCATGGACTCCAACCGCTCCCAATTCATGGCGCGCCAGCGCATCGAAAGCCAGATCAACCTGCCGCGCCTGTTTGCAGCCATCGATGCCGATCCCGCCATCGTCGGCGCGGGTGTCGTGTACATCGACGCCGATTTCAACGTGGTGACCCTGCGCGAATTCCAACCCATCTGCAGCATCGCGCCCAAGCGGTTGATCCTGCGTGAGGCGCAGAAGTACATCGCACCCACGCAATTCGCCCAGCAGGTGCAAGACAACCCGCGCGAATCGCGATTAGTGGGCGAAGCGGTCAATACCACCTTGTCGTGTGCTGGAGCGGTGATCGGATGGATTGTAGTGCTCAGTGGTTCGGTCGCGGTTCCGTTTTCGGCGGGGGCCAGTTCGGTGGTCGTGGCACTCGGCTACACCGCCGCCGCCGCCAGTTCAGTGCAATGTTTCGCCAGCGGCTATCGCACCGTCAATGAAATCCGCAACCCTGCCAAGAATGATCAGCTCGACAGCGAAGAGTGGTACCAATACACCATGATTGCGCTGGATGCCGCCTCGTTGGTCGGGGTAGGTGCATCGTCGCTGGCGACGCTCAAACTGGTCCGGCTGAACAAAGCGACCACCGGGAAAAGTGTGAGAGAGGTGCTCCGTGGCTTGAACCGTCAGGAGCGTGCCAAACTCACAAAGGAGCTATTGAGCATCAACGATCCGCGCCTGACGTCGAAGATGATCAAGTTGAAGCAACTGTCGGGTGAGCTGCCAAAACGGTTTACGCCCACCGAGGTCAAGCACGCGACTGTGACGCAAATCAAGGATGCCTTGGGCGCTGCCATCGGTTTCACCGGCAGCGCGGTTTCGGGGAACGTGCGCACGATTGCCGTGGGGTTGTATGAGGAAGCCGAGCAATGAGTGAATTTCCCAGTATCCGCAGCTTTCTATCGGCCTATTTTCCGGTGTTCATGGGGGCGATATTCGCCTCCATTTTTACCTTGGTGTTTGCTGTACCGCAGTTTTTCGACAGTTATTTACCCGGCCTTTCCATGGAGGACAACGCCAAGTATTCCTTCTTGGGAGGCATAGCACTTACCTTGGTCGTTGTGCATTGCAACTTCATGATTGCCCGTGGACATCCGCAGTGGGTATGGCCACTGGTAGGGCTACTGGGGCTCTGTTTTCTGGGTGTATTGCCCACCTTCAGTGATCAGCCGCACCGGTTCATGTTTGGCTTGGGCTTGCTGTTCCCGTTAATCGGGCTGCTACTGCTCAACAGCCAGCGCCACCGCGAAATGCGCCAGAAACTGCGCGAAGTGCGCCTCCTGCGTGAAGCCGTGATTGCCCGCCACAAATCCCTGTGATTGGGTAGATTCCCCACCCACCTTCACACCGACGCCACAAATATGTGCGTCACTTGCACCATGGCACCGCCGTTGGCGCTGTTTTGGTGCTGTACTGCACCGGGTCTTACGATAAAGCGCAATGACCGCCGCTCTGGCATAAGTCTTGCGCGCTTTGTTTCCATGCCCTGGCTCGCAGGAGGCCGCCGTGTCGATTCATGTCGCGTTGCACCACGTTACGCATTACCGCTACGACCGCGCTGTCGAACTCGGCCCACAGATCGTGCGCTTGCGCCCGGCGGCCCATAGCCGCACGCGGATTCTGTCCTATGCGCTGAAAGTGCTGCCCGAGCAGCATTTCATCAACTGGCAGCAGGACCCCCAGGGCAATTACCTGGCGCGGTTGGTGTTCCCGGAAAAGACTGACGAGCTGCGCATCGAAGTCGACCTGGTCGCTGAAATGGCGGTGTTCAACCCCTTCGACTTTTTCCTCGAGCCCTATGCCGAGAAAATCCCCTTCAGCTACGCCGCCGACGAGCAGCGTGAGCTGGCGCCGTACCTGGAAACCCTGCCGCTGACGCCGAAGTTCGCCGCGTACCTGGCGGGTATCGACCGCACGCCGCTGCCGGCCGTGGACTTTCTGGTGGGCCTCAACCAGCGCCTGGCGGCTGATATCGGCTACTTGATTCGCATGGAACCGGGTGTGCAAACGCCTGAGTTCACTCTGGAAAACGCCTCCGGCTCGTGTCGCGACTCGGCCTGGTTGTTGGTGCAGATTCTGCGCAACCTGGGGCTGGCGGCGCGTTTCGTGTCCGGTTACCTGATCCAACTCACCGCCGATGTAAAAGCCCTCGACGGGCCCTCCGGCACCGAAGTGGACTTCACCGACCTGCACGCCTGGTGCGAAGTGTATTTGCCTGGCGCCGGCTGGATCGGCCTGGACGCTACCTCCGGTTTGTTCGCCGGTGAAGGCCATATCCCGTTGGCGTGTAGTCCCGATCCATCGTCCGCCGCACCGATCAGTGGGCTGGTGGAACCTTGCGAGTGTGAATTCACCCACGAAATGTCGGTTGAGCGGATCTGGGAGGCGCCGCGCGTCACCAAGCCCTACACCGAAGAACAATGGCTGGCGATCCAGGCCTTGGGTCGTCAGATTGATGGTGACCTGCTCAAGGACGACGTACGCCTGACCATGGGCGGCGAACCCACCTTCGTCTCCATCGACGATCCCGACGGCGCCGAATGGAACACCGCCGCGCTCGGGCCGGACAAACGTCGGCTCTCCGCCGAGTTGTTCCAGCGCATGCGCAAGCATTACGCGCCCAAGGGCCTGGTGCATTTCGGCCAGGGCAAGTGGTACCCCGGCGAGCAATTGCCGCGTTGGTCGCTCAATTGCTACTGGCGGCGCGATGGTGTGCCGATCTGGCACAACAGCGCGTTGATTGCCGATGAGCAGGAGGACTACGGCGCGGACGGTGCGCTGGCCGGGCGTTTCCTGGCCAGCGTCGCAGAGCGCCTCAAGTTACCGGCGCGTTTTGTGTTCCCGGCCTTCGAGGATAATTTCTACTACCTGTGGCGCGAAGGCGCGCTGCCGCAGAACGTCACAGCCCAGGACTCGCGCCTCAGCGACGACTTGGAGCGCGAACGCCTGCACAAGGTGTTCAGCCAGGGCCTGGATAAAGTCATCGGCCAGGTGCTGCCGTTGGCGCGCAGGGCGGCCAATGACCGTTGGCAAAGTGGGCGCTGGTACCTGCGTGACAACCACTGTCGCCTGGTGCCGGGGGATTCGCCGTTGGGTTATCGCCTGCCATTGGCCTCGCAGCCGTGGGTGACGGCGGCGGAGTACCCCTTTGTGCACCCGACTGACCCGAACCAGGATCAGCCGGAGCTGCCGTCCACCGCGCAACTGCAAGGCCACGATGAACCCGCGCCGAACGATGAGCGCGTGCCCAAAGTGGACGAGTCCGCCGACTGGCTGACCCGCACCGCCCTGTGCGCCGAAGCGCGGGAAGGGCGCCTCTATCTGTTCATGCCGCCCCTGGAGCGTGCTGAAGACTATCTGGAACTGGTGGCCGCCATTGAAGCCACCGCCGAAGAGCTGCATTGCCCGGTATTGCTGGAAGGCTATGAACCACCCGCCGATACACGCCTGAGCAACTTCCGCGTGACACCGGACCCGGGTGTGATCGAGGTCAACGTGCAGCCGTCCGCCACCTGGGACGAGTTGGTGGAACGCACCGAATTCCTCTACGAAGAGGCGCGGCAAACGCGCTTGACCACCGAAAAATTCATGATCGACGGGCGCCACACCGGCACCGGCGGCGGTAACCACTTCGTGTTGGGCGGCGCGACGCCCAAGGACTCACCGTTCCTGCGCCGACCCGATCTGCTGCGCAGTCTGATCAGCTACTGGCACAACCACCCCTCGCTTTCCTACTTGTTTTCCGGCTTGTTCATCGGCCCGACTTCCCAGGCTCCACGGGTGGACGAGGCGCGCAACGACGCGTTGTACGAGCTGGAAATCGCCTTCGCACAAATGCCAGAGCCCGGCGAAGAATGCCCGCCGTGGTTGGTGGACCGTCTGCTGCGCAACTTGCTGATCGACGTGACGGGCAACACCCATCGCGCCGAATTCTGCATCGACAAACTCTCCTCGCCGGACGGCGCCACCGGCCGCCTCGGCCTGCTGGAACTGCGCGCGTTTGAAATGCCGCCCCATGCGCGCATGAGCCTGACCCAGCAGTTGCTACTACGGGCGCTGGTCGCGCGTTTCTGGCGCGAACCCTACGCGCCGCCAAAGCTGGCGCGCTGGGGCACCGAGCTGCACGACCGTTTCCTGTTGCCGCATTTCATCGAGCAAGATTTTGCCGACGTGATCGTCGAACTCAACGCCGCTGGCTACCCGCTGCGCGCCGAGTGGTTTGCCGCGCACCTGGAATTCCGTTTCCCCAAAGTGGGTGACTACGCCGTCAGCGGGATCGAATTGGAGCTGCGCCAGGCCCTGGAACCTTGGCACGTACTGGGCGAGGAGGGCGCTGTGGGCGGCACCGTGCGTTATGTGGATTCGTCCCTTGAGCGCCTGCAAGTCAAGTTGACCGGGCTGCCCCCGCAGCGCTACCTGCTGACCTGCAACGGCATCCCGGTGCCGCTGCAAGCCACCGGGCGAGTCGGTGAGTTCGTCGCTGGCGTGCGTTACCGCGCCTGGCAGCCGGCCAACTGCCTGCAACCGACCATCCCGGTGCATGCGCCGCTGGTGTTCGACCTGCTGGACACCTGGATGCAGCGTTCGCTGGGCGGCTGCCAGTACCATGTCGCCCATCCGGGCGGGCGCAATTACGACAGCTTGCCGGTGAATGCCAATGAGGCAGAGAGCCGGCGCATGGCGCGGTTTTTCCGGTTGGGGCATAGCCCAGGGAAGCTCGACGTGCCGAGCGTGATCGTGAACGATGAACTGCCGATGACCCTGGATCTGCGCCGCTTCCCCCATAAAAATGACTGAACGCGATCCCTCTGTGGACGCCAGCTTTTGTGGTGAGCGAGCTTGCCTCGCGCGGGGCAAGCCCGCTCACCACAAAAGCCGGGGCCTACAGGGGATTTGCAGTGTTTGTTGAGTTAACCTGAGCCCCCTTGCCTCTGCCGAGCGTTCCATGTCCGACTTGCTCGACCGTTACCCGCTGACCGCGGGCACTTATCACGAACTGCTGGATGACAGCGGCGCAGTGCGTGCCCATTGGCGGCGCTTGCTGGATCACCTGCAACGCAGCACGCCCGCGCAACTGGCCCAGCGCCAGGCGCTGTTGACCCGGCAGATCCAGGAAAACGGCGTGACCTATAACGTCTACGCCGACCCCAAGGGCGCCGACCGCCCGTGGGAGCTGGATTTGCTGCCCCATGTGCTGGCGGCTGATGAATGGCAGCACCTGTCGGCGGGTATCGCCCAGCGTGCGCGCCTGCTCAATGCGGTGCTGGCGGATCTGTACGGCCCGCAGCGGCTGATCAAGGAAGGCTTGCTGCCAGCGGAGCTGGTGTTCGGGCATAACAACTTCCTGTGGCCGTGCCAGGGCATCCAGCCGCCGGACGGTGCGTTCCTGCACCTGTACGCCGTGGACCTGGCGCGCACGCCGGACGGCCGCTGGTGGGTCACCGCCGACCGTACCCAGGCCCCATCCGGTGCCGGCTATGCGCTGGAAAACCGCACCATCGTGTCCCGCGCCTTCCCGGATCTTTACCGTGACTTGCAGGTGCAGCACCTCACCGGTTTCTTTCGCACCTTGCAGGAAACCCTGGCCCGCCAGGCGCCCGGTGATGACCAGCCGCCGCTGATCGTGCTGCTCACGCCCGGCCGGTTCAACGAAAGCTACTTCGAACACCTCTACCTCGCCCGCCAGCTCGGCTACCCGCTGGTGGAGGGTGGCGACCTCACCGTGCGCGACAGCACCGTGTTCCTGAAAACCCTCAGTGGCCTGCGCCGGGTGCACGCGATCATGCGTCGCCTCGACGATGATTTCTGCGACCCGCTGGAGCTGCGCACCGACTCGGCCCTCGGTGTACCGGGTTTGTTGGATGCCGTGCGTCAAGGCAACGTGCTGGTGGCCAATGCCCTGGGCAGCGGTGTGCTGGAATCTCCGGGTTTGCTGGGCTTTCTGCCGAAGATCAACGAATTCCTGTTTGGTGAAAAACTGATTCTGCCGTCCATTGCCACCTGGTGGTGCGGTGAGGCGCCGGTGCTGGCCGAAGCGCTGGAGAAACTGCCGGAGTTGCTGATCAAACCGGCGTTTCCGTCGCAGAGTTTTGCGCCGGTGTTCGGCCGCGACCTCAACGACGAACAACGCCAGGCCCTGGCTGAGCGCATGCGCGCGCGGCCTTACGCCTACGTTGCCCAGGAGCTGGCCCAATTGTCCCAGGCGCCGGTGTGGCACACCGTGGATGACCACCTGCAACACCGCGCCATCGGCATGCGCGTGTACGCCGTGGCCAGCGAAGAGGGTTACCGCGTACTCCCCGGAGGCCTGACGCGAGTGGCCGCCGAGGCCGACGCCGAAGTGGTGTCGATGCAACGCGGCGGTGCGAGCAAGGACACCTGGGTGCTTGGCGAGCGTGCGCCGGGTAATGAGCAGTGGCGCGCGCAACGCACGATTGGCGCCCATGACCTGGTGCGCCGCGATCCTTATCTGCCGTCCCGCGTGGTGGAAAACCTGTTCTGGTTTGGTCGTTACTGCGAGCGCTGCGACGACAGCGCGCGCTGGCTGCGTATCGTGCTGGCGCGTTATGTGGACGGCGACGACCCGTTGGCGTTGCAGGCTGCCGTCGAGCTGGGCGAAAACCTGCGCCTGCTGCCGGAGGAGGGCGAATTGCCCGAACGCCTGCTGGCGGCGCTGCTCGGTGATGACTGGCCGTCGAGCCTGCGCGCCAACCTGCAACGCTTGCAGTGGGCGGCGTCGCAAGTGCGCGGCAAGTTGTCCCGGGAAAACTGGCAGGCCCTGGTGGAGCTGCAGCGCGAAGCCATGGAGCTGGAAAGCGAATCGCCGGATTTTGGCGAGTTGCTGGATTTCCTCAATCGCCTGGTGATGTCGTTGGCGGCGTTGTCCGGGTTTGCCCTGGATGACATGACCCGCGATGAAGGCTGGCGTTTCCTGATGATGGGGCGGCGCATTGAGCGTCTGCAGTTTCTGAGCAGTAGCCTGGCGGCGTTCCTGCGCGGTGTGGCGGTGTTCGATCAGGCCGGTTTGGAGTGGTTGCTGGAACTGGGCAACAGCAGCATCACCTACCGTTCGCGCTACCTCGCGGTGCCGCAGTTGATCCCGGTGCTCGATTTGCTGCTGCTGGACGAGCAGAACCCGCACGCAGTGTTGTTCCAACTCAAGCTGGTGAGCCGCACCCTGCGTCGCCTCAACGATGACTTTGGTGTGCCTCGGGAAACCGGCCTGGGCCCCTTGGTGGAGCGCCTGGCGCGATTCGACCTGGGTTGCCTGGAGAACCCGTTGTTCGGCGAATCCAGCGTACGTGCCGCGCTGGAGGGCCTGGCCGACCTGCTGCAAGCGGTGGCCGATGAGAGTGGGCAAGTGTCGGACCGTCTGGCCTTGCGTCACTTTGCCCATGTGGATGATGTCAGCCAGCAAACGGTGTCGGTGTGATGAGTGCGCGCTACCAGATTTTTCACGATACCCATTACCACTACGACAGCCCGGTGTCCCTGGCCCAGCAGTTGGCGCACCTGTGGCCACGGCCGTGCGCCTGGCAGCGCTGCAGCCTGCAGCAACTGGATATCAGCCCGGAACCGACCTCGCGCCGCGATGAGCTGGACGTGTTTGGCAACCCGATCACGCGCCTGGCATTCGAGCGGCCCCATGATGAATTGCTGGTGAATGCCGGGCTGACCGTGGAAGTACTGGCGCGGCCTGCGCTGGACTTCCAGCTGTCGCCGGCCTGGGACCAGACCCGCGACAGCCTGACCTACAGCAGCCAGCCGATGTCCGATGCGCTGATCGAAGCCTGCCGCTACCGTTTCGAATCGCCCTACGTGCACTTGAAGAAAACCTTCGTCGAATTCTCCGAAAGCTGTTTTCCTCCTGGCAAACCCTTGCTGCTGGGAGTGCAGGCGCTGATGGAAAAGATCTTCAGCGAATTCACCTTCGATGCCGAGGCCACCCAGGTCGCCACGCCGCTGGTGGAAGTGCTGGAGCGCCGCCGCGGCGTGTGCCAGGACTTCGCCCACCTGATGCTCGCCTGCCTGCGCTCGCGGGGCCTGGCGGCACGCTATATCAGCGGCTACCTGCTCACCCAGCCACCGCCCGGCCAGCCACGGCTGATCGGCGCCGACGCATCCCACGCGTGGGTCTCGGTGTATTGCCCGGTCTCAGGCTGGGTGGATTTTGATCCGACGAACAATGTGCAGCCGGCGCTGGAGCACATCACCCTGGCCTGGGGCCGGGATTTTTCCGATGTGTCGCCGTTGCGAGGGGTGATTCTGGGGGGAGGGAGCCATGACCCGGAGGTGCGGGTGACGGTGATGCCGCTGGAATAACAGTTGATTGTGCCGAGCCGGGCAGGCCGGCTCAGCACAAAGGAATTTATTCAGCCGGATCTTTTGGTGTTTCGGTCTCGTCGCTCGTTTCTTCACCATCAACATCGGCGTTCAGCCCATTGGCCTCTTCATCTGCAGCGGCTTTCTTGCGTTGCAGTTTTTCCTCTTTCTTCTGCTCCTTGGCCAAGTCTCTCTGACGTTTGGCGAAGGAGTAATTAGGTTTGGCCATGGGCGATCCTCTAGGGTCGAAGGTGAGGGTGGCGGCGCGCAGCTGCCTTGGGACGACATGGTAGCAGCTTCAGGGTGCGCTTGGCCTTCACTTACCGCAGGCGTAGGCGGCCAGCAGGCCGTTGAACAGTTGGTTGAGGTGCATGGCGCGGACTCCGATGGGTGATGAGCCGATCATAGCCAGGGGGTTGTACTTTGGCTGGTAGATTGTGTTGATAAGTCTGATAGCCTAAAGTTGTATACAATCTGTTGATTCAGATCATAAGAATTCCTGCCTGGTTCAGGCACCCTTGTCGCAATACGCGTTTTCTAAACCCTGCCTTGGAGATTCACATGTTTGCCAAACTCGTTGCTGTTTCCCTGCTGACTCTGGCGAGCGGCCAGTTGCTTGCTGCAGAGTGCAAGGTCACTGTCGACTCCACCGACCAAATGTCCTTCAACACCAAAGCCATTGAAATCGACAAAAGCTGCAAGACGTTCACCGTCGAGCTGACCCACTCCGGCAACCTGCCGAAAAACGTCATGGGTCACAACTGGGTGCTGACCAGCGCCGCCAACATGCAGCCGGTTGCTACCGACGGCATGGCCGCGGGCATCGACAAGGACTACCTGAAGCCGGGTGACGACCGCATCATCGCCCACACCAAGATCATCGGTGCCGGCGAGAAAGACTCGGTGACCTTCGACGTGTCGAAGCTGGCCGCCGGGACTGATTACGCATTCTTCTGCTCGTTCCCAGGCCACATCTCGATGATGAAAGGCACTGTGACTGTTAAGTAAGACCGCGTTATCGTTCTTCGCGAGCAAGCCCGCTCCCACATTCGACCGCGTTCCCATGTTGGAAAACGGTCAAGTGTGGGAGCGGGCTTGCTCGCGAAGGCGGTCTAAAAAATCAACACAAACCTACAGGGTTCACCTCACGGCGCAAACGGCATGACCCGCTTGTGCTCGGTCTTGCGATACGTGTCGCAAATGATCCTGAACGCTTCCTCACGCACCGGCTCGCCGTGCAGGAAGGCATCGATCTCGGCATAGGTCACGCCATGTGACGCTTCGTCCGGCTTGCCCGGCGACAGGTCTTCCAGGTCCGCCGTAGGCACTTTTTCCACCAACGATTCCGGCGCCCCGAAGTGCCGCGCAATCGCACGTACCTGGTTTTTCACCAGCCCGCTCAACGGTGCCAGGTCGCACGCGCCGTCACCGAACTTGGTGAAAAAGCCCATCACCGCTTCCGCCGCATGGTCGGTGCCAATCACCAGGCCACCGGCTGCGCCCGCGATGGTGTACTGCGCCACCATGCGCATGCGCGCCTTGGTGTTGCCCAGCACGAAATCGCGAGACACCGCGGCCTTGCCTTCAAACGCCGCCACTTCATTGGCCAGGGCTTTGACGGCCGGGCCGATGTTCACGGTGTGGCGCTCGTCCGGCTCGATAAAGTCTACTGACGCAGTGGCATCGATTTCGTCGAACTGGGTTTCGTAAGGCAAGCGCACGGCGATAAAGCGGTAAGCGTCATCCCCGGTGCTGGCGCGTAGCTCCTGCATCGCGCGTTGGGCCAAGAGGCCTGCGGTCAGGGAGTCAACGCCACCGCTGATGCCCAGCACCAGCGTCTTGAGCCCGGAATTGCGCAGGCAGTCTTGGATAAAGGTCACGCGGCGGGCAACCTCGGCCTCAAGGGCGGCCTGGTCGTGGAACGGCGCTTGGACCTTGAGCTGTTCAGCAATCTCACGCTGTACGGCTTGCATGATTCACTCCTTGCTAGAGATGGCAGGTACTTTGAAAACATGACGCAAATAGGCGACGAAATTCGGATCGGTGCAGTGGGTCTTGCCCGCTTCATCGGAGATCTTCGCGACGGGCTGGCCATTGCAGGCGGTCATTTTAAGCACGATGCTCATCGGTTCCACACCTGGAATGTCGCAGGTCAGGTTGGTGCCGATACCGAAGCTCACATTAATGCGACCGCGCAGCGCACGGAAAATCTCCAGGGCCTTGGGCAGTGACAGGCTGTCGGAGAACACCAACGTCTTGCTCATCGGCTCGATGCCGAGTTTGTGGTAGTGGGCGATGGCTTTTTCTGCCCATTGCACGGGATCGCCGGAGTCATGGCGCAGGCCGTCGAACAGCTTGGCGAAATACAGGTCGAAGTCGCCCAGGAACGCGTCGGTGGTGATGCAATCGGTCAGGGCGATGCCCAGCAGGCCACGGTATTCGCGGACCCAGCAGTCGAGTGCGGCGATCTGGCTGTCGATCAGGCGCGGGCCCAATTGCTGGTGGGCCATGATCCATTCGTGGGCCATGGTGCCCAGCGGTTTCATGTCCAACTCGCGGGCCAGGTGCACGTTGCTGGTGCCGACAAAACGGCCGGGGAAGTCGTGCTTGAGCACGCTGACCACTTCTTCCTGCACCCGGTACGAGAAGCGCCGGCGCGTGCCGAAGTCGGCCACTTGCAGCTCCGACAGTTCATCGCTGCTGGCATTGGCGGTCAGCCAGTCGAACTTGCGGTACAGCTGCTCGCGGGCCTGTTCGAGGATCACGGTCTGGTAGCGGTAGCGGTTACGCACTTCGCTGACGATGGCCAGCATCGGCACTTCAAACAGGATCACATGCAGCCACGGCCCGCGCAGGCGGATGAACAGTTCGCCGTTCTCGATACCGGTCTGCACATAGCGCAGGTTGAAGCGGAACAGCCCGAGAAAGCGCAAAAAGTCCGGCTTCATGAAGCTGATGCGTTCCAGGAAACCCAACTGGTCGGGGCTCAGGCTCAGCTCGGCGAGGCGTTCGATCTGGTAGCGGATCTCCGCCAGGTACGGGCGCAGGTCTTCGCTGTTACGGCAACGGAACTCCCATTCAACTTCCACGTTGGGGTAGTTGTGCAGCACCGCCTGCATCATGGTCAGCTTGTAGAAGTCGGTGTCGAGCAAGTTCTGCACGATGCGATCGGCAAACACACTCTCGCTCATAACGGGAATCTCCAGACGGGTCGGCGATGGGCGCCGGCCTTTACGCACAATTAAGGAAGGGGGCTAGTGGCGCATAGACCTGTAGTGTTTTGCCAGTGATTTTTTGCGCTGGAGCCACCGACGCCTTCGCGAGCAAGCCCGCTCCCACCTTTGGAATGCATTTCAAGTGTGGGAGCGGGCTTGCTCGCGAAGGCGATATTTCAGGCGCTAAATCACCTGCTCCATCATCCACTTCACAAAATCGCGCACCTTGGGCACCTCCGCCGAATGCTCGGGGTAGGCCAGGTAATAGGCATCCTGGCTCGGCATTGCATGCTGCCAGGGGATCACCAGCTTGCCGTCGGCCAGTTCCTCTTCCACCAGGAATCGCGGCAGCAGCGCCACACCACAGCCGACTTGGGCTGCACGAATGCACATATAAAAGGTGTCGAAACGCGGCCCATGATAGCTGTGCTCGGTCTGGTAGCCCTGGCTGGCGAACCAGTCATGCCAGCCCTGGGGGCGTGAGGCGTTTTGCAGCAGCACCAGGTTGCTCAGTTGCGTGGGGTCGGTGAAGGGCTGCGCTGGCAAGCTCTCGGGTGCGCACACCGGTACAAGCTCTTCGCTGAACAGCTTCAGGCTCTCGGTGCCGGGGCGTGAACCCTGGCCGAAGTAGAACGCCATGTCGGCCTTGCCTTGCAGCAACTCATCCGGCTCCTGCTCGTTGCACAGGTCCAAGTGGATCTGCGGATGACGCAGCCGCCAGCCCTTGAGGCGCGGCACCAGCCAGCGCGCGCCGAAGGTGTAGGGCGTGGAGACGCGCAGCACTTCGGTTTCGCCGCCGTAGGAGCGCAGGTAGTGGGTGGACATCTCCACCTGCGTGAGGATCTTGCGTACTTCCACCAGATACAAATCACCCGCCGGGGTCATCTGCAAGCGCCGGCGTACGCGGCGGAACAGCAAGTGCTGCAGCAACTCTTCCAACTGTGCCACCTGCTTGCTCACCGCGCTCTGCGTGAGGTTCAGTTCCTCGGCGGCGCGGGTGAAGCTCAGGTGGCGGGTGGCGGCTTCGAAGCACTGCAGGGCGGTGATCGAGGGCAAATGTCTTTTGTTCAGCACGGCGTGCCTCTTTTTATGCTTTGCATGAATAAACGGAATGATATCTCGCCTAATCGTCGTTTGTTGGCAAGTCTTGGGCCAGCTACAAATAAGGCCTGGATCGCCGTGTCGGTGGCGGCGCAATTTTTCTGTTTGTAGATTGAAGGAGTGACCCATGGTTGCCGCATTGCTTGATCGTCTCGGGGTAAACCCGGCGCTGTACCAGTCGGGCAAGCAGCCCGTGCATTCGCCGATCGATGGCAGCCGTATCGGCAGTGTGCACTGGGAAGGTGCCGCCGAGGTGGAGCAACAGGTCAGTCGCGCCGAGCATGCATTCGAAGCCTGGCGCAAAGTGCCGGCCCCGCGCCGTGGCGAACTGGTGCGCCAGTTCGGTGACGTGTTGCGCGAATACAAGGCCGACCTGGGCGAGCTGGTGTCTTGGGAAGCCGGCAAGATCACCCAGGAAGGCCTGGGCGAAGTGCAGGAAATGATCGACATCTGCGACTTCGCCGTTGGCCTGTCGCGCCAGTTGTACGGCTTGACCATCGCCTCCGAACGCCCAGGCCACCACATGCGTGAAACCTGGCATCCACTGGGCGTGGTCGGTGTGATCAGCGCGTTCAACTTCCCGGTCGCCGTGTGGGCGTGGAACACCACCCTGGCGCTGGTGTGCGGTAACGCCGTGATCTGGAAGCCCTCGGAAAAAACCCCGCTCACCGCCCTGGCCTGCCAGGCATTGTTCGAGCGCGTGCTGAAAAAATTCGACGGCGCCCCGGAGTACCTGAGCCAGGTGATCATCGGCGGCCGCGACGCCGGTGCAGCACTGGTGGACGACCCGCGCGTCGCGCTGATCAGCGCCACCGGCAGCACCCGCATGGGCCGCGAAGTGGCGCCGAAAGTCGCCGCCCGTTTTGCCCGTAGCATCCTGGAGCTGGGCGGCAACAACGCGATGATCCTCGGCCCAAGTGCCGACCTGGACATGGCCGTGCGCGCCATCCTGTTCAGCGCCGTCGGCACTGCCGGCCAACGCTGCACCACCCTACGCCGGCTGATCGCCCATGAGTCGGTGAAAGAGGAAATCGTCACCCGTCTCAAGGCCGCCTATTCCAAGGTGCGCATCGGTCACCCGCTGGAAGGCAACCTGATCGGCCCGCTGATCGACAAGCACGGCTTCGACAACATGCAGGACGCCCTGGAACAAGCCTTGAGCGAAGGCGGCAAGGTGTTCGGCGGCAAGCGCCAGCTGGAAGACACGTTTCCGAATGCCTACTACGTATCGCCAGCGATTGTGGAAATGCCCGAGCAAAGCGACGTGGTGTGCACCGAGACCTTCGCCCCGATCCTCTATGTGATCGGCTACAACGACTTCAACGAAGCCCTGCGCCTGAACAACGCCGTGCCTCAAGGCCTGTCGTCGTGCATCTTCACCACCGACGTGCGAGAAGCCGAGCAGTTCATGTCGGCGGTAGGCAGCGACTGCGGCATTGCCAACGTCAACATCGGCCCGAGCGGCGCGGAAATCGGCGGCGCGTTTGGTGGCGAGAAAGAGACCGGCGGCGGGCGTGAGTCGGGTTCGGATGCGTGGCGCGGGTATATGCGTCGCCAGACCAATACGGTGAACTACTCGCTGGAATTGCCGCTGGCACAGGGCATTACCTTCGACTGATTCCTCAAGTCGAAGCGCGGTCAATGTGGGAGCTGGCTTGCCTGCGATAGCATCACCATGGGGTATCTGATACACCGAGGTGCCTGCATCGCAGGCAAGTCGAATCGTCGCACCGCAGCTCCCACATTTGATTGGGTTTGCAATTCAAAATAACAGTTGTTTGTTAGGTTTCATCCCGGAGTCTGGCAATGGCACTACGCGAAACATGTTTGTGGGAGCACCTCACCCCTGGCCGGCCGGATCGTGCGGCGCTCAAGGGTGAGGTCAAGGTCGATGTGTGTGTGATCGGTGCCGGGATCACGGGCCTTTCGGCAGCCATTCATTTGCTGGAACAAGGCAAAAGCGTCGCCGTGCTGGAGGCCCATCGCACCGGTCATGGTGGTTCGGGGCGTAACGTGGGGCTGGTCAACGCCGGCATGTGGATCCCGCCGGACGAGATCGAAGCCGGTTTCGGCGAAGCGGTGGGCAGCCAGCTCAACCGCATGTTGGGTGCGGCGCCGTCCCTGGTGTTCAGCCTGATCGATAAATACACCATCGATTGCCAATTACGCCGTGAAGGCACCTTGCACATGGCGCACAACGCCCGTGGCGAGGCGGATTTGCGCAGTCGTGAAGCCCAATGGAAGCGCCGTGGCGCGCCAGTGGAGCTGCTCACCGGCCAGGCTTGCGAACAGGCCACGGGCACCAAAAAGATCGCCGCCGCCTTGCTGGATCGGCGTGCCGGCACCTTGAACCCGATGGCCTACACCAGCGGCTTGGCCAATGCGGCGGCGGGCCTTGGCGGGCAGTTGTTCGATCATTCGCCGGTCACTCAGCTTGAGCGCCAGGGTTCGCATTGGTCGGTGCAGACCGCCCAAGGCTCAGTGCAGGCTGCACAGGTGGTGATCGCCTCCAACGCCTACACCGAGGGCGAATGGACCGAGTTGCGGCGCAATTTCTTCCCCGGCTATTACTATCAGGTCGCGTCGGCCCCACTGACGGACGAGGCCGCCCAACAGATCCTGCCCGGTGGCCAGGGCTCATGGGATACGCGCCAGGTGCTGAGCAGCATCCGTCGCGACGCCGATGGCCGTTTGTTGCTCGGCAGCCTGGGCAACGGCAACCAGAAACCCGCGTGGTTCCTCAAGGCGTGGGCCGATCGGGTGCAGCAGCACTACTTCCCGTACCTCAAATCGGTGCAGTGGGAGTTCACCTGGACCGGCTGTATCGCCTTCACCCCCGACCACTTGATGCGCCTGTTCGAGCCTGCCCCCGGTCTCGTGGCAGTTACGGGATATAACGGCCGTGGCGTGACCACCGGCAGTGTGGTCGGCAAGGCATTTGCCGACTACTTGTGTCACCAGAATCCCCAGGCGCTGCCGATTCCCTTCGCGCCGATGCAGCCGTTGGCCGGGGTGGGCTTGCGCAGCTGCCTGTATGAAGCTGGATTCTCGCTGTATCACGCCGGCCAATGCCTGAGGATCGTGATCTGATCAGCGAAATACCGCTCAGAAGCCTGCATTTTCTTAGCAGGCTACTAATCTGTATTGGTGCAAGTCGTAGCAATCACGCACTGTAAATGTGCAGTTCCGTTACGCCGTTTGTTACAGCGCCAGGAACTGTCGTTTATAGGCGTGGTTGCAGGTGCGACCTGCCACGGTTGTACTTTTTGGATCCATTGGTTGCACCTCTGGACGCTAGAGGGTTGCACGTCCTGGCGAATGGAGCCGAAACACCTGAAATAACAATGACACCGTGTCTTTTTGAAGAATAAAAACGTAATGGCACGCGCCTTGCTCTGGGCTTTCAGTGAAAGGTTTGAATGCAAGTTGTCGTGCCAAAAATCAAAAATATCGGAGCACCACTCATGTCCCAGACGTTTTACAAGAAAGGTTTTCTGGCCCTCGCCGTTGCAGCGGCGCTGGGTGTTTCTACGTTTGTTCAAGCTGATGTGAAGATCGGCGTCGCGGGGCCCATGACGGGCGCCAACGCCGCTTTCGGTGAGCAGTACATGAAGGGTGCCCAGGCGGCAGCCGATGTGATCAACAAGGCCGGCGGCATCAACGGCGAGAAAATCGTGCTGGTAGCCGGCGACGATGCGTGTGAACCCAAACAAGCCGTGGCCGTGGCCAACCGCCTGGCCGACCAGGACAAAGTGATCGGCGTGGTCGGGCACTTCTGCTCCTCCAACACCATCCCGGCCTCCGAGGTGTATGACGAAGCCGGCATCATCGCCATCACCCCAGGCTCCACCAACCCACAAGTGACCGAACGCGGCCTGGGCGCCATGTTCCGCATGTGCGGGCGTGACGACCAGCAAGGCATCGTCGCTGGCGACTACATCGTCGACGTGCTCAAGGGCAAGAAAGTCGCGGTCATCAACGACAAGGACACCTACGGCAAAGGCCTGGCCGACGCCACCGCTGCCCAGTTGACCAAGCGCGGCGTCAAGCCGGTGCTGGAAGAAGGCCTGACCCGTGGCGAGAAAGACTTCAGCGCCCTGGTCACCAAGATCCGCTCCACCGGTGCTGACGTCGTGTACTTCGGCGGCCTGCACCCGGAAGCCGGTCCACTGGTTCGCCAGATCCGTGAAGCTGGCTTGAAAGACGTCAAGTTCATGTCCGATGACGGCGTGGTCACCGACGAACTGGTTGCCACTGCAGGCGGCAAGCAATACGTCGACGGCGTGTACATGACCTTCGGCGCCGACCCGCGCCTGCTGCCAGACAGCAAGGCCGTGGTGGAAGAGTTCCGTAAAAACGGCACCGAGCCGGAAGGCTACACCTTGTACGCCTATGCGTCGGTCCAGGCCTTGGCCGCTGGCTTCAACGGCGCCAAGTCCAACAAAGGCGAAGACGCCGCCAAGTGGCTCAAGGCTCACCCGGTGAAAACCGTCATGGGCGAAAAAGCCTGGGATTCGAAGGGCGACCTGAAGATCTCCGACTACGTGGTTTACCAGTGGGACAAAGACGGCAAATACCACCAGCTGGACAAACAGAAGTAAGCACCACGCCTGATCTTCTGTAGGCGCGGGCTTGCTGTGGCGAGGGAGCTTGCTCCCGCTGGAGTGCGTAGCACTCCCAAACCGTTTACCGAGCTACATCTGATGTACCTCGATCGCCCAGTTTGGGGCTGCTTCGCAGCCCAGCGGGAGCAAGCTCCCTCGCCACACTAGCGCACTCCGACAGGAGTAAACCTCTGTTTTCCTCCAGAAGCGCCGCACACCCACCGGTGTGCAGGTGCTCACCGCGTGAGATTGCGTTATGGATGGTATTTTCCTGCAGCAACTGGTCAACGGCCTGACCCTCGGGTCGGTCTATGGCCTGATCGCCATCGGCTACACAATGGTCTATGGCATCATTGGCATGATCAACTTCGCCCACGGCGAGGTTTATATGATTTCCGCTTACCTCGCGGCGATCAGTCTGGCACTGCTGGCTTACTTCGGCATCGAATCCTTCCCGCTGCTCATTCTCGGCACCTTGATCTTCACCGTCGTCGTCACTGGCGTATATGGCTGGGTCATCGAGCGTGTCGCCTACAAACCACTGCGCAACTCCACCCGACTGGCACCGCTGATCAGCGCCATCGGTATCTCGCTGATCCTGCAGAACTACGCGCAGATCGCCCAGGGCGCCAAGCAACAAGGCATTCCCACCCTGCTGGCCGGGGCCTGGCGTGTCGATATCGGCACAGGCTTCGTTCAGTTGACGTACACCAAGGTGTTCATCCTCGTGGCGGCGTTTGCCGGCATGGCGTTGCTCACTTACATCATCAAGTACACCAAGCTCGGCCGCATGTGCCGCGCCACCCAGCAAGACCGCAAGATGGCGTCGATCCTCGGCATCAACACCGACCGGGTGATCTCCTATGTGTTCGTCATCGGCGCCGCCATGGCGGCATTGGCCGGCGTGTTGATCACCCTCAACTACGGCACCTTCGATTTCTATGCCGGCTTCATCATCGGCATCAAGGCGTTTACCGCAGCGGTACTCGGCGGCATCGGCTCCCTGCCTGGGGCGATGTTGGGCGGGATCATCCTCGGTATCTCCGAGTCGTTGTTCTCGGGGTTGATCAACTCTGACTACAAAGACGTGTTCAGTTTCTCCCTGCTGGTGGTGATTCTGATTTTCCGTCCCCAGGGCCTGCTTGGTCGCCCACTTGTGGCGAAGGTGTAAACATGTCTGCTGCCAAACCCATCGATATCAAGAAAAGTGTGGTCGATACAGTCCTCGCCGGGCTGATTTCACTGGTCGTGTTCGGTCCGATCGTCGGCGTGGTCCTCGACGGCTACAGCTTCAACCTGGAACCGGCCCGCGTGGCCCTGCTGGTGGCCATCGTGATGGTCGGCCGCTTTGCCATGAGCCTGTTCCTGCAAACCCCCAAGGGCCTGAAGATTTTGCAGGGCTTCGAGAGCACCGGCTCTGGCGTGCACGTGCTGGCGCCGGACTACAAGTCGCGGTTGCGCTGGATCATCCCGGCACTGATCGTGATCGCCATCGTGTTCCCGATCTTCGCCAACAAGTACCTGCTCACGGTGGTGATCCTCGGCCTGATCTATGTGTTGCTCGGCCTGGGCCTCAACATCGTGGTCGGCCTGGCGGGCCTGCTCGACCTGGGTTACGTAGCGTTCTACGCTATCGGCGCCTACGGCCTGGCACTGGGTTATCAATACCTGGGCCTGGGTTTCTGGACGGTGCTGCCGCTGGCGGCCATCGCCGCAGCGTTGGCGGGGTGCATACTCGGGTTCCCGGTGCTGCGAATGCACGGTGACTATTTGGCCATCGTGACTCTGGGCTTTGGTGAAATCATCCGTCTGGTGCTCAACAACTGGCTGTCGTTTACCGGTGGGCCCAACGGCATGCCGGTGCCATCGCCGACCTTCCTCGGCCTGGAGTTCGGCAAGCGCGCGAAGGATGGCGGGGTGCCCTTCCATGAGTTCTTCGGCATCGACTACAACCCCAACATCAAATTCCTGTTCATCTACATCGTGCTGTTCCTGGTGGTGCTGGCCGTGCTGTACATCAAGCATCGCCTGACCCGCATGCCGGTCGGCCGCGCCTGGGAGGCCTTGCGCGAAGATGAGATCGCCTGCCGTTCCATGGGGCTGAACCATGTGTTGGTCAAACTTTCGGCGTTCACCATCGGTGCATCGACGGCGGGTTTGGCTGGCGTGTTCTTTGCCAGCTACCAGGGCTTCGTCAACCCGTCGTCGTTTACCTTCTTTGAGTCAGCGCTGATCCTGGCCATCGTGGTGTTGGGCGGCATGGGCTCGACGGTGGGCGTGGTGATCGCGGCGTTTGTTCTGACGGTCGCGCCTGAACTGCTGCGTAGCTTCTCTGAATACCGCGTGTTGCTGTTCGGCGTGTTGATGGTGGTGATGATGATCTGGCGACCACGCGGCTTGATCCGCATCAGCCGTACCGGTGTGACACCACGTAAAGGAGTGGCGCCATGAGCAAGGAAGTCGTCCTCTCCGTGGAACACCTGATGATGCACTTCGGCGGCATCAAGGCCCTGAGCGATGTGAGCCTCAAGGTCGAACGCAACTCGATCTTCGCCTTGATCGGCCCCAACGGCGCCGGCAAGACCACGGTGTTCAACTGCCTCACCGGCTTCTACAAAGCCAGCGGCGGCAAGATCCAACTCAACCTTCGCGGCAAGCAGACCGACGTGATCCAGTTGCTCGGCGAGCGCTTCCAGCCCACCGACTTTGTGTCGCCCAAAAGCTTCCTCAGCCGGGTGTACTACAAGATGTTCGGCGGCACCCACCTGGTGAACCGCGCCGGCCTGGCGCGGACGTTCCAGAACATTCGCCTGTTCAAGGAAATGTCGGTGGTGGAAAACCTGCTGGTGGCCCAGCACATGTGGGTCAACCGCAACATGCTCGCGGGTATCCTCAATACCAAGGGCTACCGCAAGGCTGAAAGCGACGCCCTCGACCACGCTTTCTACTGGTTGGAAGTGGTGGACCTGGTCGACTGCGCCAACCGCCTGGCCGGCGAACTCTCTTACGGCCAGCAGCGCCGCCTGGAGATCGCCCGTGCCATGTGCACCCGGCCGCAGATCATCTGCCTGGATGAACCGGCTGCGGGCCTCAACCCCCATGAAACCGAAGCCCTCAGCGCGATGATTCGCCTGCTGCGCGACGAACACGACCTGACGGTGGTGCTGATCGAACACGACATGGGCATGGTGATGAGTATTTCCGACCACATCGTGGTGCTGGACCACGGCAACGTGATCGCCGAGGGCGGGCCGGACGCGATCCGCAACGACCCGAAAGTGATTGCCGCCTACCTGGGCGCTGACGAAGAGGAGCTTGTATGAACGGGCCTATCCTCGAAATGAAGGACCTGGACGTGTATTACGGCCCGATCCAGGCCCTGAAAAAAGTCTCGCTGCACATCAATGAAGGCGAAACTGTCAGCCTGATTGGCTCCAACGGCGCGGGCAAATCCACGCTGCTGATGTCGATCTTCGGCCAGCCACGTGCCGAGTCGGGGCAGATTCTCTACAACGGCGTCGACATCACCCATAAGTCGTCGCACTACATCGCGTCCAACGGTATTGCGCAGTCGCCGGAAGGGCGGCGGGTGTTCCCCGACATGACCGTCGAGGAAAACCTGCTGATGGGCACCATCCCCATTGGCGACAAGTTTGCTCAGGAAGACATGCAGCGCATGTTTGAGCTGTTCCCACGGCTCAAGGAGCGACGTACCCAGCGCGCCATGACCATGTCCGGCGGCGAGCAGCAAATGCTCGCCATCGCCCGCGCGCTGATGAGCCGGCCCAAGCTGTTGCTGCTGGATGAACCGAGCCTGGGCCTGGCGCCGATTGTGGTGAAGCAGATCTTCTCGACGTTGCGCGAGCTGGCCTCCACCGGGATGACCATCTTCCTGGTGGAACAGAACGCCAACCATGCGCTGCGCTTGTCGGACCGGGCGTATGTGATGGTCAACGGCGAGATTCGCCTGACCGGCACCGGCAAGGAATTGCTGGTGAATGAGGAAGTGCGCAACGCCTACCTCGGCGGTCACTAATTTAAAGTTTGACGCAGGCCCCTGTGGGAGCGGGCTTGCTCGCGAAAGCGGTGTGTCAGTCAGTACATCTGGAACTGACCCACCGCTTTCGCGAGCAAGCCCGCTCCCACATTTGTTTTGTGGTGTTCACAAGGCCGATGCCAAATTGTGGAAAACAAATCCAGCCCCCCTCCAAAGCGCGACATATAGCCGCCGCAAATCCCTGTTTTGTCACAGTTTTGACTTGTCCCCATCCGCTGTGGAACCGGCTGTGGGTAACGTGGGAGTAGCTGGCTGGAAGCCAATGAATCCGGGGCTTGCAGCGCGGCGGTTGTTTTTTGATCAGGCGCTTTTTGGTCGCCGGTCCAAGCCGTTGTCAACCTGTTTAAAGACACAGGTATATGACCGAAATATGTCCCGCCAGCCTGTGGATAAGTCTGTGACTAAACTCTGGAAAGACCGCCGCAGAGGCCGGAATGACTGGCCTGGAGCCATCGTTCTGATTTTGCGATCGGCGACAGGCCTACATACGCCCCGGCCAAGGTCAAGCAAAAAACTTTCTAAAACCGTCTGTAGCCCTTGTGTATAGCGGCCTGAAGCATTTTGTAGTTGCCCCCAAAGACTGTGGGCGCAGTTGTGGATAACCTGCGCGCACATAGCTATAAGCCACGGTCTGTATGGCTTTTAGAGAGTTGATTAAAAAGTGATCAGGCGTGTATCAAGTTGTGTGCTTAGCGGTTGCCGCCATCGCGGTGTACGGGCATTCTGCTGGCTGATTTTTTCCCGATGCCCGCAAGGAGAACACCATGTCCGACACGTTGTTTATTACTGGCGCAACCTCAGGTTTCGGCGAAGCCTGCGCCCGTCGTTTTGCCGAAGCCGGCTGGAAACTGGTGCTCACCGGTCGTCGCGCCGACCGCCTGAATGCGCTGGTCGAAGAGCTTTCCAAGCAGACCGAAGTGCATGGCCTGGTTGTGGACGTGCGGGACCGCAAAGGCATGGAAGATGCCATCGCCAACCTGCCGCCGTCGTTCGCCAAGCTGCGCGGGCTGATCAACAACGCCGGCCTGGCCGTGGGCACCGACCCAGCGCCCAAGTGCAGTCTCGACGATTGGGAAACCATGGTCGACACCAACATCAAGGGCCTGCTGACCACCACTAATCTGCTGCTGCCACGCTTGATCGCTCACGGTCGCGGCGCGGGCATCATCAACCTGGGTTCCATCGCGGGTAATTACCCGTATCCGGGCAGCCACGTGTATGGCGGTTCCAAGGCGTTCGTTAAGCAGTTCTCGCTGAACCTGCGCTGCGACCTGCAAGGCACGGGCGTGCGCGTGACCAACATCGAGCCGGGCCTGTGTGAAAGCGAGTTCTCGCTGGTGCGCTTCGGCGGTGATCAGGCGCGGTATGACGCGACTTATGCGGGTGCCGAGCCGATCCAGCCACAGGACATTGCCGACACGATCTTCTGGGTCATGAACACGCCGGCGCATGTGAATATCAACCGGTTGGAGCTGATGCCGGTAAGCCAGACGTGGGCTGGGTTTGCGATTGAGCGTGGGGCTAAAGCTTAAGACCGATCGCTGCTGTGGCGAGGGAGCTTGCTCCCGCTGGGGCGCGAAGCGGCCCTAAGATTTTGGGGCCGCTGCGCAGCCCAGCGGGAGCAAGCTCCCTCGCCACAATCGGCCAAAACAGGCCATAAGGTACACTCACCGCCTGAAAACCCCTCCGCACCGTGCGGATTTAAGGTTTTGACGGGAGGAAATGTGAGTAACCGAGGTGAGCAGGCACTGCTCAAACAATCGACCATCCTGATGTTCGCCGTCGCGATCGCCGGGATTGTCACGGGTGTGATTTCTGGCGCCCAATCCATTCTGTTCGACGGCTTTTTCTCGCTGATCGCCACCGCCATCAAGGTGTTGATGCTGATCACGGCCAAGCTGATCGCCAAGAAAAGCAACGACCGTTTCCAGTTCGGCTATTGGCACCTGGAGCCCATGGTGCTGCTGATCGAAGGCAGTTTCTTGTTGCTGATCGCCATCTATGCGTTCCTCAATGGCGTGTTCGGCATTATCAATGGCGGCCGCGAGATCGAGTTGGGGTTGGTGATCATCTACGCGGCGGTGTTTACCGTCGTCGAGTTCGCCTACTTCTTCTACGTGCGCTATCGCAATCGCCAGCTGAAATCATCGCTGATCCAGTTCGACAACATCAGCTGGCTGGTGGACGCGATGCTGTCGGTAGGCTTGCTGATCAGCTTCCTGGCGGCGCTGTTGCTCAAGTCCCAGGGCTATGGCGAGTGGGCGGTGTATGTCGACCCATTGATCCTGATCCTGCTGGCCCTGAGCATGCTGGCGCCGGCGTTCAAGATCCTGCGCCCGGCCTTGCGCGAGGTGCTGGGGATCGCGCCGGACCAGTTGGACGACACAGTGCGCGAGGTGATGGAAGCGGCGCAGGCCAAGCATGGTTTCGACGACTACGTGTCGTACGTGCAAAAGCACGGGCGGGCGCGGTTTATCGAGATTCATGTGGTGTTGCCGGCGGATTACCCGGTGGATAACGTCGCGACCCTCGACGGGCTACGCGAAGAGATATCCACAGGGCTCGGTGCGCCGGATGCAGCGCGTTGGCTGACGATCAGCTTTACCGGAGATCGCAAGTGGATTGCATAAGGCCCTGGTAACAGGTTGCCAAGTGATACGGCGTAGTCGAAGGCATGTCCCGTCGGCTTACGGCGCCCTGGGCATCCAGGCATTCATTCCAGCCTTTTGCATGCAGGAAGTGCTCTTGCAGCGCCAGCAATTGGCGTTGCAGCACGGCTTCGCTGTTGGGGCGCAAGGTCAGCGCCCGCAGGTACTCGGCCTGGGCCCAGATACGCTGGGTGCCGTCGCGCACCGTACCGTCCAGTGCCAGCATGCCGCTGACCGCACCGCTGAGGTTATCCACACCCTTGAGTTCTGCGTAGGCGAACGCCCGGGTCAGGGACGCATGCAGCGGCGTACCGCGCAGCACATCCGAAGACTCCAGCAAGAAGAACCATTCGAACTGGTGCCCCGGTTCAAACCAGTTATCCACAGCACCCAGCGGTTTTTCCATCATTACGCCGTGGTGGCGGTCGATGAAGCGCTGCTGCATGGCCGTCGCCAACGCCAGCAGGGCGGCTTGCACGTTGGCATCCTCACGCACCGCGAGGGTGGCGAGGAAACCTTCGGCCAGGTGCATCAGCGGATTTTGCAGTGGGCCGGACTTGAGCGATGACCAGTTGCGTTCCAGCACGGCTTCGTACAGGCCGTCGCCTGTGGAGAAGCGCTCGGCGACCACTTCCAGGGCGGCGTTGAGCACCGACTCCACCAATGGCTCACGCACCTTGGCCCAGTAATGGGCGCAGGCAAAGATGATGAAGGCGTGGGTGTAGAGGTCTTTGCGCTTGTCCAGCGGCTGGCCGGACGGGTCGATGCTGTAGAACCAGCCGCCGTGCTCGGCGTCGTGGAAGTGCCGTTGCAGGGAGCGAAACAGTGCCGCTGCGCGTTCTTCAGCAAAGGCCGCGCCGGGCTCGCCGATCAGGCTGGCAAACAGATACAACTGCCGGGCGCAGGCCATGGCACGGTAGCGTTGCGGGGGCAGTGGCTGATGATCGGCGTCCAGCGCCTCATAGGGCAATGCCAGGTCGGCATTCCAGCCCGGGCCTTGCCAGAGCGGCACGATCAGGCTGTGGAAGTGCGTGAGCACGGTGTTCAAGGAGGGTTGGGAAGCGCTGGGCATTGGCTGGCGTCGTCACGGCAGGGGTGTAGGCGCGCATGGTATCAGGCTTGGGTTCTGTGTTGTTTGTACTGCCGCCTTCGCGAGCAACCAGACCCCCGTCGCCGCCGACGCCGCCCCCGCAATCCGCACCAACGGCGCCGCCGCAGCCGGCAGGAAGCGCACCACCGCATAACCGGCCGCGTGCAGCACGGCAGTCGCACCGACAAAGCCAGCGGCATACGCCCACGGGCTGGACATATCCGGCAGCTCCAGGCCATGCGCCACGCCGTGAAACAGCGCGAACAAGGCCGTAGCCCCCACCGCCATGAACAGCGGCGGGCGCACCGCCAGCGCCACCGCCAGGCCCAGGGCCAGCACCGACGCGGCAATCCCACTTTCCAGCGCCGGCAACGCCAGGCCTTCAAAACCCAGCACGCCGCCAATCAGCATGGTGCCGACAAAGGTGCACGGCAGCGCCCAACGCGCGGCGCCTTTTTGTTGGGCGGCCCACAAACCGACCGCGACCATGGCCAGCAAGTGGTCGATGCCCCCCAGGGGATGGCTGATACCGGCTACCAGGCCGTTGTCGCCATGGCCCGGGTGAGCGAAGGCCAGGGCAGGGGCCAGCAGCAGGGCGGCGGCGGTGAAGAGTTTCTTGAGGCTCATGGACAGGTTCCTTATGGGTTGATCAGGCGGCGGTCAGCAGGCCTTGGCGTTCGATGAAGGCGACGATGTCCTCCAGGCCGACACCGGTTTTCTGGTTGCTGAACACAAAGGGTTTGCCGTTGCGCATGCGCGTGGTGTCGCTGTTCATCAGCTCCAGCGACGCGCCGACCAAGGGCGCCAGGTCGATCTTGTTGATCACCAGCAGGTCGGACTTGCAGATGCCAGGCCCGCCCTTGCGCGGCAGCTTGTCGCCCGCGGACACATCGATCACGTAGATGGTCAGGTCCGACAACTCCGGGCTGAAGGTGGCCGAGAGGTTGTCGCCGCCGGACTCCACCAGGATCAAGTCCAGGCCGGGGAAACGACGGTTGAGCTGGTCGACGGCTTCCAGGTTGATCGAGGCGTCTTCGCGGATCGCCGTGTGCGGGCAGCCACCGGTTTCCACGCCGATGATGCGTTCCGGCGCGAGTGCCTGGTTGCGCACCAGGAAGTCAGCGTCTTCGCGGGTGTAGATGTCATTGGTGACCACTGCCAGGTTGTAGCGATCACGCAGCGCGAGGCACAGGGCCAGGGTCAGGGCCGTCTTGCCGGAGCCCACCGGGCCGCCGATGCCGACACGCAAAGGTTGTGAGTTCATATGCTTCTCCTAGGAACGAAACAGTCGGCTGTATTGGCGCTCGTGGGCCATGCAGGCCAGGGACAGGCCAAACGCGGCGCTGCCGAAATGGTTGGGTTGGATGCGGTTGGCGTCCTGCTGGGCTTGTTGCAGCAACGGCAGCAGTTCACTGGTCAGGCGTTGGGCGGCTTGCTGGCCCAGGGGCAGGGTTTTCATCAGCACAGCCAATTGGTTTTCCAGCCAGCTCCATAGCCAGGCGGCAAGCGCGTCGGCGGGGCTGATGTTCCAGGCGCGTGCGGCCAGGGCCCAACCCAATGCCAAATGCGGTTCGGCGCACTGTTGAAGAAATAGGCGGGCGGCGTCGTCCAGTTCCGGCAGGCCGTTGAGCAGTTGTTGCAGGGAGTAGCCCATCTGCCGGCTCTCCTGGTACAGCTCGCGGGTCTCACGGCTGGCGCGATGTTCTTCGCACAGCTGGGCCAGGCGCGGCCAATCGGCCTCAAAGGCGGCTTGGCAATGGGCGAGCAGAACGGGTGCCTCGAAACGTGCGAGGTTGAGCAGCAACTGGTCACTGATCCAGCGCCGTGCGCTGGCAGCATCGTTGACGCGACCGTTCTCCACCGCCATTTCCAAACCTTGGGAATAGCTGTAGCCACCAATCGGCAATTGCGGACTGGCCAGGCGCAACAGCGCCCAGGCTGGGTTCATAGACGTACGCCGAACTGGTGCAGCTTGGGCGGGTAGTTGAAATCTTCATCACCATGGCGCGAGTGATGATGCCCGCCGCCATAGGCGCCATGTTCCGGCTGGAATGGCGCTTCGATGGTTTGCGTCTGCGCGCCCAGCTGTTCGAGCATGGCCTTGAGCACGTAGTCATCGAGCAGGCGCAGCCAGCCATCGCCCACTTGCAATGCCACGTGGCGGTTACCCAGGTGATACGCCGCGCGGGTCAGTTCAAATGCGCTGCTGCAGGTGACGTGCAGCAGTTGTTCAGGCCGGGCGCACACGCGTACGACTCGTCCGTCCTCCGACTGTAGGAATTCGCCATCGTGCAGCGGCGGCTGGCCGCGCTCCAGGAAAAGGCCGACGTCTTCACCGTCGGCACTGAAACAGCGCAGGCGGCTTTTGCTGCGGGCTTCGAAGTTCAGCAGCAACTCGGCGGCCCAGAGGGTTTGGGGGGCGATTCGGCGGTGGATCACCAGCATCAGGAAGCTTCCAGCTATGAGCGATGAAACAGCTAGAGCAAGGGGCTTGCCAACCTCGATGGGGAGTAGGAATTGCCTGTAGGAAAGGAGGGGTGTGCCACTAAACAGGGCGAGGAAGAATGGATGGCGTGCGCCAAAGTGGTGCGCGATGTTGCTTGTTGCACGGGTGATGGGCGTTTTCAGATTTTCCCTACAGGGTATGGGGAATCGGCGTTCATCGCCTTTCCTGCGAGATCATTAGGCTGTGCGCCGTGTTTAATTCACTGCGACGTTCATCATGTTCAAGTCTTTTTGTTATCTGGTTATTGTCAGTCTGTCTTTCGCGCTTTCATCGGCCTCTGCCAATCTGAAGTCTTATCCGTCCTTCAGCACTTCTCTGAAACAAGCGTCTATCGAGGATGTGGTCGACCGCGCCCACGAACTGCTGGGTACGCCTTACAAGTGGGGTGGCACCTCGGCGGATCAGGGGTTTGATTGCAGCAGCCTGCTGGTCTATCTGTTCAAGACCGAAGCCAACATTCAGATCCCACGCACCACCGCGGCCATGCAGCGGTCAACGGCCGCGACCATCAAACGCAATGCGCTCAAGCCCGGCGATGCGGTGTTTTTCAAAGCCAACGGGCGCGGCCAGGTCAGCCATGTGGGGCTCTATATAGGCGATGGCAAATTCATTCATTCGCCCCGTACCGGCCAGCGCATCCGTATCGATTCATTGAGCAACAGCTACTGGAACAAGAACTACACCACCGCCAAGCGCTTTCACACAGCAGGTTGATGGCTTTATTCGGTACTGCCCAGGCCTTGCCAGTGCTTCAAGCCGATAAAGATAAAGCGCAATTGCTGGGTGATCTTCGCCTGGGGCGTAAGGTGGTCAGGCAGGGCCTGGGCCGGTGGGTCGATGATGTCGGGGAGGGTGGCGAACACACTTTTGACGATCAGGTCGGCCATCACATGCAGGCCTTCGGCATCCAGGTGCTGCAGTTTTGGCATGAACGTCAGGTCGGCCGCCAAGTCGCGGGTGATGTCTTCACGTAGCGCACCGATGGCCTGGCGCACCGCCAGGCAGCCGCCGTATTGCTCGCGGGCCAGGAACAGGAATTGCGAACGGTTGGCCGAGACCACATCGAGAAAGATCCGCACGGAGGCGTCGATAATGCCGCCCATCACGAATTCGTTATGGCGCACCAGGCGGATGGTGGCGCGGAAGGTCTGGCCGACTTCACTCACCAACACAAGCCCCAACTGGTCCATGTCGGCAAAATGCCGATAGAAACCGGTGGGCACGATACCGGCCGTCTTCGCCACTTCGCGCAGGCTCAGGCTGCCAAACCCACGGCCACACTCCATCAGATGGCGGGCTGCGTCCATCAGGGCGAGGCGGGTCTGTTGCTTCTGTTCGGCGCGGGGCAGCATGGGCGGGCGGGCTTTGTCGGCAAGTACAGCGACGCACTCTAGCAAAACAGGTCTGCTGACGTCGAACTTGGCGGGGAGAGGCGTAGCGCGATCTACAGGAAAGCAAAAGCCCGATCGACAGATCGGGCTTTTTTCTCGGCCACCACGGGGTTAGCTCTGTGCTTGATGCAGTTCTTGCAGACGGTCAGCACCGCCTTCAGCAACGCCTTCGGTGTAGGCACGTTTGTTGGCTTGTTCAGCACCGCCTTCGACCAGACCTTTCTGTTCCAGGCGATCACGGCCACCTTCGGCAACAGCGTTGCGTTCCAGCAGGCGATCAGCACCACCTTCAACCAGGCCTTTTTGTTCCAGGCGGTTGCGGCCGTTTTCGGTCAGGCCTTCGGTGTAAGCGCGTTTGTTGGCTTGTTCCGAACCATTTTCAGCCACAGCGCCTTTGGCGTAGTCACGGTTCTCTTCTTCTTGCGAACCGCTGCGAGCGACGGTCTGGCTGAACGGAACGGCGTCCGCTTTGACTTGTGGGGTGGCCTGTTCGGCGGCTGGCAGGGCAAAGGCACTGGAAGCCAGGATGGATAATAGGGCGGTAGCGAGTAATTGGCGTTTCATGATGGGTTGCTCCTTGGGAGGGCGATAAAGTGGGTACAGGGCTAATGCTACTCTCGATAAGTCGATATAAAAGTTCATAAACACAATGGTAATAATCAACAGAATTGATTGTTCTAGGCGGAGGCTCTAGAACGGGCCTCTCAAGCACGCGGTTTTGCACCGGTGTGGGTATTTTCGACACGCACGCGGGTAACAATGGTGCGTCGTCGTAGGGGGAATCTGTCGAAGTGGTCAGAAATTGAGGTTTTTCCAGGCAAATCGGGGATCGGGTTAAACCCCCAGGCGGTTTACCAGTCGTAGTTCTATAAGCTGTCCTTAAAGGCTGTCACCCAGCCAGTCGTATTCAGGAGTCCTGTGCAATGACGCGCACTCGTAAAATCGTCGCTTGGAGCTGCGCCAGCTTCGCTTTGTTAATCGCCGTGGTGGTGTTGGTCCTGGTGTTCTTTGACTGGAACCGCATCAAGCCGCCCCTCAATGCCAAGGTTTCCGAAGAATTGCATCGACCCTTTGCCATCAACGGCAACCTGGCGGTGGTGTGGGCGCGTGAGCCCGATGAGGGTGGCTGGCGCGCCTGGGTGCCATGGCCCCATGTGATCGCCGAAGACCTGACCCTGGGCAACCCGGACTGGTCGAAAACCCCGCAAATGGTCACCCTCAAGAAGGTCGAACTGCGCATCTCGCCCCTGGCGTTGCTGGTGCAGCGCGTGGTGATCCCGCGTATTGACCTCACCGAGCCGAGCGCGCAATTGCAGCGCCTGGCCGACGGCCGCGCCAACTGGACCTTCAAGTTCGACCCCAAGGACCCGAACGCCGAGCCCTCCAACTGGGTGGTGGACATCGGTGCCATCGGCTTCGACAAAGGCCACGTGGCCCTCGACGACCAGACCCTCAAGACCCAACTGGATGTGATCATCGACCCGCTGGGCAAACCGATCCCGTTCGGCGAAATTGTCGGCGACGCCGATGCCAAGAAGGCTCTGGAAAAAGGCTCCGCGCCCCAGGATTATGCGTTCGGCCTCAAGGTCAAAGGCCAGTACCACGGCCAGAAACTCGACGGCAGTGGCAAGATCGGCGGCCTGTTGGCCTTGCAGGACGCGGCCAAGCCGTTCCCGCTGCAAGCGCAGGTGAAGATTGCCGACACCAGCATCGCCCTGGCCGGCACGCTGACCGATCCACTGAATCTCGGTGCGCTCGACTTGCGCTTGAAACTCGCCGGTTCCAGCCTGGGCAATCTCTACCCGCTGACTGGCGTGACCTTGCCGGATTCGCCGGCCTATTCCACCGACGGTCACCTTATCGCCAAGCTGCACGAAGCCAGCGGCGCCTCGTTTCGCTATGAGAACTTCAACGGCAAGATCGGCAACAGCGATATCCACGGCAGCCTCGCCTACGTCGCCAGCCAGCCACGGCCCAAGCTCAGTGGCGCGCTGGTGTCCAACCAATTGCTGATGACCGACCTCGCCCCGCTGATCGGCGCCGACTCCAACGCCAAGCAAAAAGCCCGTGGCGGCGACAGCAAACAGCCGGCGACCAAAGTGTTGCCGGTGGAAGAATTCCGCACCGAGCGCTGGCGTGTCATGGACGCCGATGTGGAATTCACCGGCAAGCGCATCGTGCACAGTGCCGATCTGCCGTTCACCGACCTCTACACCCACCTGGTCCTGAATGACGGCGAACTGAGCCTCGAACCCCTGCGTTTCGGTGTGGCCGGCGGCAAACTGGATGCGCAGATCCGCCTCAACGGCCGCATCACGCCAATGGAAGGTCGCGCCAAACTCACCGCGCGCAACTTCAAGCTCAAGCAACTGTTCCCAACCTTCGAACCGATGAAAACCAGCTTTGGTGAACTCAACGGTGATGCCGACATCTCCGGACGCGGCAATTCCGTAGCAGCCCTGTTGGGCAGCTCCAACGGTGACCTGAAGATGCTGATCAACGACGGCGCCATCAGCCGCAGCCTGATGGAAATCGCCGGGCTCAACGTGGGTAACTACGTGGTAGGCCGCTTGTTTGGTGACAAGGAAGTGAAGATCAACTGCGCGGCGGCGGACTTCGGCATCAAGACGGGCCTGGCGACCACGCGATTGTTTGTGTTCGATACTGAGAACGCCATCATCTACATCGATGGCACCGCGAATATGGCCACCGAGCAACTGGACCTTACCATTACCCCGGAATCGAAAGGCTTTCGCCTGTTCTCCCTGCGTTCACCGCTGTACGTCAACGGGCCGTTCATCAAGCCCAACGCGGGTGTGAAAGCCATTCCACTGGCGTTGCGGGGGGCGGGCATGGTGGCGCTGGGTGTGATCGCCGGGCCGGCGGCCGGGTTGCTGGCGTTGGTCGCGCCGAGTGGTGGTGAACCGAATGAGTGTGCACCGTTGTTGCAGCAGATGAAGGAAGGTAAGGCGCCGAAAACCGTTAAAGGCTGAAACGGCAGACGAACAAAAGGGGGAGCTGGCTAGCCAGCTCCCCCTTTTGTGTTGCGCACTTACAGACTTTCTAGAATATCCGCCATATCGTCCGCATGCTCTTCTTCCTGAGCCAGGATCTCTTCAAACAGACGACGCGTAGTCGGGTCTTTATCGCCAATGTACTGGATGATCTCGCGGTAGCTGTCTACCGCAATCCGCTCGGCGACCAGGTCTTCGTAGACCATTTCCTTGAGGTCCTTGCCGGCCACGTATTGGGCGTGGGAGTTCTTGGTCAGCAGGTCCGGGTTGAACTCCGGCTCACCGCCCAGCTGCACGATGCGCTCGGCGAGTTTGTCCGCGTGTTCGGCTTCCTGGGTGGCGTGTTCGAGGAACTCGTCGGCGGCGACGGACGCCTTGATACCGCTGGCCATGAAGTAGTGGCGCTTGTAGCGCAGCACGCAGACCAGCTCGGTGGCCAGCGATGCGTTGAGCAGTCGGATGATTTCTTCGCGGTCGGCGTCATAACCTTCGGTCACTGCACCGTTTTCGACGTTCTGGCGGGCGCGGCTGCGCAGGGTCGCAACGTCAGTCAAGTTTGCTTCGGTCATCTCAATCTCCTGGTACTAATCCGGTTTTGCGCCACGCTCTGCCGGCGTGATCGCTCCAAGTTGTGAGTCCCGCGTCACGCAAAAAGTTTTATCGGATTTATGTCATCACCTCGTCGCGGGACTGGGCTAGCCTCTGGTGGTCTTTCCTGATCAAGGACGATCGGCCCATGCCGCAGTCGTTAGCCACGCGTTACCCCTTGGTGCTGGTCCCCGGCATGCTCGGGTTTGTGCGCCTGGGGTGGTTTCCCTATTGGTACGGCATCGTCCCGGCGCTACAGGCAGGCGGCGCGCAGGTATTTCCCGTGCAGGTGGCGCCGCTGGACTCCAGCGAGGTGCGTGGCGAGCAATTGCTGCTGCAGATCGAGCGCATTCGACGTGAAACGGGGGCCGACAAGGTCAACCTGATCGGCCACAGCCAGGGCTCGCTCACTGCGCGGTATGCAGCGGCCAAGCGCCCGGAGTGGGTGGCGTCGGTGACATCGGTGGCCGGGCCCAACCATGGCTCGGAACTGGCGGACCACATTCATCTCAATTACCCCGTGGATGGCGTGAAGGGCCGAATCATGAGCGCGCTGTTTCACCTGGTTGCCTGGGTGATGGGCGTGCTGGAAACCGGCTATCGCGGGCCACGCTTCAAGGCGGACTTGCAGGCCTCCCATCATTCCCTGACCAGTGCGGGTGTGGCGCTGTTCAATCAGTGCTATCCACAGGGGCTGCCGCCGACATGGGGCGGGCAGGGGCCCGAAGAGGTCAACGGCGTGCGGTATTACTCATGGTCCGGCACCTTGCAGCCGGGCATCACCGACCGGGGTCGCAACCTGTTCGATGGGACGAATCGCAGTTGCCGCCTGTTCGCCCGCAGCTTCGTACGCGAAAAGGGCCAGTGTGACGGCATGGTCGGACGCTACAGCTCACACCTGGGGAGGGTGATCGGCGATGACTACGCCTTGGATCACTTCGATATCGTCAACCAATCCCTGGGCCTGGTGGGCAAGGGCGCCGAGCCGATTCGACTGTTCGTCGAGCATGCCCGACGCTTGAAGGAGGCCGGGGTTTAACGCACCGGCGTGGTCCAGCGCTCCGATAAAATCACCCCGCCCAAGGTCAGCAAACCGCCCACCAGGTGGTACAGCGCTAACTCTTCCTTCAGCACCACGGCCGCAATCAACGCGGTGATCAACGGCAGCAGGTTGAAAAACAACGTCGTGCGGCTCGGGCCCAAGGTCTTTACCGAATGCATCCACGCCAGCGGCGCGACCATCGAGGCCAACAGGCACGCATACAGCACCAGCGGAATGTTCGCCCAACCCAAGCCGGCCTTCGCCGAGAACAGGAACAGCGGAAACAGCACCACCACCGCCACCAGCACCTGCAGATACAGCAACACCAACGGCGGCAGGCGCAGCTGCCATTTCTTCAACAGGGTGCTGTAGACCGCGTAGGCCAGGGTCGCGACCAGCATCATGCCGTCGCCCAGGTTGACCCCGTGTTGCAGCAGTGCGTCGAGGCTACCGGCGGAGACCACCACCACCACGCCGGCGAATGACAGCACGGCACCGGTCATCGCACCGTAGGTGAGGCGTTGGCCGAGGCTGATGATCGCTGCTGTGAGTGCCATCAACGGCATCAACGACAGGATGATGCCCATGTTGGTCGCCGTGGTCAGCGACGCGGCGTAGTACGCCAGGCTCTGGTACACCGCCATGCCCAGCACGCCGAGGATGAACACCTTGCCCAGGTTCGGACGGATCAACGCCCAGTTGGCGATCACCGGCTTGATCATGAACGGCGTGAACAGCAGCGCCGCCAGCAACCAGCGGTAAAAGCCGATTTCCGCCGGGAACAGTGCGCCCACGGCCAGCTTGTTGACGACGGTGTTGCCGGCCCAGATGAAAATGGCCAGCAAGGGATACGCGTATTGCATCGAAAGAAACCCAGTGTGTTGATGAGGCAGGATTATCCATTGTCTGGATCGAAGCCTATACTGCGATCCAGACAAACCACCTCTGTATCCAGACAATATGGCCAAGCACAACGTACGCCTTGCGGATTTCCCCCAGCTGCCGAGCCCGGTGTACTTCCGTTATTCGGATTTCGCCCCCGACACCGAGTGCACCCCGCACCAGCACTTCTGGGGTTCGCTGGATTACTCGGCCAGCGGCGTGATGCGCATGGAGGTGGCCGGCAACCGCTTCATGTCGCCGCCGCAATACGCGGTGTGGGTGCCACCGCATACGCAGCACAGTTCCTACAACGCCGAGGCGATCGTCTATCACTCGGTCGGGTTGGCGCCGGAACTCTGTGAGCATTTGCCCCAGCAGCCGTGCACCCTGGCGATCAGCGATATCCTCAAGGCCATCCTCAGCGATTTCGCCGGGCGTGATGTGAACATGCCGCAGACCGAGTCCGATATCCGCCTGGCCCAGGTGCTGGTGGACCAGCTCAAGCAGGCGCCGATCCACGAATGCTTTCTGCCTTACGCCCGTCACCCTGGCTTGCTTGGCGTACTCGAAGGCATGCAGGCCGACCCTGCCGATAACCGCCCCTTGGCGCACTGGGCCGAACACGTCCACGTGAGCGAACGCACCCTGGCGCGCCTGTTTGTGCGGGAGCTGGGCATGAGCTTCGGCGAGTGGCGTCAGCGCCTGCGCTACCTGGCGGCCATCGAAGCCCTCGACAGCCCGCGCAGCGTGCAACATGTGGCATTTGACCTGGGCTACAGCACCGCCTCGGCCTTTATCGCCATGTTCCAGCGCCAGGCGGGCTGCACACCGGAGCAGTACCGACGGACGCATATCCGTAGCCGGTGAAGTTGTAACAGGCTTTGACTACACTGCTGGGTAGGCCGTGCCGCCCGGCACGGTAATAGGGAGAAAACTCCATGAAGATGCTGCGAATTCCGCTGTTGATGATGGGCCTGCTGCTGTGTTCCCAGGGTTTTGCCGCCACTGCCCAGCAAAACAAAATGACCACCTGCAATGCCGAAGCCACCACCAAGACGCTCAAGGGTGATGACCGCAAGGCCTTTATGAAGACCTGCCTGTCGGCCCCGGCGGCCAATGACGCCAAGACCCTGACGCCGCAGCAGCAGAAGATGAAGGATTGCAATGCCTCAGCGAAAACCAAGGCGCTGACTGGCGATGCGCGCAAAACCTTCATGAGCACTTGCCTCAAAGGCTGATCACACAGGTGGGAGCAGGCTGCCTGCTCCCACACTTGATCGCATTCACCACTGACCCACTCGCTTGATTCTCTCAAGGCTGGCAGACTGCCCATCCTTTAACGCCGTTCGTTTTGAGGCTGTATGCCAACGTTTTCTCAGCGTCACGTGATATTGCTGGCCAGCTACATCATCATTTTCGGCGGACTGCTGCTGGTACTGCCGCTCAAATTACTGCCCAGCCTGCTGGCTGGTCTGTTGGTGTTCGAGCTGGTCAACATGCTCACTCCCCAACTGCAACGGCTGATCGAAGGCCGGCGTGCGCGCTGGCTGGCGGTGGCCTTGCTCGGCACCCTGATCGTCAGCGTGCTGACTTTGATCTTTGCCGGTGCCATCAGCTTCCTACTCCATGAAGCGGAAAACCCTGGCGCTTCCCTGGACAAATTCATGGGCGTGGTCGACCGCGCGCGCGGCCAGTTGCCGCCGTTTATCGACGCTTACCTGCCCGCCAGCGCCGCCGAGTTTCGCGTGGCCATCGGCGACTGGATGAGCAAGCACCTGAGCGAACTGCAGCTGGTCGGCAAAGACGCCGCCCACATGTTCGTCACCCTGCTGATCGGCATGGTGCTCGGCGCCATCATCGCCCTGCAACGCGTGCCCGACCTGACCAAACGCAAACCCCTGGCTGCCGCGTTGTTCGACCGCCTGCACCTGCTGGTCCAGGCCTTTCGCAACATCGTCTTCGCGCAGATCAAGATCGCCGCGCTCAACACCGCCTTCACCGCCGTGTTCCTCGCGGTGGTGTTGCCGTTGTGCGGGATTCACCTGCCGCTGACCAAAACCCTGATCGTGCTGACCTTCCTGCTGGGCCTGCTACCGGTCATCGGCAACCTGATGTCCAACACGCTGATCACCATCGTCGCGTTGTCGCTGTCGATCTGGGTGGCGGTGGCTGCGCTGGGCTATCTGATCGTGATTCACAAGATCGAGTACTTCCTCAATGCGCGCATCGTGGGCGGGCAGATCAGTGCCAAGTCGTGGGAATTGTTGCTGGCGATGCTGGTGTTTGAGGCAGCGTTCGGCTTGCCGGGGGTGGTGGCAGGGCCGATTTATTATGCGTATCTCAAGAGTGAATTGAAGCTTGGGGGGATGGTTTAAGGCTTGTGTTGCCTGGGCTGACGCCATCGCGGGCAAGCCCGCTCCCACATTCGACCGCATTTCAAAGTTGGAACTCGGTCAAGTGTGGGCCCCGGGCTTGCCCGCGATAGGGGCGCCGCGGTCTTTCAGCTAAAACTCAGTAGCCGTACCGCTTGCTGGCCTCAATCGCCAACCCACTGCCGATACTGCCAAAGATATTGCCTTCCACATGCCGCGCATTCGGCAACATCGCCGAGATGCTGTGGCGCAGTGCCGGAATGCCGCTGGAACCACCGGTAAAGAACACCGTGTCCACCTGCGCCACGCTCACCGAAGCGTCGTTGAGCAACTGCGTCACGCTACCGCGCACACGTTCGAGCAAGGCGTCGATGGAGGACTCGAACAACGCCCGGCTCAGGTCCACGCTCAGGCCTGCTTCGATGCGATCCAGCGCCACGTGGCGGCTGTCTTCGTGGGTCAGTTGGATCTTGGTTTCTTCTACTTCCATGGCTAACCAGTGCCCGGCGCGTTCTTCGATCAGCTTGAACAGACGGTCGATACCGCCGGTGTCTTCGATGTCGTAGCGCATGCTGCCCAGGGCCAACTGGGATTTTTGCGAATACACCGAGTTGATGGTGTGCCAGGTGGCGAGGTTCATGTGGTGGCTGGTGGGCATATAGGCGCCGCTCTTCATGCGGCTGCCGTAGCCGAACAGCGGCATCATGCCGTTCAGTGAGAGTTGCTTGTCGAAGTCGGTACCGCCGATGTGAACGCCGCCGGTGGCGAGGATGTCGCTCTGGCGGTTGTCGTTGTGACGGCGGTCCGGCGACAGGCGGACCAGGGAGAAGTCAGACGTACCACCGCCGATGTCGACGATCAGTACCAGCTCTTCTTTCTGGATGGTGGACTCGTAGTCGAACGCGGCCGCAATCGGCTCGTACTGGAACGAAATGTCCTTGAAGCCGATCTTGCGCGCTACATCGACCAAGGTGTTCTCGGCTTCCTGGTCGGCCATCGGGTCGTCATCGACGAAAAACACCGGGCGGCCCAGCACCACTTCTTCGAACTCACGGCCGGCGTTGGCTTCGGCGCGGCTCTTGAGCTGGCCGATAAACAGCGCCAGCAGGTCGGTGAACGGCATCGCCGTGCCGAGCACGCTGGTGTCGTGCTTGATCAGCTTGGAACCCAGCAGGCTCTTGAGCGAGCGCATCAGCCGGCCTTCGTAGTTTTCCAGGTACTCGTGCAGCGCCAGGCGACCGTACACCGGGCGGCGTTCCTCGAAGTTGAAGAACACCACTGACGGCAGGGTGATCTTGTCGTCCTCCAGCGCAATAAGCGTCTCCTCGCCGGGGCGGATCCAGCCGACGGTGGAGTTGGACGTGCCAAAGTCGATGCCGCAGGCACGGGCTGGGGATGGGTTTTCCATGACAATCAGGTTCCGGTTGAAAAACGGCCGCGCAGTGTATGCCAGTCGGCGGCGGATGCGTAGGCCGACCATCTGTTAAATCATGCTTGAAACCTGGGGATTCGCCCCCACATCTGCTGCATACGGCAAGCGCCGATAACACTTTGACGCACCCCCAGGCCACAAGACTCAACAGGTGCAATGCAGCGCACGTTGTGCCCCGGGCTGTGCGATCTCGATTAAGGATGGTGAACCGCCGATGGATTTCAAAGACTACTACAAGATATTGGGCGTAGAGCCGACGGCCGACGACAAGGAAATCAAGGCGGCCTACCGCAAGCTCGCGCGCAAATATCACCCCGACGTGAGCAAGGAAAAAGACGCCGAAGCCAAGTTCAAGGACGCGTCCGAAGCCTATGAGGCGCTCAAAAGCGCGGACAAACGCGCCGAATACGACGAGCTGCGCAAATACGGCCAGCATGGCCAGCCGTTCCAAGGGCCGCCGGGCTGGCAGAGCCGTGGCGGCTTTGGCGGCGGTGGCGGTGGCGAAGACTTCTCGGACTTCTTCAGTTCGATCTTCGGCTCCCGTGGCGACGCCTTTGGCGGTGGACAACGCCGTCCAACCGGGCGCAAGGGCCAGGACGTGGAAATGCAACTGACGGTGTCCCTTGAAGAGACGCTGTCCACCGAGTCCAAGCAGATCAGCTTCCAGGTGCCGCAATACGACGCCTCGGGCCGTCACGTCAGCAACACCACCAAGAGCCTGAACGTGAAGATCCCGGCCGGCGTGGCCGACGGCGAGCGCATCCGCCTCAAGGCGCAGGGCGCGCCGGGGATCGGCGGCGGGGCCAATGGCGATCTGTACCTGATCATCAAGTTTGCGCCGCATCCAAAGTTTGAGGTGGAAGGCGAAAACCTGATCATCAACCTGCCATTGGCTCCTTGGGAGCTTGCACTGGGGGCGGAAGTGGCTGTGCCGACGCTTACCGGCAAGATCAACCTCAAGGTGCCTGCCGGCAGCCAGAACGGCCAACGCATGCGCGCCAAGGGCCATGGCTTGTTGAACAAGGCTGGCGAGCGCGGTTTCCTGTACATCCAGCTCAAGGCCGTGATGCCTAAGCAGGCAGACGACGAAACCATCGCGCTGTGGCAAGAACTGGCGAAGAAAGCCGCGTTCAACCCACGGGAACACTTCTGAAAATAGCCGCCCCACGCTAACTATCTAGCGCGGGTCAACGGGTCGGCCATGATGTGCTGTTGCTCTTTATAACGGGAGCAACATCATGGCCGACCTCTCTTCTGGCACCCCGCCGGCGGCGACCCAAAGTATCCACCGCGAATACCTCGAACGCTCCAGCCCTGCTTGGCTGGTCGACGCTACTTCATCACGTCGTGAGCAGCTCAAAACGACGCCCACAGCGCCACCGGACTGGTACTTGCGCGCCTCGCCTGAACAGCAAAAAGCGCTGAATGATAAATACACCACCAGCCTCACCACCCAAACCGCCCTCGACAAGGCATTCGCCGCCCTGCAAGACATCGACACCTTCGCCCAACCCTTGCTGGTCAAGGCGCTGCAGGACACGTTCAAGGTGCAGTTGGATGTAAACAAAACCATCCTGCAGTTGCGCACGCGGGTCGAATACCTGCAGCCCCAAGCCACCTACAGCACATTCGAAGTGATGCGCTTGCCGTTGTTGCAGGCGGCGCTGCACAACTTTGAAGCATCGGAATGCGAAGAGGGGGCGTTTGATGCCTCGTCCGGGTTTGTGATCGAGACAACCGAGGCGCAGAAATTCGAAGCGGTCAGTACTTCGCTGACCGTTGCGCAATTCACCGGGCTGTGCCGCTCGCTGGATATTGGCGCGCAGTATCAACGCTATCTCAACGATTTCATGCGTCCCAAGGACCCCGTGGCCGAGCAGGCGTTGCGGCAAAAATTCAGCGCTGCGCGCAAGGCCGACCTGGCGGCGGCGGCGGAGCAGGCGCTGCTGACACAGGATATTGGGCCGGACGACTACCAGATGATTGTCTCGGTGATCAATGGTGAAAACCATCCGTGGATGGGCACACGACAGGTGTGGTTCCGCGACCTCAGCCTGACGAAAAAACGCATGACCGGCTGCGTTGCCTTTGTGATCTGCGAGATCCGCCGCTACACCAATGACCTGATCCTTTACATCCCCCACGACCCGCATCACCCATTGAAACGTGTCACCTGGGAGCAGATGCAGGCGATCTTCAAGACACGTTTCACCACGCGCGATACCTCAGCCCCCGATGATGGCAGCCCGACGGCTTACCAGCGGTTTTTCAGCCAATTCGTCAGGTACGGCGACTTGCCCGCGTATTTCGGCGAACTCACCGATTTTACGCCGGCACCCGGGACCATCACCGGTCTGAAGGTGTACTCGCCGTTCATGACGCATTTCCTCAAGGGCATTGATCCCTTTTCTTTGCTGTTCACAACAGCCGAAGTACCACCCAATCCGGAGCCCATCAGACGGCTTAAGTCGGACCCGTATCTCAATGTCGGCGCGATCAATCAGAAAGGTACCGTGTGGTGGGACGACAACCTGGACCTGTGGGACTACCTCTTCGAACAGCATCGCGACAAACTGCTGGCGGACGCCCGCAGCCACGCGGTGCCCACCGCCGATGTGGATGCGCGGGTACGCTCGGAAAAAATCGCCAAGTTACTGGGCATCGGCCTGCTGGCGTTGAACGTGGTGTCCATGTTCGTGCCGGTCCTGGGCGAGGTGATGATGGCGGTGATGGCCGGCCAACTGCTGTACGAAACCCTGGAGGGTTCCATCGAGTGGGCGGAGGGCGACCGCCACGCCGCCAAGGCGCACTTGGTGGATGTGGCGGAAAACCTGGCACTGATCGCGGTGATGGCGGGGGTCGGCAAAGGTTTTTCCAAGCTGGCAGCGGCCAAGCCTGAGCCCTTGATCGAGGATCTTCAGCCCGTAACCCTCGACAATGGTGATGAAAAACTCTGGCGCCCTGACCTGGCCCCCTACAAGGCGCCCATCACCCTGCCCGCCGATGCCCGCCCCAATGAGTTGGGGCTGTATACCCATGACGGGCAAACCGTATTGCCCCTGGACGGTGATCACTTTCGGCTGCGCCATGACCCGCTGAATGACGAGTACCGGATCCAGCACCCGACGCGCCCGCAAGCCTATGCCCCGCGCCTGACCCATAACCTGGAAGGTGCCTGGCAGCACGAGGCTGAAAGCCCGTTGAACTGGGATACATCGACCTTGATCAGTCGCTTGGGGTTGCCGGCCAAAGGCATGAGCACTGAGCGTGTGCAAGCGGCGCTGGAGGCCAGCGATGTCGAACTCGATAAGTTGCGCGCCGAGGCCCTGGATAACAACCCGATACCTTTGGTGCTCGCCGATACGCTGCAACGTTTGCGCTGCGCGGAGGATGTCAGCGCGTTTATCTCGCGGATCAAGGCGGCGGACGCTGGCAGCTACGCCAAGGCCGACGTGGCGCTGCAGATGGATCTGCTGCAACGCCGGGGCATGTTCGGGGATACCCGGTTGCGGGTGCTCGACGCGGATAACCATCTGCTGTGGGAGGCCAGTGGGCCGTCATCGATACGGCCCCGCGTGATGGTGTTGAGCGCGCGAGCCAGGAGTCGCGGCGAACTGCTGCAGGAGGTACTGCACACGCTGCAAGGCGTGGATCCGGCATTGAGCGAGTTCCCGGGGCTGGCGAGCGATCCTTTGCCCGAGCGCGCCAGGCTGTTGCGCCAGGACCTGGGCGAGTATGCCGAGGCTCACCGGAACACGTTGGTGGAAGAACGCTACCGCCAGCAGGACCTCGGTAACGATCCGGATGTGCACCGGTTGCGGTCGACTTACCCGGACTTGCCCAACGCGATGGCCGAGCAGGTGTTGCGCAACCTCACCGAGGAGCAACGGCAGGCCTTTCGCTTGAGGGCACGTCTACCGGATAACGTCAGGGCGCAAGCCCAATGGCACACCCAGGAAATACGCGTGTCGCGTGCTTATGAAGGTTTGCATGTCGATGCGTTGGCCAACCCGGACAGCCATATCCTGGCGCTGCGTACCCTGGAAACCTTGCCCGGCTGGCGGCGGGGAACCCGCGTCGAGTTACGTGAGTATTCGTCCGCAGGCAAGGTGCAGGATGCCATCGGCTCACCCGATGCCGCGATTCAAAAACACTTGGTGCTCAGAGAAGACGGCCAATTCGAGGGGGCGCCGCCGGGCGATATCTACTCAGCGCTGTGGCAGCAATTGTCCGTCGAAGAGCGTCAAGCCCTGGGGGCCGCAGACGCGGCGCAACTACAGGTGCTGATCCGGCGCTCGCCGCTGCCACGCGGACCCATGCGCACAGTGCTGCTGGAGCACCCGCTGCAAAAGCCTGAATATGATCCTTCGATGCGCTTGCTGGGCGGCGCTTTCAGCATTCGGCAAGTCGTCACCAGGGCCTTTACCACACCCGCAGCACGGACGAAAAAGCTCTTTCCGACGTTCTCCGAGGCCCAGATTGGTGATTTTCTCGCGGCCCAGGGAACCGATGTGACGGGGGCACTCAAGCGACTGGAGAAAGAATACAAAAAGCTCGAACAGGATTTGGCGGCTTGGGTCAACGAGCAACCCCGCTCCACGGCCACCCTCTTTGATCGTCGGGGCGGGACGCGCAAGGCTTATTCCGATGCCATTGTTGCCTGTTGGCGGCGACAGACACGCACATTGAACATCGCGCCAGGCACGCGCATGAACCTTCCCGAGCTGACAGCTGACTTCAACCATGTCGAATCGCTGGAGCTGTTCAATGTCTCCTGGACCACCGGGGCACAGAACTTCCTCAGCCATTTCAAACAGCTCAAACAGCTGAAAATTCAGAGCGCGGCGTTGACGGAACTGCCCGAAGGGCTGGGTGAAATGGATAATCTGACCCACTTGACGCTCAGCGGGAACCGCATCAGCCTGACCCCGGCCAGTGTCGAGCAACTGGGCAATCTGAGCCGGCTGGAGGAGTTGAACCTGATGGGTAACCCCTTGCAACGCCCGCCGGATTTGAGCCGCATGCCAAGGCTTAAAAAAGTCGACTTGAGTTACACCGGCCTTGAACAGTGGCCTACGGGCCTGCTTGAGCAGGAGAACCTGGCAACACTCAACCTCAGCCATAATGCGCTGCGACGTATCCCCGCCGAGCACCTTCACCCGGCACCTGAGCACTTCGAAAAAATCATCCGGCTCAATCACACGATTGATCTGCGTTCCAACGCTTTCATCGCTGAAACCTGGTTGGAGTTGGATGGCTATTGGCAACGCGTGTCCCAAAGCCATCCGGAATTAATGCACCTGCGGGACAGTAATACGTTCGCGGTCGAATCCCTCGATATCCAGGATGTTCAAAGCGTATTTCCTCGATACACCCTAGGCCGTGCCAGGGAGTATTGGCTCAGCCTGGGGGACGGTGCGCCGGCCGAATTGACCCGGCTGAAAGTGGAGTTGCAACGGCTCAACCAGCAACTCGATGCGTGGGCGTCCACAGGCGGCGGCGGTGGACGTCAACGTTATGTGCGCATGCGCGACACGTTGCTGGTTGGCGGGAGCGGGGGTGACCGATTCACGGCCAAAAGTCGGATCCTCGAGTGCTGGCGCAAGCTGGCGCCTGAAAGAGAGGCACGAGACGGTACGCCGATCGGACAGGAACTCGACCTCAGTAATCTGCATTTGCAAAGCCTGCCGGCCCTGGATGCGGATTTCAGCCATGTCGGCTCGCTCGTGCTCAAGAACATGCACCTGAGCGCCTCTCCCGAAGAATTCCTCAGCCGTTTTCGCGGCCTGCGCTGGCTGGACATGTCCCATAACCAGCTGCACGAACTGCCGCCGGCGCTGGGTCAGATGCAGGGTTTGACCCGGCTGTATTTGAATCACAACCAGATTCGCCTGACGGCCGATACCGCGCGTATTGTGTCTGAGCGCACGTCCCTTCGGGCGTTGTCGCTCAACAATAACCCGCTGGGCGTTAACCTGGACTTCAGCCAGATCACGGATATGCGTTCGTTGAACCTAGGCTACACCGGCATCGATCAATGGCCCACTGGGCTGGGTCACCAGTCATTGCTGGATGCCGTCTTGCTGGACAGTAACCAATTGACGAACCTGCCTGACTCCGTTATCCCACCCCCGGAGGCGTCTTTGGAGGGGGCGCTGCCACTGCGTTGCCGGATTTTTCTGGGCAACAACCCATTGACTGAAGCCACGTTGCAACGCATCACGGGCTATCGCACACGGGTCGAGCAAGCAGGCCTGGGGGGCGATCCGAATGTCGGCATTCTGACGACCGTTTATCGACCCGCTGCCGGGGCAGGCTCGCGCGGCACCACGGGTGCCGATTTCACGCGCTGGAGCCAGGGGTTTTCGACAGAGCAGATGGCCGCCCGGCAAACACAGTGGTCGAGCTTGCGCGAGCAGCCCAATGGCGATGGTTTTTTTACCATGCTCAACGATATGCAAGCGCCCGCTGAAGGACATGCCGACTTGCAGCGGCGCGTGTGGAGCGTGCTCGACAGCATCAACGAGCACAGTGTCGAGTCCGAGGCCTTGCGCGACGAGATGTTCACCTGGGCCGGGCGCGGGACTTGCTGTGATCGCGCAGCGTTGTCGTTCAGTAACGTCGAAATCATGAGCATGGTCTACCGGGCGAAGGCGTCGGCGACGGACGTCAACCAGGGGCCAGCGCTGTTGAAACTGGCCCGTGGTCTGTTTCGCCTGGATGAGGTGGAAAAAACTGCGTTGCAGGATATTGAGCAGCGTACTGCGCAGATCAACAGCGACACTTCCCTGACCGGATTAGAGAAAAACCAGAAGATCGCAGGATTGGAAGAAGTCGAGGTGCGCCTGGCCTATCGTTACAGCCTCAAGGGCCCCGACAAGCTGGATTTACCGGGGCAACCCGACAAAGTGACCTTCATCGGCATGGGCAAGGTCTCCCAGAAACAGCTGGCCGATACCCTTGACCGTATCCGCAAGCTTGACGGCTCGCCCCAAGAGTTCTCAGCCCTGTTGACCCGAGACTTCTGGAAGGACTTTGTAGTGAGTAAATACCGGCCGCAGTTCGAGGAGTTGAGCGAGCCTTATTATGAGGAACTGGCGAAGTTGACTGACAGCAACGCGGCGGGTGAGGTGTCCGAGGGTGACTTTCTGGCCCAGTCCAATGACCTGAAAATACGCCTGGCGGCCGCGGAGGAAGGGTTGATCGAAAGCCTGAGCCGTACCGAATGGGAGGTGCCTTCCACATCGCCTAAATAGTTAGGCCGGGTGCCCCATTCGCGGTCATTAGGATGAAAACCTCTCTCGAAAAGGTGCCATCCGATGCCCGCAACCTCCCTCACTTCAACCCTGCCGCCGGCCTTGCCCGGTGAGCAGGGGCAACACTATGCCTTTATCCGCCAGGCCATCCCGGCCTGCCTGGTGCAATCATCGGCCAAGCGGCGCCAGGCGCTCAAACAGGCTGCCCCACACGTGCCTGGCTGGTATGACAAAGCGTCCCAGGCACACAAGGACCAGCTCAACACACTCCTGCAGGCACGCTGCGAGTCACTCAACCTCCTTGAGAAAACCCTGCAAAAAATCCAGTCGGTGAACGCCTTCGCGCAGCCATTGCTGGAGGCGGCACTCAAGGACAATGGCCACGACCTGGACGTCAACCTCACGTGGCTGCGCCTTTACAGCCCGACAGAGGACGCCTTCGGTGTGCGAACCGGCGGTTTCAAGGTCAGGACCTTTTCGTTGCTGCAAGCGGCCTTGCACAACTTCGAAGCCCAGGAAGCCAAGCCGGGTTATTTCAACAGTGCCTCAGGCTTTATTACCGAGCCAGATGCTCGCGGTCACTTCGAGCGCCATGCCACGACGCTTGGTATCGACGCGTTCGTCAAACTATGCCGCGAGCTGGACCTGGGCGCGAAGTACCAGGCCTATCTCAAGAGCGCAGTGCACCCCGCCGACGTCGTGTCCGAGGGCGTGTTGCGCGAGCAATACATTCGCCATCAACAAGATGCGTTTGCGGCGGCGGCCCTGATGGCGCAACTCAAGGGCGATATCACCGAGAGCGATTACGCGTTGTTGCTGCGTGTGCTGGCCGGTGAGCAGAAGATCATGCTCGGCGACAAACAGATCTGGTATCGCACGCCCTGCCTGATGAACCTGCATTTGCAGGGTTGCCTGGTGATTGAGCCCTGCGTCGAGCACCGTTACTCGGATTGGTTCATCGTTTACATTCCAGATGACCCTGAACACCCGATCAAGCGCTATGCCTCGTTCGACGAATTCAGCAGGGCGTTGACCGCGCGTCTGCAGGCCGGACCGCAGCGGGATGCCGAGCGCACCGAGGCGACGCCGATAACCGATTTCCAACAGTTCTTCAGCCAGTTCGTCGCCTACAAGGACCGCCCGTATTATTTCCGCCGGCTGACCGAACTGGTGGTGGATGCCCCGCCCCAGCCTTTCGGCTCGCAGTGGTTACGCTCAGAGTGGGGTCGCTTGGCGACAACGTTGGTGGCACCGGTGTTGTCACCGTTGACGCAGGTGAAGACGGAGCCACAACCCAAGGTTCGCGTCGGCGTTACAGACCCCAACTTTAATATCAATATGGATTCCATCAAGGGGCTGTGGGTGGCGGTTGACCTGTGGCCGCAACGCTTTGAAAGCCTGCGCAAGCGGATGCTCGACAACGCCCGGGCTCAGGCCATCTCGACTGCGGATGCCGATGAGGCTGCCAGCGCCAGGCGTGTGCAGCATTACCTGAATATGGGCCTGTTTGGGGTCAACCTGCTGGCAATGGTCATACCGCCGTTGGGGGCGGTGATGGCCGTGGTGATGGCGGGCCAGTTGCTGTATGAAGTCCTTGAGGGCGCCATTGAACTCGGCGAGGGCGACCGAGAGGCCGGTTGGGCGCACATTACCGACGTCGTGGAGAACCTGGCCATGCTGGCGGTCGGCGGCGCCGCGTTTCACTTCACGGTGTCGCCGTTTATTGAAGGTCTCAAGGCGGTCAAGCTACCCAGCGGCAAGACACGCCTTTGGAAGCCCGACCTTGCCCCCTACGAATATGCGCGTGCGATTCCGGAGGGCGCGCTTCCCAACGAGCACGGCGTGCACCAGATCAACGGGGCGTCTGTTATCGCACTGGAGGACAAGCGCTTCAAAGTGCGCCATGAGCCCGTACACGACCGCTATGTGATCGAGCATCCTTCACGCGCCGATGCCTATGAGCCGGCGCTTGCACATAACGGCACCGGTGCCTGGCACCACGAGTTGGAGCGCCCGCTGAGTTGGGAGGGCGCGCGACTGATGCGCAGGCTTGGCCCGGTGGTCGACGGTTTCAGTGATGCCGTGCTGGAGCAGATCCGCCACGTCAGCGGTGTCGACGAGGACGTCCTGCGTCGCTTGCACGTGGAGAGCGAGCCCGTACCGGCGATTCTCTTGGATACGATTCGTCAGTTCCGTGCCTATGACAGTGCAATGCAGGTCGCCCAGGGCATCGGCGCGGGTGCGTTGTCGGACGCCTTGTGCAGTTACGCCGCAGCGCTGGCGGTCGAACTGCCCGGCTGGCCAGCGGGCAAGGCGATAGAGGCGTTTGCCGGAACGGAATTGAGCGGGGCGTCGGTCAAGTATGGCGATGTGAACGCGGCGCTCGTGGACACGTTGCAGGTCCGCAGGACCGAGCTCATGACGGGAAAACTGCCGGAACGTATCGTCGGCTTTCTGACCGAAACGCAGATGGACGCACTGGTCGGGCGCTATACGTCGCGTGTGACCGCCGAGCGCATCACCGCGCTTCAGAAAAAAATGCAGGAACGCGCGGTGTTGGTCCGAGCACGCTTGATGCGCAGCCTGTACACCGAGCAGCAGCCGATGACAGACGCGGCGGTGACCTTGATACAACGCGATTTCAAACGCCTGCCCAACTTGATGGTGCGCGAGATGCTGGCTGAAGCGACGCCCCAGGAGCGGGCGGCGCTGGACAGTACCGGGCGCATTCCGTTGGACCTTGCCCAGCGCGCGCGCGTACTGCAGCAAGACGTTCGGCTGAGCCTGGCCTACGAAGGCCTGTACCTCGATGCCATGGCTGAGCAGGACACCGAAGCACTGGTGCTTAACACCCTCAAGAACTTGCCGGGCTGGACCGACGACCTGCGCCTGGAAGTGCGTGAAGGTGAACACGGTGGCGAGCTACGCGCCAGCTTTGGCGCCGATGACGCGACGGATCGCAAAGTGCTGGTGCGGGTCGGTGACGGTCGTTATGAGGCGCGCAACGCCCGCGATGAGCATTTGCATGGCGCCGATGACCTCTACGCTTCCCTGCAACATGCCTTGCCGGATCGTCACCGCCAGGCACTCGGGTTCACACATGTCGCGCAGGGCGAGCAGTTGAAACAGACGATCATTGCCCATGCCTTGCCCCGTGACTCATTGCGCGCCGTGCTGAAGATGCAGCCACGCACCCAACCCTTGTTCAAGCTGCCTTCCCGGTTGGTTGATGGTCGCATCGGCTACCCTTGAGTGGCCAAGGCCTGTTTACGCAAGAGCAGAGGATCAAGGGCCGGGTGCGTGCGCTGTATCCGGCCATGACTGACGGGCATATGAGTGCGTTTCTGCGCGGTCGCAATCTTGACAACCCTGAGTGGCTGAGGGATTTAGAAGAAGAATACTCAGACGTTAAAACCGTGCTGACGCATTGGATGTGGGAAAACAGCCCTGGCCGACGGGTATTAAGTGTGCGGCGCAGGGTCGCTAAATCCATCATCAGTGCATGGCAAAACGGCAGTCCGACTTGGGACGTTGATCTGCGCAATGTCTATCGTGGGCAAGCGTTGGTTCTGCGCGAGCCACGAATGGGCGCCGCGCTGGAAACCTTGCCGCCGCTGCCGGGCAACTTTGATCATGTCACTGGTGTGTCACTGCCTGATATCGGGCTGACGGAACAAGGCACTGCGTTTCTGGCGACATTCCGTCGGCTGCGTGCCCTGGACCTCTCGGGCAACAGCCTTGCGCGGTTACCACCGGTGCTGGAACAGATGCCACGTTTGGAGCATCTGGCCCTGGATGACAACGAAATAGTCCTGACTACCGGCGCGGTTGCCACGCTGAGTGGCATGACCCGCTTGAACGTGCTTTCCCTTGAAGGCAACCCGTTGGGCCTGCCTCCTGATATCAGTCGCATGGGCCAATTGAAGATGCTGCTTCTGGCGCACTGCGAACTGACACAGTGGCCCGTTGGCACCCTGGTATGGCCAAGACCACGGGGGTTCATACTGGATTTGGCCTATAACCCGATCACTGAGATTCCTGATGTCGAATTGGGGTCTGCGGACGCGCAAGTCCTCGCCAGAACCATCGTCAGCCGTGAGCAGCTATCGCCGCAAGTACAGGCGACGCTCAGGTCGTATATCGCGTCCGTGGGGCTTGACCCCGAGCGCAATTTTCCACCACGCGGTACCCAGGACAGCGCCGTCTGGATGGCGGGCCTGACGAACGCGCAATGGCTGGCCAAGCAGCCTGTCTGGGATGCGGTTGAAGAGGCGCGTGGGGCCGAACCGTTCTTCGATGAGTTGCGTAAGTTAGCCACCTCATCAGATACCGAAACCCCGGAGTACAACGTGCTGCTGACGGCCAAAGTCTGGCGCATGCTGGAGGCGATGGCAGCGGATACGCACCTTCGCAAACGCCTGTTTCGGATGGCGCAGGCACCTACGACGTGCGTGGACGCAGGCGCGCAGTTGTTCAACGCGATGGGCGTCGAGGTCTTGCAGCACGAAGCGCTGGCGATGCCTGAGGAGGCGTTGCGCACACAGGCTCTTCTCGAATTGGCGATTGGACGCTCGCGCCTGGATGAGTTGGGTAAAGCCGCCAGTAGCCGGGTTGATGAGCTGGTTGCGCAGGGGCGAGTCTTTCCGCTCTACGATGAGAGCGGCCATTTGATCCAGCAGTATGACGCTGCGGGTAACTTGCGTGAGAGCCTCGACGTAGTGGAGATCCACTTGGCCTATGCCACTCAGTTGGCGGAACCACTGGCGTTGCCTTGGCAGTCGAAAAGTATGAAGTTCCCGGAGCGGGATGTCGGGGTGCAGGAGTTGGAGATTGCCTATACGCGCATTGCCGCGGTGGAGCAGGGGGATCAGTTGGCAAGTCGGATCAACGATCAGCCATTCTGGGCCGATTATGCACGCGCGTCTTTTGGTGAACTCTTCGAGTTGGCGGAAAGAAAAATCAACGCATTGACCGACTTGCAAATGGCGCAACGGGAATGGAGCGCCAATGGACACCTGGGCGAAGAACAAAAGCAGGCCTTGCGCAATACGATCAGCCAGGCCGGCCAGCTGCTCGGCAAGTCGGCAGAACAGATTCGTGAAGGGATCGTCATGGATAACACGCAATACGACTTGGAAATGGCCAGCCTGGCCACGGCACACAAAAACGTGTTGAGTACCGTGACCGGCCAGCAATTTGCCAGGTTCCCGCAAAAAGCCCTGGAGCCCTGGGCTCCAGAATGGGTCAGTCAGAACAGGAAGTAACGCTGTGCCATCGGCAGCACGTCGGCCGGCTCGCACCACAGCAGCACCCCGTCTGCCTTGACCTGATACGTCTGCGGGTCAACCTCGATATCCGGCAGGTAATCGTTGTGGATCAAGTCGGTTTTCTGCACGTCGCGGCAGCCCTTGACCACCGCGATCTGCTTCTTCAAGCCCAGGGCTTCGGGCAAGCCCGCCGCCTGCGCCGCCTGGCTGATAAAGGTCAGGCTGGTGGCGTGCAGCGAGCTGCCGAAGCTGGCGAACATCGGGCGGTAATGCACTGGCTGCGGGGTGGGGATCGAGGCGTTGGCGTCGCCCATGAGGCTTGAGGCAATCGCGCCACCCTTGAGGATCAGGGTCGGCTTGATGCCGAAGAACGCCGGGCGCCACAACACCAGGTCGGCCCACTTGCCCACCTCAATGGAACCGACGATGTGGCTGACGCCGTGGGTGATCGCCGGGTTGATGGTGTATTTGGCGATGTAGCGTTTGGCGCGGAAGTTGTCGTTGCCCGGGCCATCGCCGGGCAGCGCGCCGCGCTGTTTTTTCATCTTGTCGGCGGTCTGCCAGGTGCGTGTGATCACCTCGCCCACGCGGCCCATGGCCTGGCTGTCGGAGCTGATCATCGAGAACGCGCCGAGGTCGTGCAGGATGTCTTCGGCGGCGATGGTCTCGCGGCGGATGCGGCTTTCGGCGAAGGCGACGTCTTCGGCAATGCTCGGGTCCAGGTGATGGCAGACCATCAGCATGTCGAGGTGTTCGTCGATGGTGTTGCGCGTGAATGGCCGCGTCGGGTTGGTGGAACTGGGCAACACGTTGGCGAAGCCGCAGGCCTTGATGATGTCTGGCGCGTGGCCGCCACCGGCACCTTCGGTGTGGTAAGTGTGGATGGTACGGCCCTTGAGGGCAGCGAGGGTGGTTTCGACGAAACCCGACTCGTTGAGGGTGTCGCTGTGGATTGCCACCTGCACGTCGTATTCATCGGCGACGCTCAGGCAGTTGTCGATGCTCGCTGGGGTGGTGCCCCAGTCTTCATGCAGCTTCAAACCGATGGCGCCGGCCTTGACCTGTTCGATCAACGGCTCCGGCAAACTGGCGTTGCCCTTGCCGGTAAAACCGATGTTCATCGGGAACGAATCGCTGGCCTGGAGCATGCGCGCCAGGTGCCATGGGCCGGAGGTGCAGGTGGTGGCATTGGTGCCGGTAGCCGGGCCGGTGCCGCCGCCGATCATGGTGGTGACGCCGCTGGTCAGCGCTTCTTCGATCTGCTGCGGGCAGATGAAATGCACGTGGCTGTCGATGCCGCCGGCGGTGAGGATCATGCCTTCACCGGCAATCACTTCGGTGCTGGCGCCGATGGCCATGGTCACGCCGGGTTGGATGTCCGGGTTGCCGGCCTTGCCGATGGCGTGGATGCGGCCGTTCTTCAGGCCGACGTCGGCCTTGACGATGCCCCAGTGGTCGATGATCAGCGCGTTGGTGATCAACGTGTCGACCACTTCATGGGCGAGCAACTGGCTTTGGCCCTGGCCATCGCGGATCACTTTACCGCCGCCGAATTTGACTTCTTCGCCATAGACGGTGAAGTCCTGTTCGACTTCGACAAACAACTCGGTGTCGGCCAGGCGGACCTTGTCACCGACGGTGGGGCCGTACATGTCGGCGTAGGCTTGTCTGGAAATTTTCATGTGTATGTCCTCAAGTTATTCCAGATTGCCCATGATGCGTGCGGCAAAACCGAACACTCGGCGCCCGCCACTCAAATCCACCAACTCCACCTCCCGACTCTGCCCTGGCTCAAACCGCACCGCCGTCCCCGCCGGAATGTTCAACCGCATGCCGCGACTTGCCGCACGATCAAACGTCAGCGCGTCATTGGTCTCGAAAAAATGATAATGCGAACCCACCTGGATCGGCCGGTCGCCACTGTTGGCCACGCTCAGGCTGATCGTGCGGCGGCCAACGTTGAGTTCGATATCGCCAGGCTGGATCTGATATTCACCAGGAATCATGCAGGTTGCCCCAGGGTCTTGAAGTAGATGGCGGTCGGGCTGTAGCGCCCGTCCGGGCTTTGGCAGTAGTCGGGCAGTTCACCGATCTTGGTGTAGCGCAGCGACTGGTAGAAGGCTTCGGCGGGGGAGCCGGCCTCGGTGTCCAGGTACAACAGGCCGCGCTTGTGCTGGCGCGCGGCGAGTTCCAGGGTGCTCATCAATTGCTGGCCGAGGCCATGGCGGCGCGCGCTGCTGTGCACCAACAGCTTTTGCACCTCGGCGCGGTTGAGGCCGTTGGCTTTCTGGCACAGCGCCAATTGCACGCTGGCAATCACCTGTTCATCACGCACCACCACCCACAGCAACAGGCTGGTGTCTTCGATGCTCGCCTGCACGCTGCGCAGATACTCGCGGGCCTGGGCCTCGTCGAAGTCGGCCATGAAGCCGACGGACGCGCCATGCCTGACCGCGTCCAGCAAAAGCTCGATCAAGCCCAGGCGATAGTGGGCAAAACTTTCCGCATTGACTCGACGCAGTTGCGCGGCGTTCATCGACGTCACTCCTTGGGCGGTTCGGCGCCCGGGTTCAAGGCCAGTTGCATGAAGGTCAGGTCCAGCCAGCGGCCGAACTTGATGCCCACTTGGGGCATCTGCCCGGTGGTGATGAAGCCCTGGCGCTCATGCAGGCGAATCGAAGCCTGGTTGCCGCTCTCGATGGCGGCGACCATCACGTGTTTGCCGCACGCGCGTGCACGTTCGATCAGCGCCGCCATCAGCAACGGACCGAGGCCCTTGCCGCGTTGGTCGCTGCGCACATACACCGAATGCTCGACGCTGTAGCGGAAACCTTCGAACGGCCGCCAGTCACCGAAAGAGGCATAACCGGTGACTTCAGCGTTTTCCACCGAGACCAGGATCGGGTAACCCTGGGCATGCCGCGCACTGAACCAGGCCTGGCGGTTGCCCAGGTCCACCGGTTGTTCGTTCCAGATCGCCGTGGTGTTGAGGACCGCGTCGTTGTAGATATCGCGGATCGCCGGCAGATCATTTTGGGTTGCGTCACGAATCATCATCAGGCCTCACGCAATCGGCTGGTGCACGGTGACCAGCTTGGTGCCGTCGGGGAAAGTGGCTTCCACCTGGATATCCGGGATCATTTCCGGGATGCCTTCCATCACTTGTTCGCGGCTGAGCAGGGTGGTGCCAAAGTGCATCAGGTCAGCCACGGTGCGGCCATCGCGGGCGCCTTCCATCAGGGCGGCGGAGATGTAGGCGATGGTTTCCGGGTAGTTGAGCTTCACGCCGCGCGCGAGACGGCGCTCGGCCACCAAGCCTGCGGTGAAGATCAGCAGTTTGTCTTTTTCCCGTGGGGTCAGGTCCATGGTTCAGGTACTCCAGATTCGGGGGGGGACGGCTTCACGGCCCAGCACGGCGGGGCGTAACAGGCGCCATAAATCGATCAGCCAGGCGCGGGCATGCAGCGCTTCGCTGGCCAGGCAGCGGGCGACCAGCAGGCCCGGCAATTGGGTCAGGTCACCGCGCACTGCGTGGGGCAGGGCGCGGCAGGTGTCGAGTAATTCAGGGTCGATATCGGCCGTCAGCAGCAACGTGGCAAACACGGGTTGCCCGTCCAGCCCGATGGGCGAATCGAGCAAACCGTCGGCGCCGACAATGCGCTGGCGTTCATGCCAGAGCAACTGACCGTCGCGGCGGATATCGAGGTGTGATTGAAAGTGGCCAAGCTCAAAACGCTCGCCGCTGGCCGGGCGGCCGAGGGCGACCACATCCCAGTAGAACAAGCGCGCATCGCCTTGCAGTTCGATGCGCGTGGTGAGTTCGGCCTGGGCGGCGCTGAACACGATGGTTTCCTGGGGCAGCCATTCCAGCGTAGCGCCGGCTTCCACGGTGAGGTCCAACTGCTGGAACGCAGGGCCCTTGGCGCGATACCATTTGGCTGCGCCAGGGCTGGTCAACTGGGCCCAGGCGCCTGCACCGACATGGGCGCTGATGTCCAGGCGATCACCACCGGCAATGCCACCGGGCGGGTGCACGATGATGTGCTGGCACACCTCGGGGCCTTCGGCGTACAGGTGTTTTTGCACGCGCAACGGGCCGAGGTGGCGGCGCATCACCGGCCGCGTGGTGTCGCCGAAACGCGCGTAGCCGAGTTCCAGCTCGGCGTGCCAGCTGGGGGTGAACAGGGCAGGAGTAACGGGCAGGTTCATGGCAAAGAGCTTATCGTTAGGAGGCTACAGATTAGATGGTTACCAGGCCGCGCACACCCTCACTTTCCATATTTTCACCTCGGCCCTGCTGCACGATTTCACCACGGGACATCACCAGGTATTGGTCGGCCAACTCGGCGGCAAAGTCGTAGAACTGCTCCACCAGCAGGATCGCCATATCGCCGCGCTCCGCCAGTTTCTTGATCACCGCGCCGATCTCCTTGATCACCGAGGGTTGAATGCCTTCGGTGGGTTCGTCGAGGATCAGCAAGCGCGGGCGGCTGGCCAACGCGCGGCCGATGGCGAGCTGTTGCTGCTGGCCGCCGGACAAATCGCCGCCACGCCGATGTTTCATCTGCAGCAACACGGGGAACAGTTCGTAGATGAATGCCGGGACTTCCTTGGCCTGCGAACCGGGGAAGCGCGAGAGCCCCATCAAGAGGTTTTCTTCCACCGTCAGCCGCCCGAAAATTTCTCGGCCCTGTGGCACGTAGGCGATACCCGCGTGCACGCGTTGGTGCGGCTTGAACCCGGTGATGGCGCGGCCTTCCCAATTCACCGCGCCTTCTTTGGCCGGCAGCAAGCCCATCAGGCACTTGAGCAGGGTGGTCTTGCCCACGCCGTTACGGCCGAGCAGGCAGGTCACTTCGCCGATCTTCACGTCAAACGACAGTCCGCGCAGGATGTGGCTACCGCCGTAGTACTGGTGCAACTTGTCGACTTGCAGCATTCTCAAAACCTCCTGAAATCGGGCAGGTGCCTGGCTTTTGTGGTGAGCAGGCTTGCCCTGCGCGGGGCAAGCCCGCTCACCACAAAAGCCAGTGTCCGCATAAAGCGCTTTAGCGGCCCAGGTACACTTCGATCACGCGCTCGTTTTCCTGCACCTGTTCCAGCGACCCTTCGGCCAGCACACTGCCTTGGTGCAATACGGTGACGTGGTCGGCAATCGAACCGACAAAGCCCATGTCGTGTTCCACCACCATCAACGAGTGCTTGCCCGCCAGGCGCTTGAACAGTTCGGCGGTGAATTCGGTTTCGGCATCGGTCATGCCCGCCACCGGTTCATCCAGCAGCAACAGTTGCGGGTCCTGCATCAGCAACATGCCGATTTCCAGGAATTGCTTCTGGCCGTGGGACAGCAACCCCGCCTGGCGCTGGGCCGAAGCGGTCAGGCGGATGGTGTCGAGCACTTCATCGATACGGTCTTTCTGCTCGCCACTCAAGCGTGCGCGCAGGCTGGCCCACACGGATTTGTCGGTCTTCTGCGCCAGTTCGAGGTTTTCGAACACGCTGAGGGCTTCGAACACCGTGGGCTTCTGGAACTTGCGGCCGATGCCGGCCTGGGCGATCTGCACTTCGCTCAGGCGGGTGAGGTCGAGGTTTTCGCCAAACCAGGCGGTGCCGTGGCTGGGCCGGGTCTTGCCGGTGATCACGTCCATCAGCGTGGTCTTGCCCGCGCCGTTGGGGCCGATGATGCAGCGCAGTTCGCCGACGCCGATGTAGAGATTCAGGTTGTTGAGCGCCTTGAAGCCATCGAAGCTCACGCTGATGTCTTCCAGGCTCAGGATGGTGCCGTGGCGGGTGTTGAGACCTTTGCCGGCCGCCTGGCCAATACCGATGGCATCGCGGCCGGCGCCCGCATCGAAAATAGGTTCAAGCATGACGTTCCTCATTTCTTCAGCAGGCCGATAACGCCCTTGGGCAGGTACAGGGTGACGATGATGAACAGCGCCCCGAGGAAGAACAGCCAGTATTCCGGGAACGCCACGGTGAACCAGCTCTTCATGCCATTGACCACGCCAGCGCCCAGCAGCGGGCCGATCAGCGTGCCGCGCCCGCCCAGAGCGACCCATACGGCAGCTTCGATGGAGTTGGTCGGTGACATTTCGCTGGGGTTGATGATGCCCACCTGCGGCACATACAACGCTCCTGCCAACCCGCACAGCACTGCGCTCAGTACCCACACGAACAGTTTGAAACCGCGCGGATCGTAGCCGCAGAACATCAGGCGGTTCTCGGCGTCACGCAGTGCGGTCAGCACCCGGCCGAACTTGCTCTTTGCCAAGCGCCAGCCGATAAACAAGCTGACCACCAGCAACAGCACCGTCGCTACAAAAAGCACCGCCCGCGTGCCCGGTTCGGTAATGCCGAAACCGAGGATGCTACGGAAATTAGTGAAGCCGTTATTGCCGCCAAAGCCGGTCTCGTTCCTGAAGAACAACAGCATCCCGGCGAAGGTCAGGGCCTGGGTCATGATCGAGAAATACACGCCCTTGATCCGCGAGCGGAAGGCAAAAAAACCGAACACCAGCGCCAGCAAACCCGGCGCCAGCACCACCAGGCACATGGCCCAGAGGAAGTGCTCGGTGCCGACCCAGTACCACGGCAATTCGGTCCACGACAAAAAGGTCATGAACGCCGGCAGCTCATCGCCGGACGCCTGGCGCATCAGGTACATGCCCATCGCATACCCACCGAGGGCGAAGAACAAGCCGTGGCCGAGGGACAACATCCCCGCATAGCCCCAGACCAAATCCAGGGCGAGGGCGACGATGGCGTAGCAGAGGATCTTGCCCACCAGCGTCAGGGTGTAGGCCGAGATATGAAAGGCGCTGTCGGCGGGCAGCAGCGACAGCAACGGCAGCGCCAGCAGCAGGATCAGGATCACCGCACCCACGGCAATCGTCACCTTGGGCCCGACTTTCTGCGTGGCGGTAAGCATCAATGGCTGGTTCATCAGTCGATCACCCGTCCTTTCAGTGCGAAGAGTCCTTGCGGGCGTTTCTGGATAAACAGAATGATCAGCGCGAGGATCAGGATCTTGCCGAGCACGGCGCCGATCTGGGGTTCGAGGATCTTGTTGGCGATGCCCAGCCCGAAGGCGGCCATGACGCTACCGGCCAACTGGCCAACACCGCCAAGGACCACCACCAGGAAGGAATCGATGATGTAGCTCTGGCCCAGGTCCGGGCCGACGTTGCCGATCTGGCTCAGCGCCACGCCACCCAGGCCTGCGATGCCTGAACCCAGGCCAAACGCGAGCATGTCCACCCGCCCGGTGGGCACGCCGCAGCACGCTGCCATGTTGCGGTTCTGGGTCACGGCGCGCACGTTGAGGCCCAGGCGCGTCTTGTTCAGCAGCAGCCAGGTCAGCACCACCACACACAGCGCGAAGCCGATGATGACGATGCGGTTGTACGGCAGCACCAGGTTGGGCAGCACTTGAATGCCGCCGGACAGCCACGCGGGGTTGGACACTTCGACGTTTTGCGCACCAAACACCAGGCGCACCAGTTGGATCAACATCAGGCTGATGCCCCAAGTGGCGAGCAGGGTTTCCAGTGGCCGGCCATACAGGTGACGAATCACCGTGCGCTCCAGCGCCATACCGATGGCGGCGGTGACAAAAAACGCCACCGGCAGCGCGATCAGCGGGTAGAACTCGATGGCTTGCGGCACATAACGCTGCATCAGCATTTGCACCACATAGGTGGAGTAGGCGCCGAGCATCAGCATTTCGCCGTGGGCCATGTTGATCACGCCGAGCAGGCCGAAGGTGATCGCCAAACCGAGGGCTGCGAGCAGCAGGATCGAACCCAGGGACATGCCGCTGAAGGCCTGGCCGAGGATCTCGCCGAACATCAGTTTGCGCTTGACCTGGGCCAGGCTGGTTTCGGCGGCGGTGTGCACGGCGGCATCGGTTTCTACGCCGGGGGCGAGCAAGGCTTCCAGGCGTGTGCGCGCCAGCGGGTCGCCGGTGTTGCCGAGCAAACGCACGGCGGCGAGGCGCACGACCGGGTCAGGGTCGACCAGTTGCAGGTTGGCCAGGGCCAGGCTGAGGGCGGTATGCACGTCCTCGTTGGTCTCGCTGGCGACTTGCTGATCAAGGAATTTCAGCTGCGCGGGTTGCGCGCTTTTTTGCAGGGTTTGTGCGGCTGCGAGGCGCACCTTGGGGTCGGCGGCGAGCAGTTGCTGGCTGGCTTGGACGTTGTCGATCAGCCCGCGCAGCCGATTGTTCAGGCGCACGGTCTTGGTTTCACCGTTGAGCGTGAGTTGGCCTTGTTGCAGGGCATCCACCAACTCGATGCGTGCCGGATCGGGCTGGGCGGCCCAGTCTTGCAGGAGCTTGGCTTGTTGGGCCGGGTTGGCGGCCAGGAAGTCTTCGGCGTCGCTGGCGTGTGCGGCGAAAGGCAGCAACAGCAGGATGGCGAGGATGAAGCGGTAAAAGGCAGTAGGCATACAAGTGTCCTGATCGTGCGCGGACAGTGTGGGAGCGGGCTTGCTCGCGAATGCGGTGTGTCAGTCGATGTATCTGTCACTGATCTACCGCATTCGCGAGCAAGCCCGCTCCCACATTTTTTAGACCGAGTCGGGCTTAGTTACTTTTCACGGCGTAATCCGGCTTCTTGTCATTGCCCGGAATGTATGGGCTCCACGGCTGGGCGCGGATCGGTTCCTGGGTCTGCCATACCACCGAGAACTGTCCATCCGCCTGGATCTCGCCGATCATCACCGGCTTGTGCAGGTGGTGGTTGGTCTTGTCCATGGTCAGGGTGAAGCCCGACGGCGCGGCAAACGTCTGCCCGCCCAGCGCTTCACGCACTTTGTCGACGTCGGTGGACTTGGCCTTCTCCGCCGCCTGCGCCCACATATGGATGCCCACGTAGGTGGCTTCCATCGGGTCGTTGGTCACGGCTTTGTCGGCGCCCGGCAGGTTGTGTTTCTTGGCGTAGGCTTTCCAGTCGGCGACGAACTTCTTGTTCACTGGGTTCTCCACCGACTGGAAGTAGTTCCAGGCGGCGAGGTTGCCCACCAGCGGCTTGGTGTCGATGCCGCGCAGTTCTTCCTCACCCACGGAGAACGCCACCACCGGTACGTCGGTGGCCTTCAAACCCTGGTTGGCCAGTTCCTTGTAGAACGGCACGTTGGAGTCGCCGTTCACGGTGGAGATCACAGCGGTCTTGCCGCCGGCGGAGAACTTCTTGATGTTGGCCACGATGGTCTGGTAATCGGCATGGCCGAACGGGGTGTAGACCTCTTCGATATCTTTATCCGCGACGCCTTTGGAATGCAGGAACGAGCGCAGGATCTTATTGGTGGTGCGTGGGTACACGTAGTCGGTGCCCAGCAGGAAGAAGCGCTTGGCCGCGCCGCCTTCTTCGCTCATCAGGTATTCCACGGCGGGGATGGCTTGCTGGTTCGGCGCCGCACCGGTATAGAACACGTTCGGCGACATCTCTTCGCCTTCGTATTGCACCGGGTAGAACAGCAGGCCGTTGAGTTCTTCAAACACCGGCAACACGGATTTGCGCGACACCGAAGTCCAGCAGCCGAACACCACGGCCACCTTGTCCTGGGTCAGCAACTGCCGGCCCTTTTCGGCGAACAGCGGCCAGTTCGACGCCGGGTCGACGACCACCGGTTCGAGCATCTTGCCGTTCACCCCGCCCTTGGCGTTGATCTCGTCGATGGTCATCAGCGCCATGTCTTTAAGCGAGGTTTCGGAGATGGCCATGGTGCCGGACAGCGAATGCAGGATGCCGACCTTGATGGTCTCGGCGGCCTGGATCGTCCAGGTCATGCCCATGGCGGCAATGGATGCCGAGAGAGTGAAAGCCTTGATCAAGCTGCGACGCTTCATGGTGCAATCTCCGTGACCGATTTTTTTTGGATGGCTGATAAAGAGGAGATAGCAAAGGCTGTGCCGAAGTCGTAAAAGCCTGGCAGGCAAGGGGCGCAGAGGTGCGGCGAGGGGCATGGCGCGCACCATTGTGGCGCTTGCTGGGCGGGCGCGTGCACACCGATGTGCTGTTGTGGTGCCTGCTGAACATTATGTAGCGCACGTTCGGGCAGTGGCCGACCGAGGATGGTGGAACCTTAACCACTGTCCTGAATGGAGCCCATGATGAATGAGGATGACCAGTACCCATCCGACCCACCCGCGCTTGCGCTGGAAGCAAAATTGGCCCTCGAAGGGCCTTTCGTCAATGCCGATGACGCCGCGTTCTGGGCGCACCAGCGCATCGACAGGCGCGATGCAGAATACGGCGGCGCGATCCTTCGCAAAGCTGGGCGCTTTTATGCTTCGACGCCGCTGCGCGGCGGCGCGAATGAGTTCACCCCGTCTGACGTGATTGCCCTGGACGATAAGGGCAAGATGTTGCTGCCGCCCGGCTATGCCCCCTACGCGTTTTATCACTCACATCCTGACGACAACGAGAAGTTTAAAAACATCTCGCTGACGGAGGCGCAACGCAGCATTCTCAGAGGGTTTTTTTCTTACCACGACGCGCGATTCATCATCGATTTAGGCTCGGTCGTGGCTGCCCATTACTTGTCTGGGCCTGATGGCGGGCTGCTCAAATATGTGACCAGCGATTCGCCCAAGGAGCGTGAGCTTCGCAAGCGTATAACGTTGGATAACTACAAGAAGTTGCACGCCTTCGACGATTTCATTGCGCTGCTGGCCGACGCGGGTGAATTGACGGTCGTCGTGGCCACCAGCGCCTGGGGCGGTGAGCGTGGGCGCGTTACCGGGAGCTGGAAACTGGGCACCCCGTTGAGCGATGCGGGGATGCAGCCACTGTTTTCGAAAATCGCATCCACCCCTGGCCTGGGGCATCTTTTGCCAGAAGGTCCGGAGCCGATGTTTGGCTACCAGCTCAAGGCCCTCGGCAAAGATGAATACATCGTGCCCACCCAGGCCTGGGAGCGCAGCGAGTTGACTGCCCCGTCGCACCTGTTCCCGACGCGCGCGGATGGCGGTGTGAGGCTACCGTCCGGTTTCCGTATCAGTGCCGTCTACTGTCGGCTGGGCACCGCCGGGACGTGGCTGCGTCCGTCATTCTTCACCCCGACACTGTTGGCCGCCGTGGACGGGCAAGTGAGGGCGGCCCCCACGCTGTACAGCCGCGAACCTAAAATGCGCCTGGTCCTGCGTGGTTGGGACGGTCGGCTCTGGGCCTACCAGTATTCCGGCACGGACGCAGAAACCCGCTACCTCGACGTTGATGGCGTGGCTATCGAAAATCAATTGAGGGAGGAGACGCTGCCCTTGGTGAAGTTTGCCCAGAGCATGCTGGGGATTGGCGAGATTGTGACGTTTCAGCGGCCGACAGACCCGCCGTCGGAAGGCGTGCTGGCCCAGGCCTCCTTTGAGCAACTGCAAAAAACCATGAGCCCGGCCTTTATCACGGCCGACGATGCTGCGCGCTACCTGCATGAGCGCCCGCATGCGCGGGAAGCGCTGCAGCTCGGCTACGTTCTGCAACGTGACGATGACCTCTTCGTGTCGACGGCCGCCATCGGTGAGTCCGCGCTGAGCCGCCAATTGGGTCTCACCTTTGACGGCAAGATTGTCACCGAGCTGTTCCTGCCGACCGGGTATCGTTATGCCGGGCTTGTGGTGCTGATGCCGAATATCCTCGAGACCGCCAAACAGGGTTTGGGGGGGCGGACGGACGATGAGGTGCAGCAGGGCAAAAAGCTGTCGCTGGAGGATGAAGCCAAGCTCTACTTGAGTACGCCCAATTATGAGTTCACCGCGAGCTTCCTGACCGCTGGCGTCAAAGTTCCCGCCTTGTATTACTCAAGTCCATTTGAATCGCTGATCAAATACGTGCGCAGCGACACTCAACTGGAGCGCGATTTCAGCGGGTTCCTGAGAGAGGCCCTGCGTGTGCAAAGCTTCAAGCCGCAGCTGGATGGCTTTGATGGCAGCGTGGTTGAAATGGTCCGCAAACTGGTACGCCTGGGCGAGTTGCATGTGCTGCAAAGCAGCCCTGCCTGGGGTGGTTCGCTGGGCAAGATCCCGAGCATGTGGTCCGCCTACCGCTCGTTTACCCCTGCAGCGCCGGTGCCACCGACCTACAGCTGGGTATTCGAGCATGCCGATTCGGCTGCCACCTATGGTCAAGACCAGCAAGCAGCAAGCGGGGGGGGATTGTCGTTCATCCTCAAGTCACTCAAGGCCGACGCCTACGTAGTAACCCGCCCCGTGGCCCTGCGCCCAGGCCTGCCGGTATTATCCCGGCAGCATCTGTTCAATGGCCTGCCGACGGGCTACGTGCCCTTCGGCGTCTGCCATGCGCCTCGCCCCCCGCTGGGCTTGAAGATCGAGCAACACTGGTTGTACGAAAGCTTCATTTCGACGGGAGAGTTGGCGTCGGCCATTGCCGAGTCGCGCCGGCCGACTCACCCGCTGCGCGTACTTTACTTGAGTACCCGCGACGGCGCGCGGCTCAAGTACAGCTTTTCCGGCAGCACCTTGGAGAGCCAGCTCTACGGCGTTACCCCGACGGGCATCGTCACCGACAACGGCCACCTGGCCTCGCTGATCGCCAAGCACTCGACGCCTCAGCAATTCGTGCGGCAAGTGGCGGCGGCGGGGCGGCTGGTGGTGCAG